>NZ_JBCEVZ010000018.1:0-89154 GCF_038448715.1 Hymenobacter segetis | reverse complement strand
GGGCCAAATCGCGCCGGATGGTGATGGGCGTGGTGCCTAGTTGTTGGGCGGCCTCGGCCACCAGCACGGTGCCGTGCTGCTCCAGGGTGGCCAGTAAGTGGTGCTTGCGCAGCTGGAAATTCATCGCCGTGGTGTTACTTGTTCTAAACAATCGCAAAGAAACAAAAACGAACAGTAACGAACTTTCGACCCCGGCATGAACGAACGAATCCGCCTCCGCGAGCAGCAAACCTTGTCCGACGACTGGTTTACCCTGCGCAAAATCACCTTCGACTACCAACGCAAAAACGGCACCTGGGAAACCCAGTCACGCGAGGCCTACGACCGGGGCAATGGGGCCGTTATCCTGCTCCACGACCCCGCCACCGACCACGTCATCCTGACCCGGCAGTTCCGCCTGCCCACTTTCGTGAACGGCAACCCCACGGGGATGCTCATCGAAGCCTGCGCCGGCCTGCTCGATGATGAGCACCCGGACACGGCCATCATCCGCGAAACGGAGGAGGAAACCGGCTACCGCCTCACCCACGTCGAGAAGGTGATGGAGGCCTATATGAGCCCCGGCTCGGTCACGGAGCGCCTGTTTTTCTACCTGGCCGAATACTCGGCGGCCACCGAACAGCACGCCGGCGGCGGCATCGAAGAAGAGGAAATCGAAGTGCTCGAAATGCCCCTGCCAGCGGCCCTGGCGATGATAAAAACCGGCGAAATCCAGGACGGCAAAACCATCATGCTGCTGCAACACCTGCGGCTGCGGCAGCTGCTGGCGTAGCCGGCATTTCGGAGGAGTGGAAGGGCGGCGTACCTCAGTACAGTTGGCTTTCAGTACTACCGGAAGTGCGTCGCACGCCCGTGCAGTCGGCTTTTGGATGTCCAAAAGGACATTGCACGGGCGTGTAGCCGGCTTTCGAGGGCCCGGAAGCGCGTCACACGGGCGTGCAGTCGGCTTTTGAGGGTGTGGAAGGGCATTGTACGCCCGTGCAGCCGGCTTTTGATAATGCAGAAGTGCGTCGCACGCCCGTGTAATTGGCTTTTGAGGATGCGAAAGAGCATTGCACGCCCGTGCAATCAGCATTCAGGCCTGGCACAAGCTAAAGTATGTGCTATAACCCCCAGGCCGGCCACACAGTCCTCGCCGCAAATACGGCCGGCTCCGGCGGCAGTTCCAGAAACGCAGTGGCACCGACCAGCCCCATCATGTCGCCGGAGCCGCCCACGCGGAGCGGGGTGGCCAAGCGGCGGCCTTCCGCGTCCACGGTCATACGCACGGGCACAAAGTGTGTGAGCTGGGGCTTGAAGGTGATATCGACGGTGAGCACAGCCGGCTGGGGAGCTTCAATAGAGGCAGCCGTTTCGGACGCGCTGGCGGGCTGCTGCACGGCGCGCAGCCAGGGCCGCACGTAGCGGCAGGCGGTGATGAAGGTGGACACCGGGTTGCCGGGCAGCCCGAACACCACCGGCCCGTCGGCCCGCGCCCCAAACCAGAGCGGCTTGCCCGGCCGCTGCTGCACTTCGTGGAAGATTTCCTCAACGTGCAGCTCGCGCAGCAGGCCCGGCAGGTGGTCGGCGCGGCCCTTGCTCACGGCCCCGCTCAGCACCACGGCATCGAAGCCGGCAGCCAGGATATTGGTGAGGCCTACGCGCAGCTCCTCCACATTATCGGAGAGGTGAAACAGCGAAATATCGGCCCCAGCCTGGGCAAACAGCGCTTGCAGGGCATACACGTTGGAGCGCCGAATCTGGTGCGCCAGGGGCGTGGCCCCGATGCCCACCAACTCGTCGCCGGTGCTCACCACGGCCACTACCGGAGCACGCAGCACGGCCATTTCGGCGGCGCCCACGGTGGCGGCCACGGCCAGCTCTGCCGGGCCGAGGCGGGTGCCGGGCCGCAGCAGGGCATCGCCGGCGTGGCGGTCGGCGGCTTGGTGGTGGATGTTGACGCCGGCCGCGGCGGGCGGCGGAATCTGGATGCGGGCGCGGTTGTCGTGCAGCAGCAGGTCCTCGTAGCGAATGACTATGTCGGCCCCGGCGGGGAGCACGGCACCGGTCATCACCTCCACGGCCTGTTGCGGGCTGGGCAGCGGGCGGGCGGGCTCGCCGGCATACTGGGTGTGGGCGATGTCGAATTCCGTCTGGCCCCCGGCCCAGGCGGCGAAGCTCACCGCGATGCCGTCCATGGCCACCCGGTTGAAGGGAGGGAAATCACGGTCGGCCGTGAGGGTTTCGGCCAGGATGCGGCCGGCGGCATGGGGCAGGGCCACGGTTTCGGTGGGCAGCGGGCGGGCGGTGGCGAGGACGCGGACGGTGGCTTCGGCGGGGGAGAGCATGGGAATTTGATGGAAGTAGGGGCGGGGCCTGCCCCCGCCCGTCGTTAGGCTCGCGCTTGTGTCGTTCAACGACGGGCGGGGGCAGGCCCCGCCCCTACACCGTCCTACGGAATCAGCCGGTCTTCGCGCAGCTTCGCAAATAAATCAAAGAATGAATCCTCCGTACTCTGAAACACGGTGAAGCCCCGCTTGCGGCTATTCGCCATGTCCGTCATCACCTCAATGGGCCGGCCCAGATCCAAATCCGTGTGCCAGGGCGAGGCCAGGCGGCTCAAATCAGCTTCAGCCAAACCATTCTTGTTGGCGATTTCGCGCCACAGCTCGGCATCGCCGGCCATCTCGGCTTCCAGCGGGTGAATGCTGCCATCGAAGCCCACGGCCTCCACGCCAAACCACTCGGCGAGGCGGCCCCACAGCTGGCTCCAGCGGAAAATGTCGCCGTTCACCACGTTGTAGGCCTCGTTGCGGGCGGCCTCGGTGGTGGCGGCCCACACCAATTGCTTGGCGATGACGCGGGCATCGGTCACGTCCGACAGCCCTTCCCATTGCGCCCGCGAGCCGGGCCAGCGAAATGGCCGCCCCGTGGCCTTGCAGATGCTGGCGTACACGGCCAGCGTGGTGCCCAGGTTCATCAGATTTCCCACCGCTTTGCCGATGATGGTGTGCGGCCGGTGGATGCTCCAGGTGAAGCCGTCGCGCGCGGCGGCAGCGTACACTTCGTCTTCCTGGGCGTAGTAAAAGTTGTCGAGCGCCAGGCGGGGCTGCGACTCGCGCAGGGGCGTAGGCGGGGCCACGCCGCCGCTCACGTAGGCTTCAAACGGCCCGAGATAGTGCTTCAGGCCGGTTACTAGTGCCACGTGCTGCACCGAATGTTTCGGGCCGAGGACGGCCAGCAGATTGCGCACCATGGCGCTGTTCACGCGGATGTTCTCGGCTTCGGTATCGTTGCGCATCCAGCTGGTGATGAAGACGTGCGTGGGCTTGATGTCGGCCAGGGCAGCTTCGAGGCTGGCCACGTCCATGAGGTCGGCGGCCACAGGTTGCAGGCCGGGAATATCGGTGCCGGGACGGCGGGCTAGGCCGTAGGTGGGCCAGTTATTTGCCAGCAGCTCCTGGGCCAGGTTGCTGCCGATGATGCCGCTGGCACCAACTACTAATGCGGTATTGGTCATGATGAGAATCGGGGTGGATGGGGGCGGATTTCGCCGGGGCTACCGGGGCTGTTGTGGCCCGGCGCTGGGTTGAAAACGGCTGACTAGTCCAATAGTTTGCGCCGAAACAATTCACCGCCGAGTTGGCTAAGTGAGATGTAGCGCGGACTTTTAGTCCGCGCCTCCGCACGGCACCCGGTGTCGCGGACTAAAAGTCCGCGCTAGAACCCATCCAACGATTAGACGCAATTATGCGTCTCTACAGCCCTATGCTAACCAAGAATTTCACCCACGTCAACGCCGCCAACCAACCCACGATGGTGGATGTCGGCCAGAAAACGCCGACCCGCCGCGTGGCCCGCGCCCACTGCCGCGTAGTGCTGGGCGAGGAGCTGCTGAGCCGCGTACAGGCCGGCGAAATGCCCTCGCACAAAGGCCCGGTTATCCACACCGCCATCCTGGCGGGCATCATGGGGGCCAAAAAAACCGCCGACCTCATCCCCCTCTGCCACCCGCTGGGACTGGATGATTGCAGCATCACCATCGAGCCCGACGGGCCCACGGCCCTGCGCATCGTCTGCACTGCCGTGGTCACCGGCCGCACCGGCGTGGAGATGGAAGCCCTGACCGGCGCCACTGTGGCCGCGCTCACCATTTACGACATGTGCAAAGCCTTTTCGCACGATATTTCCATCGAAGGCGTGCAGCTCATTGAGAAGACCGGCGGCAAAAAAGATTTCCATCGCGCCGAAAATTCGTAAATTCCGAAATGGATAGTCTACCAAACTCAACCGTAAAGCGGCCCAAGCACGCCGCCTTGGTCCGGCCCGATGTGGGCGAATTCGGCCGCCACGAGCTGGCCATTCTGGGAGCGCCCTGCGGCGAGATTCAAACGCTGGTGGCCCGGCTGCTGCCGCTGCTGGCCCCACAATTGCGCGTGGCCTACGTGGATGCCGACCATGCCGCCGGCGACTCCGCCGCTGCTGAAGAATCTTCAGATACCGCCGCTAAGCCGGTGCCTTACGTGGCCGAAAATGGCCTTTCGGCCGAGCTGGTGGATAAAATCACCTACCGCCAGCTCAACCTGACGCGGGCGCTGGACCGGTTTTCGCAGCCCGAATTACTGGCCCACGAAAGCATCGTGCTGGTGAACGGCAACCACTTCCGCGCCCGCCAGCAGGTCGTCATCGTCGACCCGCGCAAGCCGCTCGATAAGAAGCTCGACCGCCTCACTGACGTGCGCCTCATTCTCCTCGCCGAAGGCCAGGCCGAACTGCCCGCCGTACTGCTGGAGCACCTCAGTGCCGCACCGCTGCCGCCCGTGCTGCCGCTGAATGACACCGCTAAAATCGCGGCCTTCATCAAGCAATGGTACCAGCTGGCGGTGCCCGTGCTGCGCGGCCTCGTGCTGGCCGGTGGCCGCAGCGAGCGGATGCAAACCGACAAAGGCGCGCTCCACTACCACAGCCTCGACCAGCGCCAGCACACCGCCGCGCTGCTGGCCGAATTCTGCCCCGACGTGCGCGTATCCGTGCGCCCCGACCAGGCCGCCGACTTGCCCGCCGGCCTCACCGCCATACCCGATACTTTCCTGAACCTCGGCCCGCTGGGCGGCATCCTGTCCGCCTTCCAGGCCGACCCCAACGCGGCCTGGTTGGTACTGGCCTGCGACCTGCCCTTCCTCACCCGCGACACCCTGGAATACCTGGTGACTAACCGGCAGCCGGCGCGGATGGCCACCTCCTTCCGCAGCCCGTGGGATGAGTTTCCGGAGCCGCTGGTGAGCATCTGGGAGCCGCACAGCTACGGGCAGCTGCTGCGGTTTCTGAGCCTCGGCTACTCCTGCCCGCGCAAGGCGCTGATTAACTCCGATATCGAGCTGCTGGCCCCGCCCGCGCCCGATGAGCTGCGCAACGTGAACACGCCCGCCGAGCGCGCCGCCGCCACCCAGGAGCTAAGCCGCTAGCCTGCCAAACCGACCTACTGCCAGGAATAACCGCCCGCCCGGCGGTTATTTTTTTGCCTTACTGCTCAGACTATTATTTGGGTAATGGGCGTTAGGGCCGCGTGTTGGCACGTTTTTGATAGAAGCGCCCGCGACACGTCTTATCAATTAACCCTATTTCATCATGAAAAAGACTGCAATTTTAGCTGCCGCGCTTCTGGCTACGGCTGCTGTTTCTTCGGCTCAGGCCCAAAGTATCCGCATCGGCCTGCGCGCCGGGGCCAACTACTCCAACCTGGCCGGCAACATTCAAAATCAGGATACTTACAATAATAAATTCGGCTTCCTGGGCGGGGCCATGCTCAACATTCCCGTCACCACCGACGGCTTTTTCTCGGTGCAGCCCGAGGTGCTGTACTCGCAGAAAGGCTTCGAAAACAAGCCCACCGAATATACCGGCCTGCTCGGCGGCAAGCAGAAGCGCGAAGGAAGCGTGAACTACAACTACCTCGATGTGCCAGTGCTGCTGAAGGTGCGTGCTTCGGGCCTGATTTTCGAGGCCGGCCCGCAGTATTCCTACCTGCTGAGCGCCAACAACCAAACCAAAACCACCACCACGCCGGCCCTCGGCGGCACGCCCACTACCACTGAGTCCCAGAACAAAACCGACGTGAGCGGCTTCAACCGCAGCGAGCTGGGCTACCTGGCCGGCGTGGGCTACGAAGCCGAAAACGGCCTGAGCCTGAGCCTGCGCTACACCGGCGCCTTCAGCGACTTTGTGAAACCCAGCAACAACAGCGACTTCTACGGCGACCTGAAAAACGCCCGCCACTCGGCGTTTCAATTGTCGCTAGGGTACCTGATTCCAAGCAAGTAAATCATTGTTTGCTTTGCGTTTGTCATGCTGAACGCAGTGAAGCACCTTATCACGTTGGAACGATTGGTTCTGACGTGATAAGGTGCTTCACTGCGTTCAGCATGACAGCCGATTACACGAGCTTGCATTACGGGTGCGCCGCCACCCACTCGGTCCCATCCTCATATTCCTCGCGTTTCCAGATGGTCACCACCTGCTTCAGTGTGTCGATGATGAACTGGCAGGCGGCGAAGCTTTCGGCGCGGTGCGGTGTGGCTACGGCCACCACCACGGCCACATCGCCGAGCTCTAAAGTGCCTTTGCGATGCACCACGGCTACTTTCTGGAGCATAGGCCACTTCTCGTAAGCCTGCGCCACGACGTGGCCCAGCTGCGTGAGGGCCATGCTGTCGTAGGACTCGTAGTGCAGGCGGCGCACCGGTCGCCCACCCGACTGGTTGCGCACCGTGCCGATAAAGGAATTGACCGCCCCGGCGGTGTCGGTTTGCACGGCCGCGAGGGCGGCGGCAATGTCAATGGGCTGGTCGGTAATGGCGAGGTGTGGGGTCATGCAGGCAGTAGCGTGGACTTTTAGTCCGCGAGTCAGTAGATTCAGAATTATGCGGTTCACACGCGGACTAAAAGTCCACGCTACGGAAAATCAGCCGCCGGCCACGGGCGGGATGAGGGCAATTTCGTCCACCGTGTGCAGCGGCGTATCGGCGCTGGCGTACTCGTTGTTCACGGCCACGGCGCAGCTGCGCAGGTCGCCGAGGGCGGGATACTGGCGGCGCATTTCGGCCAGCAGTTCGCCCACGGTGGCGGGGGCGGGGGCCGGCAGCTCGATGACGGACGTGCCCACGATGTCGCGGGTGATGCCGAAGAGGGAGACTTTTAATGACATATCTTTCGACGTAAATTTTGGGGCGAAACCCGGCCGCTGGCCGAGCTTGGGGCTGTGGGCTGAACACCTTTCCGCCGTCCGGGGTTTACCACAAGCCGGCTGTCTTACGTACAGCCGGGCAAAATTGGTGATAAACGTGCTTCCATCTATCCTCGCCCCGGCCGCGCCGGCCGTCACGCCCCTTTTCGACCAGCACGGCCGCCCGCTGGAATACCTGCGCCTGGCCGTAACGGACCGCTGCAACCTGCGCTGCTTCTACTGTATGCCCGAAGAAGGCATCAAGTACATGCCCAAGCACGAGCTGCTGAGCTACGAGGAAATGCTGCGCCTCACGGGCCTGCTGGCCGGCTTGGGCGTGCGCAAAGTGCGCCTGACGGGCGGCGAGCCCTTCGTGCGGCGCGACCTGGTGCCCTTCATGGAGCGCCTGGCCCAGCTGCCGGGCATCGATGACATCAGTCTGACCACCAACGGCGTGCTCACCGCGCCGCACGTGCCCGCCCTGGCCCGCCTGGGCGTGAAGGCCGTGAACCTCAGCCTCGATACGCTGAACCGCGAGCGGTTCTTCCAAATCACGCGGCGCGACGAGCTGCCTAAGGTGCTGGAAACCTTCCACGCCCTGCTCGATGCCGGGATTCAGGTAAAAATCAACGCCGTGGTGATGGACGGCCAGAACATCGACGCCCTCATTCCGCTGGCCGACCTCAGCCGCGACCTGCCCGTGGACGTGCGCTTCATCGAAGAAATGCCCTTCAACGGCGGCAGCCACGAAGCCGGCCCCGCCTCCTTGCCCTGGAACCACATCCGTATCCGCCAGCACCTGGAAGACCATTTTGGCGCGCTCACGCCGGTGAGCATGGCGGCCGGGGCCACGGCTTCAGAATACACTATATCGGGGCACCGGGGCACGGTGGGCATTATCGCAGCCTACTCGCGTACCTTCTGCGGTACCTGTAACCGCCTGCGCCTCACGGCCGAAGGCGGCATCAAAACCTGCCTCTACGACCAGGGCGTGCTCGATACCCGCGCCCTGTTGCGCGGCGGCAAATCCGACGAGGAAATCGTGGCGGCGCTCTCGGCCGCTTTCCGCCACCGGGCGGCCAATGGCTTCGAGGCGGAGCGGCAGCGGCCCCTGCACCAGCTCAGCTTCGAGAGCATGGCCACGATTGGGGGGTAGGGCCTTTCGCCCCGGCGGATTTACCTTGGCAGCCCCGGAGGCAGTTGCTTCGGTAGGCTGCGGCCAGTTGCTTATGAAAGTTGTGCTTATCGTGGTAGGCGTGGTGGCGGCGTTGTACGTGTTGCTGTGCGGCGTGCTGTATTTCAAGCAGGAGAAGCTGTTGTTCGCGCCCACGCATTTGCCGGCCGGCTATCAGTTTCATTTCCCGGGCCAGTTTGAGGAGCGGTGGACCACGGCCGCCGACGGCACCCGGCTGCACGGCCTGCTTTTCAAAACCCCGAACTCTAAAGGGCTGATATTTTACCTTCACGGCAATGGCGGCGCGCTCGATAGCTGGGGCGATGCCGCCGCCACATACACTGCCCTGCACTACGACGTGTTCCTGCTCGACTACCGGGGCTACGGCAAAAGTGGCGGCACCATCAGCAACCAGGCCCAGATGCTGGCCGACGTAGACACGGTTTACCAACGGCTTCAATCCGAATATCCCGAAAACCGCACGGTTATTCTCGGCTATTCGCTCGGCACCGGGCCGGCCACCTGGCTGGCCGTCCATCATCACCCCAGGCTGCTGATTTTGCAGGCCCCGTACTTCAGCATGCGCGACATGGCGACGCGTCTTTATCCTTTCGTGCCGGGCTTTGTGCTGCGCTACCCCATGCCCACCAACGAGCTTATCGGCCAGGTCGGTGCGCCCATCGTGCTATTTCACGGCGACCACGACGAGGTAATTGACTACAATTCGACCCTTCGGCTCAAGGCCTTGCTCAAGCCCACGGATAAGCTCATCGTTTTGCCCGGCGCGCGCCACAACGGCATGACCGATAACCCGCAGTACCGTCGGGAGCTGGCGAAGCTATTGGAGTAGCGTTTATTCAATTAGGTAGTTAACGGGTGTGGTATGTAAAACGCTGATAATTAGAAATTTTTGAGCTGATTCTGAAGCTTGATGAAGTCGGAAACGTTTGCTGACGGAGAAGCGCCTCTTTTCTAAATAGAGCAACTTCCCGGCGTTGGCCGGCGTTGGCAATGCTTGTAATTTGCCGAAACCGGAGCCCCGGCCCCGGCTGATTGCCGACCAGATTTTTGGATGATGGATATGATTTCGCTACCGCCGGCCGCCGGCTATGTTTCCCGCAAAACCCACCGCCTGGCCGTGGGGGCATTGTTTTTTCTATTGGGCCTGTGCTTTGCCAGTTGGGCCTCGCGCATTCCGAGCGTGCAGCAGAAGATGGGTATTTCGGAGGCGGCGCTGGGCGGCGTGCTGCTGGCCATTCCGCTGGGGCAATTGCTGTCGCTGCCGCTGGCAGGGTGGCTGGTGGCCAAGCACGGCAGCCGCCGGGTGGTGCTGTGGGGCGTGGTGCTCTACGCTACGGCCTTGCTGGGGCTGGGCTGGGCCGGCAGCCTCTGGCAGCTGCTGCCGTGCCTGATTATCTTCGGGGTGGGTGGCAACCTCACCAATATTTCGGTGAATACCCAGGCTGTGGGCGTGGAGCGGCTCTATCAGCACAAGCCCATCATGGCCTCTTTCCATGGGCTGTGGAGTCTGGCGGGGTTTGTGGCGGCGGCCGTGGGCTCGTTTATGATTGGGCACGCGGTGCCGCCGGGCATCCATTTCATCTTCATTTCCCTGTTTATCCTCACCGGCTTGGCCGTAGCTGCCGGCTCCACCGTGCGCGAGGATTCGGGCGTCGACCCCGACCAGCCCATCTTCGTGAAACCCGACAAGGAACTGCTGGGTTTGGGGGCCATTGCCTTCTGCGCGCTCATTTGCGAGGGGGCGATGTTTGATTGGAGCGGGGTGTATTTCAAGAAAGTCATTCAGGCCGATAAGGACTGGGTGGGGGCAGGCTACACAGCCTTTATGAGTACGATGGCGGCCGGCCGCTTCGGGGCCGACTGGCTGGCGCACCGCCTCGGTTCGAAGCGCGTGATTCAGCTCAGCGGCCTGCTCACCGCCACCGGTTTGAGTATTGCCGTGGCGTGGCCGATGCTGCCCACGGCGCTGCTGGGGTTTCTGCTGGTGGGGTTTGGCACGTCGGCGGTGGTGCCGCTGGTGTACTCGGCGGCGGGCAAGTCTACCCATATGTCGGCCGGGATGGCGCTGGCGGCGGTGTCCACCATCGGCTTCTTCGGGTTTCTGCTGGGACCGCCGATTATTGGCTTCTTGGCCGGGGCCACGAGCTTGCGGGTGTCGTTTGCGCTGATTGCCTTCATGGGATTGTGCGTGTCGGCGGTGGCGAGTAGGGTGCGGGTGTAGGGTTTGGGAGTAGGAAAGCCAAGGGAAATAGAACGTCATGCTCATCTGGCGTCCGCGCAGCCGAAGCATCTCGCTCGAAGGCAGCAACCCTTTCCTTGCGATTGAGTTACTACCCCGAGCGAGATGCTTCGGCTGCGCGGACGCCAGATGAGCATGACGTTCTTCTTAATTCTTTGCTCCCACTCAAACACCCCATGCCCGACAACCCCACCGCCACCAAATACACCTGGGACGATATGCCCAAAGAGCAGGTGACCGACCAGCTCTCGCGCCGCCTCATCACCGGCGACAAGATGATGCTGGCCCACGTCTACCTCAAAAAAGGCTGCATCGTGCCCCTGCACCAGCACCACAACGAGCAAATTACATACATTCTCGAAGGGGCATTGCGCTTCTGGATTGGCTCTGAGGATGCCGAGCCCATTGTGGTGGGTGTGGGGGAAGTACTGCACATTCCGTCCAATGTGTGGCACAAGGCGGAGGCCATCGAAGACACGCTTGACGTGGATATTTTCAGCCCGCCCCGCCAGGACTGGCTCGATAAATCGGACGACTACCTGCGCCTGAAATAGCCCGTTTATGGACCTCGGACTAAAAGGGAAAGTTGCCTTGGTGGCCGCCGCCAGCCAGGGCCTGGGCCGCGCCGTGGCCGAAGAACTGGCCGCCGAGGGCGCGGCGCTCATCCTCTGCGCCCGCCACGATGCGGCCTTGCAGGAAACCTGCGCGGCCATCGAGCAAGCATACGGCACGCCCGTGCTGGGCATAGCCACCGACGTGGCCGACCCCGCCGCCGTGGCCCGTCTCGTCGAAGCCGGCCAGGCCCGTTTCGGCCGCATCGATATCCTGGTGACCAACGCCGGCGGCCCGCCCGCCGGCACCTTCGACACGCTGAGCGCCGACCAGTGGCAGGCCGCCACCAGCCTGCTCCTCACCAGCGTGGTGGAGCTGACCCGCGCCGTGCTGCCCGGTATGAAGGCGCGTGGCTGGGGCCGCATTCTCAACATCACCTCCATTTCGGTGAAGCAGCCGGTGGCCAACCTCATGCTCTCCAACAGCCTGCGGGCGGCCGTGACGGGCATGGCCCGCACCCTAGCCACCGAAGTAGCAGCGCAAGGCATCACCGTGAATAACATTCTGCCCGGCTACACCCGCACCGAGCGCGTGGTGGGCTTGGCCGAGGCTACGGCCGCTCGCGAAGGCATTTCATCGACCGAGGCCACGGCACGCTGGGAGGCCGAAATACCCATGCGCCGACTGGGCGAGCCGCGCGAATTTGCGGCGCTGGCGGCGTTTCTGTGCTCGGAGCGGGCCAGCTACATCACGGGCACGTCGGTGCCGGTGGATGGCGGGTGGATCCGCTCGCTGCTATAACATTTGGCGCCGGGCGCGTATAGTAACACGTCATGCTGAGCGCAGCCGAAGCATCTCTACCGCGAGAGTAACTGATTACTTCCTCAGTAGAGATGCTTCGGCTACGCTCAGCATGACGTTCTTTTTTGCTCCAGACTTCCATTTTCCTTCCCCTTGACCGAAACCCTCACCCACCGCCAGAAGATGCTCACCTTCGCCGGCATCCTGCTGGCCATGTTTTTGGGCTCGCTCGACCAGACCATCGTGAGCACGGCGCTGCCGCGCATTGTGGCCGATTTGCACGGGCTCGACCGGTTTACGTGGGTAGCTACTGCTTATTTGGTGGCCAGCACGGCGCTGGTGCCCATCTACGGCAAGCTGGCCGATATGTACTCGCGGCGCACCATTGAGATTGTGGCGGTGAGCATCTTTCTGGTGGGCTCGGGGCTGTGCGGGCTGGCGGGCGAGTTCGGGACGCTGCCCGTGCTGGGCGATGGCATGACGCAACTGGTGGTGTTCCGGGCCATTCAGGGGTTTGGCGGGGCGGGACTGTTTGCCATGGCCTTCATCATCATCGCCGATTTGTTTGCGCCGGCCGAGCGGGGGCGCTACCAGGGGTTTACGGGAGCGGTGTTTGGCACGTCGTCGGTGCTGGGGCCGCTGCTGGGCGGATTTCTCACGGATAAGGGTACGGGGCTGATTCCCGGCGTGGCAGGCTGGCGGCTGGTGTTCTACGTGAACCTGCCGCTGGGCCTGCTGGCCCTCTGGTTCATCATCACCCAAATGCCGCCGCTACGCCCGCGCACCGAACCCAAGCCGTTCGATTTTATCTCCGCCGCGTTGCTGATGGCCGGCTTGGGGCCGCTGGTGGTGGCCTTGCAGCTCAACCGGGCGCTGTATCCGTGGGCGGGCGCGCTCACGCTTGGGCTGCTGGCCGGAGCAGCGGTGGCGCTGGTGCTGTTTGTGGGGCGCAGCCTGCGGCACGAGAACCCGATTCTCAATTTCAGTCTGTTCAAAAACCCGGTGTTCCGCACGGCCAATGCGGCGCTGTTCTGCATGGGCGGGGCGTTTCTGGGCGTTATCATTTTCGAGCCGCTGTTTATGGTGAACGTGCTGGGCGAGTCGGCCACGCGGGCGGGGGCCAGCCTGATGCCGCTGTCGCTGGGCGTGGTCACGGGCTCGATGCTGGCCGGCCAGATGGTATCGCGCTTCGGCCACTACAAGCGCTGGATGCTGGGCGGCCTCGTGCTGCTGCTCGGGGGGCTGAGCCTGCTGGCCACCATGCCGCCCACGGTGCAGTATTATCAGGTGCTCATTTACCTGGCCGTCTGCGGCCTGGGCCTGGGACCTACGATGCCGCTCTACACCCTGGCCGTCCAGAACGCCACCGAGCCCACGCTCATGGGCCAGGCTACCTCGGCCAGCCAGTTCTTTCGGCAGATTGGTGGGGCGCTGGCGGCCTCGGCGTTGGGCGCGGTGCTCACCTTCACGCTGGCCCACAGCCTGCCGGCCGCCGCGCAGACTCCCGCCACGGCCGCCCGCCCGGCGGTGGTAGCCGAAGGCCCGGCCGTGCCCGCCACCACCGCCGGCGCGGCCGACCCGGCGGTGCGGGCCGCCTTCGCCACGGCTATCCGGCGGGTGTATATGGTGGATATTCTGCTGGTAGTGGGCGGCCTGCTGCTCACGCTGCTGGTGCCGGAGCTGCCGCTACGAAAGGCCAATGAGAAGGTGCCCACGGCGGTGGAGTAGGGGTAATTACAGCGATGGCGCGGGCCTGTGGCCCGTGCCGACTATTGGTGGGCCTCCAGGCCCGCGGGCGTCCGCGCTGTTCGGTCATCGTTCAACAATTGCAGGCCAGAGGCCTGCTAATAGCCGGCACGGGCCACAGGCCCGCGCCATCCCCGCCGCTCGTGCTGTACCTTCGCCGCGTTGGTTCTCGGTTTGATTTCCTTCAATCAGCGGACGGTTTTTAGCCCCGGTTTCAGCCGGGGTAAAACTTAAAAGGGAATCGGGTGCAACTCCCGAACAGACGCGCTACTGTGAGTTTCCCGGCCTAGCCCGCCGGAGCCGGCGGCCCCAGACATGCCCATTGGCCCCCTGAAAACGGGCCGAGAAGGGCGGGGCTCACCCGAAACAAGTCAGGAGACCTGCCGGCCGCCGAGTGATGCTGCCCTCGCGCTTTGGGGCTGGCATCGGCGGTGCCGTGCCGCTGCGCCTGGGGCGTGGCCGGGGCGTGGTGCGGCCGGTGGCTGGCTTATGAAGAATGGGGCTTGAACGCAAACGGAGGCCGTTTATCACCTCTTATCCCCGTTAGCTCATGCTTCTTGCCGACCGCATTGCCCGCGCCGAGACGCGCATTTTCAAAGCCGTTTTTCCCAACACTACCAACCACTACGACACCCTGTTCGGCGGCACCACGCTGCTGCTCATGGACGAGGTAGCCTTCATCGCCGCCACCCGCTTCTCGCGCCTGAAAATGGTGACGGTTTCTTCCGAGCGGGTCGATTTCACGCACCCCATCCCCGGCGGCTCGCTGGTCGAATTAGTAGCCAACATCGAGCACGTAGGCCGCACCAGCCTCAAAGTGCGCGTCGAATTATTCGTGGAGCAGATGTATTCCGACGACCGTCACAAGGCCGTAACCGGCCTGTTCACCTTTGTGGCCGTGGATGAGCACAAGCAGCCCGTCCGCATTCTGGCCGAGGAAATGGAATCATCACTAACGTTGGTAGCGCCGCCTTTGGACTCGTAATCAGCCTGTCTGGTGTTTAGAGAAAGGCCGCCAGCCGCTAGTGTTTCCCCAGCCCTACCCAGCCGCGCTGCATGGCGTAGTAGATGGCCGTGCCCACAATCAGGCCCACCAGGTAGCCGTACGGCAGCCCCGCGCAGAGCAGGCCTACCAGCAGCGACACCAGTAAATCACTGCGGCTGCCGCTCACATCGCGCAGCAGCGTGGCCAGCGACAGCGCCTCGAACAACAGCAGCACCCCCAGCACCGGCAGCGGAAAAATCTGCACCACCTCGGCAAAGCCCTGGCTGAAAAACAGCCCCATCACCAGAAAAATGCCGCCATAAATGACCACCGACCCGCCCGTGCGCGCCCCAAACGCATAGTGCCCCACCATGCCGCCCGAACCGTGGCACACCGGAAAGCCCCCGAAAAACGGGTTCACCAAATTCATCAGCGCGTAGGTGAAGCTGATTTTTTTGATGGTAAGCAGTTCGCGCTCGGGGAATAAATCGTGCGCCACCTGCTTGGTGGCCAGAATGGAATTGCCGAGCGAAAGCGGAATCTGGGGCAGGGCCAGCAGCACCGCGCCGGTCAGAATATCGGCCGATTGGGGTAGGTGCCAGCTGGGCAAGTGCAGGCCCACCGCCCGCTGCGCCGTGGCCAAATCGAGCTTAAAAACCAGCGCATACGCCACGCCCAGGGCAATAACGATGAGCGCCGCCGGCCAGCGCCGGTTGCCAAACAGCACCACCGTCACGGCAAAAGCCGCCGCCGCCAGTGCGTAGCCCGCTGCGCCATCGGCCCCCACATACTTGGTGAGGGCCAGCGTGGCCAGCTGCAAGGCCAGCCCAAACTGGATGCCGCGCACCACGGCCTTGGGCACCAGCCGCGCCAGCGCATCAATCAGCCCGGTTATCGACAGAAAAAACATGCTGACCCCAATAGCCAGCCCCCCGCCAAAAATGACGCGGCCGGGAATTTTCTGGGCGATAACCAGCGCCGCGAAGGCCTTGAGGGGCTGCACCGGCATGGGCATCCGGTACCACAGCCCGGTAAACACCTGCATCAGCCCGAATAAAATCAGTACCGAAGCACTGTCAATCCCCGAGGCGGCGATGACGCCGATGAGCAGCGGCAAATCGGTGCCGAGGTCGCCAAACGCGCCGGCCAGCTCGTTGCGGTCGAAGCGGATGGGGGGGCGCGTAGGGGCGGGTGTGGGCGGGGTCAGGGTAATGGATTCCACAGGGCAAAGGTGGGAAATGTCTGGTAGAATGGGGTAGGGACGCAAGTATGCGTCTCTACCCATAACCCCACTGGTTCTACTTTTTGTTTTTCAGCAGGCGAGCCACTTCGCTGGCCTGTTCGGCCGCTTCGCCCAGGTACTCGCCGCTGGTGTAATCCTTGCGGAAACGGAGCGGCCGCAGCCGCCGGCCCAGCACTTCTACCGCCCGTTCGTGGTCGAGGGCATCCTCCGTGTGGGCCAGGAAAACGGTGGCCACGCCGTTGCCGATGAAGTTGGTGATGGAGCGGGCTTCCGACATAAATCTATCCACGCCCAGCAGCAGGGCCAGGCCCTCCACCGGAATCACTTTCATGGCCGTGAGCGTGCTGGCCAGCACCACAAAGCCGCTGCCCGCTACACCCGCCGCACCCTTCGAGGTCACCATCAGAATGCCCATCATGGTCAGAATCTGCGCCCCCGAAAGCTCGATGTGGAATACCTGGGCCAGAAAAAGGGTTGAAAGCGAGAGATAAATCGTGGTGCCGTCGAGGTTGAAGGAGTAGCCCGTGGGCACCACCAGTCCCACCACCGGCTGGGCGCAGCCCATGCCCTCCAGCTTCTCCATGAGCCCCGGCAGCCCGGCTTCGGACGACGAGGTGCCCAGCACAATCAGCAATTCAGCTTTGATGTATTTCAGAAACGACCACATCCCGATGCCACAGTAGCGCAGAATGCCCCCGAGCACCAGAAAAACGAACAAAACCATGGTCAGGTACACGGTAATCATGAGCTTGCCCAGCGGCAGCAGCGTGGCAATGCCGTACTTCCCAATCGTGAACGCCATGCCCCCAAACGCCCCGATGGGGGCCAGCATCATCACCCAGTGCAGCCCCCGAAACACGTATTTCGAGCATTCCTTCAGGAAGTGAATGATGGCCTTGCGGCCCGCGTATTTACTCAGGCCGATGCCCAGCACAATGGCTACGATGAGCACCTGCAAGGTCAGGTTATCGGCCAGAAAGTGGCCCCAGGAGAACTCCGTGGCCCGTTTCGTGAACTCGCCCACTTTCCCGGCATCGAGCTTGCCGGTGCTCACGCCCGCGCCCGGCCGCACCAGCGCCGCCACGCCCACGCCAATGAGCAGCGCCAGCGTCGTCACAATCTCGAAGTACAGCAGTGCCTTGCCTCCAATGCGCCCCACCTTCTTCAAATCCCCCATCGTGCTGATGCCAAGCGTGATGGTGAGGAATATAATTGGGTTGATGAACAGCTTCACCACATCGATAAAGCGCTTGCCCAGGGGCTCCATCTGCACGGCCAGGGCGGGCCGGAAGTGGCCCAGCAGCGCCCCGGCCCCAATGGCCAGCAGCACCCAAAAGGTGAGATTGCGGGTGAGGCGTTTGAGTTTCATAGGCAGAGGGTGGGGGAGGGCTCGGGGCAGACGAAAGAAATCGCAAGAACGTCATGCTGAAAAGAACGTCATGCAGAGCGCAGCGAAGCATCTTGCCCGCCACCACTAATCTTTTTCATTTAAGGATTGGTTTACTAACTGCGGGCAAGATGCTTCGCTGCGCTCTGCATGACGTTCTATAGTTTCTGCATTCTCCCATGGACCCCGCCATCCTCCTCCCCGCCGCCAGCTACGAATTCGCCACCATCCAAAAAGTAAGCGGCAGCGGCCCACCCGTGCCCGCCTCCGACCAGCTCGCCGCCGAGGAACCGCTCGAAATCCGTGTGGGCTACGAAACCGACGGCCAGCGCCAGCATCGCACCCTCTCCGTCACCATGCGCACGCCCGGCCACGACGAGGAATTAGCTGCCGGCTTCCTGCTCACCGAAGGCATTATCCATACTAAAGCCGACCTGCTGGGCATCATTCCCTGCCCCGATGTGCAAAAGGCCGAAGAAGCCGGCAACGTGGTCCGCGCCGAGCTGGCCGCGCACGTAAAGGTTGATTTCGCGGCCATGGAACGGCATTTCTACACTAGCTCCAGCTGCGGGGTGTGCGGCAAAACCAGCATTGATGCCGTGCGCACCGCCTCCTGCCCGGTGCTGCCCACCGCCGGCCCGCACCTGCGCTACGCCGTGGTGCACCAGTTGCCTGAGAAGCTGCGCGCCGCCCAGGCCGGCTTCGAGCAAACTGGCGGCCAGCACGCTTCAGCCCTGTTTTCGCCGGAGGGTGAGTTGCTGCTGCTGCGCGAAGACGTGGGCCGCCACAATGCGCTGGACAAGGTAATTGGCGCGGCGCTGCTGGCCGGATGGCTGCCGCTGCACCAGCATATTTTGCTGGTGAGCGGCCGCGTGAGCTTCGAGCTGGTGCAGAAGGCGGCGGCAGCCGGCATTGGGATTTTAGCGGCCGTGGGCGCGCCCAGCAGCCTGGCCATTCAGGCGGCCGAGAGCTTCGGGATGACCGTGCTGGGCTTCGTGCGCAACGAGCGGTTCAACATCTACAGCCACGGCTGGCGACTGCTGGCCTAATACTGGCTAAGGCGCCAGAAAAACCTTGCTTAACAGCTATAGTTCGGCAACACCCTCCCTCCTCAGCCGTTTAACTTTCAGCCACAATCCCACCCCATGAAACTCCGCATCGAAGACGACACCCTGCGCCTGCGCGTCTCCCAGGGCGAGCTGGACGAATTTGCCGAAAAAGGCCGCGTGGAAGGAGCCGTGCACTTCGGGCTCAACCCCGCTCAGCGCCTGACCTATGCCCTGGAGCGCGGCTCCGAACCCGCCCAGACCCTGCCCGAGGCCGAGCCCGTGCAGGTGCATTACGAGCCGGGCGCGCTCACCGTGCTGGTGCCTTTTGCCTTGGCCAAAACCTGGGTCGAAACCGACCAGAACGGTTTTTCGCACGACGTGCCACTGGCTGAAAACCAGCGTCTCCAAATTTTGGTTGAGAAGGACCTGGACTGCCGCCACTAGTGCCGTCGGCAACTTCTAACGCTATTTAAAATCCCACCCTCTGTTTTGATGAGCCCCATGGAAGATTCCCCTCAAACCGACCCCGGCAAAGCTGGTCAGGCGCACGAGCAGAAAGCCAGCCTCGCCCCCAAAAGCGGCGAACGACCCGACCAGGGCCACGCCCCGGTAGCCGACCACGAAATCCCCAACGCCGACCACCCCAGCAAAGCCATGCACGAAGCCAGCGCCGGCACTCCGCCCGCCGAAGAGCACATCCCCGCGCCGCCCACTATGGAGGCCAAGTACCTGCACCCCATCCTGGCGCAGCCGCCTGAGGCCCTCACCGGCCTGCGCCTGGAAGGCCGGGAGAAGGTGGCGGCCGGTGTTACGGCCGTTATCAAATCGATGCAGTTCAGCTGGAGCGAGGGCGGCATGGGGCGCGGCACCAAGGCCCTGCTCGGCCTGAACCAGAAAAACGGGTTCGACTGCTCCAGCTGCGCCTGGCCCGACCCCGACGAGCACCGCTCAGTAGCCGAATTCTGTGAGAACGGTGCCAAAGCCACCGCCTCCGATGCCGACGACCGGGCCGCCGGCCCCGAGCTTTTCGCCAAGCACAGCTTGGCCGAGCTCTCGCGCCTGAGCGACCGCGACCAGAACAACACCGGCCGCCTCACGCACCCCATGGTGAAGCGCCCCGGCGACAATCACTACTCGCCCATCGCCTGGCCCGATGCCTTCGATATCATCGCCAAAGAGCTGAACGCCTGCGCTTCGCCCGATGAGGCTGTGTTCTACACCTCGGGCAAAATCCCGAACGAGCCGGCCTTCCTGTTCCAACTGTTTGCCCGCGAGTTCGGCACTAACAACCTGCCCGACTGTTCCAACATGTGCCACGAGAGTAGCGGCTCGGCCCTGAGCCCCACACTGGGCCTGGGCAAGGGTTCGGTCACGCTGAATGACCTGCACGAGGCCGAAGTCATCCTCATCATCGGCCAGAACCCGGGCACCAACCACCCGCGCATGCTCTCGGCTCTTCAAGCGGCCAAGCGCAACGGGGCCAAAATAATCAGCGTGAACCCGCTGCCGGAAGCCGGCCTCATCGCCTTCAAAAACCCGCAGGATTTCATGAACCCGCTACGGGCGCTGGGCGCGCTTATCGGCGACGGCACGCAAATCACCGACGTATTCCTGCAAGTGCGCGTGGATGGGGACATGGCCCTGTTGCGCGGCATAATGAAGCACCTCTTCGAGGCCGAGGACCTGAACCCGGGCCAGGTAGTCGACCGCAGCTTCGTGGCCGAATTCACCGAAGGCTTCGACTCCTTCGAGCAGAATATTCGCAACACGAGTTGGGAGGAAATCGAGGAAATCAGCGGCATCAGCCGCGCCCAGTTGCTGGAAGCGGCCAACCTCATGGCGCGCAAGCAGAAAATAATCACCTGCTGGGCCATGGGCGTCACGCAGCAGCGCCAGGGCGTGCAGACGATTCAGGAAATCGTGAACCTGCACCTCATGAAAGGGGCCATCGGCAAGCCCGGCGCGGGCACCTGCCCGGTGCGCGGCCACTCCAACGTGCAGGGCGACCGCACAATGGGCATCTGGGAGCGCGTGAAGGGGGATTTTCTCGACGCGTTGGAAAAGGAATTCAAGTTCAAAGCCCCCCGCGAAGACGGCCTCGACGTGGTAGAAAGCCTCAAGACCATGCACGCGGGCAAAACCCGGGTGTATTTCAGCCTGGGCGGCAACCTGCTGGCCGCCGGCCCCGACACCGAGTTCATTGCCGAAGCCATGCGCAAGCAGAAGCTGACCGTATTCGTGGGCACCAAGCTCAATCGCGGCCACCTCACCACCGGCGAAACCAGCCTGCTGCTGCCCACCTTCGCCCACGTCGATATCGACATGCAGAAGTCCGGCCACCAGATGACGAGCTGCGAAAACTCGATGGGCGTGGTGAGCCAGAACAAGGGCATCCTGGTGCCCCTGGCCGGCGACCAGCTTAGCGAAGTAGCCATCATCAGTGGCGTGGCCATTGCCACCCTCGGCGACAAAACCACCACCGACTGGGTGGCTATGACGGAGAATTACGACGTTATCCGCGACCACATTGCCCGCGTCATCCCCGGCTTCGAGGACTTCAACAAGAAGCTGCGCGAGCCGGGCGGCTTCTACCTGCCCAACGGCCCCCGCGAGCGCAAATTCACAACCAAGGACGGCAAGGCCCATTTCACCACCACCACACTGGAGAAGTACGAAGTGGCCCCCGACCAGCTCATCCTGATGACCGTGCGCTCGCACGACCAGTTCAACACCACGATTTACGAGTACAACGACCGGTACCGGGGCATTCACGGCGAGCGCCGCGTGCTGTTCATGAACCCGGCTGACATGGCCGCCCGCAATATCAAAGCGAAGGACCTCATCGACATCACCAGCCACTACCAAGGCGAGGAGCGTACCGTGGAGAAGTTCGTAGCCGTGCCCTACGATATTCCGAAAGGCAACGTCTCCGCTTATTTCCCCGAGGCTAACCCGCTGGTACCCATCACCAGCGTAGCTAAAGTGAGCAACACGCCCACCTCGAAATACGTGGTGGTAACGGTGGTGCCCACGGCGGTGAATAACGACAAGCGCATCAAGCAGCGCGAAAAGATGATGGCGTAACGGGGACGTTTGTCATTGCGAGTGGAGCATAGCGCGACGCGGCAATCCGTCCTCTTGATGCAGAAAGTCCCAAGATGTAAGAAGGAAAGCCCCAACACTGCATAGTGCCGGGACTTTCCTTTTTACGTTTATCTGTAAACTTACAGTTTTATGGAAAACCAATTCTACAAAATAAATTGTTTAAACTAGCGGTTAATGTTCTGATAGACAAGGTGATTTGGGTGATAATCAACAAAGCTAGTTATACGAAACCTTACGAAGATTCGTAAACTTACTGTAGATTTGCAGCGTAATAACGCCAAAAAACAAGGGGCCGAACCTCCCGGCCCAGCCCCTTGCCGCCTCTTACAAGTAGTGAATGGCCGCCGAAAGGGCGCCACTGCCTACTGCAAGTCCGACAAGCCACTTCACTAGCTCGTCGGACAGCTGGAAGTCAAGTCGAAACTTGGCTCCCGGTTTTACACGCTTGTTTCTCATCTTCAGGGAGAATTAGGTGCTCAACCACCTTCTTCTTTTAAGCCCCGACCGTTCCACCGGCCGGGGCTTTGTCTTTTCTCAAAGACCGCCGAGGTGAGGTGGATTAACCGTGCTGTGTAAAAGTACGTAGGGCAAACAGCCGGTTCCTAACGCTAACGGACTGCTCTAGTCCTAAATGGATTCGAACATTGATAATTAATAAATTGATTATCATATTTTTGTGAAATAGCGTTTAAGGTTTGTGTAGGCAACGATTGTCTGATTATGTGGATAACTTTCAGTTGTTGGCTGTGAGCTGAGTGTTGAAATGCTATGAGAATAAGGAGGAAATATCATGTGTGCATCCTCGATATCTATCAAAGAAAGCATCGGCGAAAAATAAAAAGCCCGCCATTTGGCGGGCTTTTTTAAAGTCTCAGTAAATGAGATGGCTTCTGTGCTGTAGCTAATAAAGGTTAAACGGCTTCGCCCGTCTTCTCCAAATCGAACATCTCGCCCAGCATGGCTACCAGTTTATCGGCCTCATCGCGCTTGCAGGCAGATTTCAGGTGCAGCACGTGCTGCTTGAGAATCTTCTGCATCAGCGAGCGGGTGGCTTCGTCGAGGAGCTTGCTTTCGGCGGGGGTGGCTTTTTTCTGATAGCGGTCGAGTTCCTCCTGACGGAGGGTTTCGAGGTTGGCCTTCATCTTCTGGATGAGGGGCGAAACCATCATTTCCTTGGCCCAGTCGTTGAGGCCGGCAATGCTTTCGGCGATGATGGCCCGCACCTGCGGCACGGCTTCGAGGCGGGTTTGCAGCGCGGCCGAGGCCTTGCTCTGAATGGCATCGATGTTGTAGACCAGCACACCCGGTACCTGCTCCACATCGGCGGCAATACTGCGCGGTACGCTCAGGTCAATCAGGAACTTGAAGCTGAGAACGTCGAGGTTCTCGGCCAGCTCTTTGGTGAAGAACGGCTCGGCGCGGTTTATCGAGGAAATCACCACGTCGGCTTCTTTCAGCGCGGGCACGAGGTCTTCAAACTCTACGATGCGCATGTTGCACTCGGCGGCCAGCTCTTCGGCCTTGGCGCGGGTGCGGTTGCAGAGGGTGACTTCGCCGAAGGCCTTGCTGGCGGCCAGGTGGCGGCATACATCGGCTCCGATTTCGCCTAAGCCAACTACCAACACTTTGGGATTGGCCACGTCGGCGGTTAGCTCTTCCACCAGTTCCAGGGCGGCGTAGCTTACTGAGGCAGCCCCGTCGCGGAAGCTGGTTTCAGTTTGCACACGCTTGTTGGTGAAGAAAACGGTGTGCAGCAAGCGGTGCAGGAAAGGGCCGGCGGCGTCAGCATCGGCGGCCCACTGGTAGGCCATTTTCACCTGGTTGCTGATTTGCAGGTCGCCTACTACCTGAGCATCAAGGCCCATGGCCACTTCGAAGAGGTGCTGCACGGCCGCGTCGGCGTCGGGCAGCAGGTCAAAGTAGGGCAGGAACTGGCCGATGTCGGCGCGGTCTTTCAGGTGGCCCAGGGCGAGGATGATTTCGCGGCTGCGGTCGTCCTCGGCGGCGTAGTACACCTCGGTGCGGTTGCAGGTGCTCAGCACGAGCAGGTCATTAAGGCCCAGCTCATTGTGCAGCGTATTCAGGAAGCGGCGGCAGGCGGCCTCGTCCAGCGAAAGCAGCTCGCGGATGGCAAGCGGGGCTTTCTTGAAGGAGAGGCTAACGGCCTTGAACGGATGCGACATAGACGGAATCGACACGAAATCGGACTACAAAATTACGGCAGGATTTCGGTAGGATATCACAACAGCCCGGGCATAAGTAGGGTTCGAGGGGAAAGTTGACGAATATCAGGCATCTGCAGGCCCTCAGAGACAATCAGGCTAGGTAGTGTTGGATGAAATGACGAAAGTCAGCCCGGAATCGGGGGGCGGCAGCCAGAACCAAGCCCGCCGGCCGCCGTGCGGGGGGCTTGTACCTTTGCCGCATGTCGCCCAAACTCCCACCCGCTGCTCATTCCTCACTCGTGCTGATGCCCGCCAGGGTTGCTTCATCGGCCGCCACGACCGCGCCCGAAACCACCCTGCCGGGCGCGGCCGACGAAACGGCTTCCCTCGAAGCGACCGAAGCGCTGGCCAATCCCGCGCCGGCCGTTACCTCGCCCGTGGCGTGGATGCTGCTGCTCATTTTGGCCTCCATCTGGGGCACGTCGTTTATCCTGATGAAGAAGGGGTTGGTGGTGTTTTCGGCTATGGAGCTGGGCGCTACCCGCGTGAGCGTGGCGGCGCTGCTGCTGCTGCCCTTTGCCCTGCGCCATGTGGGGCGGGTGGAGCGCAGTCGGTTCAAGTGGCTGGCCCTTAGTGGGGTGGTGGGGACGCTGATTCCGGCGTTTCTGTTTGCGTATGCTGAAACCCGGCTGGCCTCGGGGCTGGCGGGCGTGCTCAATGCTCTCACGGTGGTGTTCACACTGCTGGTGGGGGCGCTGCTGTTTCGGCAGCGGCTGACGGGCTTGCGGGTGCTGGGCATCACGCTCGGGCTGGTGGGCACGGTGGTGATGTTGCAGCTGGGTGGCAGCGGCGGCGATGCCACGCCCGCCGGCGAGGGCAACGCCTGGTACGGCATCTATATCCTGATTGCGACCATGGGCTACGGCCTGAGCGTAAACGTTATCAAGCACAAGCTGGGCGGCATGACGCCGGTGGCGGTGACGTCGGTGCTGCTGCTACTTATCGGCGGGCCGGCGCTGGCGTACTTGCTGCTGGGCACGGAGTTTTTGCATAAGCTGGCTACCGTGCCGGGGGCGTGGGCGGCGTTTGGCTACATCGCGCTGCTGGCCACGATGAGTACGGCCGTGGCCATGGTGTTGTTTAATAGGTTGATTCAGCAGTCTACGGCGCTGTTTGCCTCGTCGAGTACTTACCTGATTCCCATCGTGGCCCTGGCCTGGGGCGCGCTGGATGGCGAGGCGTTTAACCTGTGGCACTTCGCCGGCATGGTGGTGATTCTGGTGGGTGTGCTGATTATTCACCGGGCCAAGTAGAGACGCTGGTCCGACCGCCCCAGGCGGTCTGACCGGTTGCAGGAAGCACGTTCTGCTAAACAACGACAACCGGTCGGACCGCCTGGGGCGGTCGGACCGGCGCGTACGATTCTTTAAAAGGCCACCGTCACGCCCAGCTGCCCCCAGCGGTGCGAGCGGCCCCCCGCGAATTCCGGCGAAACCCAAGTAGCCGTGGCGGCAAAGCTCAGCCCGCTATGAGCCAGTACCATGCCGCCGGAGCTGCGCAAAACGGCCCGGCGTACAGCATCTGCGGGCAGTGTGTATGGGTCGCGGTTAGTGAAAGGACTGCCTTGTAAGGTAGCATCGTAACCGACGAGGTGACCTTTCAGCGCGGCTTCGCCGTAGAGTTGCCAGGGTTGCGGCTCGGCGCTATGACTTGGACATGCCACGCTCAGATTGGCGAAATAGGGCCTGAACTTTCCCACCCGTAGCCGTAGTCCGGTGCCGGCATAAGTGTACAGCGTGCCCAATGAAGCTTCGGCATTGCCCAGCAACTCAATGTGCCGGCTGGCGGCTAGTTGTTTCTCAAACGCCACGCGGTAGCCGATGATGAGGGCGTTGCTAATCTGGTAGTCCCAGCCGCGCGGCTCAGCGTTGCCCGTGACGCGGTGGATGGCGGTTTGCAGCTCCTTGCCGCCGGCGGCCGGGCCGATAAAGCCGATTTCCAGCGCCGTGGTCAGGCGCTGGCGGCGGGCCGGCTGGTTGCTGATTCGAAAAAAAGAGGCGTACAAATACGCCGCATACGGCCGGTCGCCCACCCGAATAAATGCATCCTGGATGCGCAGGGGCGTAAATCCATCGTAGCGCAGCGTGAGGCCGTGCTGCTGTGTGCTGCCGCGCGGGCCGGCCGTCAGCAGGTGGCGTACCGGCAGCCGCGCCAGCATCGGGTGTACCAGCGTGAGCGTCATGCCCTGCGTGAAGTAGTAGTCGGTGCGAAAAAACAGGTCGTTGGCGTAGGTGTAGCGCAGCAGTCGCGCCGGGCTGAGGGGATGCAGCGTATCGGCTGGCGTGGGAGCCGCTGACAGCAGCCGGGGCAGCAACGATAGAAACAGGAGAAACAGCAGGCGCATAAGTGGCGGGAGGTACGCGCTGGCGGGCGGGGAGGATTGAGGCTGTTTGGAAAATGTGACTGTCATCCTGAGCTTGCGAAGGACCTTATCACGCTTGCTCCATTTGGATTTACTGCAAGCTGTTCTTCGGTGATAAGGTCCTTCGCTGCGCTCAGGATGACAGTCGCTCGCCAGCTGGAACCGGACTTACACCAACTCAATCATTCACATACGGCCATGCCTGGAAGCGGGCGGGCAAGCCGGCCTGCCGGGCATTGCCGCGCACGTAGGCTAGTAGGCGGGTGAGCTCGGCTTCGTCCTGCACTTCGTATTCAAACCAGCCCACCTGCCAGAATTCGGCTTCGGGTGGGAGTTTGGGGCGCACTAGGCGGCGGCAGGCGGTGCCGGTGCGCAGGTGCAGCAGGTCGATGGCTTTGGCGAAGGAAAGGTTGCTACGCTCAGGCAAATGCACCACGATATGCGCGTGGTTGGGCAGAATGGCGAAGCCGTGGACGATGAAGCCTGTTTCCTCCAGCATCATGATTTCGCCGGCGAGGACTTCGGCCATCTTCTCGTTTTCGAAGTAGGCCGCGCCGATGGGAGCCCGGTCCAGCACGGCATCGAATTTGGCAAAAAACTGCTTCTGGCTGCGGCGGTGGTCAGTGCCGGATTCGCGGGCCTGGCGCAGCTCGGAGGCCAGCTCGCGGCCGGTGGCGGCGGGGATGGTGCCGTGCAGGCGGAAGGTGAGGAAGGAGGTTTGGACCACGGAATTGCCCAATATCAGCCCGCCACCACCGTGGCCGGCAGCTTGATGTAAAACGTCGTGCCCACGTTCTCTTCGCTCTCGACCCAGATGCGGCCGTGGTGAAGCCGCACGATGGTTTCGATGATGTGCATGCCCAGGCCGGTGGTTTTTTCGCCGCGCAGGCCGGGGCGGCGGGCGGGGGTGAAACGGTCGAACAACACCGGCAGCAGGTGGGCCGGAATGCCGATGCCGTCGTCGGCCACGGTCACCAGCACATGGTCGGGGTGCTGGGTGAGGCCCACGGCGATGTGGCCGCCCTCGCCGGTGAACTTGATGGCGTTGGACATCAGGTTGTTAATTACCTGGAGAAACTTGTTGTTGTCGATTTCCACGTACATCGTGGGCTGCGAAGTCTGGAAGGCGAAGTGCTTGGCCACGAGGTGCTCGCCCTGCTGGTAAGTGTCCACCACCTGGCGGATATTCTGCACCAAATCCACCCGAATGGCCTTGTAGTCCACGTTGGCCGAGTCCATAAACTCGCCGTCCACGAAGTCGCGGATGAGGTTCACGCTGTCGCGGCAGGTGGCCTCCATCACGCGGAGGAGCTTGCGCACCAGCGGGTCGTCGAGGGCCTGGGTACGCTCGTCGAGCACGGTGGCCAGCTGCTGGAGCATGGTGAACGGCCCGGCCAGGTCGTGCGACAGGATTTCGAGCGTGGTGTTCTTCTTGGCCATGTACTTGTCGGCGTTGCGCAGGTACTCCTGCTCCAGCGTCACATCCTGCACCGTGCCGCAGAGCAGGCGCTGGCCGTCGCTGCCCACGGCGGGCCAGGCCTGCACCGAGAGCCAGCGCAGGGGCACCTCGGGGTGGGGCTGCACGCGCAGCAGCAGGTCGTCGCAGAGCTCGCCGGCCGCCAGCTGGCCCAGGCAATGCAGGGCGTAGACCTGGTCATCGGGCGGCAGGTAGCTCAGCAGGCGGGGCAGGTCGGCATCCGTGTCCGCGCACCGGGCCCCGGGAAACAGCTGCTCGTAGGCCGCGCTCACGTAGAGCAGGCGGCGGGCCGTCACGCTGTACACAAATGTGGTGAGCGGGCTGCCTTCGAGCAGGTGCTGAAATAGTTCGACGGGCGGGAGCATAGCGGGTTTGCAGAAAGGGTGAGCCGAAGGAAAGCGCTGACCCGTTGGCAAACAGCTATGCCACCATCCGGTTCAGCTTCGAGTTTTTGTAGCCGTAGCCGAAATACACGGCCAGGCCAATGAGCAGCCACACGAAAAACAGCGTCCAGTTGCTGATGCCCAACTCGGTCATCAGATACAGATTGATGAGCAGGCCCAGGGTGGGCAGCAGCGAGAGTTTCTTCCGGAACGAGAGCACCGACAGGCCGATGCAGAACAGGAAAAACACCAGCGTCGGAATCTGGTGGGCGAAGCCGGCCGTGACCTTGCCGCTCAGCGCATCGTGGGCAATCCAGCCGCGCTGACCGGTGATATCGAGCATAAACTCGTGGTTGCTGACCGCGTTGTAGCGCACAATCAGGAAGGCTCCGATGGCCAGGATGAGCGGCACCAGCCACTGCCCGTTGATGTAGGGCACCTTGAAACGGGCCTCCGAGCGGCCGTAAGGGTCGATGATGAGGATGCCGCCGCACACCAGCGCAAACGCGAACAGCGTGCCGATGCTGGTAAGGTCAACCACCAAATCCATGTTCAGAATAAGCGCCGGCACCGCCACAAAAAAGCCCGTGACGATGGTAGCGAATGAAGGCGTGTGAAAGCGCGGATGAATCTTGGAAAACACGGTGGGTAGCAGCCCATCACGGCTCATGGTCAGCCAGATGCGCGGCTGGCCCAGCTGAAACACCAGCAGCACCGAGGCCATAGCAAACACCGCGCTCACGGCCACCAAGCCGGACAGACGCGACAAGCCCACCTTGGCAAATACGAAGGAAAGCGGGTCGCCCACGCCCAATTCTTTATAAGAAACCATGCCCGTAAGCACCAGCGTGATAATCACATACAGCACCGTGCAAATGATGAGGGCGTACATCATGGCCTTGGGCAAATCGCGCTGCGGGTTCTTGCATTCCTCGGCCGTGGTCGAAATGGCATCGAAGCCGATGTAGGCGAAAAACACCGCCGATACGCCCTTCAGCACACCGCCCACGCCGTTGGGGGCGAAGGGGTGCCAGTTGGCCGGCTGCACGTAGAACGCGCCCACTACAATTACGATGAAGACGATTATCAACTTCAACAACACCAGTAGGTTGGAGGCGTTTTTGCTTTCCTTGATGCCGATGTAAACCAGCGCCGTGATGGCCACGGTGATGAGGAAAGCGGGCAGGTCAACCACCAGATGCAGGCTGTCGGAGAGGGCCGGGGCCTGCATCCAGGCCTTGTAGCCATCGAGCTGGGCCGGCGATACGGCGGCCGTGGCCTCGGCCAGGGTCTTGCCTGATTGCACCAGCGTCTGCACGGCCTCGTAGCCCGCATGACCAGTTTGCGTGCCCATCGTGAGCCAGAGCGGAATGTGCAGCCCGATGCCGTCCATGAGCCCGGTGAAGTAATCGGACCACGAAATGGCCACCACGATGTTGCCCACCGCGTATTCCATTATCAATGCCCAGCCAATAATCCAGGCCGCCAGCTCGCCAAACGAGGCGTAAGCGTAAGTGTAAGCCGAGCCGCTAACTGGAATGGTGGCCGCGAACTGCGCGTAGCACAGCGCCGAAAACGCGCAGGCAATGGCCGTAAAAACAAACAGCAGCGACACCGCCGGCCCGCCGTCCAGACTGGCCTTGCCGATGGTGCTGAAAATGCCGGCCCCGATGATGGCCGCGATACCTAAAGCCGTGAGGTCGCGCACGGTAAGGTGACGCTCCAGGCCGCCGGGGGCGGAGTGGCCTTCGTGGTCGGCGGGTGGGTTTTGCAGAATGGCCGCGATGGTTTTGCGGCGGAAAAGCGACTTTTCAGAACTCATGCTAAGGTGGGAGGGCGGGTTTGAGGGGCAAAAGATAACGCCCCGGCGCGGGTTGCGGCCCGCGCGGCCCCGGTTACCTCACATGCAAGGACTGCATGAATGCGCTTTCGACCAATGAGCCGCCGATGTGCAGCACCGCCGAGCCGCGCCCAATCTGCATCGGAATTCCCACCGAAAAAGCGCCCAGCCCGCCATAGTTGCTGGGGCTGCCGTAGCCAAAGGGAGAAGGGCGCTGCGCCAGTGGGGCAAAGCCCGAATTAGTCGGGAAGGCATCGGGATTGTAGAGCATGCCGGCCCCGGGGCCCTGCAGGCGGTAGGGGATAAAGCTGTATTGCACGAAGGGGCGCGGCCGGCCCGTGGGGCTGCTGCCCAACTGGTAGCGCAGGTAGGGTTGCATGGCGTAGCCGGCCGTGGCGGGCAGGGGCGTGTAGTTGCCTACCACGTAGGCCCCGGCCAGGAAATGGCCCTGACTGGGTGGGGCCGGGGCCGGAATTTCCAGCCCGAGCGCGGCTGCTGAACCCGCCTGCGCCCGGCTCAGCAGCGGCAACAAAACCAGCGCCAGCGGCGCAACGCGGAAAAAATGTAGCATGGCAGTGAACGTGGAAAGGTCCGAGTTGAGAGTATGAGCAAGTTACGGAATTTGGGCGAGGCCGCGTGTGCATTTTTTGGCAGGCGGGCATCTTCCGGGCATACCTCCTTGCCAATATCTCATGCGCCGCGCCGTTTCCCTATCCGTTCCGCAGCCCTGCTCCGAAAGCTGGGCCGCCATGATGCCTACCGCCACCGGCCGCCACTGCGACGCCTGCCAGCACACGGTGGTCGACTTTACCCTGAAAACCGATGCCGAAATTCTGGCCTATCTGGCCGGAGCCGCTGGCACCCGCACCTGCGGGCGCTTCGCGGCGGGGCAGCTGGAGCGGCCGTTGCAGCGCGCCGCTGCGGCTGCCCCAACGGCGCGGTGGCGGGCCTGGCTGGCGGCGGCCGTGGCCGTGTGGGGCGTGCGGGAAGGCAGCGGTGTGGTGGCCCAGGCGCAAGCGCCGGCCGAATGGCGTGCCCGCTACTGGGGTGGCCCGGTGCCATCGGCTCCGGTGGGCGAGGAAAAAGGAAAGCCCTTGCGCGACCCTGCTACGGCAGAGCATGTGCAGATTACTACGGGCGCGCCCACGATGGAATATGCCTCCTCAACCCACCTGGATTCATTAGCGTCCGCACCATCCGTATTGCGGGGCACTGTCATCGATGCCAGGGCGCACGAAAGTATTCCGGGCGTTACGGTGCTGATAAAGGGAACTACAACGGGCGTATCTACCGTGGCGGATGGAAGCTTTCTTCTGCCTGTTCCGCAAGCCTTACTGAATAAAGACCTAACACTTGTTTTCAGTAGTGTCGGTTTTGTTACGGAAGAGCGGTTGGTGCATTTCAACAGCGCCAGTCAGCTGATAACAATGCAGATGGATACTCAGGTGTTGGGTGGAATGGAAATGTACATACCGGTACTGCCGCCCGCTCCCTGGCACCCGCGAGCAATCTACTACTGGGGCAAATACTGGCTCACCCGACCCTTTCGCCGCAGCTGATATTGGAGCCGTTTCCCTGTTGCTTCCCCCAAAACCGCTACTTTAGCCGCATGGCCACTCTCCAAAGCATCTCCATTCCGCAGCCCTGTGCCCAGCCTTGGGCCAATATGTCGCCCACCGCCGCCGGCCGGCACTGCGCCGCCTGCGCCACCGAAGTGGTGGACTTCACCCGCATGAGCGACGCCGAAATCATGGCTTTCATGGCCCGGCAGGGCGGCCGGCGCGTGTGCGCCCTGACCAATGCCACTCAGCTGGCTCCCACGGCCCCGGCCACGCGCTGGCGGCGCTGGCTGCTGGCCGGCCTCGCGTTGCTGGGCTGGCAGTCGGCCACCTCGTGCGCTACCAAGCCACCCCAGCAGCCGCCCGTGCCCACCACCGCCACCGTGGCCACCGACCCGGCCATGACCCCGGCACGCCAAATCATCATTCGTGGCCAGGTGCTGGACGGCCCCAGCGGCCCCGCCGTGGCCGGCGTGCGGGTAATGATAAACGACACGGAGTTTGGCACCACCACCGACGAGAAGGGCAATTTCGAGCTGATAATGGCCCGCGACTGGGCGCCCATCGCCGGAGGCAGCGTGACGCTGAAATTCTTAGGCAACCCGTTCGATTTTCAGCCCAAGGATGTGGCGCTGAACCTGAAGGCCGCGCCCGCCGCACTGGCCGTGCACCTGGAATCAGTGCCGAACCGGGGCAAGGTGATGGGCAAAATCCGGATGCCCGAGCCGCCCGTAGCCCCGCCGCAGAAGTAGCGGCTGCATCATCATCAGTTATGATTTAAGCCCCAACTGCTGAACGCCGTGATTTCCATTCCGAAGCCCTGTGCCGAAAGTTGGGATGCCATGATGCCCACGGCCGACGGCCGCCAGTGTGGCCGCTGCCAAACGGAGGTGGTGGATTTTACTCGCATGAGTCAGGCGGAAATACTGGCTTTTATGGCGGCGCGGAAGGGGCAGCGCGTTTGTGCCTTCATGGCGGTCCCGGTGGCGGTGCTGCACCACCCGAAACGGTGGAGTGGCCCCCGGCGGTGGCTGTTGGCGGTAGCTGCTTTTCTGAGTGGGCAGCAGGTTTCGGCGGCCGCTCTGCCGCCACAGCCGCTGCTCATCGGGCATTCGCTGGTTGGGCAGAATCCTGGCAAGGCCATGATTACCATTCGCGGGGTCGTGATAGATGACTCATTGAATGTGCCAGTAGCCGGAGCGAGAGTATATTTTGGCGAAACACAATACGGTACGGTTGCCAACGAGCGGGGAGAATTTTCCTTTTCCTTTCCCGCTGATTGGGCACCCGCAAAAAGCGGAATTATAAAAGTGAGAGTTGGGGGCGTGCCTTTTGCGCTTGCAGGGCAGGCCGTGGAAGTAAGCGTAAAAGTGACTTCAGCGCCTTCGCCGCTTACCATCCGGCTGCTTTCAATTCCGGAACGCGGCTTTCGCAAGGGAAAAGCCAGGTTGGAAGAGCCCCCGGTTCCCTTGCCTGGACCTCGCAAAAGCCGCCGCTAACCACCAAACCTTTCTGCCCCAAAATGCCTTCTGAGAGGGTATGAAAGTTTTGCGTTTTGCCCTCCTTTGCCTGCTGGCGGCGTGTGCTGCCCCGCGTCCCACCACCCGCTTCAACCCCACCGCTACCCACGCCGCGCTGCCCCACGAGGAAGCCGTGCACCCCAAAAACTCGCTGGAATGGTGGTACCTCACCGGCCACCTGCGCGACCAGGCCACCGGCGAGGATTTCGGCGTGGAGTACGTATTCTTCCACTTCAACCTGAAAGACGGCCGCCAGGACTGGCAGATGGTGAATGTGGCTCTCACCGACCCGCAAGGCCAGAAATTCCACTTCGACTACAAGCTGGGCCGGCTGCCCGTGCTGCTCACCGACTCATTGCCGCTGCGCCTGCGCGAGCAGCAGCGCGGTGAAACCTGGAAATTTGACGGGCAGGAGGGAGCCTACCACCTGCAGGCTGCCCTCACCGGCAAGGCTAATGCCGGCTACGCCCTCAACCTCACCACCCTGCCCACCCGCGACGTGGTGCTGCACAGTGGCACCGGCTACGAAAACTACGGCAACGGCATCATGGCCGGCTACTATTCCTTCCCGCGCCTGGCCACCACCGGCACGCTCACAGTGGCCGGCAAAACCCGTCAGGTAGCCGGCGAGCTGTGGTACGACCGGCAGTGGAACTGCACCAGCATCGTGGACAAAAACGTGGGCTGGGACTGGCTCAGCATCCAGCTCGACCAGCCCCAGGAGGAATTCATGCTGAACACCCTGCGCAACTCCGCCACCGGCCAGAACCTCAACAACGGTACCTTCAGCGGCACCACCGGCCCCAGCATCCACCTCTCCGGCCCCGATTTCCAGCTCACGCCCCTGACGTACTGGACCAGCCCGACCTCGAAAAAGAAATACCCCGCCACCTGGCGCGTGCAGGTGCCCGGCAAGGGCTACGACCTCACCGTGGAGCCACTGGTGCCGCAGCAGGAGCTGGCGCTACGGTTTTTCCACGCCTTCACCATGTATTACTGGGAGGGAATGTGCCGCGTGAAAGGCACCCACAACGGCCAGCCCGTGACGGGCAAGGCGTATGTGGAGATTACGAATCGGTAGGCGGCTTGTCATTGCGAGGCTGCAGGCCGTGGCAATCCGTTCTCTCTCAGCGACCAGCCCTGGGCTGTGAAAAGCCCTTTTTAAAGCCAGGAAAGCCCCGATACTGAGTAGTGCCGGGGCTTTCTGGTAGAAGAAAATATCTGGTTTTGACAGGACGGATTGCTTCGTCGTACCTCCTCGCAACTACAGGCGGCCACTACTGATTCAGCACCACGCGGAAGGTGGTGCCGCGCCCCAATTCGCTCCATTTCACGAAAAGCTTGCCCTCGTGGTAGTTCTCGATAATGCGCTTAGCCAGCGCCAGGCCCAGGCCCCAGCCGCGCTTTTTGGTGGTGAAACCGGGCATAAATACGCTTTCGAGCTTGTTTTTGGGGATACCCTTGCCCGTGTCGGTGATGTCGATGGCCACTTGGCGGGGCGGGGCGCCGCGCCGGTACCAGCTGCGGCGGGTACGCACGCGGCGTAGGTGCAGCGTGATGGAACCGCGCCCTTCCATGGCATCCACGGCGTTTTTACAGATGTTTTCGATGACCCAGTCGAACAGCGGCACGTTGATGCGGGCCGGCGTGTCCATCGGCAGGTCGGATTCAATCTTGAAAATGACCTTCTTCGACACCCGGCTTTGCAGGTATTCGATGGCGTTGCGGGTGGTGAGGTACAGGTTTTCGTCCTTCAGCACCGGCACCGAGCCGATGTTGGAGAAGCGCTCCGTGATGATTTCCAGCCGCCGAATGTCCTTGCCCAGCTCCTCCACGATAGGCTCGTTTTTGAACCGCTCGGAGTCGCGTAGGTAGTTCTGCCAGCCCACCAGGCTGCTGAGCGGCGTGCCCAGCTGGTGGGCCGTTTCCTTGGCCAGGCCCACCCACACGCGGTTTTGCTCGGCCCGGCGCGACGAACTGAACGCGAAATACGCAATGACGGCCAGGCAGCCAATTACCACCAACTGCACCAGCGGGTAGGTGCGCAGCTGCCGCAGCAGCTGCGAGTCGCGGTAGAAAATATAGTTAACCTGCCCCGCCCCAAACTTCACGATGATGGGCGGGTGCTGCTTCTTCATCAGCAACAGCTCGCTTTCGAGCAGCGTCACCGAATCGGCCGGTGAGAGGTGGGCCGCCATGGTGATGTTTTTGGCGTTGGTAATGTCCTTGCCATCGCTGCTGAGAATGACCGGGATAGTCGTGTTGTTGCTGATTATTTCGTTGAAAACAAACGTATTGGTTTCGGCTTCCGAATTGATAATGTATTCCAGTGCCTTGGCGTAGAGCTGAATCTGCTGCTGCTCCCGCTCCGACACGCGCTGCACCAGCAGGTTGGTGTAGATGACCGTGGCCGCCCCGATGAGCAGCGCCAGCACGGCTATCAGAATTTTGATGCGGGTTTTTTGACTGTAAATCGGAATCATGAACGGGAATACGGGGCGGGCAAAGGAACGGCAGTAAAATTGACTGTCATCCTGAGCGCAGCGAAGGACCTTATCACGCTAAAACGGCTTGCAGTAAAAATGATTGCTGCAAATCTGGTCAGGCGTGATAAGGTCCTTCGCTACGCTCAGGATGACAGAAGTGCCTCAGCCCACCAGCACAGCGTTGCTGCTGGCAATTTCCTGCAAAATCTCCAGCACGTCGGCGGGCGTTTCGGCATTCACCAGGCTGGTGCGCCAGGTTTTCGCGCCTTCCAGGCCCCGGAAATAATGCGCGTAGTGGCGGCGCATCTCGAAGACGCCCACCTTCGGGCCTTTCCACTCAATGCTGCGGTCGAAGTGCATCTGGCAGGCGGCCACGCGCTCCTCCAGCGTGGGCGGGGCCAGGAGCTGGCCGGTGGCCACGTAGTGCTTCACTTCCCGGAAAATCCAGGGGTAGCCGATGCTGGCCCGGCCAATCATCACGCCATCCACGCCGTAGCGGTTTTTGTATTCGAGTGCTTTTTCGGGGGAGGTGATGTCGCCGTTGCCGAAAATCGGGATTTTGATGCGCGGGTTGTCCTTGATTTTGGCGATGAGCCGCCAGTCGGCATCGCCCTTGTAGAGCTGGGCGCGGGTGCGGCCGTGCACGGTGAGGGCGGCAATGCCCACGTCCTGCAGGCGCTCGGCCACTTCTTCCACGTTTTTGGTGCCTTCGTCCCAGCCCAGGCGGGTTTTCACGGTCACGGGCAGGTGGGTGTGCTTCACTACGGAAGCCGTCATGGCCACCATCTTGGGGATGTCCTGGAGCAGGGCCGCGCCCGCACCCCGGCAGGCCACCTGCTTCACCGGGCAGCCGTAGTTGATGTCAATCAAATCCGGCCCCGCCTCGGTGCTGATGGCTGCGCATTCGCCCATCGTCTCCACGTCGGAACCGAAGAGCTGGATGCCGATGGGCCGCTCATAATCAAAGATGTCCAGTTTCTTGCGGCTCTTGGCAGCCGCCCGAATCAGGCCTTCCGAGGAGATGAATTCGGTGTACATCAAATCGGCCCCGTGGGCCTTGCACACGGCGCGGAAGGGCGGGTCGCTCACGTCCTCCATGGGCGCGAGCAGGAGCGGGAAATCGGGAAGCTGGATGTTGGGACCTATGTTGACCACGGGAGTATCGTATGTTGATATTTTACAGAACGTCATGCAGAGCGCAGCGCAGCATCTTGCCCGCCACCACTAACTCAAACGTTGAAGCGTCATGAATTAGTGACTGCGGGCAAGATGCTGCGCTGCGCTCTGCATGACGTTCTATAAAGTCGTTATTCAAGCCTAAGTTAAAAACTACGGTAAATTTACGCCCTTCCCAACTTGCACCCCGCTATGAAAGGTTTCCTACCCCGCACCCTGCATCCTGGCCTTCAGATACTGCTGCTGCTGGGCACCATGATAATGGGGGCCTGCGTGGGCTACGCCATCGTGTTTGTGTGGGCGCAGGCGGGCTTCGGCGTGTCGATGCTCCAGGCGCTGGGCATGATGAATAATCCGGCGGCTTCGCCCCAGGGCTGGGGGCTGCTGATGATGTTTCAGGGCGTGCTGCTGCTGTCGGCGTTTGGGGGCGGGGCGGTGCTGCTGGCCTCGGCGCTGGGCTACGGCTGGGCCGAGTATTTTAGTCCGCGCCGACTGGGGGCGTGGTGGTGGCTGCTGGTGGTGGCGGTGCTGATTATTGTCACGCTGCCGTTTATGTCCACCATCATTGCCTGGAACGCGGGGGCGCATTTCCCAGCTCAGATGCACGAGTTTGAGGTGTGGGCGCGGGCCAGCGAGGACCGGGCGGCCGTGCTCACCAAGTTCCTCACCAAGTTCAACACGCCCGAGCGCTTTTGGCTGGGCGTGCTGGTGATTGGACTGGTGCCGGCTGTGGCCGAGGAGCTGGTGTTTCGGGGCGTGATTCAGAAAAATCTGGTGCGCTGGTTTTCGCCGCATGTGGGCGTATGGCTGGGGGCGGCCATTTTTTCGGCCATTCACTTTCAGTTTTTTGGGTTCGTGCCGCGCTTCGTGCTGGGGCTGGTGCTGGGGTATCTGTACCTCTGGAGCGGCAATATCCTGGTGAGCATGACCGCGCACTTCACCCAAAATGCCTTCCAACTGTTCATCCTCTACCTGGCTCAGCGCGGCCAGTTCGGCTGGGGCTTCGACCCTGACTCGACCGACGCCCTGCCCTGGCTGCTGGTGATTCCGTCGGCGCTGCTCTCGGCCGGCTTGCTCTATGTGCTGCACCGGCACTTCACGGCCCCGGCCCCGCCCACCGCCATGCTCACCCTCAGCAGCGAGGGCGTGACTGTGCGTAAGGCTGAGGAGCCTTTGGCCTAAAAAGAACGTCATGCAGAGCGCAGCGAAGCATCTTTACTGCAATTATAAACCCCGTCGATTGGATTGCGTTGCGCGGTAAATATGCTTCGCTACGCTCTGCATGACGTTTAATAATTCGTTTTCAAACCTCCCCACTTTGCCCGACTCTACGCCTCCGCCTGCCCCCGCCGTCTCTCCCGAAACTACCGCCGCACCCGCCGGTCCCAGCAACTTGCGCCTGCGCGTCATCTGGGGCGTCATCGGGGCCGTGCTGCTGCTGGGCAGCGTCTGGTTTAGCCCCTGGACGTTCGGGCTGTTCTTCGCCGCCGTGCAGGCCATCATGCTGTGGGAGTTTTACCGCATGATGCGTGCGGGCGGTTACGCGCCGGCTACGTGGATTGGGGTTGTAGTTAGCTTAGCGCTATTCGGGAGTGTCTTATTTGGTACTTATTACTTGATGGGTGACAGCATCTTTTCGTTGGCCAAAACTGACGGTTCGCCCGAAGGAAATAAACTCGCAGAACACATCACGACTTCCTTTTGGCAGTCGCAAACCTGGCTGACGCTGTTTGCCATTCCAGGAGCGCTGCTCACCGCAACAACGGTAGTTCTGCTGATTCGGGAAATGTTTCTCTGGCCCAAATACAGCCAGCCTTTCACAAATGTGGGCACCGCCATTACCGGGTTGCTTTACATCAGTGTGCCAATGACGGCGCTTATTGTCCTTGCTTTTGGCGCAGGAGGCTATGACTACCGCCGCGTCTTCGCCCTCCTCTTCCTTATCTGGGCTTCCGATATCGGCGCGTACGCCGTGGGCCGGGCCATCGGCAAGCACAAACTGGCCCCCCAAATCTCGCCCGGCAAAACCTGGGAAGGCTGGGCCGGCGGCTTCGTCATGACGCTGGTAGTGGGCTGGGCCATCGGCTACATGCTGCCCGATATGCCCCTCACGCACCGCCTCGTGGCGGCGGGCGTGGTAGCAGTGTTCGCGCCCCTCGGCGATTTGGCCGAATCCATGCTCAAGCGCAGCGTGGGGGTGAAGGACTCGGGCAGCATCATGCCCGGCCACGGCGGCTTGCTGGATAGGTTCGATGCGTTTCTACTGGTGCTGCCGGTGCTGGCGCTGCTGCAGTTGCTGGTGGGGTAGGGGCGCTTGTCATTGCGAGTGGAGCGCAGCGCAACGCGGCAATCCGTCCTGTCAAAACCAGAACTTTCTTTTGCCAGAAAGCCCCGTTACTTCGCTGTATCGGGGCTTTCTGGTGTTTAAAAAGAGCTTTATCACATCTCAGGGCTTATCACGTTATACAGGGCAGATTGCCACGTTCCGCTGCGCTTCACTCGCAATGACAGGCGATTAACGTTTTCCCAAACGTTTGCGGCATTTGCCCGCTTCATCCTGCCAAAAGCAATACCTTTGCGGCGCGAAACCGTACCCATATTCCCACCCAAACCACATCCCTAAATCCCCATCCCGAATGGCAGCTCACACTGTGTACAAGGAGCCGGCTCCGATAATGGACCGCGAAAACCCGCTCGAATCCATGATGTCGCGTTTCAACATCGCGGCCGAAATCCTCGGCCTCGATGACGAAACATACAACGTTCTCAAAGCGCCCGATAAGCAGGTCATCGTGAACCTGCCCGTGACGATGGACGATGGCAAGCTGCGCGTGTTCGAAGGCTACCGCGTGATTCACAACACCATCCTCGGTCCCTCGAAAGGCGGCATCCGCTACGACAAGCACGTGCACCTCGACGAGGTGAAGGCCCTCGCGGCCTGGATGACCTGGAAGTGCGCCGTGGTGGATATTCCCTACGGCGGTGCCAAGGGCGGCATCATCTGCGACCCCACCACCATGAGCCCCGGCGAGTTGGAGCGCCTCACCCGCGCCTACACACTGGCCCTGAAAGACGTTTTTGGCCCCGACCGCGACATTCCGGCCCCCGACATGGGCACCGGCCCCCGCGAAATGGCCTGGCTGATGGATGAGTTCTCGAAAACCGTCGGCGCTACCTCGCCTGCCGTGGTAACGGGTAAGCCGCTGGTAATGGGCGGCTCGCTGGGCCGCACCGAGGCTACCGGACGCGGCGTAATGGTTTCGGCCCTGGCCGCACTGGGCAAGCTGGGCCTGAAGCCGACCGAAGTGTCGGCCGCTGTGCAGGGCTTTGGCAACGTGGGCTCCTGGGCCGCCAAGCTGCTCTTCGACAAAGGCTTGAAAATTAAAGCCGTGAGCGACATCTCGGGCGCTTACTGGAACGACAACGGCATCAACATCGATGAAGCCATTGCCTACAAAAATGCCCACAACGGCCGCCTCGAAGGCTTTAGCGGGGCTACCACCATGGATGCCGACGACCTGCTGACGTGCGACGTGGACGTGCTGGTGCCTGCCGCCGTGGAGGACGTAATTACCGAGCACAACGCCCGCGATATCAAGGCCAAGCTCATTGTGGAAGGTGCCAACGGCCCGACTTCGGCTTCGGCCGACCCGATTATCAATGAAAAAGGCATCATGGTCGTGCCGGATATTCTGGCCAACTCGGGCGGCGTTACGGTGTCGTACTTCGAGTGGGTGCAGAACCGCCAAGGCTTCAAGTGGACCGAGGAAATGGTGACCGAGCGCGCCGACCGCATCATGTCCGACGCCTTCGAGAAGGTGTATGCCACGAGCCAGAAATATAAAATCCCGATGCGCATCGCGGCCTACGTAGTGAGCATTGATAAAGTAGCCCAGACGTACAAGTTCCGCGGCGGCTTCTAATCAAATAGTTAGCGTGATTTCACGGAATGCACAGATTTTTTCTGCGTTCTTCCGTACTTGCTTTCTGGAAAGGCACGGGCCGCTCGGTTCGTGCCTTTCTGATTTCTGTAGCGACCTTTGCCCGGATATCCCGTTTACAACGTTTACCTCATCAGTCGGCCCGGTTCTGCGCGGCTGAGTAGCTTTTTCATCTGAAACCGAATTCATGAACCAAAGGACGGCGCAAGCCACGCCGGGGAGTTCGTTTCAAGCCGTGCTATATGAAGATTCATAAAGAAGGACGACGCATTCTGTTCGTTACGCTGCTGATTTTGCTGGCGCTCAATTTGCTCATGTTTCAGTTCAATCGGGGCCAGGATTTGGTGAACCGGCTCTTTGCTGGGGCCACGGTCATCATCTTTCTGCTGATTCTGCAGTTCTTCCGGAGCCCGTTCCGGCACCTGTTCACCCACGAAGACCTGCTGCTGGCCCCGGCCGATGGCAAGGTGGTGGTAATCGAGAACGTATTCGAGCCCGAGTATTTTGAGGATGAGCGCAAGCAAATCAGCATTTTCATGTCGCCCATCAACGTGCATGTGACGCGCAACCCCATTTCGGGCCTCGTAAAGTATTTCAAGTACCACCCCGGCAACTACTTGGTGGCCTGGCACCCCAAAAGCAGCACCCAGAACGAGCGCACCACCGTGGTAGTGGAGTCCGATGCCGGCCCGCTGGTGCTTTTTCGGCAGATTGCCGGGGCCATGGCCCGCCGCATTGTGTGGTATGTGAACGAGGGCGACGAAGTGAGCCAAGGCGAAGAGTTCGGCTTCATCAAGTTCGGCTCGCGCGTCGATTTGTTTGTGCCGCTTGATACGGAAGTGAAAGTGGAGCTGGGCCAGAAGGTGAAGGGCGGCGAAACCGTGATTTGCCAGCTGAAAGTCTGATTAATTAAATGGTCACGCATAAAAAAGGCCGCTCACTGAGCGGCCTTTTTTATGCGTGACCATTTAATTAAAACCAGGTGGCGGCCAGCTGCATCAGTTGCTCCAGCGCGGCCTGGTCGTCGTGGTCGAAATCGTTGAGCTGGTCGCTGTCGACATCGAGCACGGCCACGACCTGACCGTTTTTAATGATGGGCACCACGATTTCGGATTTGGAATCGGAGCTGCAGGCGATGTGGCCGGGGAAGGCTTCTACGTCGGGCACGAGGATGGTTGCGGCCCGCGCCCAGCTGGCCCCGCACACGCCCTTGCCGTGGCGGATGCGCGTGCAGGCAATCGGGCCCTGGAACGGGCCGAGGACCAGCTCATCGGCTTTCACGAGGTAGAATCCTACCCAGAAAAAGCCGAATGCTTGGCGTAGCGCGGCAGCCGTGTTGGCCAGATTGGCGGTGAGGTCGGGCTCGCCATTGGTGAGGGCTTCTATTTGGGGCAGCAACTGCCGGTATTGCTCGGCTTTGGTGAGCGTGGTGTCGAGGGCGAGGGTTTCGGCCATGATATTTTTAGGTATTGAGTGCGGAATGCTGTCATCCTGAGCGCAGCGAAGGACCTTGTCACGTCCTCATTTTTGAATTCACTGCTAATCGTGCAGAGGTAATAAGGTCCTTCGCTGCGCTCAGGATGACAGGCGTGGAATAGAAAAGCTTACTGATTCACGTACCAGAACAGCTCATCGGCCCCAACGTTTTCGACGTTGCGCAGGCCGCCGTGGCCCAGGCGCGGGGCGGCAATGCCCTGGCCCAGCTTCATGGGCGAGCGAAATACGCGAATTTCGTCCCACATGCCGGCGTTTATCAGCGCGTTCAGCACCGTGGGGCCGCCTTCGACTAACACTGATTGAATTTGGCGCTGGTAGAGGTCGGCCATTACCTGGGGTAGGAGGTCGTCGGCTTCGGAGAGGTGTACGAGGTCGAGGTTGGCCTTGTGGTAGGGCTGGCGGTAGGTGTAGATGAGGGTGGGCTGCGAGCCGTCGAGCAAATTATGGGTGGGCGGCAGGCTCAGGTTTTTGTCGATGACGAGGCGCGTGGGCTGGGCCCCGGGCCAGTCGCGGGCGCTTAGGCGGGGGTTGTCGTGCAGGGCCGTGCGCGTGCCCACCAGAATGCCCTGCTCCTCGGTGCGCCATTTGTGGGTGAGCAGGCCCGCCTGCGGCCCGCTAATCTGGACCGACTGGAAGTAGCGCCCGGCCAGGAAGCCGTCGGCAGTTTCGGCCCATTTGAGCACCAGATAGGGGCGCTTTTTCTCGTGAAAGGTGAAGAAGCGCCGGTTCAGCCAGCGTCCTTCTTCGGCCAGCGGGCCAGTCTCGACGTGGATGCCGGCGGCGCGGAGCTTCTCAATGCCGCGCCCTGCTACCAGCGGGAAGGGGTCTTCGTTGCAAATCACCACCTCGGGCACGCCCTTGGCGATGAGCAAATCGGCGCAGGGCGGGGTTTTGCCGTGGTGGGCGCAGGGCTCCAGGGTGACGTAGACGCGGCTTTTTTTCAGCAGCGCTTGGTCTTCTACGGCGGCCAGGGCGTTTACTTCGGCGTGGGGGCCGCCGTATTGCTGGTGCCAGCCCTCGCCGATGATGCGGCCGTCGTGCGTCACGACGCAGCCGACCAGGGGGTTGGGCCGGGCGTGGCCGGTGCCGAGCAGCGCCAAATCGAGGGCGCGGCGCATGAACAGGGCATCATCGTTTTTCATGGGCGCGAAGGTAAGCGCCGGGCCGCCGCTGGGGCCCGGCGCTACCTTTGGGGCAATGAACGTTCGCCAATTCACCGACTCGATTACCACGGCACTGCAAGCCATCTACCCCACCTCAGAAGCCCAGGCCATTTCCGCTTTGGTAGCGGAGCACCTGCTGCAAATGGATGCCCTGAAGCGTATGATGGAAGCCCAACAGCCCGTTGCGCCCGGCACCGAAGCCGCCCTGGAACCACTACTAATGCGCCTGCTGGCCCACGAGCCGGTGCAATACGTGCTGGGCACCGCCCACTTCGCCGATATGGAGCTGGAGGTGACGCCCGCCACCCTCATCCCGCGCCCCGAAACCGAAGAGTTGGTGTATCTCATCAAGCAGGAGCAAGCGGGCCGAACGGGCTTGCGCGTGCTCGACGTGGGCACGGGCTCGGGCTGCCTGGCGCTGGCGCTGGCCCGCCTGCTGCCCACCGCCGAGGTGATGGCCGTGGATATTTCGGCCGAAGCCCTAGCCGTGGCCCGGCGCAATGCGGCCCGCTTTGCGCCCCAGGTGGTGTTTGAGTTGGTCGATATTCTGAACTTGCTGCCGAAGGAAATTGCCCCTAGCTCGCTGGATGTATTGGTGAGCAACCCGCCCTACGTGCGCGAAAGCGAACGGCCCGAAATGCGCGACAACGTTCTGGCCTGGGAGCCCGCCACCGCCCTGTTCGTGCCCGATGCCGACCCGTTATTGTTCTACCGCCGGCTGGCCGAAGTGGGCCGGGCGCTGCTGCGCACCGGCGGGAGCATTTACCTGGAAATCAACGAAGCCCTGGGCGCTGAAACGGCCGCCTTACTCACGCCCGGTGATTTTGAGGATGTGCGCGTGCTGCCCGATATGTTCGGCAAGGCGCGGGTGGTGCGCGGCACGCGGCGGTAAGCCACTTGTCATCCTGAACGCAGTGAAGGACCCTATCACGGTTGAACAACTTGCTCAATCGTGATAAGGTCCTTCACTGCGTTCAGGATGACAGATGGATTCAGCGCCAGCCAAAATCCTACAAATTCTGCAGCACGAAATTCGTCATCTGGCGGTAGAGGTGCAGGCGGGTGTTGCCGCCCGAGATGCCGTGGTTGCGGTTGGGGTAGTACAGCGTCTGGTAGTCCTTGTTGGCCTTGATGAGGGCATCGACGAAGGCGATGGAGTTCTGGAAATGCACGTTGTCGTCGCCGGTGCCGTGCACGAGCAGGAACTTGCCCTTCAGGTTCTGGGCGAACTGCACGGGAGAGTTATCGTCGTAGCCGCCCGGGTTTTCCTGGGGCGTTTTGAGGTAGCGCTCCGTGTACACGGTGTCGTAGTAGCGCCAGTTCGTGACCGGGGCCACGGCGATGCCCATCTTGAAGAGTTCGGCGTTTTTGGTCATGGCCAGCGAGGTCATGTAGCCGCCGTAGCTCCAGCCCCAGATGCCGATGCGCGACTTATCCACGTAGGGCAGCGTGGCCAGGTATTTCGCGCCCTCGCCCTGGTCGATGGTTTCGAGCTTGCCCATGTTGGCGTAGGTGGCCTTGCGGAAGGCCGAGCCCCGGCCCGAGGTGCCCCGGTTTTCCACCGAAACCACGATGTAGCCCTTTTCGGCCAGCATCTGGTGCCAGAGGTAGTTGGTGAAAGCCGTGCCGCCGCCGGCGTTATCCAGCACCGTCTGGGTGCTGCTGGTGCCGAAGCTGGGGCCGCCGTACACGTGCATCAGCACGGGGTATTTCTTAGCGGGGTCGAAGTTGCTGGGCTTAATCATCCAGGCGTTCAGCTCCACGCCTTCGCTGGTTTTAAATGTCAGGAATTCGAGCTTGCCGAGGTCGTACTGCGTGAGGGTTTGCTTGAGCTTGGCGTTGTCTTCCAGGGTTTTCACCAGCTTGCCGGTGCTGCCTTCACGCAGACTGGTCACCGTGGGCACGCCCGCCGAGGAGTGCACGTTGAGGAAATACTTCGTGTCGGGGCTCATGTTCACCACGTCGGTGCCGTTGCCGGCTTCGCTGATGCGTTTTTTGTCGCCGCCCTTCAGATTAATGCGATACAAATGGCGCTGCAACGCCGAGCCTTCGGTGCTAGTGTAATAGACATTGCCGGTCTTGGCATCGAAGCCGTTGATGGCCGAGATTTCCCAGTTGCCCTTCGTGAGTTGGCGTACCTGCTTGCCGTCCATGTCGTGCAGGTAGAGGTGCTGGTAGCCGTCTTTCTCGCTGGTGAAGAGGAATTGCTTGCCGCCTTCGAGGTAGTTCAAATCATCGTTGATTTCAACGTAGGCGGGGTTGGTGTCCGTGAGCACGACTTTGGTTTTGCCAGTGGTCACGTCGCCGTGCAGGATTTCGAGCTTGTTCTGCAGGCGGTTCAGGCGCTGGATGCTGACCGTGTTGGGCACGCGCGTCCACTGCAGGCGCGGGATGTATTGGTCGGCCACGGGGCCCACGTCCATCTTCGTGGTTTTGCCGCTGGCCACGTCGTAGCTGCTCACGCTCACGATGGAGTTTTTCTCGCCGGCCTTGGGGTATTTAAAGCGGTATTCCTTCGGATAAAGCCCGCCCCATTCCTGCATGTCGTACTCGGGTACCTGGCTCTCATCGAAGGTGTAAAAGGCAATCTGCCGGCTGTCCGGCGACCAGAAAAAGCCCTGCGCGAAGCCAAATTCCTCCTCGTACACCCAGTCGGCCGAGCCGTTGATGATATTGTTTTTTAGGCCGTTGGTGGTCACGGCGGTTTCCTGCATCGTGGCCAGGTCGGTCACGAACACGTTGTTGTCGCGGGTGAAGGCCACGCGCTGGCCGTCGGGCGAGAAGGTGGCGTAGCCCTGCTTGCCGCCGGTGCTCAGGGGCGTCAGCTTCTTGGTGCCCCGGTCGAACACGTAATAGCTGGCGCGGGCGCTGCGGCGGTAAATGGGCTCGGTGCCCGTCGTGAACAGGATTTTCTGCTCGTTAGTATTGAAGGAGTAGCCATCCACGTTGAGCGGTGCGCCGGCCAGCTGCAATTCGGCGGCGGCGGCCAGGGTTTGCACGGCTTTGCCGGTGGTCACCTCGTACTGCACCAGGCTGCCGTTTTCCAGGGCCGAGTAGTAGCGGCCGTCATTCATCCAGTTGAAACCAGGCACCGAAGCCGAGCGGAACGTGGGCTTGGCCCAGATGTCTTCTAAGGTGAGGGGCAGCTTCTGCTGCGCGTGAACGAGGGTGGGAGTGAGGCCCGGCACCAGGGCCGGGCCATTGGCGGCCAGCAGGGCCGCCAGCGCAAAAAAGCGTAAACGCATAGGGAATAAGAACAAAATCGAAATAAGGACGGAAACCGAACGTTAAAGGTAACATTCGCCGGCAGCACGGTTGCAGGCCGTGGCCCCCGTTACCTTTGCATTATGCGTTTTCGCCTCCTGTTGCTTTGCCTGCCCGTGCTGCTGGCCGCCTGTTCCAAAACCGACCGGCCGGTTCAGCTCGACTTCGTCGGTATCTCCACGCTGACTTCCAGCAACAAGACCGTCCAGCCCAACGACACGCTCACGACCCGCGTGTACGCCGTGGGCAATGACAATGCGCTCAAGCGCCTGAAAATCACCGTTACTTACCTCCCCGGCATCAAGCCCATCATCTACCCGGTGCCCCTGTCATCCTATGACCCCACCAAGAATGCGCCAGATAGCAAGGAAATCACCTACCTCGATTCGCTGATTCAGCCCATAGCTGGCAGCAGCAGTGGCCACGATATCAGCGAAACGCTGTTTGTCAATCAGTTTGCGGCCCGGGCCACTTCCGGCACCGAGCAGTGGCAATACACGGCCACCGACGTAGCCGGGGCCACGGCCAGCCGCGCCTACCGCCTCACGGCCCGCAAAGCCGACTCCGCCGTCGTCGTGCACAGCTTCACGGCGGTGCTGCGGCCGGTGCCGCGCCGCGCCGTGGTAGCCCGGGGCGTGCGCGACCGCAGCCGGGTATTTCTCAACCTGCAATACGGCCTGTTGCTGCCCAAATACGCGGTGCTGAACCAGGAGCGCTCCGTAGAAGCCAACCAAACCCTGGTGGACCTGATTTGCGTGGCGGGCGGCACCGGCACTACCCTCAGCCTGGTAGCGCCGGCCAATACCGATACCGCCATCTGCAAACTGCCCGCCGTGTGGGCCACCGCCAGCCGCCACGCCACCGGCCTGCGCCTGACCACGCTCACCAGCGACCAGTTCAGCAAGGCCGTTGCCGCCGACTTCACCACGAGCTACGACAGCAGCCCGGCCTTCAAGCCCAACGCCTTCGCCACCGGTGCCCTGACCAAAGGCCAGGTACTGGCCTTTAAAATCAGCGACGGCACCACGGACCGCTACGGCCTGCTGCTCGTTTCCGACCTCGTGCTGGGCTCGGCCCCGGTGCTCAACTGCTCCGTTAGGGTGCAGAAATAAGCCGGCAGCCTGCTGCACAAAAAAGCCTTCCCGGATTCGGGAAGGCTTTTTTGCAATGGCAAAGCAGGGCCTTTGTTAGAAAGTGATGCCGGCCGTGATGCTGGTGGTGAAACGGGAGTTGTCCACCTTCACCAGCGGCTCGTCGCCGCCCAGGTCGTAGGGCGTGTGATATTGGTGGTAGGATGTGTACACGCCGGCCAGGTCGAGGAAGAAATTGCCCTGCCGCAGGCCCGCTCCCAGGGTGTAGAAATTCTGGGCGCGCTCGTTGCTGTTGTCAATTTTGTAGGGGTCGCCGTAGCGGGCATAGCCAGCCCGCACCCGGAAAATATCGAAGCGGCCCTCGGCCCCAACGCGCAGGTTGACGGTGTTGCGGTAGCTGGCGCGGATGTCGCTGTTTTCAGCCGTGAAGGAATAGTCATCGCCGTTGCTGTCCTGCGCGTCGTTGTGCAGGCGGGCTTGGCTGTAGCCCACATACTCCACATCGCCCGTCACAAAGCCGTGCTTGCCAATGGTGTAGGCCACGCCGCCATTGGCCCGGAATGGCGTGGTGATGGTGTACGCATAGAGCGGAAATTCCTGGTCGAGCACCTTCACGCCCACCGGGCCGCTGGGCAGCGAGGTTGCCACCACATCGTTTCCCTGCGCCGTAAACGTCGTGGTAAAGGCTGCACTATAGGTATCGGTCATGCGCATGAACGTGGGCGTTTGGATGGATGCACCGATGCGCAACGCATCCGTGGCCCGGTAAATGGCCCCGATGCGGGCGTTGAGGCCGGTGCCGGTGGTTTTCAGCTCATCGTGCAGCGTGTAGTCGCTGAGGTGAGTGGTGGCGTCGGTTTCGGTTTCCGTGTAGTTGCGGGTCTGGGTAAAGTTCGAGCTCACAATGCCCACGCCGATGCCCAGATAAAGCCGGTCGCGGTAATTGGCCCCGTAGCCCAGGTCGAACTGCGAAACCGAGCCCTTCGAAATCACGCTTTCCGCCTGCCCGATTGGCCCCTTGCGCGTGGTAGAAGCCACACCGATGTCGTTGCCGTTGCGGTCTTTGGCAATAGTGGTCAGGTAAGCCCCGTAAGCCAGCCCGTTGAGGGAGGTGAAGTTGCCAGACTGGCCCTGCGCCCGCAGCCGGTCGACGCTGGCCTGGGTGTAGCCGTTGTACCCGACCGTGCGGCGCAACGAAGCCAGATACGACTGGTCATCGCCGGTCAGGGTATAGTTACCCGCCACGCGGGTATTAAGGGTATTGCCGTACTGGAAGGCCGTATTGAAGTCGGCCAGCCGGGTAAAGCCCAGGGCAAAAGCCCCGCCCCGCCAGTTGGTGGTCTGGTCGTCATCGGGCCGGCGGCTGGCAAACACCGCGCCGGTGCTGGCAATGTGAAAGCTGTTCTTCGTGTCGTTCTGGGCCGCGCTTGCGCTGCCGTCAACGTGGCTGTCGCTCTGGCCAATGCCAATGCCGGGCGTCAGGTGCACTTCTGATTTCTGAAACAGTCCCAGCCCGGCGGGGTTGCTGGTGAGGTTACCAAAATCAGCTCCCAGGGCCACATTGGCTCCCCCAATGGCCTGGGTGCGGGCCGTGCCCCCAAATTGCAGGCGGGAATATCGGAGAGCATCGGTGGCATCCTGGGCAAAGGCGTGGCCGGCCTGCCCTGCTACCAGGGCCAGGCTAAGCCAGTAAATCCGTTTTTTCATGATAAGGGAAGAAAGGGAGCCAACCGTTCGGCCAGCTCGCTGGAAATTTTTTGCAGAATCCTTAGCCTATACCTTATTCGCCGCGACCACGGCCCCGGCCACCACCGCCACCTCCCCCGCCACCACCAGATGGCGCGGAGTAGGAGGGCTGGCTGTACGAGCGTTGCTGTGGTTGCTCGTAGCTGCGTTGCTTCGGTTGCTCATATGTGCGTTGTTGCGGCTGCTCATACGTGCGCTGCTGAGGCTGGCTGTATGTGCGCTGCTGGGGCTGCTCATACGTGCGCTGCTGCCGGGGCTGCTCGGCGGCCTGCCCGCCGTTGTTGTTGATGGGCTCCCCAAGAATGTTCTGGAAGAACCCACCGCGGCGGCGCTGGCCTTCCTGCGGTTGCGGCTGCATCTGGCCGTTGTTTTGCGGCAGGGCCTCGGCGGTGCGTGTGCGGCCCCGGCCATCGTCGCTCATCATCTGGCCCTGGTCCTGCGGGGCTGCGCCTATGGCCGGCCGGTTAGTCGTGGACTGGTCCATGTTGCGGTAGCGCGGCTGGTCATCCATACGCCGGGGCTGGTTGTAGGAGTCGTTGGTGCGCATGGGCTGCGTGGCGGGCGAAGTCGAAGCGGCCTCACTGCGGGTGCGGCCCACGGCATCGGCCATGCCCATTGGCATCGATTCGGGGGTATTCGACATCACGCGCTCATCGCGGGTGCGGCCGCTGCCGTTGGGCGTGGCTGGGGTGCCAGCGCCCTGCCCATTGCCCGCGCGGCCCGACGAATACCGGCCATCCGAAGCGCGGTCGGTGCGGTGGCTGCCGTAGTTGCGGCCGCCCCGGTCGCCGCCGTTGCTGTAGTAGCCGTTGTTATAATTGTTGCCGTAATAGCTGCTGCCATAATAGCCGCCGCGCCCATAGTAGCCGCCATAGAAGGGGCTGCTGTAGTAGAACGGGTCATACCCACCGTAGCCATAGCCATATGGGCTGTAGCCATAACCGAACGGGCTATAGCCATAGTAGCCGCCGTAGCCGCCATACCCAAACGAGCGGCCAAATCCAAAGCTGATGCTCAGGCCCGAACCGTAGCCATAGCCGCCATAGCCAAACGGGCTATAAAGCGAGCTGTAAAACGGGTCGCACCATCCGAAGGCATAAGGCGAAAAGCCGCAGGCCCCGCCGCCATAAGCATAGCCGCCGCCGTAGCTCAGGCTGGTATAGGGGCTGTAAGGCGAGTAAGAGTTCAGCCCCGGGCCGTAGTAGCTCGATGAGCCCCCGTAGCCGGGCGCACCGCGCATGTAGGTGTAGGTGTTGTCGTAATACTGGTCGGAACCGGAATTATTCTGCCGGGTTGAAGACGAGTTGGTGGTACCGCCATTGTAGTCCGGGTTGGCCTCCTCGCTGGTAGCGGCCGGGGCCGGCGCGGTGCTGACCACGGCCGTGGTGCGGTCTTTGGAAGAATAATAGACCCCGTCGTCTTCCGACGAAACGAGGCCCGAGGTGCTCGCGCAGCCGCCCAGTGCAAACAGGGCCAAAGCGGGCAAACAGGCGGTGAGCAGGTTTTTCATGACTAAAAAAAAGTAAGGATGGGAAGGCTTTCTGTAAAGTAACGGACTATACGATGATAGCGGGGTGAAGCGGCTAGAAATCAGGTTCAGCCCAGTAAAAAATGCTGAAAAATAAGCCGGTCACTGCCGTCACCAGCGCAAAGCACTTCCGCAAGGAGGTCCGCACTTTAATAACGTAATTTGACCCCGAAACGGTGCCCCAAGGTCAAGTCAAATCCTGTACCAAATCCGGGAACTTTTTCAATTACCCCTAAGATGCCTCCCATGAGTAAAAAGTTGCCTACCCGCCAGGAAGATTATTCGCTTTGGTACAATGAGTTAGTGAAGCGTGCCGGCCTGGCCGAAAACTCGGCCGTGCGCGGCTGCATGGTCATCAAACCCTACGGCTACGCCATCTGGGAAAAAATGCAGCGCCAGCTGGACGATATGTTCAAGCGCACCGGCCACGAAAATGCCTACTTCCCGCTCTTCGTACCCAAAAGCTTATTTGAAGCCGAAGAAAAAAACGCCGAAGGCTTCGCCAAAGAGTGCGCCGTAGTGACTCACTACCGCCTCCAGACTGACCCCGACAAACCCGGCAAGCTGCGCGTAGACCCCAACGCCAAGCTGGAAGAAGAGCTGGTGGTGCGCCCCACCTCGGAGGCCATCATCTGGAGCACGTACAAGAACTGGGTGCAGAGCTACCGCGACCTGCCGCTGCTCATCAACCAGTGGGCCAACGTGGTACGCTGGGAAATGCGTACCCGCCTGTTCCTGCGCACCGCCGAATTCCTGTGGCAGGAGGGCCACACCGCCCACGCAACTGCTGAAGAGGCAGTAGCCGAAACCCGCCAGATGCTCGACGTTTACGCCGAGTTTGCCGAGGAGCACATGGCCCTGCCGGTGGTGAAGGGTGTGAAAACCCCCAACGAGCGGTTCGCCGGGGCCGAGGACACGTATTGCATCGAAGCCTTGATGCAGGACGGCAAGGCCCTGCAAGCCGGCACCAGCCACTTTCTGGGCCAGAATTTTGCCAAGGCGTTCGATGTGCAGTTTGCCAACAAGGAAGGCGTGCGTGAGCACGTGTGGGGCACCAGCTGGGGCGTGAGCACGCGCCTGATGGGCGCCCTCGTGATGGCCCACTCCGACGACGAAGGCCTGGTGCTGCCGCCTAAATTGGCTCCTATACAAGTAGTTATCGTGCCCATCTACAAAACGGGCGAGCTTGATGCACTGCTGGAGCGCATCAAACCCATTCAGATGGGCCTGATTGCTCGGGGCATTTCGGTGAAGCTGGACGCGCGCGACACCGAGCGCCCCGGCTTCAAGTTTGCCGAGTGGGAGCTGAAGGGCGTGCCCGTGCGCCTGGCCATCGGCGCGCGCGACCTTGATGCCGGCATGGTGGAAGTGGTGCGCCGTGACACCAAAGAGAAAATGAGCCTGCCCCTGGCCGACATCGTGGCCAGCGTCGACCAATTGCTCACCGATATCCAGACCAATATCTACGAGCGCGCCAAGAATTTCCGTGCCGCTCACACCACCCGCGTGGACAGCTACGACGAGTTCAAGCGGATGCTGGACGAGGAGCCCGGCTTCCTGCTGGCCCACTATGACGGCACCTCCGAAACCGAGGAGCGCATCAAGGAGGAAACCAAAGCCACCGTGCGCTGCCTGCCCCTGAACGAGGCCGACGAAGAAGGCATCTGCATGGTGACGGGCAAGCCCAGCCCGCGCCGCGCTTATTTTGCCCGCGCCTACTAAGCCGAATTAGCGGCCATTCCTGAGTTGTCATTCCGACGCAGGAGGAATCTGAGTGAGGTCGTTGAACAATGACTTTACTCAGATTCCTCCTGCGTCGGAATGACAATTTTTTGGTTCAGGCGTTGGCGGGAGGGGGACAATGTGCCTGCCCGCTAGTACCTTCGGAGAGAATTATCATGCTTGATAGCCTCGATTTAGCCATTTCATCATCTTTCCATAACATTTTACCACATTACTATGAAATACGCCATACTAGCCGGCCTGCTGACACTGGGCACCCTGGCCGCCAATGCCCAGACAGGCAAAATCCAGGTGCCGGCCCAGGCCATCACCCAACTCGAAGACCTGAAAGAGCTCACCAAAGCCGAAGTAGCCAAGGCCGGCAAAGCCACCAAAGCCCACGCCGAAGTGCGCCCCGACCTCAACCGCTACCTCGTTATCTCGGCCGATGATTTCCTGCGCGTGACCAAGGAGCAGCCCACCAAAGAGGCCTACCTCAAGTGCCTGGACAACGGCCTGGCGCGCGTAGCCCCGCTCACCGCTACCGCTACCGACCGCCAGCAGGTGGCCGAGTACTTCCAGGAGCTCATGGAAATCGTGGGCCTGGAAAGCTCCGAAGGCCGCCTGGATTCCTTCGTAGGCGCGGCCAGCAAGGCGCGGCAATAATCAGCGTCCGCATCATAAAAAAAGCCCCGATACATTACGTATCGGGGCTTTTTTGCGTCCAGTCAGGCCGGGCTATTTCTTGGTGATGGTGAACTCCACGCGGCGGTTTTTGGCGCGGGTTTCTTCCTGGTCGTTGCTGGCAATGGGCTTGGTGTCGCCGAAGCCTTCGGTGGTCACCCGCTCACTTTTGATGCCGTGGGTGCCGAGGTATTTCTTCACCTCGTTCACGCGGTCCTGGCTCAGCTTGAGGTTCAGGGCCGGGTCACCCTGGTTGTCGGTGTGGCCCGAGAGCTTAATTTCCACCGTCGGGTAATCCTTCATGATGCGGATGAGGCGCAGCAATTCGGGGTAGGAGTTGGTGGTGAGGTAATACTTGCTTTGCTGGAAGAAGATGTTGTTCATCTTCACCGTCTGGCCCACATTGAAGGGTACGAGGAACAGGTCCTGCTTCTGCTCGGAATATTTGTCCTTGGCCGTCACGTCGAGGTTAGCGTTTTCGGCGATGTAGCCTTTGGCCTCGGCGCGGTAGCCATACTGCACGCCGCTGGGCAGCACGATGGTATAGGAGCCATCAACCGGGTCGGTTTCGGCTACGCCGATTTCCTCACCCGTGAGCAGGTTTTCGTAATGAATAATGGCGCGGATGGGCTTGCCGGTGTTCACGTCGAGCACTTTGCCGGTTACCAGCGTCACCACTTCGGGCTGGAAAGCGGGGGCCAGCGAGATGCGGAAAATGTCCTTGGAACCGTTGGTACCGTTGCGCGACGACACCAGGTAAGCATCCTGGCCGGCGGCCGAAATGGTGTAGTAGGCATCGAAATCGGGCGAGTTCACCACCGGACCCAGGTTGCGGGGCGGGCTCCAGTTGGTCCAGGTATCGTCGAGGCGCTTGCTGTAGAAGATGTCCGACTTGCCGTAGCCGCCCCGGCCTTCGCTGGCGAAGTACAGGGTCTTTTCGTCGGCGGCGAGGAAGGGGGCGAAGTCCGATTTCGCGGTGTTCACGTTCGGGCCCAGGTTCTTGGGTTTGGTCCAGGTGTTGTTGGTTTCGGGCACCGGGAAGCTCACGAAGAGGTCCTGGCCGCCCAGACCGTCGGGGCGCTCCACGGCCATGAGCAGGGCCTTGCCCGACGTGGCGAGGAAGAAATCGACGTGCTCCTTATCGAGGTTCACGAAGTCCTTGATGACCTGCGGCACGGGCTGCGTCCAGCCCATGCGGGTGTGCTTGGTGAGGCTGCACCCGAGCGGGTCCATGGTGCCGTCGCGGTTGTAGATGTTGATGAGGATGGCGCTCTGGCCGTTGGCCGATACCGAGGCGATGCCGTTGGGGTCGTCGGGGGTGTTCACGGGGCCGCCCACGTTCTTGGCCAGGCCCCAGGTCTTGTTTTTGCCGCTGAGCAGGGCCGAGGCGAAGACGTCCTGCGGGTCGCGGCTGCCGCCCACGTTGTCGGGGTTGCTTTCGCGGGCGAAGTAGAGCGTGCGGCCGTTGGGCGAGATAACCGGGTGGGTTTCTACGTAACGGGTGTTCACGTTCGGGCCGAGGTTCACCAGCGAGGAGTCAAACTGGGTCGATTTCACGGCATCAGGGCCTTTCTCGCCGGTAAAGGCCTGCTTCACCATGGTCGACACCACGTCGGCGATGCCGATGGCGTCAATCTGGTTGATACCTTCGACTTTGGCCGTGTTCATGCGCACCACTACGCCCAGGGTGCGGTATTCGGCAGCCGGGAACTTCACTTCCAGCGTGCGGGAGGGCTCGGGGAGGGGGCCGGGGTTGTCGTTGGAGTATACTTCGTGGTGCACGCCTTTGGTGTCCACCAGCTCGACTTTGGTGATGGAGCCGGGGTTGAAGTTCTCGACAATAGTCACCTGCTGGGCGGCCACCGAACGCGCAAAGCGCACTTCGATGAACTCATTGGGTCCTTCCTTGCGCGGAATCCAGGCGTCGTTGCTGATTTGACCCAGCGGCAGGGCATTGGGCACGCCCAGCACCTGCGACGGCGCGAACGGGTCTTTCCCATCAGATTTCTGCGACGACACGGCTACCAGCCGGGCTGCCCATTGCACGTGCTGCGCCTGGGCCGACGTAGCGGCCAGCAAGCCCAGCGCCACCGGTGCGGCCATCAGCAAATTCTTCATAAGATAATTATTCATGGTATCAATAGCAGAAAAGAGAAGTGGCAATAGGGCCCCGGGCAAATTTACATCAATGCCGTTGGGAACGGGCGGGGTTTGCTACCGCTAACCTAACGAAACCTAACGAAAAACTATTTTCGGGGCCTCGCCGTGCAATGTATTACCTTCCCGCTTCGGCCCGCCGAGGGAATAAGTCGGGGGCCGGACAAACGTGGTAATCCGGTGGTTTTCGGCGGGTAAGAGGACCGTAGCGCGGGGCGCGGCGGTGGGCCGGCGCGTGGCCGGGCTGCTGGTGTTGCTGGCGCTGCTGCCGCTGGCGGGCCGGGCGCAGGTACTGGTGGGCGCTACCGCGTTTGGGCCGGTTTTTCGGGGTTTGCGGCCCGCCGGGGCCGATACGGCGCTGCTACTGGTGGCCCGGGCCCGACGGGTGGGCGTGAGCACCTTCGTGCAAACCAGCGGGGCGCGGGGTTACCTTCGGCTGGGGCCGCGCCAGCAGCTGCGCTACCGCGTGGGCACCGACATGATTTACGACTCGCGGGGCACGCCGCCCTTCGTGCGGGAAGACTACGGGGCCGATGTGGCCGACGTGTTCACCCTCGACGCGGCCAACCACTGGCAGCTGGGCCAGCAATTCCACTACGACCAGAGCCGCGCCAATGCCACCCGTACCGGCCTGTGGCTGGGCCGCCTGGGCTACCAGCGCCGCCTGCGCGCCGCCTCGCCCACCGATACCCTGAGCCAGATGCGCCTCACGGTGCTGGGCGGCCTGGCCACCGACCGCCGCAACGGCCGCGAAGACGCAGGCTTCGCCTTGGGCTTCGATGCGGCGGCGCTGTACTTCCTGAATGGCCCCACGGCCGCGCCGCTGGCTGTGCGCGTGCTGGGCACCCGGGCCAGCCTTGGCCCCCGCACCATGCAGCGGCTGGTGGCCGAGGCGGCCGGCGAACAGGCGTTTCTGGAAGGTGCGCCGCTGGTGGTGCAGGGCCTCGTGGGCTACCGCACCAACCGCGCCGAAGACTACCTGCTGGGCTCGGTGCAGCGCATTCAGTCCGATACCGTGGCGGTGCAGGCGGGGGCTTCGTACCGCATTAATGAGTTTGCCACGCTGCGCTCGGATAATAGCTTGCTGTTGCCCAAACGGGCCTTCCGCTACCGGCGGCTGGGCGAGCGGGCCGATACCTTGCAGGACGTGGGCTACCGCCAGCGCGAGTTGGATACCCGCCAGGAGCTGCGCTTTGCCCGGCCCAAACTGCAGTCGTCCATCAGCTTTGGCTACCGCGAGCGCACCCGGTCGTATTATCTTGATAACTCCCGGTTTTTGAGCGTGCCGCGTTTGGCGACTGCGCTGGCCCGCGAGCAGGTGAAAGACATCAAGGAGCAAACCATCTTGTGGCTGGGTAATTTGACTTGGCTGCCCAGTCCGCGCCACGCGCTGGCGCTGCTGGGCTCGGCCCAATTGCTGCGCGTGGATGCTCCTAGTAAGGACAACCAGCAAACCCGCGACGAAGCCCAGCACCTGCTGCGCCTGACCTGGACGGGCCGCTGGGCCGGGGCCTTCCGCACCACGCTCGGGGTGGCGGGCGAGTACCGCCAAACGGTTTTCATCCGGGCCAGCCAGAGCGCCGAGAACTACGTGGACCACCTGCTGCACTGGGAGCCGGGCTTCACCTGGGCCCCCGGCAAGTGGAGCATCCGCTCGAACTACCACCTCTGGGTGAGCTACCAGGTGCGCGACCAGACCACCGAGCAGGCCCGCAACCGCGCCAGCCGCGTGCTGGAACAATCCCAAAGCCTCACCTACCAGCTGCGGCCGCACCTGCTGCTGCTGGCCGACTACCAGCGCCGCGAAAACCGCGTGGGCCAGCTCGATTGGACGCGCTTCCGCGAGAGCCCACTCGATACCAGCGTGACGCACGACCTGTCCATCGGGGGGCGGCAGAGCTGGATTGGCAAGCGGGGCAGCACCAGCCTGCGCCTGGGCTACCGCCTGCTGGAGCAGCGCAACTACGGCCGCGCCGCCCTGCTGCTCGACAACCCCACCGGGCCGGCCTCGCAGCTTATCTACCTGCACAGCATCACGCGGCAGCAGGGGCCGGAGGTGGCGGTGGAGCGCCGCGCCACGGCCGGCTTCAACCTCACGGCCAGCATCTGGCTGCAATGGCTGCGCACGTATTCGGCATATTCGATGGGGAAGGGGGCGTACTCGGGCAGCAGCTACACGGCGGTGGATTTGGCGCAGGAAACGCGCCGGGTACTACCGTATTTCGAACTGGCGGCGGAGTGGCGGGTAGGGCGGCGGTAGGGTAAGCAGAAAGTTTGTGCTACTTCCCCTACCTTCCGGCCTCACAACCTAACCCCCACATTTCAACCCTCATGGCAGCCCTTTACCACGACCTCTACACCCCCCATTTCAACAACATCCGGTGCAGCCGGCCCACCTTCCTGTGCTTGCTCAACTACACCGTGACGGCCACCGGTGCCAGCACCGACCCCGCCCTCCTGGCCCTGAGCCCCGGCCTGAAAGCCGCCGCCACCGCCCTGGCCGGCACCGTGGTGGCCCGCGAAGGCCAGGATGGCACCGGCCAGGCCCTCACCCGCTCCAAAAAGGACGTGTTGCGGGCCATGCGCACCTTCGTGCAGGACACCAATGCCGTGACCTTGGTGCCCACCTACCGCCAGCACCTCGACCGCCTCAAGGGGCTGCTGCCCCAGGGCCTGATGCACCTCACCGACGCCAACGCCACCGACCTGCCCGTGCGCTTCGAGGCCTTTGCCAAAGCCCTGCACGCCCACGAGGGCGACCTGGGCAAGCAGGCCGCCAAGGATGCCGATGCACTTCTCACCGAGCTCACCGCCGCCACCGCCGCCAAGGATGCTGGCCTGAAAGTGGAAAAGGAAACCATCGGCTCATTGGGCGGGCAGTGGGCGCATGCCTGCCAGCTGCTGTGGCAGGTGCACTGCACCGCCCTGGCTGCCTTCTGGCAAGAGCCCAAGCAGGCCGAAATCTACTTCAACTACGGCCTGCTGCCCAACCGCACGGGTGGCAAAGCCAAAGTGGCCGCCCCCGCCACGCCCAAGTCCTAACCCCCAAAAAGCTCCGCCGCATGCGGCGGTACCCTTCGGCACAGTGCCCACATGGCCAACCGCATGCGGCGGGCCATGTGGGCACTGTGCCGAAGGGTACCACCGCATGCGGCAATAGGCATGGGAAATGTGCCCACATGGCCCGCCGCATGCGGCGGTAGGCATGGGCACTATGCCGAAGGGTACCGCCGTATGCGGCGGAGCTTTTACCAGCCCCATCAGTGGCCTTAGGCCCTGTTTTCCATTAGTCTCCCCTTTTTCCTTTCCCAATGAAGCATTTTTCTACAACCTTTCCCGGCTCTGGCCGGCAACTCATCACCTGGCTGCGGCCGTATCTGGCGGCGCTGCTGCTGCTGCTGCTTGCAGCCCCGCTGGCCCGTGCTCAGGCTCCGGCTCCGGCTTGGCAGTCGCTGTTTACGGTGGGAGCTTCAGGCATCAACGGGGCGTATATAAGTGCTACGGCGGCCGATGCGAGCGGCAATATTTTCATCGCCGGCGGCTTCAGTGGCACCGTCCCGTTTGGCAGCACCACGCTCACGAGCGCCGGGCGCGACGATGTATTTGTGGCCAAATGGAGCCCGGCCACCAACGGCTTCGTGTGGGCCCAACGGGCCGGCGGCACCAGCATAGACTACGTCAATGCCCTGGCCGTGAGCGGCAGCAGCGTGTACCTGGTGGGCGTGTTTGGCAGCACCCAGTTGGTGTGTGGCAGCACAACCCTGACCAATGCCGGCCCCACCACGGCCTCCACTGTCATCTACGATGCCTTCGTGGCCAAGCTCACGGATGCGGGCAGCAGCGGCAGCTTTGTCTGGGCCCAAAGCGTGGGCGGCACGGGCGTCGAGTACGGCAACGGGGTGGCCGTGAGCGGCAGCAGCGTGTATTTCGTGGGCCAGTTCGGCAGCCCAACCGCCGCCTTCGGCCCGCTCACGCTCACCAACAACGTCACCACGGGCAGCGGCAACAACATCTCCGATGTGTACGTGGCCAAGCTCACCGACGCGGGCAGCACTAGCAGCTTTTCCTGGGCCGAGCGGATAGGCGGCACGGGGGGCGATTATTGCTCCGGCATTGCCATCAGCGGTTCGAATATCTACCTGGGGGGCTCTTTCGGGGCGCCTACCGCCCGGCTGGGCAGCCTGGTGCTGACCAACGCCGACCCGGCGGGGACGGCGACGGATGTTTTTGTCACGAAGCTGCTCGACCAGGGCACGGCCCCGGCCTTCGTCTGGGCGCAGCGGGCCGGCGGTACCGGCCCCGAGGAGGTCCAACACCTGGCCGCCAGCCCGAACGGGGTCTACATCGTGGGGCGCTGGTATGGGGCCCCCGCCCGCTTCGGCAATGCCGTGCTGGTGAATGCCGGCCAGCTCGATGCCTACGTGGCCAAGCTCACCGATGCCGGGGCCTCAGGCGGGTTTGAGTGGGCGCAGCAGCTGGGCGGGCCGACGATGGACTACGCCTACGGGCTGGACGTGCGCGGCGGCAGCGTGTACGTGGCCGGCAACTTTCAGAACACGGCCACATTCGGTCCGCACACCCTTACCAGCCTAGGGGCCGACGACGTGTTTGTGGTGCGCCTGGCCGATGCCGGCCCCACTGCCCAGGTGGTGTGGGCGCAGCAGGCCGGCGGCCCCGGCAGCGATGCCCCGTCGGCCGTGCTGGTGATGGGTTCCCGTGTCTACATCGCGGGGGGCGTGGGGGTGCCAGCGGCCTTCGGCACGTTGCCGGTGGCCAGCCCGGTAGGCGGCAGTGCCACCTTCCTAGCTTCGATGACCGACCTGGTGGGCCTGGCCACCACCGGCCCCCGCGCCCTGCCCGACGTGGCGGTGTACCCCAACCCCGCCCACGCCACGGCCACGGTGCAGCTGCCGCCCGTGCCCGGGGCCTCGGCTGCCACCATTGCAATTACCGATGCCCTGGGCCGCGTGGTGCGCACCGCCACCGTGCCCCTGCCCGCCGCCGGCCTGCGCCACGAGCTGGACCTGGCCGGGCTGCCTGCCGGCCTCTACGCCGTGCGCGTGGCCGCCGCTGGCCGCAGCGCCACTCACCGCCTGGTGGTGGAGTAGGGCCGGCAGCCCGCCCCATCACCCAAAGCCAAACGCCCCCGCTACTTCCGTGGCGGGGGCGTTTGCGTTAGGCGGCAGGCACGGCCGTGGGCAGGGCCGTCAGCAGCTCGGTGAGGCCGGCCGCCAGCGCCTCGGTGGCTTGCTGGCGCTCCGTATCGGGAGCCGTTTTGCTTTCCACCGCGGCCAGCCAGGGCACCAGCTGCTCGGCCCCGATGAGCTTGAGCGACGGCCGTAGCTTGTGGGCCACGGCGGCGGCGGCGGGCCAGTCGGTGGCGGCCAGGGCAGCGTGCAGGTCGGCCACGCTGGCGGGCGTGTTGGTGTGGAAGGAGGTCAGAATCCGGTTGATGAACGTGGCGTTGCCGTGGGCCGTCTGGTGCAGCAGGGCCAGGTCGAAGAGCGCTGCGGCGGCCGGGGCGGCGCTTGGGGCAGCGGCCGGCACCGGCACCGGGGCTGGTAGTGGAGCGGGCGCGGCAGCGGCGGGCTTCACGTCCACCAGCGGCTCCTTCACGCCGGCCATCAGTGAAGCCAGCTTGCTCAGCAGCTCGGCCTCGTCGAAGGGCTTGGGCAGCGTGTCGTTCATGCCGGCGGCATAGTACTTCTCGGCATCGGCCCGGAAGGCGTTGGCCGTGAGGGCCAGGATGGGCGTGGCCGCCCGCCGCGCATCGGCGTGGGCCCGGATGCGGGCCGTGGCCTCCAGCCCGTTCATGCCGGGCATCTGGATGTCCATCAGGATAACGTCGTAACGGTTCATCTCGAACCATTCCAGGGCTTCGATGCCGCTGGCGGCCTCGTCCACCGTCACGCCGTGGGCCTCCAGCAGCAGCTGGGCCACTTCGCGGTTCACGGCATTGTCTTCCACCAGCAGCACGCGGGCCCCGCGCACGGCCGCTTCCTGCACCGGGGCCAAGGGGGCCAGGGCCGCCTGCCGGGCTTCGGGGCTGGCCTTAGGCAGCGTGACGCGGAAGGCAAAGGAGCTGCCCTTGCCAGACTCGCTCTGCACCGTGAGCTGGCCGCCCATCTGGGTCACCAGCGCCCGGCTGATGCTCAGGCCCAGGCCCGTGCCCCCAAACTGCCGGGTGGTGTCGGCATAGGCCTGGGTAAATTCTTTGAAGATGCTCTCCAGCTTGTCCGGGGCAATGCCGATGCCGGTATCCGTCACCCGAAACTCGGTGGTGAGCGTGTCCTCGGTTTCGCTCACGTAGTAGCCGCCCACCGTCACGGTGCCCCCCACCGGCGTGAACTTGATGGCATTCGACAGCAGGTTGATGAGCACCTGGTTGAGGCGGTAGGAGTCGCCCAGCACCCAGGGGTGCGGGCACGAGTCCTTCAGCAGGGTGCCCACCACCCGAATGCCCTTCTCCTGGGCCTGCATCACCAGCGGCTGAGCGGCGCTGCCCATCGAGTCGCAGAGGTTGAAGGCGCTTTGCTCCAGCTCCAGGTTGCCGGAGGTGATTTTGGCCATGTCGAGCACGTCGTTCACCACGTTCAGCAAGTGCCGCCCCGAGTGCTGAATGACGGCCGTATAGTTGCGCTGCTGCTCGTTGAGGCCGGTTTTGGCCAGCAGGCTGGTCATGCCCAGCACGCCATTGAGCGGCGTGCGGATTTCGTGGCTCATGTTGGCCAGGAAGTTTTCGCGGGCCGTGGCGGCGGCTTCGGCCGCGTGCTGGGCGTTTTTCAGGGCCGAAATATCGGTGCTCACGCCCAGCACCTGGGCCGTGCCATCGGCCAGCACCAGCGGGCAGCGCACGGTTTGCAGCCAGCGCACCTCGCCATTGGCCAGCGTGATGGACGTCTGAATGGTGAGCGGCTGGCCGGTGCGCAGCACTTCCTGGTCGGCCTGCACCGAGGTTTGGATTTCCTCCTTACTCATGCCCGCTTCCATGCTGGACGCGCCGGCCAGCTCCGCAATGAGGCGGCGCCAGGTCTGCATCTCGGCGTTCTCAAAGATGGTGTAGCCCTTGGCATCGCGCACCCAGATGAGGTTGGGGTTGAGGTCGAGCACCAGATTGGTGAAGGCGTGCTGGGCCTGGGCGGCGGCCTCGCTCTCACGGGTGCGGGCCTCCGCCTGGCGCAGGTTGGTGATGTCGAGGCCGTAGCACATTACCTGGCGCAGCACCCCATCGGGCCCGAACACGGGCTGGTAGTAGCACAGCCAGTGGTGGTGGTCTTCGGTGCTGGTGCCGGGCCAGCGCTCCTCCCAGTTCACCAGGGCGCGGGTTTGCACGGCCCGGTCAAACAAGCGGCGGCGGCGCACGGCCAGCTCCTTGGGTAGGCCCTGCTTGGCGCAGTGGTCGGCAAAAGTCAGGCCGATGCGGGCCTGCCGCCGGGCGGGGTCGGGCTCGGCGTAGGCGTTCACGTAGCGGTAGCGCTGGTCGGGGTCGAGCACCGTCACCACGGCCGGCAGGTGGGCCATCACCGATTCGTAGAACGAATATTGCTCCCGAAGGCTTTCCTCGGCCTGCCGTTGCGGCGTGATGTCGGTGAGGTAGAGCATCGCGGAATTGTCTTCCAGCACCGGCACGGCCGACAGCAGAAAGTGCTGGCTGTTGGCCATGATTTCGCGCTGCTGCACGGCCCCAGTGCGCAGGGCCGTAGTAGTAGCCTGCACCAGCAGCGGCCGCAGCCGCGACGGCCCGGTGGCTGCCAGTTCCCGCGCCATAAAGCCGGCGGCCGGGTTGGCATACAGCAGCTGGCCCTCGGCACCCACCCGCAGCACGGGGTTGGGGTTGAGCTCGGGGGTGCGGCTCAGCGCGAGTACGGTCGGCAGTTGGGCTTCGGCCAGCTCGCGGCGGGCGCGCTCAGCCAGCAGCAGCTCCCGCAGCTCGGTGGGGTCGGAGGGAAGTTCGGTTTGCATCAGTAGAAGCGAAGCGGCGACATCCGGCAATGTAGTGCCGTCCGGGCATGAGAGCCCAATCTTTGCTGGAAAGTTACGCCAGCCTGCTTCTTCTACAACGCTGGTTGGTTGTGCGGAGTGTGGTTTCGGATTGTTCTACAGTTCTTTACGGAGCCGTGCCACCGGAATATTCAGCTGCTCGCGGTACTTGGCCACCGTGCGGCGGGCAATGTTATAGCCCCGGGCATTCAGCATCTTTTCCAGCTTGTCGTCGCTCAGCGGCCGCTCCTTGCTCTCCTTGCCGATGAGGTCTTTGAGAATGCTCTTCACTTCGCGGCTCGACGCATCCTCGCCCGAATCAGTGGCAATGCCCTCAGAGAAGAAGTATTTCAGGGGATAAATCCCGAACTCGGTCTGAATAGATTTCGAGTTGGCCACCCGGCTCACCGTCGAAATATCCATGCCGATACGCTGGGCAATGTCCTTCAGAATCATCGGCTTGAGCTTGCCTTCGTCGCCCTCGGCAAAGAAGTCCCGCTGCAATTCCACGATGGCATTCATGGTGCGCAGCAGCGTGTTCTGCCGCTGCCGGATGGCATCGATAAACCACTTAGCCGAGTCCAGCTTCTGCTTCACGAAGGTCACGGCTTCCTTCATTTTCTGGTCCTTCTTGGCCGCCTTGTCGTAGGTCCGGAACATCTCGGTGTAGGCCGGGCTCACGCGCAACTCGGGGGCGTTGCGGGCGTTCAGCGTCAGGTTGAAGATGCCGTTATCATTCGTCAGAATGAAGTCGGGCATCAGGTACTGCGTCTTGCCCAGGCCGCTGGGGCCGCTGCCGCCCGGCTTCGGGTTCAGCTTGAGAATGACGTTGATGGCCTCTTTCAGCTCGTCATCCTCCAAATCCAGCTTCTGCTGAATGCGCGGGTAGTGCTTCTTGCTGAACTCCTCAAACGTGTCGGTCAGAATGCGCTCGGCGTTCACCGTGTTCTCGTCCTGCGGCCGGCGCTCCAACTGTAGCAGCAGGCACTCGGGCAGGTCGCGCGCCGCAATACCGGGCGGGTCGAACTGCTGCACCACGCGTAGCACGGCCTCAATCTCGGGTACCGTCACTTCCAGGTTCTGCGAAAAAGCCAGGTCGTTGGCAATGGCCGAAAGGTCGCGCCGGATGTAACCGTCGCCGTCAATCGAGCCGATGAGCTGCTGACCGATGGCCTCCTGGCGCTCATCCAAATCGGCAAAATGCAGCTGGTCGAGCAGCGAATCTAGGAGCGAGCCGCTGGTGTCGGCTAGGGGCGTGTCGCGCTCCTCTTCCTCGCCGGGGCCGTCGCCCTGCATCTTGTAGCCCGCTATTTCGTCGTCGTTGAGGTAGTCGCTCAGGTCGAGGTCGGTGTTGTCGGCGTTGGCTTCGGTATCGGCCGGGCCTTCGTCCTTGGGCTGAATTTCGGGCTCCGGCATCTCGTCGGCCTGTTCCGAATCGTTGCTGCTGCGGTCATCAAAGTCCTCATCCAGCGTGTTTTCGTCGTTGTCGAGGCTGGAATCCGGGTCGTCGGAGTCGTCGCTGTCGTCATCGTCGCGGTCCAGCTCTTCGGTGTCGTCGGGCTCGTCCTCTTCCAGCGCCGGATTCACTTCCATTTCTTCCTTGATGCGCGTCTCCAGCTCCGCCGTAGGAATTTGCAGCAGCTTGATAAACTGAATCTGCTGCGGGCTAAGCTTTTGCGAAAGGAGCTGTTTTAAGTCGAGGCGTTGCATAATAACGAAAGTACGGAAAGCAGGGGGCGGAGGTCAATTTTACTAAAGTTTGGCATGAAAAGTTGGTGTGGCCCGCATTACAAAGTCCGCGTTGCATTCCGTGCTACCACCTTATCGGCCTACCTTTGCCGATTCATCCGCTTCCCCGCAAGTTATGTCCCTCAAACGGTCCACCGTCAAAGAACTCCTGGCCAGCCAGGACCTTGACCGCGAAGTTCTCGTCAAAGGCTGGGTTCGTTCCCGCCGCGGCAACAAATACGTGCAGTTCATCATCGTAAATGACGGCTCCACGATTCACACCATCCAGGCCGTGGCCGATGCCGGGAATTTCCCCGAGGAAAGCCTCAAAGACGTGAGCAACGGGGCCGCCGTGGCCATTCGTGGCAAGCTGGTGGCCTCGCAGGGCAAAGGCCAGGCCGTCGAAATCCAGGCTACCGAAGTGACGGTGCTGGGCGCGGCCGATGCCGAAGCCTACCCGCTGCAAAAGAAAGCCACCTCGCTGGAGCACCTGCGCGACATCGCCCACCTGCGCCCCCGCACCAACACGTTTGGCGCGGTGCTGCGCGTGCGCCACGCGCTGGCCTTCGCCGTGCACCAGTATTTCAACGACCACGGCTTTTTCTACGTCCACACGCCCATCATCACCGGCTCCGATGCCGAGGGTGCGGGCCAGATGTTCCGCGTGACCACGCTGCCCCCCGAGCACCCGCCCCGCACCGAGGACGGCTCCGTGGACTTCACCCAGGACTTCTTTGGCAAGCAAACCAACCTCACCGTGTCGGGCCAGCTCGAAGGGGAGTTGGCCGCCATGGCGCTGGGCAGCATCTACACCTTCGGCCCCACCTTCCGGGCCGAAAACTCCAACACCGCCCGCCACCTGGCCGAGTTCTGGATGATTGAGCCCGAAGTGGCCTTCAACGAGCTCGAAGAAAACATGGACCTGGCCGAGGACTTTCTCCAGAGCCTAGTGCGCTACGCCCTAGCCAACTGCGCCGACGACCTCGCCTTCCTCAACGAGCAGTACGACAAGGAACTGCTCACCCGCCTGAACTTCGTGGTCGATAACGCCTTCCAGCGCCTCACCTACACCGAGGCCGTGGAAATCCTGAAATCCGCCAAGCAGAAATTCGAATTCCCGGTCGATTGGGGCACCGATTTGCAGTCGGAGCACGAGCGGTATCTGGTGGAGAAGCACTTCAAAAAGCCCGTCATTCTCACCAACTACCCGAAGGAAATCAAGGCCTTCTACATGAAGCTGGACGACGACGGCCGCACCGTGCGCGCCATGGACGTGCTGTTTCCCGGCATTGGCGAAATCATCGGCGGCTCGCAGCGCGAGGAGGACTACACCAAGCTCACCACCCGCATGGCCGAGATGCACGTGCCCGCCGAAGACCTCGACTGGTACCTTGATACCCGCCGCTTCGGCACCGCGCCGCACGCCGGCTTCGGCCTGGGCTTCGAGCGCCTCGTGCTGTTCGTGACGGGCATGAGCAACATCCGCGACGTGATTCCCTTCCCGCGCTACCCCAAAAACGCAGCGTTTTAAGCGCGGGCTTTTAGTTAGATAAGAAACAGAAAAGGCGGCTTAAATAAGCCGCCTTTTCTGTTTCTATCGGGCGATGTTGCTGGCAAAAATCGGAATGCCAGCTTGTTATGGCACCTTGGGCTGCGCCGCCGGGGTGCAGTACAGGTTGAATGCCTGATTGATAAAGCCAAACCCAACGTCGGTCAGGTTGCCTTCCATCGAAAGAATCAGCACCAGCTGACGGCCCCGTAGCTGCTGCGCCAGGTTCAGGTCTTTCACCTGGCGAGTTTCGCCGGAGGGGATTTGCTCCGGCCAGGTCACCGATGCGTTATAGTACCAGAACCGGGATTCGGGCGCCAGCAGGCGGTCGAAGTAGGGATAGAAGGTGAAAAAGCTTTTGGTGAAGCTGTCGCCGATGACAATTGCATTGACCGGGCTTTTGCCTTGGGCCGGCCCGAATACGACGTGCGGATAAGCCGTGGGGTAGGGCGGGATTTCCTGGGCCAGGTTCAATAAATCTTCCAGGTCCTTGTCGGCGTAGCGCAGCTCGGCGGCGCGGGTTACCACGTCGGGCGGGCCTTGCTGGGCAAAATCGGGCAGGTCGCGGCCCGTCATGCTTTCGATGCGATGGAAAAGCGTATCGGCCATTCGGGTCGTGGCGTAGCCGCTCCAGTGAGTGCCGGTGCGCGTGAACAAGGGGTAGGGCGGCCGGGCGGCCTGCCAGCGCAGCATCAGGGCGGCCGCGTCCAGGGTATTGATGCCGTATTTGGCAAACTGCTGGCTAACGGTGGTGTAATTGCTGGTGCCCCGCCATTGGCTGGCGTAGTCATCGGGCAGGTATTGGGGCAGCACGCGGGCTTTGCCAGGAGCTATAACAAACAGTAGCTCGGTGCCGTGCGCCCGCAGCGTATCCTGAACCTGCCGCAGTTGCTGGGCGCGCTTGGCAATTTCCTCATCGCCCAGATAATATCGGCCCAGATACGCCTCAATACTGTTTTGCTGGAAGAGGTTCAGGTCTTTGCCCAGCACCACGCCATCGGCCAGGGCCTTGTGCCAGATGGAGTAAGCCACTTGGTTGCGCACGCGCACGAGCCAGGGCCGGAAGCCCAGTTGCTCGGTGAGGGAATTTTCCAGGGTGGGCTGGTAGGTACTGTCCCACAAGTCGCCCCAGCTAAACACGGGCGTAGGCGCGGGATTCGTTACGCCGTCGAGGGGCCGCACGGGCACCACGGGCCAATTTGCCTGCAAGGCCGGCCACGCGAGCAAAAGCAGCAACCCAGCGAATATGAGGCGCTGGCCATACACCGCAGTTTTGGGAGAGGGAGGCATAAGAAAGGGAAGCCCGGCGAGCCAGCCGCTAAAAGCGGAAGTAGATGAACGGATTGAACGAATTGCTGATGATGTAGCTGGCGCTGAGCACCAGCAGCAGCGCGGCCCCAAACCCCAGCGCCACCGAGCGGCGCAATGACAGCGTGTGCGCCGCGTACAGGCTCAGGTTGCGGCGTTCTAGGAACGGAGCCACGTTCATGAAGGCAAAAAAGGCCCCCAGGGCCAGCATGGCCCAGAACTGGGTGTCAAAAAAACGCCAGTCGGGCGGAGGAATCACCACCGCTGCCGGCGTGGCATCCCAGCCCGCATCGGGCGCGGGCGCGGCCTGGCCCAACATCCGCGCCAAAAAAGCCAGGGCCCCACTGAGGGTTTCGGCCCGGAACAGCACCCAGCCGGCCACGGTGATGACGAACGTGGGCACGATGCTCAGGGCCCCCAGGCGGCGGTAGAGGCGCAGCAGAAACAGGCGGTCCAGAATCAGCCAGAACCCGTGGTAGGCCCCCCAGGCGATGAAGTTCCAGGCCGCCCCGTGCCAGAAGCCGGAGAGAATGAACACGGTCCAGAGATTGACGTAGAGGCGACTGGGCTTCACGCGGTTGCCGCCGAGCGGGATGTAGAGGTAGTCGCGCATCCAGCGCCCCAGCGTGATGTGCCAGCGCTGCCAGAACTCGGTGATGGAGCGCGAAACGTAGGGGGAATTGAAGTTTTCGGGAAACTGAAAGCCCATCAGCCGCCCCAGGCCCACGGCCATATCGGAGTAGCCCGAAAAGTCGAAATAAATCTGGAAGGTGTAGGCCAGCGCCCCCACCCAGGCCACGGCGGTGGGCAACTCATGCACCGGCGAGCTAAAGATGCGGTCAGCCTGCTCGGCCATTACGTTGGCAATGAGCACCTTCTTACCCAGGCCCACCATAAAGCGAAACATGCCGGCCAGCTTCTCGTCGATGGTATCAAACTGCGAGCGGTCGGTGAGCTGGCCCGCTATTTCGTGGAAGCGCACGATGGGGCCGGCAATCATTTTGGGAAAGAGCATGATGTAGAGCATGAAGTCCCAGAAGGATTTCAGCGGCTTGTTCACGCCCCGGTACACGTCGATGGTGTACGTCAGCTTTTCGAAGGTGAAGAAGGAGATGCCGATGGGCAGCACCACCTTTTCCCAGGTCAGCCCGGAGCCGCCGAAGAAGCTGCTCATGGCACTGGCATTATCCAGAAAGAAGTTGGCGTACTTGAAGTAAAAGAGCATTCCCACGTTCAGCACAATGCTGATTAGCAGAAACAGGCGCTTTCGCCCTTGGTCAACGGCCGCATCCATGTAGCGGATGAGCACAAAGTTGGCCACGACTGATGCCAGGAATAGCGCCAGAAAACTGAGCCCTCCCCACGCGTAGAAGCCAATGCTGGCCAGCAGGGCCACGGCATTCTTCAGGCGTGCCGGTACCGCGTAGTACAGCAGCAGAAAGGCGGGTAGAAAGTAAAAGAGGAAAAGAGTACTACTAAAGACCATGGAAAGGGAATAACCGCTGGGAGAGCAGTTTCAAAGCTACGCATACCCGGGAGAAGGCCAACGAAAAAGGACCGGCTGAGGGGCCGGTCCTTTAGGTGGTTTGGGGCAAGTTGCGGTGGTTTAATGGCCGTGGCCGCGACCGTGGCCATTGCCGTGACCATTGCCGTGACCATTGCCGTGACCCTGGTCATTTTGCCGGCCTTCGCGGTAGCCTTCTCGATAGAGCTTTTTTGCCTGGCCGGGCGGCAGGCCGCGCTGGCGCACTATCACGGGGCGGGGCTGCACCACCACTACGCGGCGGGGGTAGCGGTCGCGGTGCGCGCCCACGTACACCCACGGCTGGCGGCCCCTGTAGTCGAGCACTACGGGGTGAAACTGGTAGGGGTCGTAGCCATCCACCACGGCCACGGGCACCCATTGGCCGTTGCGGAATACAATGTATTGCTGAGCATACAGGTCGTAGTAGCCGTCGATTTCGGGGATGTAGTAGAACTGCGTGCCCTGGGGCACGGGCGGCCCCCAGGCGGGCTGGCCTACGTTCACATTCACGTTGACCTGCGCTTTGGCCGCCGGGGCTAGGGCCAGCGCAACCACGCTAACCAGCGCCACGCACAGGGTTTTTGGGGTGAAATTCATGGCTTTTTACGAAGTGAAATAATGGGGTAATACGGCGCTGTTTAAAAGGAAGATGCCAAATACTGCCGCAGCAAAAAGCCCCGCCAGTGGGGCGGGGCCTGGTCGTAGTGCAGCCGGCGGCTTAATGCTTGCCTTTGCCGTGGCCCTTGCCATGGTCGTCGTCGTGGTCTCGGCCGTGGTCGTCATCGTAGCGGCCCTGCATTTTCTTGGCCTGGCCGGGGGGCAGGCCGCCGTTGCTGGGATTGGCGCGGTAGCCCATTTTCTTGGCCTGGCCGGGCGGCAGCGCGCCGTTGCTGGGGTTGCCGCCGCGGGGGTAGCGGGCGCGGTACTCGTCGTAGCGCGACCAAGGCTCGGCGCCTACATAATCAACCACTACGGGGTGGAAATTGGCCGTGTTGTAGCCCGAAATAGTGCGGGTGCGCACCCAGCGGCCATCGCGCCGCACTAGGTACTCGCGGGTCGGCACGTCGTAGAAACCGTCAGTTTCGGGAATGTAGTAGTACTGCGAGCCCTGCGGTACGGCCGGCCCCCAACTGGGCGGGTTGATATTGATGTTGATTTGGGCCTGGGCGGCTGGCGCGGCCACAAGCGCCGTGCCTCCAACCAGGATGGCGCAGAGCACGGTGGGAATGAGTTTCATAGAGAAATGATTAAAGGCAAAAGCAAAACGCCCGACCCACTGATTGGACCGGGCGCTTTATACTAGAGTTGGCCCCAACAAGTTGGGCGCACTATAGAACGGGCTTAGTCGCGGCCGTGGCCACGGCCGCCACCGTTGTTGCCGCCGCCATTGCCGCGCCCGCCGCCGTTGTTGCCCTGGCCACCGCCCTGCTGGCCCTGGCCGCCACCGAAGCCGCCGTGGTTGCCCTGGCCCTGGCCGGGGTTGTAGCCGCCACCACCCTGCTGCGGATGCTGCGTGGGCTGCTGAGGCATGGGGTTGCCGCGCGGGGTGTTGTAGCCGCCGCCGCCGGGGTACTGGCCGTGGTTGTCACGGTCGCCGCCGCGGTTGTCGTTGCCGCGGTAGCCGCCGCGGTCGTCGCGGTCCCGGTCGCCGTAGTTGCGGCCGTTGGAGTAGCCGCCGCGGTTGTCGTAGCGGGAGCGGCCGTAGCTGGGGCCGTAGCCATAGCCGCCATTGTAGTAGCCGGCGCGGCTGGGGCCGTAGTTACGATAGGGCTGGTAGGCGTAGCGCTGGCGGTAGTAATCGACCCGCAGCCAGGGCTGGGCCCCGCGATAGTCTACAATGACCGGGTGGAACTGGTAGGGGTCGTAGCCGTACAGCTCGGGCAGCGGCACCCAGTAACCATCCTGGTACACAATGTACTGCTGGTTGTAGAGGTCGTAGTAGCCGTCAATCTCGGGGATGTAGTAATACTGCGTGCCGTAGGGAACCTGCGGCCCCCAGGCCGGGGTGCCAATATTAATATTCACCCCCACCTGGGCCTGGGCGGCCGGAGCCGCGAACAGCGCCATCGCGCCCACCAGGGCTGCGCCAACAAATTTTGCGAGGGGTTTCATGATAAGGAGTTGATAAAAAATAAGCTAGCTCCGTAACGGTGCTGCCACTTCAATAGATGCAAGGCAAGTGCCAGAGTACCCCGCCAACCGTTGGTTGGCCCAAAACATTCGCCCAATTGCCCAAAATCAACGCCGATTTATTTTCCGCAGGATTTCCGGGGACAAATACCCCCCGTTTGGGGTTATACCCCGACGCCCCGCGGCGTCATTCCTCGTCTTATCTCGCGGCCCGGACTAGCTATCGGGCGGCGCTTTCCGTACTTTTGCGAACTTATTCGCTGCGTTTCTGAATGGCCAAAAAATCCACTGCTACCCCGGTTGCCAAAGCTCCTAAAGCCCCGGCCGCCGCTAAGAAAAAACCGGCATCCAACGGCGCGGCCGCGGCCGCCGAAACGGCTGCCGCCGTGCGTGATATCACCGAAATTCCGGCCGCCGGCCCCGTTACCGAGCACGTACATGGCCAGCTCAACGGTCACAGCCCCGCCTCGCAGCACCTGGAAGCGCAGTACATCGAGGTGTACGGCGCACGCGAGCACAACCTGAAAAACGTGAGCGTGAAGATTCCGCGCAACCGCTTGGTGGTGTTCACGGGTATTTCGGGTTCGGGCAAGTCGAGCCTGGCCTTCGATACCATTTATGCCGAGGGGCAGCGGCGGTACATGGAGACGTTTTCGGCCTACGCCCGCTCGTTTATGGGTGGGCTGGAGCGGCCCGACGTGGACAAGATTGAGGGCCTGTCGCCGGTTATCAGCATCGAGCAGAAGACTACTTCGCGCAACCCGCGCTCCACGGTGGGCACCATCACGGAGATTTACGATTTCCTGCGCCTGCTGTATGCGCGTACCGCTGAGGCATTTAGCTACGCCACCGGCAAGAAGATGATTCGGCAGTCTGACGACCAGATTATCAACTACATCATCAAGCACTTCGACGGCAAGAAGCTGGTGGCGCTGGCGCCCGTGGTGAAAGGCCGCAAAGGCCACTACCGCGAAGATTTCCAGAAGATTGCCAAGCTGGGTTTCACCAAAGTGCGCGTCGATGGCGAAATCCTCGACATTACGCCCAAGATGCAGGTGGACCGCTACAAAATCCACGACATCGAAATCGTGATTGACCGGCTGCTGGTGAAGGAGGAAGACCGGTTCCGCCTATCGGGCTCGGTGCAGAATGCCCTCACCCACGGCAAGGGCACCATGTTGGTGCTCGACCCCGACGCGAAAAAGGCCACGCCGCAGTTCTTCTCGCGCTTCCTGATGGACCCTGCCACCGGCATCGCCTACGACGACCCGGCACCCAACACGTTCTCATTCAACTCGCCCTACGGCGCCTGCCCGACCTGTAACGGTCTGGGCGAAGTGCAGGAAATTACCGAGGAAGCGGTGCTGCCCGACCGCAAGCTGAGCATCAGCCGGGGCGGCATCGCGCCGCTGGGCGAGTACCGCGACATCTGGATTTTCCAGCAGCTCCAGCTCATTCTCAAGAAGAACAAAGCCACGCTGAACACGCCGATTGAGAAGCTGCCCGAGGAACTGCTGAAGCGCCTGCTCCACGGCATCTCAGAGGATGAGGCCGACAGCGGCAAGGGCATGTATTCGGAGCCGTTCGAGGGCATTATTCCCTTCCTGCGTCGGCAGATGGATTCCGAGTCGGACAACATTCGGGAGTGGATTGCGCAGTACGCGCAGGCCCAGCCCTGCCCCGAGTGCCACGGCTACCGCCTGAAAAAGGAAAGCCTGCACTTCAAAATGGACGACAAGCACATCGGCGAGCTGTCGGTGATGGACTTGAACGACCTCGCTGGCTGGTTTGAAGGGCTGGAAAGCCGCTTGACCGACCGCCAGAACGTCATCGCCCGCGAGCTACTCAAAGAAATTCGCAAGCGCATCGGCTTCCTGCTCGAAGTAGGCCTCGACTACCTGAACCTGCACCGCCCGGTGCGCACGCTGAGCGGCGGCGAAAGCCAGCGCATCCGCCTCGCCACCCAGATTGGTACCCAACTCGTGGGTGTGCTCTACATCATGGACGAACCCAGCATTGGCCTGCACCAGCGCGACAACGAGCGGCTCATCAAAGCCTTGCAGCACTTGCGCGACATCGGCAACTCGGTGATTGTGGTGGAGCACGACAAGGACATGATTCTGCACGCTGACCACGTGCTCGATATCGGCCCCGGCGCGGGCATCCACGGCGGCCACATCGTGGCTTCGGGCACGCCGCAGGAGATTTTCAATTCCGGCTCGCTCACCTCGCAGTACCTCAGCGGGCAGAAGCACATCGAGATGCAGCGCAAGAAGCGCAAGGGCGAAGGCACCGAGCTGGTGCTGAAAGGTGCGAAGGGCAACAACCTGAAAAATGTGACCCTGAAAGTGCCGCTGGGCAAGCTAGTGGCCGTGACGGGCGTATCCGGTTCGGGCAAATCCACGCTCATCCACGACACGCTGTACCCGATTCTCAACCAGTATTTCTTTAATGCCAAGCGCGAGCCGCTGGCCTACGGCAGCATCGAAGGGCTGGATTTGGTGGACAAGGTGATTGAGGTCGACCAGTCGCCCATCGGACGCACGCCGCGCTCAAACCCGGCCACTTACACGGGGGTATTCACTGAAATCCGCCAGCTGTTTGGCGAGATGGCGGAGGCGAAAATCCGTGGTTACGGCCCCGGCCGCTTCTCCTTCAACGTGAAGGGCGGGCGCTGCGAAACCTGCGAAGGCGCGGGCATCCGTACCATCGAAATGAACTTCCTGCCCGACGTGCACGTGCCCTGCGAAACCTGCAAAGGCCGCCGCTACAACCGCGAAACGCTGGAAGTGCGCTTCAAAGGCAAGTCCATCACCGACATTCTGGACATGACGGTGGAAAAGGCCGTGGAATTCTTCGAATACCAGCCCCGCATCCTGCGCAAAATAAAGACCCTGAACGAGGTAGGACTCGGCTATCTCACGCTGGGCCAGCAGGCCACCACGCTTTCGGGCGGCGAAGCCCAGCGTGTGAAACTTGCCACCGAACTCAGCAAAAAGGACACCGGCAAGACCTTCTACATCCTCGACGAGCCCACCACCGGCCTACACTTCGAGGACATCAACCACTTGGCCGATGTGCTCCAGAAGCTGGCCGACAAGGGCAACACCGTCCTCATCATTGAGCACAACCTCGACCTGATTAAAGTGGCCGACCACGTCATCGACATCGGCCCCGAGGGCGGCGCGGGCGGTGGCACCATCGTGGCCCAAGGCACGCCCGAGCAGGTGGCCAAATCCGGCAAGGGCCACACCGCCCGTTTCCTGGCCGAGGAGTTGAAAACGAGCAAGTACGCCACCGCGTAACTGAAACGTATTGCGAAAGAGGCCGGAAAAATTTATTTTTCCGGCCTCTTTTCATTCCTGCAAATGCGTACATTTTTACTATTTCCCCTGCTGCTGGGCCTCGCCGCCGGCACCTCACCCAAAGCGCCTAAACCGGGCACCCTGTTCAAGGGCAAATTCCTCAACGGCATGAAAGGCGACAGCCTGAGCTTCGTGCTTGCGCCCGACGGCAAAACCGTGAGCGACTTCACCTTCAATGGCTACTGGCGCTGCGGCGGCAAGCTGGAGCGCCAGCGCGCCGCCGGCCCCACCAAAGGCACTTTCACTGTCACCAATGGCACCATTGCCGGCCGCCTCTGCGAGCCGCCAAACGGCGGGGCCACGGCGTGGTGCTTCGACCTGGGCGGGCAAATTGCCGGCAAAACGGCCAAAGGCCGCTTTCGCATGAATATCAACGCCCTGCGCTGCGACTCCTACGAGTTGCAGTGGGAAGCCGTGGCCGTGGGGTCGGCCAGTAAGTAGCTGCTGGTCAGGTTTTACTTGGCCGCATCCACGGCCGGGCGCATCTTGGTCACCATATCGAGGTGCATTTTCAGCACGGGCAAGGTTTTGGCTGCAAAGGCTTTAATGTCTGGGTCGGAGGCCTTGATGGAGGCGTCGGTGAACTCTTTTACGTCTTCCTCGTGGTCCTTGAGCATTTCCTTCATGTACTCCTGGTCCATTTTCACGCCCTTCTTTTCGGCCACGTCTTTCAGCACCTTCTGGTGGTCGTTGCCGAGGGCGGTGGGCAGGGTGATGTTCTTTTTAGCCGCCAGCGCCATCAGCTCGGCGTTGGCCTTGGTGTGGTCTGATACCATTTTCTTGGCAAATTCCTTGGCCTGGGGCGTCACGGCCCGGGCTGCCACCTGCTTACCAAGTTCAACTTCGAGCATGCCACCGCTGGCGGCCTTGGTCATGAACTTGGAGTCGTAGTCCATGCCTTTTTCCTCAATTTTGCCCATGTTGGTGTTGGCCGTGGCACTGTCGGCTTTCACTTCGTTAACTTTTTGGGCCTCCTTCACGGAGTCATTCGTGTTGCAGCCGGCAGCGGCAATCAGCAGCATGGCGGCACTGAGCAGGGTGATGAACGAGCGTTTCATGGCGAGAGAAGGGGTTGGTGAAGTGAAGTGGATAGGGTAAGATGAATCCGCATCAATGAAAATTTGCTGAAGTCCTGCGGCTTATGGTAGCTTTTCGGCCACGTCGGCGGTTGCTTTGGCCGCATCGAGCTGCTCCTGCACGGCGTCGTGGAACTTGGCCGCGAAGCCGCGAATGTCGCCGTCGTACGCATCGTCGCTCATGTCGTCGAAGGCATCCTCGTCCTGCTTCTGGGCTTTCACCAGCAGGGCCATCAGGTGCTTGTCAATCTGGGCACCGGCCTGGGTGCTGGCCTCGTGGTACGCCTCCTGCTCGTCATCGCCGAGGGCGGCGGGCACGGTCAGGCCCTTGGCGGCGGCCAGGGCGCGGAGCGTGCCCAGCAGCTCCAGCCGCTGCGGCACCAGGCTGGCCCCGTAGCTGCGCACGGTAGGAGAGGTGGCCCGGGCCTGCGCCAGCTTGCCCAGCTCTACTTCGAGCAGGGCATTGCTAGTGCTTTTTACTAGGAATTCGGCGTCGGCCTCCTGCTTTTTGGTGATATCGGCGGCGTCAATTTTCTTTTCGTTCTGAGCCATCGCCGCGTCCACGGCATCGGCCTTGCCGCCGCCCGACGAGCAGGCTGCCAGCAGCGGCAGGGCCACGGCTGCCCATTTAAACAGCCGCAACGGCATTGCAAGGGCAGGAAAGGGGCGCATGAGAAATAAGTTGATAATAAGCCAGATGGGCTGATATGCCATCTATACGACTCGCCCCGGGCTGGGTTTTTTGCGGGGCGGGAGAAGTTTTTTTACGGCCGGGTTAAACCCACGTAGCACCTTTGCTTCCAACCAACCACAACCGCCGTTCAACATTCCCATTCATACACTTTTTCTCACCCCGTCATGCGTACCGTTTCTCTCCGTTCCCTGGCCTTTGCCTGTCTCGCCAGCGGCGCACTGCTCACCGCCAGCTGCAACCGCAACAACGACGCCACGCCCTCCGACGACATCACCACGGCCGAAGACCGCACCGACGATAACTCTGAAACGGCCATGAGCTCGGAAGCCATGAAGATGGCCGGCCCCGCCGACCCTACTGTACAGGGCTCGGCTTACCTAATCGGCGAAAACGACTTCAAAGCCCGTTTCGGCACCTGCGCCAACCGCAGCTACGACTTTGCCACCAAAACCCTCACCATCGACTTCGGCACCACCAATTGCCTGTGCGCCGATGGCCGCTACCGCCGGGGCAAAATCATCGTTCACTTCACCACTGACGTGTTGACCCGCCGGGCCGGGGCGGTGGTCACCCGCGACAACTATTTCGTGAACGACAACCAGCACACCGCCACCCGCACCTTCACTGATATCGGCGGCGGCTCGTTCACCGTTGACGTGACCAACGCCAGCATCATCCGCGCCAACAACGGCGGTACCCACTCCTGGACCGCCAACTGGACCTTCACCTGCACGAATGGTTTCGGCACCCCGCAGGTATCCGACGACGTGTACAACGTAACCGGCTCGGCCACGGGCACCAACCGCAAGAACGTGGGCTACACCGCTACCATCCAGAATGCCCTCGTCAAGCGCGCCGACTGCCCCAAATACTTCGTGCAGGGCACTATTGCCGTCACCAACACCAACAGCAAGACCATGACGCTGGACTACGGCACCGGCACCTGCGACAACGTGGCCACCGTGACCGTGAATGGCCACACCAAAACCATCGCACTGCGCTAAGCACGCTTCGGCAAACCAGCGTATCGATTTCTGAAAAGGCTGCCCACGGGCAGCCTTTTTTTGTGCCCGCTGGGTTGGCGCATCATCTGGTGCTTTGGTTTCATTTGAATAATGCCGGCAAGGAAATCGGCGCTGTTATTTCTGGCTGCGTTGCTCTGGCCGGGCTTGCAGCTTTACCTGTTTCGGGCAAAACAATTAGCGGGTGACTATCAATTATCGAAGTTTTATTGCTGATAAATGCAAGAAAAATGATACACCCACCAATCAATAAATGATTGATAATTAAGTTGGCCGACCTTGATACGGTAAGAGCTGCGGTGGAAACGTGAGAAAATAGTAATAAATGTTCTTGACATAGTATTTTGTATAGTATATATTAACAATATACTATATTTAAGCACCCTCCCGCAGATACGGGAGCGGTGACTTGTGACCTCGTGCGCTGCCCTGTTTTAGGCAGTCATTCAGGGCTTAGCTGTTTCACTCGATGGTACAGCCCATCTTTCGCGCCACTACCTGCCTTCGCATTCCGCATTCGTATTCCGCGCTTTAGGGGCGTGGCGAAGGATTGCAGCACGTAGCCACCCACTTTTGAATCAGGGTTTTCCCCAGCCGCCAGCTGGGGTGCAGGACCTTATTGGCCCTCGATTTCGACCTCCTCAACACGACGGGTTGCCATTGCGCGCTTAGCTGTGCTGCTGCTCCGCAGCGCCTTCAATTGCTAGTATATCAAGCACAAACCTTTATCCACAAGACCATGAAACTCATTTCTCATACACCTCATGCTTGTCAAGGCACATTTTCTAAATGGCTGTTAGCCTCAACTTCTGCTCAAAGAATGGGCACTACTGGTTGGCTGCATTTCTTGCTGCTCATGGTGGCGGGGCTTATGTTCTCCAGTACGGCACTCGCACAAACCTTTCCTAATGCAAACAGATGTACGTCCAAGGATTTGGAACTGGTTAGCGCTTCGATAACGGGCACGGGCTGCGTTACCTGTACCTCCGGCACTACACTGACATCGGATTTGACAATAGCCATCAACAACTCCACTGGCTCACTTCGCACTTCGTTTGCGTTCTGGGGCACGCTCACCATTCGGCATTCTGATGGCACCAGTTCCACACCAACCTCGATAACTGGCTGCGTGGGCCCGGTTCCGCCCAATGCAATCACCTCCTTTTCTTCAAGCAACAACTCGGGCCTACCCAAAATCACATATACCTGCGGCGATGCCTTGACGATTACGGGCTTATATCTGGCCTGGACGGACGCTGCCGACAACACCAATCGCCAGTGCCCGCTCGACCCGTCGAAGATTGCTCCTAAGTGCGGCACCCTTCCTTCCCTGGCAATCATTACGCCGCTCTCGGCTAGTGTGAGTTCGTCTGTTAAGCCTTGTGTAGGCGCAAGCACGGGCAGTATCACCGTCTCGGCTACGGGCGGAAAGTCGCCTTATACTTACAGCCGGGATGATGTGACGTACCAGAGCTCGGCTACTTTCAGCAATCTTGCTGCTGCTACCTACACCATTTACGTAAAAGACTCGTCTTCTCCGGCTTGTAAGTACAGTTTCAACTTCACGCTGGGTAGCGAAAGTGCCCCCTTGGCACCGAGCCTGACGCCAACCCAGACTACCTGTACAAGCGCTACCGGAAGCATCGAGGTAACCGCTCCTTTGGGCACCGGTCTCACCTACAACTTGGACGGCGGCGCCTTCGGCACTGCAACTACCTTTGGGAACTTAGCCCCGGGTAGCCACTGCGTCCGGTGCAAGAACGCAGCCGGCTGTATTTCGTCCCAAACCTGTTCTACTATTAACGACCAGCCAGCTACCGCCCCCGGCCCTTCGGTGATAATTACAGAGTCCTCGCTGTGCGGCACGGTCACGGTGCCAAAGCTGACGATTTGTAACCCGGTAGTTGATACCAAATACGATGTGTATGAGGGGGACGGAACATCCCTCATTCAGTCTACTACATACAAATCAGGCGCATTGACAATCAACATGCACGAAGGCAAGGGCTTTAGCGTCATTGCTACCAGTTCGGCTGGCTGTGTTTCCGACGCCACCACCTGCACTAATTCTCCCACTCGGATTGTGACCACCTGCCCTTCTCCTGCCCGTGTCTCCAACAGCCCTGCACCATCGACGGTGGGAGCCAAAGATATCCAAACAATGGCCTACCCCAATCCCACCACCAAGGACGCCACCATCAACTTCTCGGTGCCCAAGAGCGGGCACGTGCTGGTGCAGGTGTACGATGCGATGGGCCGGCCGGTGGTCACGCTGTTCGACGGGGAAGCCCTGGCTGGCGAGCAACGCTCGGTGGTGCTGAAAGGCGGTACGCTGGCGGCTGGCACCTACACCTACCGCGTAGTGGCCAATGGCAAAACCAAAACCAACCGCGTTATTCTCGACAAATAAGCCCCGGTTAGTTGGTGTTTAAAAAAGGCCCGTTCCGCTGGGACGGGCCTTTTTGCTTTGGTGGGCGGCCGCTCGATTGGCCCACGGCCATGTGGGGTACGGGCATGAACACTGCTAAAGCGGATATTTTGGACATTGTGCCCGCCAAATACAACCAGGTGCCCACTAAGTACAAAAGCCCAGCCGGGGATAACCCTTGCCCTGGTGGACAATTCCGGGCTGAGCGGCCTTCGTCTCTGGCGCCACTTGCTTCACTTGCAATAGCTGGATAAGGTGTATGGGCTATATGATGTAAATCAATTAGTTGTATGATTTTCCGGCTCAATAGCCACCGGAGTACTGGCTTGCCGCCGACGTGGTTTATCTGTCATATACATAGACTGATGCGCTTTGATTTGAACTATCCGGCATGGATTTATTAAAAATTTTAATAATAAAATTAAAGTAACTATTTTTTAATAAAATTAATATATACATTTGAATATACTGCTTTGAGTGTGGCTGTCTTCCTAGGCTGGGAGCCACGCTTGTGCCCTCCGCGTACTGCCTGAGCCCAAGGGCGGTCATACTAACGCTTTGCTGATGTGGGCATCAGCAATACCCTTATTTCATCCCCGCCGCTTGCCTGCACACTCGCCGCTTTCGCGCGCCCGGTTGCATTCTGACAAGTAGCCACCCTTTCTGATTTCACGGGGTTTTTCCGGGCCAATAGCCCGGGAATGGGGCGCTATTGTCCCTCACTTGCTGGTTTCGTCTCCCCTGCGGCTCTCCATTGGAAGCTGCGGCTGGCCGCTTTGCGGGCCATGCACGCTGCTGCTGTCAACCATTCACCTTTATCTGCGCACCCATGAAACTTGCTTATCGCGCCCTTAATTCCTCGCTTGCTACAGCAAGCGCTTTCGTTCGTTTTCTTTATTCCATTACCCTGCCTGGCCGGAAACTGTGGCGGCCGGCCGGGGCACTATTGGCGGCGCTGCTGCTCCTGAGCCCCGGCGCTTTTGCCCAAAATGCGGTGCCGCCGGGCGTGGCCCCGGTGCCCATTCCCAATTCTAGGCCAACTGGTGTCACAAATGGCTTCGGGATTGATGGCGACCTGACTGCCTACAGCGGCGATGCTGCCAGCTATTTGAGTGCTGGCGACTGGCTGCCGAACCCGCTAACGGCCGCCGGATACGGCGGCGTGCTGTCGGCAACCGGCACCGTGCCCGCAACTGCCAACCCAAAGCGGGTGATTCATAAAACCGACTCTTACGGGGCTACGGACGACATTTTTTCGGGCGGCAGTAAGATTGATTCGAACCCCAACACAGCGGTGACCTGGAAGACCGGCGGGCCCAACCCTTCCAAAAACGACATCAACAACGCGCTGGTGTTCATCGAAGAGGCCTCAAGCGCCACCGCGCCGGGCACCTTCGTCGGCGACACGTGGGTGATGATGGCCGGGGACCGGGCCACCAAGGAAGGCAACAGCTTTCTGGCGTTCCAGTTCCTGCAAAAAACGCTGACGCGCAACACCAATGGCACTTTCACCAGCGCCGGCACAGACGGCGGGCGCACGGCGGGGGACATTCAAATCACGGCCGAATTTGTGAACGGCGGCACCGTGCCCAACCTGTACTACGAGGTGTGGCAGTCCGTAGCCGGGGCTTTTACCTGGGTGCAGATTCAGGCCCCGCCGGCCGGGGCGGCCTTTGGCCGCACCAACGGGGTGGTGCTGAGCAATGTGCCGTATTCGCCTTTTGGGGGCTCGTCCTACGATACCAACCTGTTTGCGGAGGTGGCCGTGGATATTTCTGCCGTGTACAGAAATGTGCAAACCACCTGCGTGGGGAAAATATCGACGCTGTGGGTGGTCACGAAATCATCCCAGTCCTCGTCGGCCAACATGACGGATTTTGTGGAGCCCATTCCGCTGGACCTCAAAATAAACGTGACGGCGGATGCTGGCCCGGATAGGGCCGTCTGCGCCGGTAATTCTACCACCATTGGCACCCCAGCCGTATCGGGCTACACTTATTCGTGGGCAATTGGCAGTGCGGCGCCCTTCGCCACGACGGCTCAGGTTGCGGTGACTCCCAGCGCCACCACCACCTACACCCTGACGGTGACCAAAGTGGGAGCCACCTGCTCGTCGCCCCCCGACGATGTAGTGGTGACGGTGAACCCCAACCCCACGGCTAACGCCGGTACGGCCCCCGCCACTCAATGCGCCAGCACGACAGGCAATTCCTTCCTGCTCGCCGGCTCGGGCAGCAACGGCACGCCTTCGTGGGCCGTGTTCAATAATCCCAATAGCCTGACCGTCAATATCACCAACGGCGGCACCTACGCGCCCACCATCGCCGTGAGCGGCGGCAGCGGCACGGTAACGCTACGGCTGACCGTGACCAGCGGCACTAACCCGGTGTGTACCGCCGCTACCAGCGACGTGGCCGTAACGGTGAAGCCGGTGCCGACGGCCAGTGCGGGCACCGCGCCGGCCGCGCAGTGCGCCATCGCGGCGGGCAATTCCTTCGTCCTGGCTGGCTCGGGCAGCAACGGCACGCCCTCGTGGGCCGTGCAAACCAACCCCAATAGTCTGACAGTCAATATTACCAACGGTGGCACCTATGCGCCCACCATCGCCGTGAGCGGTGGCAGCGGCACGGTGACGCTACGCCTGACCGTGAACGGAACCGCGAATCCCCTTTGCACGGCGGCCACCAGCGACGTGGCCGTAACGGTGAACCCCAACCCGACGGCTAGTGCGGGCGCTGCCCCGGCGGCCCAGTGCGCCAGCACGGCGGGAAACACGTTTAGTCTGGACGGCAGCGGGACCAATGGCACCTACAAGTGGACGGTCTTCAGCAAGTCGCCCAGTGCGTTGAGTGCGGTTTTCTCCAGCGATGCCATGGCTAAGCCGACGGTCACCGTGAGCGGCGGCAGTGGCACCGTGACCCTGCGCCTGACCGTGACCAGTGCTACCTGTGGTGATGCAACCAGCGACGTGACCGTGACGGTGAATCCCAACCCGACGGCCAGTGCGGGCACGGCTCCGGCCGCCCAGTGCGCCATCACGGCGGGCAATTCCTTCCTGCTCGCCGGCTCGGGCAGCAACGGCACGCCTTCGTGGGCCGTGTTCAATAATCCCAATAGCCTGACCGTCAATATCACCAACGGCGGCACCTACGCGCCCACCATTGCCGTGAGTGGCGGCAGCGGCCCCGTGACCCTGCGCCTGACGGTGACCAGCGGCGCTAACCCGGTGTGTACCGCCGCTACCAGCGACGTGGCCGTGACGGTGAATCCCAACCCAACGGCCGATGCGGGCACGGCACCGGCAGCGCAGTGTTTGAGTGCCAACGGCAACTCATTCTCGCCATCGGGCTCGGGCAGCAACGGCACGCCTTCGTGGGCCGTATTCAATAATCCCAATAGCCTGACTGTCAATATCACCAACGGCGGCACCTACGCGCCCACCATCGCCGTGAGTGGCGGCAGCGGCACGGTAACCCTGCGCCTGACCGTGACCAGCTCGGCTAACCCAGTGTGTACTGCCGCCACCAGCGATGTGGCCGTGACGGTGAATGCCAAGCCCGCCGGGCCTACCGTGACCATCCAGGAAGCTACGCTGTGCGGCACGCTCACCTCGCCCACCCTCACGGTTTGCGGCCCCGTAGCAGGCACCACGTATCTGGTGACTGAAACCGACGGCACAAATCCGCAAAGCACCACTTATAGCGCGGGGCCGTTGGTGTTCGTGCTGCGGGCCGGCAAAGGGTTTAGCATCACCGCTACGGCTTCGGCGGCGGCTGGCGGGTGTGTTTCGGCTGCCACTATTTGTGGGGGGCAGGCCGCAAGTTGCCCGGCTTCGGCCGGCCGGGTCGCCACGGCTGCCTCGCCCACCACTGCGCCTGCCTTGCAGCAGGGCATCCTGACGGAAGCCTACCCCAATCCCACCAGCAAGGATGCCACCATCAATTTCTCAGTGCCGAAGTCGGGGCACGTGGTGGTGCAGGTGTACAATGCCATTGGGGTAGCAGTGGCCACTCTTTTTGATGGCGACGTGGCAGGGGGCGAAACCCGTTCGGTGAAGCTCAAAGGGGAATTCCTGGCCACCGGTATCTACACCTACCGCGTGGTAGCGGATGGCAAAACCAAAACCAACCACGTCAGTCTCGTCAAATAAATATCCTGGCACTGACTACTAAAAAGGCCCGTCCAGCTTTGGACGGGCCTTTTTGACGTGAAGACTGTCACCGCTAACGCACCAGCGACAGCATCTGCTACTGCCCAAGCAGCGCCTCCGCCACAACCAAATCCTCGGGCGTGGTGATTTTCAGGTTACGGTAGTCGCCTTCCACCAGCTGCACGCGGCACAGGTCGTCTACCACCGTAGCATCGTCGGTGAAGCTGGCCAGTTCGGGCATGGCATAAGCCCGGCGCAGCAGGTCAATTTCGAACGTCTGGGGCGTTTGCATCAGGCGCAGGCGGCTGCGGTTCTGCGCCGCCGAGCCGTGCGCCGACACCAGCCGCACGGAGTCCTTGGGCATCACGGCAGCGGCGGCGGCGGCGTGCGTGGCGGCGGCGGCGTAGGTACGCTCCACCACCTGCCGCGACACCAGCGGCCGCACGCCATCATGTACCGCCACCAGGCCCTCGGTGTGGGCTTTCAGGGCCGCCAGGCCGGCTTTCACCGATGCCCAGCGCGTGGCCCCGCCCGCCACCAGCCGGTGCGGAATATCCACGCTGAACTGCGCGCACAGCGCCTGCCAGGTATCGAGCTGGTCGGCCGGCAGCACCACCACAATGTCGCTCACGCCCAACGCCGGCTCGGCAAAGCGGCGCAGCGTGTGCAGCAGCACGGGCTCGCCGCGCAACAGCAGAAACTGCTTGGGCCGGTCGGCCCCCATGCGGGTGCCGCTGCCGCCCGCCACCAGAATAGCAAACCGATGGGTGATGGACTGAGCAGATGAATGAACGGAAGGGCGCGGCAAAGCCATAAACAGCAGAATTGAAAGAGGCGCAAATATCCGACAAAGCAAAAGGCCCGGCTGCACATTGCAGCCGGGCCTTTTGCTCGTCTAATTAATCAAACTACAGAATCAACATGGCGTCGCCGTAGCTGAAGAACTTATACTTCTCCTTGATGGCCTGTTTGTAGGCTTCCATCAGCAGGGGGTAGCCGGCGAAGGCCGACGCCAGCATGATGAGCGTGCTCTCCGGCATGTGGAAATTGGTGAGCATGCAGTTGGCGATTTTGAAATCGTGGGGCGGGAAGATGAACCGGTCAATCCAGCCCTGCGTGGGCTTCATGCGGGCATTGGCCGACACCGACGCCTCCATGGCGCGGATGGTGGTGGTGCCCACGGCGCACACCTTTTTCTTCTGGTCGAGGGCCTTGTTCACCACTTCGCAGGCCGGGGCCGTCACGATGAAGTTCTCCGAGTCCATCTTGTGCTTGGTCAGGTCTTCCACATCCACCGTGCGGAAGGTGCCCAGGCCTACGTGCAGCGTCACAAACGCCGGCTCGATGCCCTTGATTTCCATGCGCTTCATCACCTCGCGGGTGAAGTGTAGGCCGGCCGAAGGAGCCGCCACAGCGCCAATGTGCTCGGCGTAGATGGTCTGGTACCGCTCCTTATCCGCAGGCTCGGTTTCGCGGTTGATAACCTCTTTCGGAATCGGGGTTTCGCCCAGCTCGTACAGCGCCTTGCGGAACTCCTCGTCGGTGCCATCAAACAGGAATTTGATGGTACGGCCGCGCGAAGTCGTGTTGTCAATCACCTCGGCCACCATGTCTGACTCGCCGAAATACAGCTTGTTGCCCACGCGGATTTTGCGAGCGGGGTCCACCAGCACGTCCCACAGGCGCAGCTCCTTGTTCAGCTCTCGCAACAGGAAAACCTCGATTTTAGCACCGGTTTTTTCCTTGTTGCCGTACAGGCGGGCCGGGAAAACCTTGGTGTCGTTGAACACCATTACATCGCCCTCGTTGAAATAGTCGAGAATATCCTTAAAGTTGCGATGCTCAATTTGGCCGGTGGCGCGGTGCACCACCATCAGGCGGCTTTCGTCACGGTTGCGGGCGGGGTGCATGGCCACCAGCTCCTCAGGGAGTTCAAATTTGAACTCGTGCAATTTCATCGCCATAGGGCAGTATTTGGGGGAATATACGGAATTTTGGGGAGGCAAAAGTACGGCTTTTTTTCGAAACATTAATTTTTGAAGAAATGCTCCGTTCATCTAGTCGCCTGGCCTCCTGAGCTGAGCGAAGGACCTTGCCGCCATTACAGTACCTGAATTACGGCAAACTGTTCAGACGTAATAAGGTCCTTTGCTTCGCGGACGTCAGATAAGGATGCCCGCCGCAAGGCCAGTTGGCGCAACTTCCCCGCCGGTTTCCGTCTTTTGGGGCCGGAAGCTGCTTTACTCGTGTCCGCCCGCCCTTATGTTGAACCTGCGCCTCACCCTCGAAAGCTTTCTCTTCGCCTGGGATGCCCTCAAATCCAACCTGTTGCGCACTGTTTTGTCGCTGCTGGGCGTCACGGTTGGCATCTTTGCCATCATCGCCGTTTTCACCATCGTCGATTCGCTGGAAGCCAACGTGCGCAGCAGTCTCGACTTTGTAGGCGACAAGATTATCTACGTCTCGAAATGGCCTTTCGCCTTCGATTCAGACTTTCCGTGGTGGAAATATTTCCAGCGCCCCGTGCCCACACCCCGCGAGTACCAGCAGCTCCGCCGGCAGCTCGGCCCCAATAATAAAGGCATCGCCATCTTCGCCGCCAACAGCGGCAACGTCCTGAAAGCCGGCTCCAACTCGGTAGCCGACTGCGTGCTCCAGGGCGTGAGCTACGACTTTCGCGTCGTGAGCAACGTGCCCATCAAGGAAGGCCGCTACTTCACGGTGCAGGAAATGGACGCCGCCCGGCCCGTGGCCATCATCGGGGCCACCATCGCCGAAAATCTTTATCCGCACGGCAATGCGCTGGGCAGCCAGTTCAAGGCGCGCGGCCAGACTTTCACCGTCATTGGCGTGATGGAAAAGGAGGGCAAAAAACTCATCACCATTTCCAGTAACGACGCCAACTGCATCATCCCGTTCCCCATGTTCACGAAGATGTTCGCGCTCAGCACCACCGGTTTCGGCGGCGGTCCCAGCGCCACCATCGCCGTGAAAGGCCGCGATGAAGACGTGGGCCTGCTCGATTTGGAATACGAAATGCGCGGCGTGATGCGCAACATCCGCGGCCTGAAGCCCCGCGAGGAAGACAATTTCGCCCTGAATCGCCCCGAAATGATTGCCTCGGCTGTGGGTAAACTATTCAGTGTCATTGGTTTGGTGGGCGGCGTTATCGGGTCGTTTGCCATCCTGGTGGGTGGCTTCGGCATTGCCAACATCATGTTTGTGAGCGTGCGCGAACGCACCAACATCATCGGAATTCAGAAGTCGCTGGGGGCGAAGAATTTCTTCATCCTGTTCCAGTTTCTGTTCGAAGCGGTGTTCCTGTGCCTGATTGGGGGCGCAGCGGGCATTCTGTTGGTGTGGCTTGTGACGCTGATTCCGCAGGATGCGCTGCCGCTCACCATGTCGGCGGCGCGGGTGGTGCTGGGGCTGCTTATTTCGGTGGGCATCGGCATTATTGCCGGTATCGTGCCCGCCGTGCTGGCGGCTAACCTGGACCCGGTGATTGCCATCCGGGCCAAGTAGGGGAGGGATTGACGGCCATAGCGCGAACTTTGTCGTTCGCGCTACGATTCATCGCTACCCATGACGCTTCCTGCTTTTCTCGACTACCAACTCCTGGGCAATACCCTCGGGCAATACCTCATTGCGGTGCTCATCCTGTTGGTGGGCAGCGCTTTCCGACGGTTGTTTTCACGGCTGCTCAGCAAGCTGCTGTTTTCCCTCACCAAGCGCTACACCGCTGGCGTAACGGAGGAGGAGCTGCACAACCTGCTCATCCAGCCGCTGTCCACGCTGCTGCTGCTCGTTACGCTGGTGCTGGCCGGAACTACGCTCACGTACCCGCACAGCCCCACGGCCGGCCCCGGCGTGCTGCCCTGGCACGAGGTGCTGCTGCTGCGCGTGCTGGCGCTGGCCTTCATCGTAGCGGCGGCGCGGGTGGCCCTGCGGCTCGTCGATTTTGCCCTGCTGGTGATGGCCCGCCGGGCGGCCCTGCGCGAAACCACCAGCGGCCCCACGCGCCTCGACAATCAGTTTCTGCCCTTTGCCAAGGACCTGCTGAAGGTGTTTTTTATCATCATCGCGGTACTGGTGGCGCTGGGGCAGGTGTTTGGGGTGAATGTCACGGCCCTCATCGGCGGCTTGGGTATTGGTGGGCTGGCGGTGGCTTTCGCGGCCAAGGAAAGCCTCGAAAACCTCATTGCCTCGTTCACCATCTTTCTCGACCAGCCCTTTGGCGTGGGTGACCTCGTGACGGCCGGCGACGTGAGCGGCACTGTAGAAAAAATCGGTTTCCGCAGCACCCGCCTGCGCACCGCCGAAAAAAGCTACGTCACCGTGCCCAACAAAAGCATGATTGACAAGCCCCTGGATAACCTCTCGCTGCGCACCTCGCGCCGCGTAGGTTTCACCCTCACCTTCGACCAGAAAACTACCAGCGCCCAGCTACACACCATAATTGCCGACGCCGTGAAAGCCATGCAGGCCCACCCGCTCGTGACTCAGGACGTGCAAATGAAGTTCAACGCCCTCACGCCCGCCGGCAAGGAAGTAACCGTGCAATACTTCGTGGAAACCACCAGCTACGACGAATACCTCAACGTGAAAGAAGACCTTAACTACAGCATTGTGGAAGTGGTAGAGCAGCACGGTGGCCTGTTTGCCGGCGCGCCCGTGGTGGCGGCTCCCGTGGCTAAAGCATGACCACGGATTGGCTACGCCGAACTTCGTTTCGCTCGGATTTTTCGGATTCCACGGATTTTGTGGACGGCGCATTATAACAAAAAAGGCCACCGTGAGGTGGCCTTTTCTATTTTAAAGATTGGAAGATGTTGGCGACCGCAGAATCCGGGGGAGCCGGAAGATGCGAGCGAA
>NZ_JBCEVZ010000017.1:0-91313 GCF_038448715.1 Hymenobacter segetis | reverse complement strand
GAGGTGAGCACGCCCACTTCGTCCTCCATTTTTGGGCCTTTCTCATGCACCTGCAGCAGCTGGAGCAGCTCCTGCGCCTGTTTCGAGCCGGTGCCCTGGTCGCCAAGCAGCATGGTGGAGCGGAAGGCGTACACCGGCGCCTTCACCTGCAGATACAGGTAGGCGCAGCTGCCCGCCAGCACCAGCGCCAGCACAAACAGCGGCCAGCGGGTGCGCAGCTTAAAAAACAGCGCGTGCAAATCAATCTCATCAGGAGCGGGCCGGGTTTCCATAGTCAGAAGCAGAAATAGGGTGGGGCGAGTCACCAGGCGCAGGGCCGGGCCGGCTTAGTTCGCCTTTATAAAGCTCAGGAGCAAGATGATAGTCGATAAGCCGCCGAATACCAACCCGAGGTTGTTGGCGTTGCCGCGGCTGGTGCGGGCCTTCAGCGGCTCCACATACAGGGCATCGTTGGGCAGCAGGTAGTAGTATTTCGAGCGCAGCAGGTTGGGGTCGGTGAGGTCCAGCAGCACCACTTCCGAGCCCTTGGGTGTCTGCCGAATCAGCTTGATGTTGGTGCGGTTGCCGAATTCGCCCACGTCGCCGGCCAGGCCCAGCGCCTCCAGCACCGTGGCCTGCGAGTTGTACACGAAGTAGCGCCCGGGCGACCGAACTTCACCTAAAATGGTGAGCTTGAAGCTGGTGAGTTTCACCAGTACGTTGGATTCGCGCATGAAGCGGCTTACTTCCTTTTGAATGAGCTGCTGGGTTTCCTCCACCGTGAGGCCGGCCACTTTCAGCCGGCCCGCCGTGGGCAGGTTGATGCTGCCGGTGTCATCGACGGAATAGCCGGAGGCAAAAATGTTGCCCGGGTCGCCGCTCTGAATGTTCTGCCCGCTGGTCACGCTAAACAGGTCGTTCAGGGCCGGCTGCACGCTCTGCACCCGGATGCTGAGCACGTCGCCGGGCTGCAGCCGGTACACCTGCCGCTCATTCTCCACTTGCACCGCCGCCCGGGTCGAGTAGTCCTTCCCTTGCAGGTACGGCAGCTGCTGCTGCGACACGCACGAGCCCAGCAAAGCCCCCGCCACCAGCAACCCTAAAACCCACGCGCGGAAGTAAACCAATGAGCTCATAGACTGGCCGTAGCGAGGCGCTGGCCCGGTGCCGAACCAGCACCTTCGTGCGCCGGATTCAGGCATCGTTTCCCGCCTCGGGTAATGGAGAATAAGAGCTAATTTAATGAATTATTCGATATATAGTATAAATTATTTATTTTTCTGTATTAATCAATTTTTAATGGCGGTTTAATCTTGCCATAAACCAATGAATTTGCCCATGAATAACATCGCCCTGCAGCGGCCTGAACGCAAAAGTCCCGGCCGCTGCTCCGGCCAATGGGAGCAGCGGCCGGGACCAGCTGATTAACCGAACGCGCACGTAGCGCGGCAGTCCTAACCTTATACCACCACGCTATCGATGCCTTTTTGCAGCGCAGTAGCTTGTAAATCTGGTATTTTGAGTCCTTCGGCCCGGGCCACGGTTACATCGGTCAGGCCCAGGAAACCAAGCATAAAGCTGAGATAGGGCGAGGCAAAATCATAGGCCTGCATTGGGCCTTCGGAGTAGATACCGCCGCTGGCCACCGCCAGGTACACCTTCTTGCCCGTTATCAGCCCCTCCGGGCCGGTGGCGGTGTAGCGGAACGTGACGCCCGCCCGCGTGAGGTGGTCGAGCCACGCCTTGAGCGACGAGGAAATGCTGAAGTTGTAGAACGGCACCCCAATCACGAGGGCATCGGCCGCCATCACTTCCGCAATGGCCTCATCGGAGTGGCGCACGGCTTCCTGCTGCGCGGCCGAGCGGCTTTCGGCCGGCGTGAAGTAGGCTTGCAGGTGCGCTTCCTCAAGGTGTGGAAACGGATGGGTGGCCACGTCGCGCACCACCACGGTGCTGCCGGGATGCGCGGCCAGCAGCTTGTCGATAATGCCTTGGCTGAGGCGGGTGCTGATGGATTCGGCCCCGCGGGCGCTGGAAATGATTTGCAGAATCTGCATAAAAAAGGGGGAAATGAGGTGATGAGCGGCGCGCTAATCCCCGTGGCCCACCGGCCAAAGGCGACTGCCCGCTCCCTGAGTAGCCAAGCTGTTGTTTGGTACTCTGATTACCTCAAGTAATCAGTCGGGCATTTGTTAGTAACTTGCTTCAACTACAGATTACGTCGCGGTAGCTTGATTACCGGCAGGTAATCAGCTCCATTCGCCCTTTTCTTGAATTCCCATGACCGTACCCAACGACCATTCCCAATGCGCCCCGACGATGGAGGCCCTGCGCCACGCCCTGCTGGTCGTGAATGGCAAGTGGAAGCTCCAGATTATTGTGGCGCTGCTGTCCGGTGCCCGGCATTTTCGTGGATTGGAGCGCAGCGTGCCGGGCATTTCCACCAAAGTGCTGGCCAAGGAGCTGAAGGATTTGGAAGCCCATCAGTTCATCACCCGCACGGTCTACCCCGGCCCGCCGGTGGTGGTGGACTACCAGCTATTGCCCTACGCCCATTCGCTCGACCCCGTGATTGAGGTCCTGAGGGCATGGGGACTGCAGCATCAGCAGCGTCTGGAAGCGGCTGGTGCGGTGGCGGTTTAGTCAATCCCGTTCTTAAAAAATAGCCAGCTCGCCGCCCATGTCCCCAACCCACGACTACCTGCAATACCAGTTTCGGCCCGACCTCCAGGTGCTGGTAGGCCGCTGGCTGCGCCAACCCACCGATGACGAACTCCACGCCGGCTACTACCACCTGCTCGATGCGGCCGATGCTTGCGGGGCTCGCCTCTGGCTGATTGATGGTCGCCGCCGCGCTCACGCCAACCAGCAAAACACCGGCTGGATGATGGACGAATTCATGCCCCAGCTGCCCCAGCGCCTGGGAGGGGCGGTATTCATGGCCTATCTATTCATGCCCACGCATTTGTACGAGCTGGAGCACGACGCCACAGTGCCGCCGCTCACGTACTTCGACGGTCGTCAGTACCACGTGCAGCGCTTCACCGAAGAACTCAATGCCATGCAGTGGCTGCAAGCCTGCGCCGCCGCCCAGGGCCAGCCCTGAGGCCGCTTATTTCAGGTTGGTATTGCGGTTGTTGAGGCGCACGACCTGGCCAGCGCGCTTGCCGCTGCGCTTGATGCGGGCACCTTCGGCCTGCTCCAGCACCAACCGTGGCAGCGTGCAGTCGGTGAGGGCAATTTCCTGGGGCGTGTAGCCTGCCGCGCCCACCACCAGCGTCTGGCCCTGGTACACGGGGTCGGTGAGGCGGAATTTGCCTTCCGAATCGGTCACGTACACGTCGTGGGTGCCTTTGATGAGGAGCGTTGCGCCAATCAGCGGGCGGCCGTTGGGCTCATAAATAACGCCGGCAAGAGGCGCGCACGCCAGGCGCATAGCCGACCGGGCCGAGCTGCTGGCGGCGGGCCGCGACGACATGGCAATACGGTCCTGCGCATTGCCGGACGGCGATAAGGTACTCGTGCTGGCGCTTTGGGCGGCGGCAATCTGGCTGCTTCCTATGGCAAGAAGGGTGACTGCGACGGCGAGGAAATATGGGCGCATGGGCAAAGTGGTAAAGGACGAGGGCAGGAAGTTATGTGAAGATATTGTCTAATAATTAAATTATAACAATAATGACAACAATTTTTATCGGAATGATGCTTTTTTTGATTTCGAACGCCTGTTTAAAAAGAGCTTCTGAGGCACTCAGCCCAATCAACTGGCGCGGTTTTTACTTAGTTTCAAAAAGCGAGGTTTCACACCCCATTCACGCAGTAGGGCTTAAGTTGTTGCCTTAATCAGCCAGTATGCTCCATTTTTCTAAACGTTCTTTTTCCCGTCTGCGCCCGGCGCGGATGATTTATTTGCTGGGCTTAAGCCTGTTGCTGCTGCCAGCGACGAGCCGGGCGCAGGGCCTGGTGGCCTTTCCGGGGGCCGAGGGCGCGGGGCGCTTCACCACTGGCGGGCGGGGCACGGCGGCGGTGCCCACCACGGTGCTCGAAGTCACGAACCTGCTTGATGATAATAAACCAGGCTGCCTGCGCTACGCACTGATGCTGAACGCGGCCAAAGCTCCGGCCCGCACCATCGTGTTTCGGGTGTCGGGCACCATTCACCTGGTTTCGCCGCTATTCATTAATAAGCCGAATACCACCATTGCAGGCCAGACGGCTCCCGGCGACGGCATTTGCCTGGCAGATTATCCGGTATCGGTGAAGGCGAACAATGTGATTGTGCGCTTTATCCGCTTCCGGATGGGCGATAAGAACCAGAACGGTGGTTTTGTGGACGGCGCGGGCGGTGATGATGCCTTCGGTGGCACCCGCAACAACCACCTCATTGTGGACCATTGCTCGATGAGTTGGAGCACCGACGAGGGCCTGAGCGTGTACGAGGGCGACAGCACCACCCTGCAATGGAACCTCATCGCGGAGCCGCTGAACTACTCCTACCACTACGAAAAGGGCGATACCGACTTTGAGCGCCACGGTTTCGGAGGCATTTGGGGCGGGCAGCATTCGTCGTTTCACCACAACCTGTTTGCGCACTGCAAAAACCGCACGCCGCGCTTCAATGGCAGCCGCTACACGCACCCGGCGGGCTTCGAGAATGCCGATTTCAGCAACAACGTGATTTATGACTGGGGCGAAAACAACGTGTATGCCGGCGAGGGCGGCAACTACAACGTGGTGAACAACTACTACAAGCCCGGCCCCAGCACCAACCCCAAAGTGCAGGCCCAGGTGCTGAACCCGTACAAAATCGACAAGGAAAAAGGCCGCCTGCCCTACGGCAAGTTCTACCTGACCGGCAACTACGTGGACGGCGCGTCCGCCGTGACGGCCCGCAACTGGCGCGGTGTGGTGATGAACGGCGGCATCGCCGCCGACACCGCCCAATCGAAAGTGACAACCCCCTTCGACCTTGGCCCGCTGGCCCTGCAAACGGCCCCCGCCGCCTACGAGGCCGTGCTGAACGGCGCGGGCGCCATCTGTCCGCAACGCGACACGCTCGACCAGCGCATTGTGCGGGAGGTGCGCACCCGTACCGGCACCCTCATCGATGTGCAGGGGCACTACCCGCACGGCACGCCTTACAGCATTTCCCAAAAAGCCTGGCCGGTGCTGAAATCCACCGCCGCACCCCTCGATACCGACCACGACGGGATGCCCGATGCGTGGGAAAAGGCCAATGGGCTCAACCCGAAAGACGCGGCCGACCGGGGCCTGCGCGCTACGGATGGCTACACCAATCTGGAAAGCTATTTGAACAGTCTGGTGGGGATGGGAGGGAAGTAGAACAGGAGCCAGGGATAATTGAGAACGGTCATGCTGAGCGCAGTCGAAGCATCTCTACCGTGAGAGAAGCATCTCTACCGTGAGAGTAAATCCAATTGAAAGGATTACTACTGCGGTAGAGATGCTTCGACTGCGCTCAGCATGACCGTTCAGTTTTAAGTCAGTGCCCCGTTTCCGTTCAGCCGCCCTTCCGCCCGTTCAGCGGGCCGGGATACCGTTCGCTTAAATTCCGTTTCGGCCGCTGAAACGGGCCGGTAAGTTTGGGTCATTCAATCACCCATCACCCCACACTTACCCGATGAAAACTTCTGCTTTCGCCCGCCGCCTGTCCTTGTCGCTGTTGCTGCTGAGCGCGGCGGGTTCTGCTTTCGCTACGAATCCGGCCGCCGTGCCCGCCGCAAAAGTTGTGGCCGATAACCCCGCCGCGCATCCCACGTTCACGGTGCGGGTGGTGGGCAAGGGCCAGCCCATGCTGCTGATTCCCGGCCTGAACTGCACCGGCGCGGTGTGGGACGAAACCGTGGCTCATTACCAATCGCAGTACCAGTGCCACGTTATTTCGTTGGCGGGTTTCGGCGGCACGGCCCCGGCGGCCGTGACCGACCCGCTGCTACCCGCCGTGCGCGACCAGCTCCTGGCCTACATCAAAACGCAGAAGCTGAGCAAGCCCACCTTGGTGGGCCACAGCCTGGGCGGCTTCATGGCGCTGGCTTTGAGCGCGGCCCAGCCCGACGCCATCGGCCCGCTCGTGATTGTGGATTCGCTGCCCTACATGGCCGCCATCCAGAACCCGGCCGCTACCGTGGAAACCGTGCGGCCCATGGCCGACAAGATGCGCCAGCAGATGAAGCAGGGCCACATGCCCGCCGCCGCCCAGCGCCAGATGGTGGCCGGCATGGCCACCGACACCGCCCGCCAAACCCTGATTGCCCGCTGGGGCATGGTCTCGGACCCCGCCACCACCGCCCAGGCCATGTACGATATGTACACCATCGACCTGCGCAACGACATCAGCCGCATCAAGCAGCCGGTGCTGGTGCTGGGGGCCTGGGCCGCCTACGCGCAGTACGGCTCGACGAAGGAAAGCACCCGGGCCATCTTCGCGCAGCAATACGCCAAGCTGCCGCAGACACGCATTGAGATGTCGGAAGCCGGCCGTCACTTCCTGATGTATGACGACACGGTGTGGTTCCTGGCCCAGGCCGATGCATTTCTGAAGCAGCCGGCCGTGGCTAAGAAATAACTGTCAACCGCCCGGATGGTAGCATCCGGGCGGTTATGCGCCGCCGCTACTCCTGTAACTTGCCGTTTGTTAGTACCACTATTTTATGCCCCGCTCTTCCGCCCGCCCCCGTTTGTACTGGATTCTACAGCTTGGCGGCTGGGGAGCGTATGGCGTGCTGGGCGGGGTGCTGGCAGCGGTTTTTGGCAAATTCAAGCCGATAATCATTCCCATTGAAATCATCGTGGCGGGCTCGTTGGTGCTGGGCAGCCACCTGCTGCGGCTGTACCTGCGCCGCCACGGCTGGACGCGCCTGCCGCTGGCAGCCCTGCTGCCCCGGTTGCTGCTGGGCAACCTCCTGGTATCGGTAGGCAGCATGGCCCTCACCGGGGTACTCGTCACGCTGCTATTCTGGCTGGTGGAGCCGACCAGTCAGGACGGGAAGGGCTTTCCGTGGCTGCAATACGTGGGCTACACGGCCAACTCGTTTTTCTCCATGCTGCTGTGGTCGGCGGCTTATTTCAGCCTGCATTATTTCGACAACCTGCGGCAGGCCGAAATCGAGAAATGGAAGCTGACCGCCGCCGTGCGCGACGCTGAGATGCGCACCCTCAAGGCCCAGATTAACCCGCACTTCCTCTTCAACGGCCTCAACAACATCCGCGCCCTCGTGCTGGAGAACCCAGTGCGCGCCCGCGAGATGATGACGCACCTTTCCGACCTGCTGCGCTATTCCCTCCAGCTCAATACCCGCGAGCAGGTGCCGCTGGCCCGTGAGCTCGAAATCGTGGCCCACTACCTCACCCTCGAAACCCTGCAGCTGGAAGAGCGCCTGACCTACACCCTCGACGTTGCCCCCGCCACCCTGGAGGTACTGCTGCCGCCCATGACGCTGCAATTGCTGGTCGAAAACGCCATCAAGCACGGCATCGCGCCCCGGCCGGGCGGGGGCGATATCCAGATTTCGGCCCAACTGGAACGGTCCGGGCAGGTGCTCATCACGGTGCGTAACCCCGGCCGCTACCAGCCCAACCCTGCCGGGCACGGCCCCGCCGCCCTCGACCACACCGGCATCGGCCTGCCCAACGCCCACGAGCGCCTCCAGTTGCTCTTTGGCCCCACGGCCAGCCTCGTCATTGGCGATGATGCCCGACAGGCCGATACCGTGACGGCCGAGCTACGCCTGCCCTTATTGGTCACTGCGCCCACTCTTTCCCTCGCTTCCGAATGAACGTTCTTATCGTTGACGACTCGCGCCTGGCGCGCACCGAGCTACGCCACCTGCTCCAGGCTTTCCCCGACGTGACCGTGGTAGGCGAGGCCCGCCACGCCGACGAGGCCCGCGCCCAAATTCAGGCCCTGCGGCCCGATTTGCTGCTGCTCGACGTGCAGATGCCCGGCCAGACCGGCTTCGAGTTGCTGGCCTCGCTGGATGCGGCCCCGCACGTCATCTTCACCACGGCCTACGACGAATACGCCCTGCAAGCCTTCGCCGTAAATGCCCTCGACTACCTGCTGAAACCCGTGCAGGAAGCCCGCCTGGCCGCCGCCTTGGCCAAGGCCCGCGCCCGCCGCACTGCCCCGGCACTGGTTGAAGTCGCCGCCGCCGGCCCGCCCGAGGAGGCCCCGCAGGCCCCCCTCACGGCCCAGGACCAGGTGTTTGTGAAGGACGGCGAGCGGTGCTGGTTCGTGAAGCTGGCCGACATCAAGCTCTTCGAAATCAACGGCAGCTACACCCGCATTCACTTCGAAAACCACCAGCCGCTCATCCCGCGCACCTTGCAGCAGCTCGAAGCCCGCCTCGACCCCAAAGTGTTTTTCCGCGTCAATCGCCAGCAAATCATCAACCTCAAATGGATTGCTGGCATCGAGCCCTGGTTCAGCAACACGCTGAAACTAACGCTGCGCGGCGGCGGCGAAGTGGAAGTATCGCGGCAGCAGTCGGTGCGGTTTCGAGAGCTGCTGAGCCTCTAGCCCGTGTTAGCCCGCGAGTGGGCCATGTCGACCTGCATTTGGGACCATCTAACCTATCCGTGATGCCATCCAACCCCCGCTTGGGCCATACCAACCCATGTTGGGGACAGGCGAGCCGGCCATTCCGGCCCCTTAGGAGCAGATTTCGGCGAACACCAGGCTGTTGCCGAATGGGTCGGTCACTTCTATCTGCATCACTTTGTCGCTCCAGGTGGTTTTTTGCAGGGCCGGGCTCGGGAAGGCCGAATCCCTTTTCGTGAGCAGGTGATGGTAGGCAATCAGGCCGTTGATTTCGGCAATGGCCTTGGACCCGGCACCGCTTTCCTGGGGATGGTTGGTAAGGTGCAGCACAATGCCGCCGCGCGACACCTGCATGTACAGCGGCTCCCGTTCCGACCGGTCTTCCCAATCAATCCGGAACCCCAGCCAGTCGATGTAAAAATCGAGGGCTTGCTGGTAATCAGAAATCCGAAAAATGGGTGTGACCATTGGGAGAAGTAACTGAACCGTGCGTGTTGGTTTTGTGCTGATATTTCGTGGAAATATAACTCAAAATAGCCAATATTCCGCGCTGCGGTCTGACATACGCCCACCGCGTCCTTTTCAGATTGCCCGGCCGGTCCCGCCTACATTTAGCCCATGATTTCTCCCGCCGAATACGACCGGCTCGATGGCCTGGCCCAGGCCGCCCTCGTGCGCACCGGCCAGCTCACGCCCGCCGAGCTGTGCGCCGCCGCCATCGCCCGCGCCGAAGCCGTGAACCCGCAAATCAACGCCGTGGTGCACCCGCTCTACGAGCCGGCCCGGGCGCGAGCCGCCGCCGGGCTGCCGGCCGGCCCATTCGGCGGCGTGCCGTTTCTGCTCAAGGACTTCGGGGCGCAGTACGCCGGGGCACCGCACACCTCGGGCAGCCGGGCACTGCGCAATTTCGTGCCGAAAGAAGATGCCGAGCTGGTGCGCCGCTGGCAGGCCGCCGGCCTGAATATTCTGGGCAAAACCAACACCCCCGAGTTTGCCCTGATGGGCGTGACCGAGCCCCTGCTGCACGGCCCTGCCCGCAACCCCTGGCACCTGGGCCACACGCCCGGCGGCAGCAGTGGCGGGGCAGCGGCGGCCGTGGCGGCGGGCATCACGCCCGTGGCCGGCGCGGGCGATGGGGGCGGCTCCATCCGGATTCCGGCGGCGTGCTGCGGCCTATTTGGGCTGAAACCGAGCCGGGGCCGCGTGCCCACCGGCCCCGAGCAGGGCGAAAAGTGGCAGGGCGCGGCCGTGGAGCACGTCCTCAGCCGCTCGGTGCGCGACAGCGCCGCGATGCTCGACGCCACGCAGGGGCCGGATGCGGGCGCGCCCTACTTCCTGCCCAACCCCGCCCGGCCGTACCTGGAGGAGGTAGGCCGGGAGCCCGGCCGTCTGCGCATCGCCTTCAGCCTGGGCCACCCGCTGGGCAGCGCCCTGCACCCGGAGTGCGCCACGGCGGTGCTGGAAGCGGCCAAGTTGCTCGAAAGCCTGGGCCACGACGTGGCCGAAGTGCCGCTGCCCTTTGATGGCCGGGCCGTATCCACGGCCTTTCTGATGCTGTATTTTGGCGAAACCGGGGCTAGCATCGCGGCGCTGGCCCGGCACCTGGGCCGCCCCGCCCGGCCCGGTGATGTGGAGCCAACCACCTGGCTGCTGGGCCTGCTGGGCCGCACCTACACCGCCGCCGACTTCGCCGCCGCCCGCCAAACCTGGAACGACCACGCCCGCGCCTTCGGCCGCTTTCATCAGACCTACGACCTGCTGCTCACGCCCACCCTAGCCACGCCGCCCGTGTGCATTGGCGAGCTGCAACCCAGGCCCTTGGAGCAAAAGCTGCTGAAGCTGGTGAACACCTTCGGCCTCGGCGGCCTCATCCGCCGCTCCGGCATCGTGGAGAAGCTGGCTGAGCAAAGCCTCGAAAAAACGCCCTACACCCAGGTGGCCAACCTCACGGGCCAGCCCGCCATGTCGGTGCCCCTGCACTGGACGGCTGCCGGCCTGCCCTGCGGCGTGCAGTTCATCGCGAGGCTGGGAGCCGAGGACGTGCTGTTTCGGCTGGCCGGGCAGCTGGAGCAAGCTCGGCCGTGGTTTGATAAGCGGCCGGCGCTGGTGGGGTAGGCAGAAAGATAATACCCTAAAAAGCACTATCTTTTCTTCGGTCAACCTTAACACCGCGCGCCATGAATCATACGGCTGTTTCTCGTCGCGAAGCCCTGCGGGCCGCCGCTTTGCTGGGCACCACTGCGTTGCTGAGCGGCTCCGATGCCCTGGCCGCACCGGTGACCACTGCGCCGCCCGCTGGCAAAACGCCCGCCCTGAGCCCCGCCGACCAGGCGGCTATCGATGCGGCGCTGGGTGAAAAAGGGGCTTACAACGAGTCCCAGGCCACGCACCTCATTGGCTTGCCGCGCAATGATTTGAAGGTCACAATCAAGGGCGCGGCGGTGCCGATTTCCTTCGGCTTTGGCGGTTGGGTGGCCATCAAGCACACGCTGGATGGCAAAGCCGCCATGCTGATGAGCGATACCGTGCTGCTGCAGGAAGAAGTAAACCCGTTGATTTCGGCCGCGCTGGCCAATGGGCTGGAAATCGCAGCCATTCACAACCACTTCTTTTACGAAGAGCCACGCGTGTTCTACATGCACATCATGGGCATGGGCGCGCCCGCCGAGTTGGCCCGCAAGTTCGCGGCCACGCTCAAAGACTCGAAGCTGCTGCCGGCCAACCAGCCGCCGGCTTCCGCGCCGGCCGCCGGGGTGCCCACCGGCAAAGACCTGTTCGACCTGCCCGCCCTCGATGCCATCGTGAAGTACCCCGGCGTGGTGAACGGCCCCACTTGCAAATACACGGTGGGCCGCGCCGATGTGCAGTCGGTGATGATGAATACGGAAATGACGGCCGCCATTGGCCTGAATTCCTGGGCGGCGTTTGCGGGCCGGCAGGACGACGCGCACATTGCCGGCGACATTGCCATGCTGGAGCACGAAGTCAATCCGGTCATCAAAACCCTGCGGGCCCATAACCTGGAGGTGGTGGCCGTGCACAACCACATGCTGGGCGACACGCCGCGCATGATGTTTCTGCACTACTACGGCCGCGGGCCTGCTGCTGAGTTGGCTCGCGGCTTCCGCGCCGCGCTCGACCAGTTGGGCCAGGCTAGCCCCAAAGCCATGCCGGGCATGAAGCACTAATGCCTTGAGGGCGCACCTAAGTGTTGGGCGGCTGTTCAGCCCAATACATCAGGTTGCTCTAAAACAGAAGAAGCCCCGGCTGCTCACGCGGCCGGGGCTTCTTCTGTTTCGGGCTGCCCGCGCAGGGCGGGTTGGCTACTACTTATCAAACGTCTCGTTCAGCACCCCGGCCAGGCGGATGCCGGCTTTCAGCACCTGCTGCTCCACGGTGGGGCCGAAGGTGGGGTAGAAGTGCCAGTCGAACTTGGTGGGCGGGGTGGCCGCGCTGGCGTAGATGGGCGTGCAGAGCTGGTACGACTCGAAGAGCCAGGTCGTCATATCGTCCTTCTGCCACTGCTTGATTTGGGCGGGCGTGGCGTGGTCGTAGGCCGTGGCCATTTCGCTGTAGGTGAAGCCGGGGTACTCAATCAGGGCCGTGTCCCACACGCTGTGCAGGTTGGTGTCTTCCTTGGCACGCCAGTTCACCATGATGCTGTTGCCGCCTTTATCTTCGGCGTGGCCTACGTGCAGGGGCTGGTGCACGTCGCCCACCAGATGAATCACGAATTTGAGGGCCACGAGCTTTTCGTCGGCGGTTTTCTTGGGGTCTTTCAGGTCGCGGCGGGCTTGGAGCAGGGCGGTGTAGGCGTTGGTGGGCGCGGCCGGGGCCAGGGTAGCCGGGTCGTTCAACTGCTTCACGAAGGCGGCGAAATCGAGCCCGGTCACCACGTTGAGGTAGTGCCAGGGCGCCGTATCCTTAAACTGCGGGTCGGCGCGGAGCTCATCGGCCCAGGTGCTCACCAGCGGCATGGTTTGGGTGCCCAGAATGCGGGCTACTTCGCGCTTGGCGGTGGCGGAAAGGTGGTTTTCGGCAATTTTGGCCACGGCCCGGTGGCCCATCACGCCCCAGGCCAGCAGGCTAAACGGGGCACACAACAAAGCCAGCAGGGCAACACTTTTTTTGAACATCAGCAAAGAGGGTGGGAGTGAGGGCGAGAGCAAGCGGTTTCCCGGACTTTCGGGCAACTTCCGGCGCAAGCAGAACCACAAAGCTAGCGCCCGGCCGCAGCAGATAGATGCGCGGCCCGCAAAGTATTTGCGCCCCGGCATCGGGCGGCAAAATTCGTGGCTGGGGAGGGTTTCCTGTCGTTATTTGAATGCGCCAAACGCCCTTGCCCGCCCTGTCTCTGAATCTGCCCTTGCAAACCGTTGTCGATTCTCCCAGTCTGTTCATCGGCCGCGACGAGCCGAACCGCTGGCTCTACGTGGACCTGCGCGGCCCCTACGACGGTCCCCTGGCCCTGGCCGCCTGCGAGCAGATGCTGGCCAGCCTGCGACAGTGGCCCTGCCAGAAAATCCTGACCGACGGCACCAACGTCCTCGCCGTGCACATGCCGCGCACCCAATGGGGCGGCCGGTGGCTACAGGAAATGCAGGCCGCAGGCCTGCGCTACTTCGCCTGGGTACTGCCCCTCAGCCTGCAAGCCCGCCACGCCACTGAGGAGCGGGTATATCCCATCAGCAACCCCTTGGTGGGCACTTTCGATGATATTGCCTCGGCCTGCCTGTGGCTACAGCAGCAGCGAGAACGGTAGGCCGCCGCGTATACTGCCCCGCCACCCACTCGCCGCCCATGTTCACCAACCCCGTCATCGACGACAATTTTCCGGACCCCACCATCATCCGAGCCCCAGATGACTGGTACTACGCCTACGGTACCCAAACCAAGCGTGCCGGCATCATCATCAACCTGCAAATAGCCCGTTCCCGCGATTTGGTGGCCTGGGAATACCTCGGCGAAGGCCTGCCCGCCAAGCCCGACTGGGCGCTGCTGAGCCAGAAAATCTGGGCCCCGCACGTTAGCGAGCACGGCGGGCGCTACTACCTCTACTATTCCACCCGGCCCGATGGAGCCAATTATTTCAGCCTCGCCGTGGCCGTGGCCGATGCGCCCGCTGGCCCGTTCGTGGACATTGGCCATGCCATGCTGCCCGGCCCGGGCTTCACCTGCATCGACCCCATGGCGTTCGATGACCCCGCTACCGGCCGCCGGCTGCTGTACTGGGGCTCGGGTTTCGGCCCCATCTGGGTGCGCGAGCTGGCCGACGACCGCCTGAATTTCGCCCCCGGCAGCGAGGCCGTGGCCGTGCTGCACCCCAGCGTTTCCCACGACCCCGCCGACTACCACCGCCTCATCGAAGGGGCCTGGGTGCACCAACGGAACGGCTGGTACTACCTGTTTTTTTCGGGCGATAACTGCTGCGGCCCCCGCGCCCACTACGCCGTGCTGGTAGCCCGCGCCCGCCACGCCACCGGGCCATTCGAAAGCTACGCCGCCGCCACCGCCAACCCCCATGCCGCCCTGCTCGCCGCCAATGCCCACTGGCATGCCCCCGGCCACAACTGCGTGGTGACCGATGCCGCCGGCCAGGACTGGCTGGCCTGCCACGCCATCGACCCCCGCCAGCCCACCTTCGATGCCATCGACGATTCCGAAGGCTACTCGCGCCGCGTGCTCATCCTGGCCCGGCTGGAATATGATGCCAACGGCTGGCCCGTGGTGGCCAACAATTCGCCCGAATGGCAGCCCCAGCCCGCGCCCGCTGGCCTAGCCGGCTGATTAAACGACCTGCGCCTTAAACGACCTGCGCCGCGCTTTGTCTCTGTGGGCGGCCGGCTACATAAATAACTCATGCCAGGGCCTTAGCTTTAGCCCGATTGCCTCAACTCTACTGTTTTGCTATGACGCGTTATCTCGGGGCGGGCTTGCTGGCCGCCTTGCTGCTGGGTGCCCGGGCCGGGGCCGCCCAAAGCCGGCCCGCCGCCGATTCGGCCGGCGAGGTGGCGGGGCCGCCGTGCCCGGCGGCCGTGGCCCCGCGCCGCCGGGTGGGCTTCGTGATTTCGCTCGATAACCGCGAGTCTTTCGTGCAGTCGTCGGCCGTGCACATCATCGGGGCCAATGCCGGCGTGGTGCTGCCCGGCCGGCGCTGGCGGCTGGGCCTGGGCGGCTACACCCTCAGCCGCGACTATACTGCCCTCTACATCTATCAGTATAAAAACGGCAAGCGCACCAAAAAGGCCCCCGATACCCTCACGCCCCAGCTCGACCTTACCTACTTCACGCCCAACGTGAGCTACGTTTTCTTCCAGCGGCCCTGGCTCGAAATCAGCCTGCCGCTGGAAGTGGGCCTGGGCCGCAGCCACTACACCGTGACCGACCAAACCGGCCGCACCACCACCGACAGCCGGGGCCTGTTCGTGCCCGTCGAGGCGGGCCTTGCCGTCCTGGTCAAACCTTTTCGCTGGGTGGGGGTGAGTGGCAGCGTGGGCTACCGCAAATCGGTATTTGAGATTGATTACAAAGATGATTTCGACGGCATGTACTTCAGCTACCGGCTCAACGTGTTCGTCGGCGTCATTTGGCGCGACCTGCGCCAGTACCACCAAAACCGCCGGCTGGCCCGCGAGCTGGCCCAGGCCCAACGCGGGCGCTAAGGCCTCCTTCGTTCCGGTTTTCCGTATCTTGGGTGGCCCTCGCTCTTCCTTCTTGCTTATGTCGTTTTCGCTACTGATTAACCGTGTTAGAAGCCGCAAATGGGCGGGCGTATTGGGAGTGCTGGTATTAGCAGCCATCCCGGCCGTCGCTCAGGCCCAGGCCCCCGCCGAAACGCGCTGCCTGATGCTGCCCCTGGAGCCCGCTAGCCGCGCCCGGCAGTCGGACCTGGTGGTCGAAGCGCAGGTACTCGATGCCCGCAGCTTCTGGGATGCCGACCACCGGCACCTCTTCACCCGGCACCGCCTGCGGGTATTTTCCCTGCTGAAAGGCCAGGTGGCCGACACCACCGGCCTCACCGTCCTCACCGAAGGCGGCCGCCTTGGCCTCGACCAGCAAATTCTCACCAACACCCTGCAGCTCACGCCCGGCCAGCAGGGCGTTTTCTTCCTGAAAGCCGCACCGTGGCCGGGACTGCCAGTGGTCGGCCCCGCCGCTTACACCCCCGTAGGCAGCGAGCAGGGCTTCATCCAATTCAACCCCATCGAGGGCACGGCCACCGAGCCATTCCGCGTTTACAAAGGGCTGGATTCGGGCTTTTATCAGGAAATAACTGCCTTCACGGGGCAGGCGCGCCAGGTATTGCAGGCCAACCCTGCCTTGGCCAAAACGGCCACGCCCGTGCGGCGCGGCACGGCGGCCCCCACCATCGCCGGGTTTTCGCCCGTGAGCCTCACGGCCGGCACCGGCGCGGTGCTCACCATCACCGGCGACGGCTTTGGCAGCACCCGGGGCAGTGGCTTTGTCGAGTTTCGGAACGCCGACGATGGCGGCTCGACCCGCGTGAAAGTCCGCGACGACGATTATATCAGCTGGACCAATAACCGAATCCAGGTGCGGGTGCCCTCCACGGCCAATGGCGGCAGCCCGGTGAGCAACGGCCACCCCGCCGGCTCCGGCCCCGTGCGCGTCACCACTTCCGACCAGCTCACTGTGGAAAGCAGCACGCCCGTCACCATCGTCTACGCCCTCACCAACGTGGAAAGCACCGACGGCAAGCTCCTCCAGCGCCCCAACCACATTGCCCTGAATGCCACCGGCGGCATCACCTTCCGCTTCGGCCCCAATTTCACGGCCTCGCCCGCCGCGGCCTGGCAGCGGGCGCTGGCCACCTGGCGCTGCCAGACTGGCATGAACTGGGAAACAGGCTCCGCCAACGCCACCAATACCATTGCCGAAGACGGCCAGAACGTCGTCGCTTTCGACCAAGGGGCCGAGCTGCCCGCCCGCGTGCTGGGCCGCACCACCAGCTACTACAAAGGCTGCTACGCCTCCAACGGCGAGGTGGTATTCTGGGTGAAGGAAATCGACATGCAGTTCGATGATGGGTCAGCCTTTCAGTTCGGGCCAGCCCTTGCCAGCTCCAGTCAGATTGATTTCGAGTCGGTGGCCGTGCACGAGCTGGGCCACGCCCAGCAGCTCAACCACCTCAACCTGCCCCGCGCGGTGATGCACTACGCGCTGAGTTTTGGCCAGAATACCCGGGCGCTGGACCCCCTCAGCGAAGTAGCCGGTGGCCGGCAGGTGCTGCGGGTGCGCAGCTTCCGCAACCTGGGCTGTAGCGGTCCGGCCCTGCTGCCCGCCCCGCTCACCGGCCTGAGCGCCCAGTATGCGGCCGGGACCGGGGCCACCCTCAACTGGACCACCCGCGACGAGTGCTTCCTGAGCCGCTTCGTGGTAGAGCGCAGCCTGAGCGGCGACACCACCGCGTGGGAGCAAATTGCCATCGTGGCCCCGCGTCCCCCCGCCAGTCAGTACCAGTACGTGGATGCCCAGCCGCCCGGTGGCCTGCGCTACTACCGCCTCCGCCTCCAGCGCCCCGATGGCTCGCTCGACAACCCCGCCCCCGTGGCCCTTAGCTCGGAGAGCGCCGGGGTCAGCATTTTTCCTAACCCGGTAACCGCTTCTCAACTGCGCCTCCAATACCCCGCTTCGGCTGATGGCACGGTGATTTTCTGGGTGTTCGACGCGCTGGGGCGCCGCATCCTGGCCACCGCCCTCAGCGTACCCACCGGCCTGAACGTGCTCAATTTAAACCTGCCCGACACGCGGCCCGGCCTGTACGTATTGCGCTGGCAGGACGCGCAGGGCCGCACCGGTAATCAGAAATTTATCCGGCTGTGAGCTGATTAGTGCTGCACCACTACCTAACAGCTTCAGCAAAACCAGTTCCGATAAAACGACCAACCCCCGCCGGGTACGAGCCCGGCGGGGGTTGATTTTTTGTCGTCACTTCAGGAGCTACAAGCTACGCCCCGTGACTGGCGCGGCCACAGCCGTCGCCGCCGGGGCCACTTCGTAGCGCCCGAGCTGCGCCTCGTCCAGGTTGCCGTTCAGCCACTCATCCTCAATGGTAGCGCCCAGCTTTTTGTAGAAGGTGATGGCGGGCTCGTTCCAGTTCAGCACCTGCCATTTCAGGCGCACGGCCCCAGTGGCGCGGGCTTCGGCCACCACGGCATCGAACAGCAGCCGGCCCAGGCCGCCGCGCCGCGCCGCCTCCGTCACCACCAGGTCTTCGAGGTAGAGCATCCGGCCCTTCCAGGTGGAGTAAGCCGTGTAAAACAGCGCCAGTCCAACAATTTCAGCCGCCTCATTTTCCAGCACGAAAAAGCCGAAGATGGGAGCCGGGCCAAAGCCGTCGCGCTGCATAGCGGCCAGCGTGTTGGTCACGGCCTCCGGCGCTTTTTCATACTCAGCGAGTTCCTGAATCAGGCCCAGCACTTGGGCTAAATCCGCTTCCACGCCCCGGCGCAGCACAATGTTGTTTTCCATGATAGTTGAGTCGGAAGAAAAAGAAATCGGGCCGCCACCGCCTCAGCAGTAACGGCCCGATTAATACCCGCAAAAGAGGCTGAAACGACAGCAGCAAAATCACGGTTAATCCAGCAAAAAGCCGTGATTACATCTGCGGCTGCATTTTCTTGATGTCCTCCGTGGCGTTCACCGAGTTCAGCTCGCGCATCTGCTCGGGCTGCTTGGCACCTTTGGTGGTGTCGGGAGCGGCGGGCAGCGGGGGCAGGGTGGTGGTGGCGATGTCATCGTCGCCCTCGGTGGCAGACGGGCCGCACGAAGGCAGCGTGAGCGACAGCAGAGCAGCGGCCAACAGGCCGGGGAGGAGCGTTTTTTTCATGTGTTGAGAAACGAATTCGGGCGCAAGTTACGCACGCCCGGCGGGTTGCGATACGAAAATATTGCGCAAGCGGCCGAAGCCCCGGTCAGTAAAAACGCCGGATATTTGCCCACCCATGCCCGTCTCCCTCTCCGTCGTCATCATCACCTTCAACGAAGCGGCCAACATCGCCCGCTGCCTCCAGGCCCTGGGCGACGTGGCCGACGACGTGCTCGTAGTCGATTCCTTCTCCACCGATGCCACCGTGGAAATCTGCCGCCAGCACGGCGTGCGCGTCCTGCAGCACGCTTTCGCCGGCTACGTCGAGCAGAAAAACTACGCCACCAGCCAAGCTCAATTCGACCACGTTCTGCAGCTCGACGCCGATGAAGTCCTGACCGAGGAGCTGCGCCAGTCCATTCGCCAGGCCAAGCAAAACTGGCAGCACGCCGCCTATTCGCTGGCCCGCCTCACCAATTACTGCGGCCACTGGGTGCGCCACGGCGGCTGGTATCCCGACCGCAAACTGCGCCTCTACGACCGTCGCCTGGGCCGTTGGACCGGCCTACTCCTGCACGAAAAATTCGAGGTAAACCCCGGCCAGACCACCGCCCCGCTCACCGGCGATGCCCTGCACTACAGCTACCACAGCATCGCGCAGCACGTCAGTCAGCTCAATAAGTTCACCAGCATCACGGCCCAGGAGCTGGCCCTGCGCGGCCGCACCAACGTCAATCTGTTTCACCTGCTGCTCAAGCCGCTCTGGAAATTCGTGCACGGCTACATCTTCCGCCTCGGCTTTCTCGATGGCTTCGCCGGCCTGTGCATCGCCGGCATCTCGGCCTGGGGCGTGTTCCTGAAATTCGCCAAGCTGAAAACCCGCACCGAACAAGCCGAAGCATGAGCCCGGAAAAAAACTTCACCTTCCTCGTCTCCCGCACCGACGCCATCGGCGACGTGGTGCTGACCCTGCCGGTGTGCGGGCGGCTCAAGCAGCTGTTCCCGGGCTGCCGGGTGGTGCTCATTGGCCGCACCTACACTGCGCCTGTGGCCGCCGCCTGCCCGTGGGTCGATGATTTCCTGAACCTGGATGAGCTGCTGAAACAGTCCGAAACTGCCCAAGTAGAAGCTCTGCGCGCCTACGAAGCCGCCGCCATCATCCACGTTTTCCCCAACAAAACCCTCGCCCGCCTCGCCCAAAAAGCCAAAATTCCCCTGCGCATCGGCACGCGTAACCGCTGGCAGCACTGGCTGACCTGCAACCGGCTGGTGGCCCTCAGCCGCCGCCATTCGCCTCTGCACGAATCCCAGCTAAATCACAAGCTGCTTCAGCCTTTGGGCGATACTTCCGAGCCTTCATTAACCGAAATAGCCCATCTGGTGCGCCTGCAAGCCACCGAAACTCTGCTGCCGCAATTCCAACAGCTACTACAGAAGCGCCAGCCCGGCCAGCTCAACGTCATCCTCCACCCGCGCAGCCGGGGCAGCGCCCGCGAGTGGGGCCTCGATAATTTCGCCCAGCTCGCCCGCCTGCTACACCGCGCCGGCCACCGCGTCTTTATCACCGGCACGGCTGCGGAAGGGGAGGAGCTAGCCCCCTGGCTTCAGGAAAACGCCGCCTTCCTCGCCGCCGACCTCACCGGCCAGCTCAGCCTGCCGCAGTTCATCTCCTTCATCGCCGCCGCCGATGGCCTCGTGGCCGGCAGCACCGGCCCACTGCACCTGGCCGCCGCGCTGGGCCGCTACGCGCTGGGCCTCTACCCGCCCATCCGGCCCATGCACCCCGGCCGCTGGGCCCCGCTGGGCGAGCACGCCGAATTTATGGTTTTCGACAAGCCCAATTGCGACGACTGCCGGCAGCAGCCCGCTGCCTGCACCTGCATCCGAGCCATCGAGGCGGCGGCGGTAGCGGCGCGGGTGGCCGCCTGGGTGCCGTTGCCGGTCGAATAATAAATGGCATTTAGCGTCAAACAATGGCCAATTCGTCCAGTTAGTTTGCTGCTTATTCACTGTATCGCAACCTAGCAGACGCTGCAATCCGTACATCGGGCAATGCGCCGCACGTTGCGCTTTGCTATTTTTGGCTTCTAATGACTGCCAGTAGCATTGCGTAGCGGGCGGTTTTGACGTGAAGCAACTCGGCCACCCACCACTTCCGAGTAGCGGCATATACGAGTGTTAGTGTCATAATCCCCTATTCCTTCGTAGGTTTCGGCCTGCAATTTCCCCCGCCCACCTGTATGAGCGATTCCCCCGAACGGGTCAAACTGAGCAAAGAGGAAAAAGACCGGCGTTTTCAGGCCGAGTTGATGCCCGTGCTCGACCCGCTCTACAATTTTGCCTACCGCCTCACCCTCGACGAGGATGATGCCAACGACCTGGTGCAGGAAACCTACCTCAAAGCATACCGATTCTTCGAGTACTTTGAGCCCGGTACCAACGCCAAGGCCTGGCTCTTTCGCATTCTTAAGAACTCGTTTATCAACGATTTCCGCAAGAAAAGCAAGCAGCCCGCCAAGGTCGACTACAGCGAGATTGAGGGCTATTACAATCCCGACGACGTAGAGGCCGAAGGCGAAATCGGCGCTTCCTCTTCCGACATGCGCCAGCAGTCGGCCCGCGACCTCATCGGTGATGAAGTTGCCAGCGCGTTAAATTCTTTGCCAGTCGATTTTCGCACCGTCATCATCCTCTGTGACCTCGAAGGGTTTACCTACGAGGAGATGGCCAAAGTGCTTGATATTCCGATTGGTACGGTGCGTTCGCGCCTGCACCGGGCCCGCAATTTCCTCAAGGATAAGCTAGAGAAATACGCCCAGTCGATGGGCTATGGCAATGATGCAATAGACGACGATACGGAACTAACCGAGGCCGAGAATAATTAACGTCATCAACAGGGACGCATTATTCTCGGCCGCATACTTCATTGCTTCTCACCCCTTTCCTGCATTTTCAATTATGAACCAATCTGCTACTAAAGAAACCAATACGTCGGCTCCCATTTTAGCTAATGGCCCCGACTGCGAACGAGTGAATACTGTACTAGACCAACTCATCGAAGGCCAGCACCTGACCGCCGAGGACGAAGACTACCTCTACGACCACGCCACGGACTGCTCGCCCTGCTTCGACGACCTCGAAAAGCAGCGCGTTTTCATCGGTTTTTTGAACCAGCGCGTTACCCGGCAGCCCATTCCGGCTACCCTTCACGATGCCATTTTGGCCCGTGTAGGTGCGCAAATGGCCTAATACCGGTAGCTTTGCGTGATGCAAGGCAAAATCATTGTGTTTTCGGCCCCCTCGGGCGCTGGCAAAACCACCATCGTGCACCGCCTTATGGACCGGTTGCCCGAGCTTAGCTTTTCCATTTCCGCCTGCACCCGCGACCGCCGCGGCCGGGCCGAAGTGCAAGGCAAAGACTACCATTTCATCTCCGTTCAGGAATTCCAGGACAAAATCCGCAACGATGAGTTCGTGGAGTGGGAAGAGGTGTACGAAGGCGCGTTTTATGGCACGCTGAAGTCCGAAATCGAACGCATCTGGGACAATGGCAAGCACGCCATTCTCGATGTCGACGTGAAAGGTGGCCTCAGCATCAAGGAATTCTACAAGGACCGGGCGCTGGCTATTTTCGTCCGCCCGCCGTCCATCGAAGTTCTGGAGCAGCGCCTGCAGGCCCGCGCCACCGATTCGCAATCCAGCATTTCCTCACGGATTTACAAAGCCAATTTCGAGCTTGGGTTCGAGAATCGTTTCGATGTCACCGTCGTCAACGATAACCTCGACGAGGCCACCGACCACGCCGAAAAGCTGGTGCGCCAGTTCATCAGCGGCGAGCCGGCCATCGTATGAGTGGCCGCCGGGTAGGTCTGCTATTCGGTTCGTTCAATCCCGTGCACACCGGCCACCTCATCCTGGCTGAGCATTTTGCCACGCGCACCGATTTGGCCGAAGTCTGGCTCGTGGTCACGCCCCACAATCCCTTCAAAGCCGCCGCCGACCTGCTGCCCGACACCCAGCGCCTGCACCTCGTGCAGCTCGCCATTGCCGATAACCCCCGCCTGCGCGCCGAGGACATCGAGTTCGGCCTGCCGCGCCCCAGCTACACCATCGCCACGCTCGACGCCCTGCGGCAGCGCCACCCCACGCACGATTTCGTGCTCCTGATGGGCAGCGACAACCTCCCCGGCCTCCCAAATTGGCACGAATCAGCCCGCCTGCTGGCCGAAATCGATATCTACGTGTATCCCCGGCCCGGCTCGCCCAGCCCCGATTTAGTACCCTTTCCCCGCGTGCAGGTGATAACCGCGCCGTTACTGGACATTTCGGCCACTTACATCCGCGAAAGCCTGCGCGCTGGCCACAGCATCCGCTATTTGGTACCCGCCACCGTCGAAGCCGAATTGACGCAGTAGAACAGCACTGCGTAAAGTAAAACGCCACAAAAAAAGCCCGACGATAATCCGCCGGGCTTTTTTGTTTTCAATCAGACCAAATCAGATAGTCATAATCTCCGATTCCTTCTTGCTGAGGACTTTATCAACTTCGGCAATGTAAGAATCCGTCGTTTTCTGCACTTTCTCTTCGGCGCTCTTCACGGCATCCTCCGAAGCACCTTCTTTCAGCAGCTTGCGCAGCGACTCGTTCACATCCTTGCGGATGCCCCGAACCCGCACCTTGCCAGCTTCCGATTCATTCTTGGCCTGCTTCACCAGCTCGCGGCGACGCTCCTCGGTCATGGCCGGGATGTTCAGGCGCACACCTTCGGCATCCGAAACTGGGTTCAGGCCCAGGTCGCTGTTCTTGATGGCCTTGGCCACCTCGCTAATCATGTTTTTTTCCCAAGGCTTGATGAGCAGCGAGCGGGCATCAGGAGCCGTAATGTTGGCAATCTGGCTGATAGGAGTGAGTGTGCCGTAGTAATCCACGCGCAAGCCGTCGAGCATGGCTGGTGATGCCTTGCCGGCCCGGATACGGCTCATTTCCACGTTTACGTGCGCCAGCGCTTTGCTCATCGACTCCGCGAGCTCATCAAGGTAAAACTGAATTTCTTCGTCCATTTTAGTGAGTTGTCAATTATTGGTTATCAGTTGTCAGGTCCGGTTATCAGTTTTCCGCTGCAAACTAACAACGGACAATGAACACCTGACAACTAAAAATTAGGCTTGTTCCGGTTGGTTGCCCACCAGCGGCTGGAGGAGACTTTTCTTGGTGTCAAGTAATGGCTTGCGGCCATCGCGGCCGGGGCCGGTGCCGCCGTCGCTCACCAGTGTGCCCATCGCCTCGCCGTTCAGCAGGCGCTCCAGGTTGCCGGGCGTGTTCATATCGAACACAATGATGGGCAGGTTATTCTCCTTGCAAAGCGTGAAGGCCGTCATATCCATCACGTTCAGATTCTTGCTCAGCACCTCATCAAACGTGATTTCGGGGTAGCGCGTGGCCGTGGGGTCCTGCTCCGGGTCGGCCGTATAAATGCCGTCCACGCGGGTACCTTTCAGCACCACGTCGGCCTCAATCTCAATGGCCCGCAGCGAAGCCGCCGAGTCTGTCGTGAAATAAGGCGAGCCGATGCCGGCCCCGAAAATCACCACGCGACCTTTTTCCAGGTGCCGCACCGCGCGCCGCCGGATATACGGCTCGCACACCCGCTGAATGGTGAGACCGGAAAGCAGGCGCGTGCTCACTTCCAGCTTCTCCAGGGCGCTTTGCAGGGCCATCGAGTTGATGACCGTGGCCAGCATGCCCATATAGTCGCCCTGCACGCGGTCGAGCCCGAAGGCTTCGGCCTGCACGCCGCGGTAGATGTTGCCACCACCAATTACGACGGCCACCTGCACGCCCGTCGCGGCCACAGATTTAATTTCGGAGGCGTACTGCATCAGCCGCTCGGCATCGATGCCGTACTGCTGCTGGCCCATCAGCGCTTCGCCGCTGAGCTTGAGGAGGATGCGATTGTATTTCAAGTCGAGAGGATTGAGTAGTTCAAGCTAAATATTAGGCGACCGACGCTAGGCAAACTGCACCAGCACTTGGCCTTTCTGCACGTTGTCGCGCAGGTTCACTTTCAGGCTGCCCACGGTGCCATCGGCGGGCGCTTTCAGGATATTTTCCATTTTCATGGCCTCCAATACCAGCAGCGGGTCTCCCTTCTGCACGGCCTGGCCGGGCGTCACGCGGATATCTACGATGAGGCCGGGCATGGGGGCTTTCAGCTCGTTTACTTTGGCGGCAGCGGCGTTGCTCATGCCGAGGCGTTCGAGGAGCAGGTCGAACCGGTCTTTGGCCGCCAGGGCCACGCGCTGGCCGTTCAGCTTCAACACAATGTTTTTGGTGGCGTGGTCAATTTCTACAACTTCCGCATTGTAGGAGCGACCTTCGTAAAGCACATGAAACCGACCTTCGCCCAAATCCACTACATCCCAGGCCAACGGCTGGCCATTGAGCATGATAGCGTCGGTGGCGCGATAGTCTACTTCCCAAACTTGGTCGGGGGCGGTGCTGATTTGGAACATCGAAAGCGAATGGGGTGGGAGGAAAGCGGGGTTAAAGGTAGCCCAAATCTCAAATTAATTCAGAAATTGAGGCGTTTTTCGCCTGTAGCTGTTGGCATGAAGTATCTGGTTCCGGGCCTTACCAGCCTGTTGTTATTCGTACAGTTTCTGGCGGTTGCGCAAAGAGGCACGTCCGGCTCGGGCAGGTTGCCCAGCAAAGCGCCCGTTCATAAAAAAGTCGCACCCGCACCGCCTACCGCGCCCGCGCCGGCTGGCCTCGTGGTGCCGTCCTGGCTGCCTTCGGAGGCTCCAATCCAGCCCGCCGCCACCATTCTCACCGAGGTAACCGACACCAAGCTCGACGTTCGGTTCGATTACAAAAAGCAGCACCTACTGGGCACGGCGCTGCTCACGCTGCGCTCGCATTTCTATCCTCAGTCGGAATTAGTGCTCGATGCCAAAGGCTTCGACGTGCAGAAAGTTGAGTTGGTGAGCGACAAGAAAACCAAAAACCTCACTTACAACTACAACCGCCGCAAGCTCGTCATTGCCCTCGACCACCCGTACCCGCGCAGCACGCCCTACCAGGTGCGCATCGTGTACGTGGCCAAGCCCAACGAGCTGCCCCAGGGCGGTTCCGCCGCTATCACCAATGACAAGGGGTTGTACTTCATCAACCCGCTGGGCGCTGAGAAGAACAAGCCCCGCCAAATCTGGACCCAGGGCGAGACGGAGTCCAGCTCCTGCTGGTTTCCCACCATCGACAAGCCCAACCAGCGCATGACGCAGGAAATCAGCATGACGGTGGAAAAGCAGTTCAAAACGCTTTCCAACGGCCTGCTCACTTCCTCCCACGCCAACCCCGACGGCACCCGCACCGATACTTGGAAGCTCAGCGAGCCCCACGCACCCTACCTAGCCACTATGGTCGTCGGCGACTTCGCCGTGGTAAGCGACTCTTGGCACGGCAAGCCTGTCGATTACTACGTGGAGCCGAAATACGCCGGCACCGCCCGCGCCGTCTTCGGCCACACGCCCCAGATGCTGGATTTCTTCTCCAAAAAGCTGGGCGTAGAATACCCTTGGGAAAAATACGCTCAAGTAGCCGTGCGCGACTACGTGAGTGGAGCCATGGAAAACACCACCGCGTCCACCTTCGGCAGCTTCGTGCAAACCACCAAGCGTGAGTTGCTCGACGCCAATTTCCAGACCTCCGAGTTTGTGGTAGCGCACGAGCTGTTCCATCACTGGTTCGGCGACTACGTGACCTGCGAAAGCTGGGCTAACCTGCCTTTGAACGAGTCCTTCGCCGACTATTCCGAATATCTCTGGGCCGAGTACAAGTACGGCGCCGACGAAGCCGGCCTGGTCCAGGAAATCAAAATCAACAACTACCTCGAAGAAGCCCAGTCCAAGCGCGAACCCCTCATCCGCTACCGCTACGTCAACCGCGAGGACATGCTCGACCGCCATTCCTACGACAAGGGCGGCCGCGTACTCCATATGCTGCGCAAATACGTGGGCGACGAAGCCTTCTTCGCGTCCCTCAACCGCTACCTCACCCAGAACAAGCTCTCCGCCGTCGAAATCTCCAAGCTGCGCGTCGCGTTCGAAGAAACCACCGGCGAAGACCTGATGTGGTTTTTCAACCAGTGGTTCCTCAAGCGCGGCCATCCCGAACTGCGCATCACCCACAGCTACACCAACGGCCAGGTGAGCCTGCGCGTACAGCAAACCCAGGACACGCTCTTTCAGCCCGTCTACCGCCTGCCCGTAACCGTCGCCGTCTGGACCGGCAGCAACCAGCCCACCGAGCACCACATCACCGTCACCAAAGCCGACCAGACTTTCCAGCTGCCCGCCAACCAGAAACCCAACCTCGTAAAATTCGACAGCGAAAGCCAACTCCTGGCCCAGTTCGATGAAGAGCGCACCACCGATGAGCTGGTTTTCCAGTTCTACCATGCTCAGAGCTACCAGCAGAAATCCGAAGTCTTGGAACTGCTCCAGAACAAAACCGACCAGATGTCCGTGAGTAGCATGCTCCGCAACGCCCTCAACGACAAATTCTGGAACGTGCGCCGCCTCGCCCTCGACCACCTCCGTCGCTATCGCGGCCCCGAGCCCGAAGGCATGCGCAAGGACATCCAGCGCCTCGCCTCCGACCCTGTGTCCCGCGTCCGCGCCCAAGCCATCACCACGCTCGCCACCTTCCCCGACGGTAATTATGGCTCCATCTACGGAAAAGCCGTCGGCGACAGCTCTGCGCTGGTAGCTGCCGCCGCTCTCGAAGTCCTCGCCAAAAAGCCTGAGCCCACCACCCGTCAGCAGGTCGCCGCCATCGAAAACACCACGAGCAGTCCGCTTCTCGTCGCCATTGCCAGTTACTACGCCCTCAATGGTAACCTCGACCAATACCCTTGGTTCCTGCGCCGCCTTCCCGACGTGACCGAAGGCGACCTCTACGCCTACTTCCAGTCCTTCGGAACACTCATGACCCACATCCCGCCCGTAGAGCGTGACAAGGGCCTCAAAATTCTCGAGGATTATGCCCGCAACGCTCCGCGCTACGACATCCGCTTGGGGGCCTACAAGAGCCTCGCCTTGCTACTTCCATCCATGCCCAGCCTCAAAGCCACGCTCCAGAACATCCGGGAGAAGGAAACTGACGACCGACTCAAAGCATTTTATAACCTTATGTAGGAGCAACTTCCGCAAATGGAGCAAAAAAAGAACAACCTTTTTTTGCTCCATCCCTTGCCTTGTGTCAAAAAACCTCTAATTTTGCGACTCCTTACGAAACACTACTACTTCGGTAGCAGCGAAACGGAAGGGGTTACGCCTCTCAGCAATCGGCCGGGAAGCACCAAAACTGGGGGTATCGCATAGCGGCAATTGCGGGTGACTGTAACTCACCTCCTTCGGGTTCATAGGTTCGAGTCCTGTTACCCCCACTTTTTTTACATGATGCCATCTGCGGGAGTAGCTCAGTTGGTAGAGCGGCAGCCTTCCAAGCTGCAGGTCGCGGGTTCGAACCTCGTCTCCCGCTCATTTCACAGAATAAGCCGTTTTAGCTCAGTGGTAGAGCACTTCCTTGGTAAGGAAGAGGTCATGGGTTCAAATCCCATAAATGGCTCAGATTACAACACAAGTCCAGCAGTCGGAATCATTCCGGCTGCCGGCACGGTTCTCTCAGGCAAGCGACGCACAGTTTTCTATTACAGTAGGGGCTGAGTCTCGCTTTCTTCGTGTAGGGTCCGTTTTTACTTCAAATTCACTTCACCACCTCTTTTTTACTCTTTACAATGGCTAAAGAAAATTTCGACCGGTCCAAGCCGCACGTAAACATCGGCACCATCGGTCACGTCGACCACGGCAAGACTACCCTGACTGCTGCTATCACGCAGGTACTGGCCGGCAAAGGTTTGGCTGAAAAGCGCGATTTCGGTTCGATTGATAACGCCCCCGAAGAAAAAGAGCGTGGTATCACCATCAACACCTCGCACGTAGAGTACTCGACGGCCAACCGTCACTACGCTCACGTTGACTGCCCCGGTCACGCTGACTATGTGAAGAACATGGTAACTGGTGCTGCCCAGATGGACGGTGCTATCCTCGTGGTAGCTGCTACCGACGGCCCGATGCCCCAGACCCGTGAGCACATCCTGCTCGCCCGTCAGGTAGGTGTTCCCCAGCTGGTGGTGTTCATGAACAAAGTGGACATGGTGGATGACCCCGAGCTCCTCGAGCTGGTGGAAATGGAAATCCGCGAACTCCTCTCGTTCTACGACTTCGACGGCGACAACATTCCGGTTATCCAGGGTTCGGCCCTCGGCGGCCTGAACGGCGATGCCAACTGGGTTCCCAAAATCGAGGAGCTGATGGACGCTGTTGACTCGTTCATTCCGATTCCTGCTCGTCTGACCGACCTGCCCTTCCTGATGCCTGTTGAGGACGTGTTCTCGATTACTGGCCGTGGCACTGTTGCTACCGGTCGTATCGAGCGCGGCATCATCAACTCGGGTGAGCAAGTTGACATCCTGGGCATGGGCGCTGCTGCCGGCCTGAAGTCGACGGTTACGGGTGTGGAAATGTTCCGCAAAATCCTCGACCGTGGCGAAGCTGGTGACAACGTAGGTCTGCTGCTCCGCGGTATTGAAAAAGAAGCCATCCGTCGCGGCATGGTTATCTGCAAGCCCGGTTCGGTAACTCCTCACCAGAAGTTCAAGGCTGAAGTCTACGTTCTCTCGAAAGAGGAAGGTGGCCGTCACACGCCGTTCTTCAACAACTACCGTCCGCAGTTCTACCTGCGTACCACCGACGTTACCGGCATCATCACCCTCCCCGAGGGCGTTGAAATGGTAATGCCCGGCGACAACATCACCATCACTGTTGAGCTCATCAACAAGGTGGCAATGGAGAAAGGCCTCCGCTTCGCTATCCGTGAGGGTGGCCGTACGGTAGGTGCCGGTCAGGTAACCGAAGTTCTCGACTAAGCTCCGGCTTAATCAGTAAAAAAAGCCGCTCTCGACTCCTCGGGGGCGGCTTTTTTACGCTGAAACAGAAGCAAGTATTTGTTTTGTCTTCTGTTTCTCTTACCTTTGCACTCCCTTTAGCGAAATGCGCTATGTGGGAATGTTTAAAAACGAGTGTGGTGCAGCGGTAGCATACGGGTCTCCAAAACCTTTGACGGGAGTTCGAATCTCTCCACTCGTGCAATTTGGGCCAGTTGGTCCGCTCCATGTTATTTCAGCGGCAACGCTGTGTTTTTCATCACAATGGACAAACTGAGCAATTATTTCCGCACCACCATCGAAGAGATGCGCTACAACGTAACGTGGCCCTCGACGACGGAACTGCAAAAAAGCGCCGGCTTGGTGCTGATTGGTTCGCTCGTGTTTGCCGTGGTGGTAGGTATCATGGATGTCAGCTTTGAGTCGGTACTTAAAGCGTTTTACAACTCGTTTCGCTAATCAGCAATCAAGATGGGCGAATTGAAATGGTACGTGGTACGCTCCGTGAGCGGCCAGGAGAAAAAAGCCAAAAATTACCTCGAAACGGAGCTCGGTCGGCACAACCTGACCGAGCTTGTTCCGCAGGTACTGATTCCGGTAGAGAAGGTGTTTGAGATGCGCAACGGTAAGAAGCGCGTCCGCGAGCGGAACCTCTACCCCGGTTACATCATCATCCACGCCGACCTCGGCCACGGTGAAGTTGACCACATCATCACCAGCACGCCCGGCGTGATTGGTTTCCTCGGTGACAAAGACAAGAAAGACGCATCGAACAACAAACCTGTTCCGCTGCACATTTCGGAAGTCAATCGCATCCTCGGCATCGTGGATGAAGCCGAGCAGCAAGCCGATGCTACCCTCGACAAGCCTTACGTAGTGGGCGAACTCGTGAAAGTGGTAGACGGCCCCTTCAACGGCTTCTCCGGCAATGTGGATGAAGTATTTGAAGAGCGTAAGAAGCTGAACGTAGTGGTGAAAATCTTCGGCCGCTCGCAGCCGGTAGAGCTCAGCTACACCCAAGTAGAAAAAGAGGTTTAAACAACCCATCGATTATACCACGCCGACTGATTGCTCCGGGTCGGCGGGGCTTCCAAATAGGAGTTTACTAAACTGAGGCAAGCGCGAGTTACGACGCAGGAGTCCCAGCCAAACCAATCAAATGGCCAAAGAAATCAGAGGTTATCTGCGTCTGCAGATAAAGGGAGGCTCAGCGAACCCATCGCCGCCGGTAGGACCTGCACTTGGTAGCAAAGGCTTGAACATCATGGAGTTTTGCAAGCAGTTCAATGCTCGCACCCAAGATAAAGCCGGCCAAGTTTGTCCTGTACTCATCACCATGTACACCGACAAGTCGTTCGACTTCGTGGTGAAGACGGCACCGGCTCCGGTGTTGCTCATGGAAGCTGCTAAGTTGACGAGCGGTTCGAAAGAGCCTAACCGTAACAAAGTGGGCTCCGTGACGTGGGACCAGGTGCGTACCATCGCCGAAACCAAAATGCCTGACTTGAACGCTTTCCAAGTAGAAGCCGCCATGAAGCAGGTAGCTGGTACGGCCCGCAGCATGGGTATTACCATCAAGGGCGATTCTCCTTTTGCTGAATAATTAAAAGGAAAAACGAACAGATGGCACAAGTAAGCAAAAAGCGCAAGGAAGCCCTTGCCAAACACGACCTGACGCAAATGCGCAGCCTCGTGGAAGCCGCAGTCGTGGTGAAGGACATTACCTACACCAAGTTTGACGCTTCAGTTGATATTGACGTTCGCCTCGGCGTGGACCCCCGCAAAGCGGACCAGATGGTTCGTGGCGTGGCCACCCTGCCCCACGGCACCGGCAAAACCGTTCGCGTTCTGGCTCTGGTTACTCCCGACAAGGAGGCCGAAGCTCTGGCCGCCGGCGCCGACTTCGTGGGTTTGGACGACTATATCTCGAAAATCGAGAAAGGCTGGACCGACATCGACGTAATCATCACCATGCCCGCCGTAATGGCTAAGGTAGGTCGCCTGGGCCGTGTGCTCGGTCCCCGTGGTCTGATGCCGAACCCGAAGTCGGGCACTGTAACGACCGATGTAGCCAAGGCTGTGCAGGAAGTGAAAGCTGGTAAAATCGACTTCAAAGTTGACAAAACCGGTATCATTCACTGCTCGGTGGGTAAAGTATCGTTCGACCCGAAGATGCTGGCCGAAAACGCCCTGGAGGTAATCCAGACGTTGGGTCGCCTGAAGCCTTCGTCTTCGAAAGGCACTTACATCAAGAGCATCACGCTCTCGAGCACGATGTCGCCCGCCGTTCCAGTGGACAGCCAAGTAAATTCCGCTAGCTAATTAAACCAACCAAACATGACTCGGGAAGAAAAACAAGCCCTCGTGGATGAGTTGAGCGGAAAAATGCAATCGCACAACTCGTTTTACATCGTCGATGCTTCGGTGATGTCGGTAGCGAAAATCAACGACTTCCGTCGTCTGGCGTTCAACCGCGGTCTGGAATACAAGGTGTACAAAAACACCTTCATCCGGAAAGCACTGGACACGCTCGGCCACGATACGTCGGAGATGGATGCCGCGCTGAAAGGCCAGTCGGGCGTGTTGTTCTCTACGGAGAGCGGCTCGGCTCCTGCCAAAATGCTGCGCGACTTCTATAAAGCCCAAGCTTACCCCCGCGGTGCTACCCCCAAGCCCGTGCTGAAAGGCGCTTATGTTGATGCTAGCATCTACATCGGTTCCGACCAGCTCGAAGGCCTGACCAGCATCAAAGGCAAGCAGGAACTGCTCGGTGAACTCATCGGTCTGCTCCAGTCGCCCGCCAAAAATGTTATCTCGGCTCTTCAGAGCGGTGGCAACAAACTGGCCGGCATCCTCAAAACCCTCAGCGAAAAAGAGGCCGCTTAATAAGCTGCTTTTTCGCACCCCCATTAAATTTTCAACAACACATTTTTTTAACAATCTACAGAAATGGCAGATTTGAAAGCATTCGCTGAGCAGCTTGTAAACCTGACGGTGAAAGAAGTAAACGAGTTGGCAACCATCCTGAAGGACGAGTACGGCATCGAGCCCGCTGCTGCTGCTCCCGTAATGATGGCCGGTGGTGGCGCTGCTGCTGCTGACGAGGCTCCCGAGGAGAAGACGTCGTTTGACGTTATCCTGAAGGCTGCCGGTGGTGCCAAACTGGCTGTGGTGAAACTGGTGAAAGACCTGACCGGTCTGGGCCTGAAAGAAGCCAAAGAACTGGTTGACGGTGCTCCCAAGCCCCTGAAAGAAGGCGTAACCAAAGACGAGGCTGAGTCGCTGAAGAAGCAGCTCGAGGAAGCCGGTGCTGAAGTAGAAGTTAAGTAGTTTCTGCTCCTGAAGCATCTCCGGACCCGCTTCGAATAAGGATTAGACCTGGCAACTTAGCCAGGTCTTTTCCTGTTTGTAGTGTGTCAAAAGCGCGAGCTTTCTAGTTCGCGCTTCTTTGCGTCAGCTAACGTCACTGTTTACGTGCGCGTTAGGGAGTGCCAGGTGCTGCTTGGCAACGCTGACGAGCCGCCCCAGCGGTTTCCTTTATTACGCTTCTGTGTCCATCTTTTAATCCCCATCGCATTGGCTACACCGAAAGCAAAGACGGCCGCCCTGAAGAAAACGGCCGCCGAGCGAATCAATTTCGCCAAGATTAAGAAGGTTATCGAGTACCCGGACTTCCTGGACGTGCAAGTGCGCTCGTTCCAGGAATTCTTTCAGTTGGAAACCGCTGCTGAGCGTCGTTCTAACGAAGGATTGTTCAAAGTGTTCGCCGAGAACTTCCCGATTTCGGACTCGCGCGAAAACTTCGTGCTCAACTTTATCGATTACCACGTCGACCCGCCGAAATATTCGGTTGACGAGTGCATCGACCGTGGTTTGACTTATTCGGTTCCGCTGAAAGCCAAGCTGCGTTTGATTTGCAATGATAAGGACAACGAGGACTTCGAGACGATTGAGCAGGAGGTGTTCCTCGGGAACATCCCGTACATGACCGTAAAGGGCTCGTTCGTTATCAACGGCGCCGAGCGTGTTATCGTATCGCAGTTGCACCGCTCGCCGGGCGTGTTCTTCGCCCAGAGCAAGCACACGAACGGCACCAAGCTGTATTCGGCCCGCATTATTCCGTTCAAAGGTTCGTGGATTGAGTTTGCCACGGACGTGAACAACGTGATGTACGCGTACATCGACCGGAAGAAGAAATTCCCGGTGACGACGCTGCTTCGCGCCATCGGCTACGGCACTGATAAGGACATTCTCGACCTGTTCGGTTTGTCGGAGGAAGTGAAGTCCGACAAGAAAAACCTCAAGAAAGCCGTTGGTCGCAAGCTGGCTGCCCGGGTGCTCCGCACTTGGACGGAAGACTTCGTGGACGAAGACACCGGCGAAGTAGTATCGATTGACCGCAACGAGGTGTTGCTGGAGCGCGATGCGACGATTGAGGAAGCTGATATCGACGTGATTCTGGAGGCCGGCGCGAAGTCGGTTATTCTGCACCGCGAGAATGTGAACATTGCGGATTTCGCAATCATTTACAACACGCTGCAGAAGGACAACTCCAACTCGGAGAAGGAAGCTGTTGAGCAGATTTACCGTCAGCTCCGGAACACGGAGGCTCCTGACGAAGAAACTGCCCGTGACATCATCCAGAAGCTGTTCTTCTCGGACAAGCGTTACGACCTCGGCGAGGTGGGCCGCTACCGGATTAACAAGAAGCTCCAGATTGGCATGGACCAGGAGTCGCGGGTGCTGACCAATGAGGACATTGTGCTCATCGTGAAGTACCTGATTGGCTTGAGCAACTCGAAGGCCATTGTCGATGACATTGACCACTTGAGCAACCGTCGCGTGCGGACCGTAGGCGAGCAGCTTTACGCTCAGTTTGGCGTGGGCCTGGCCCGGATGGCGCGTACCATCAAGGAGCGCATGAACGTGCGTGACAACGAGGACTTCAAGCCGGTGGATTTGATTAACGCCCGGACTTTGTCCAGCGTTATCAACTCGTTCTTCGGTACGAACCAGCTGTCGCAGTTCATGGACCAAACCAACCCGCTGGCCGAGGTGACGCACAAGCGTCGCGTATCGGCGCTCGGGCCGGGAGGTCTGTCGCGGGAGCGTGCTGGCTTCGAGGTACGTGACGTTCACTACACGCACTACGGTCGTCTTTGCACGATTGAAACGCCGGAAGGACCTAACATTGGTCTGATTTCGTCGCTGTGCGTGCACGCTCGCGTGAATGCCATGGGCTTCATCGAAACCCCTTACCGCGACGTGAAAGGCGGCAAGGTGGACATGAGCCCCAACGTGAAATTCCTGACTGCTGAGGAAGAGGACACCCACCACATCGCGCAGGCCAACTCCCTGCTGGATGAAGGCGGCAACCTGACCCAGGAGTTGGTGAAAGGCCGTTTTGAGGGTGACTTCCCGGTGGTGAACCCGTCGGAGTACTCCTACATGGACGTGGCCCCGAACCAGATTGTTTCGGTAGCTGCCTCGCTGATTCCGTTCCTGGAGCACGATGACGCCAACCGAGCACTGATGGGCTCGAACATGCAGCGCCAGGCAGTGCCACTTTTGCGTCCCGAGGCTCCGATTGTGGGTACGGGTCTGGAAGGCCGCATTGCCAGCGACTCGCGTACCCTGATTATGTCGGAAGGCGAAGGCGTGATTGATTACGTGGACGCCAACAAAATCGTGGTGAAGTACGACCTCACGGAGGACGACATCATGGTGAGCTTCGACGCCGAGCGTATTACGTACGACCTCATCAAGTTCCGTCGCACCAACCAGGACACCTGCCTCAACCTGACGCCGCTCGTGAAGCGCGGCGAGCGGGTGACCAAAGGCCAGGCGCTTTGCGAAGGCTACGGCACCAACCAGGGCGAACTTGCTCTGGGCCGCAACATGCAGGTGGCATTTATGCCGTGGCAGGGCTACAACTTCGAGGATGCCATCGTCATCTCGGAGCGCGTAGTTCGCGACGACATCTTCACCTCGATTCACATTGAGGAGTTTGAGTTGGAAGTGCGCGAGACCAAGCGCGGCGAAGAAGAGCTGACCTCGGAAATTCCGAACGTGAGCGAAGAAGCTGTCCGCAACCTCGACGACAACGGCATTATCCGCCTCGGCGCGGAGGTGAAAGAGGGCGACATTCTGATTGGTAAAATCACGCCGAAAGGCGAGACGGACCCAACTCCGGAAGAGAAGCTGCTCCGTGCCATCTTCGGCGACAAGGCCGGCGATGTGAAGGATGCTTCGTTGAAAGCGCCGCCCTCCTTGCAGGGTGTGGTTATCGGCACCAAGCTCTTCTCGCGTCCTAAGAAAGACAAAAACCTCCGGGCTAAGTCGAAGAAGGAAGTGGAAGATTTGAAGGCGACCTACGCGCAGGAACTGCGTGGTGTGAAAGCCATCATGATTGACAAGCTGGTGCAATTGCTGGAAGGCAAAACGTCGCAGGGCATCAAACACCGCTTCGGCGAGGAGATGATTGCCAAGGGCGTGAAGTTCAACCGCAAGAACATCAACGAGGGGATGTTCCCCGAGAAGAACCCCTACAAGGACGAAAGCAACTACGCCGTTCCGGAAGAAGTGAACCTGTTTAAGGACCTGATTCTGGAAGGCTGGACGGCTGATGCCCGCGTGAATGGTCTGGTGCTGGAGCTGGTGCGTAACTACGCCAAGCGCCGCAACACCATCACCGCGAAATTCAAGCGTCAGCGCTTCACCCTGGAAGTGGGCGACGAACTGCCCGCTGGCATCGTGCAGCTTGCCAAAGTTTATATCGCCAAGAAGCGCAAGCTGAAGGTGGGTGATAAAATGGCCGGCCGCCACGGTAACAAGGGTGTAGTAGCCCGCATCGTGCGCGATGAGGACATGCCCTTCCTGCCCGATGGCACCCCGATGGACATCGTGCTGAACCCGCTTGGTGTACCAAGCCGGATGAACATCGGTCAGATTTACGAGACCGTACTTGGCTGGGCTGGTTTGAAAATGGGTCGCACTTATGCTACCCCGATTTTCGACGGCGCTACCGAGGACGAAGTAGCTCGCGAATTGACCGAGGCTGGCTTGCCCGACTGGGGCCGTGCTTACCTGCACGATGGTCTGAGCGGTGACCGTTTCGACCAGCCGGTGACGGTGGGCGTGATTTACATGCTCAAACTGGGTCACTTGGTTGACGACAAGATGCACGCTCGCTCCATCGGGCCGTACTCGCTCATCACGCAGCAGCCGCTGGGTGGTAAGGCGCAGTTCGGTGGCCAGCGCTTCGGCGAGATGGAGGTGTGGGCATTGGAGGCCTTCGGTGCTTCCAACGTGCTGCAGGAAATCCTGACCGTGAAATCGGATGACGTGGTGGGCCGTGCCAAGGCGTACGAAGCCATTGTAAAAGGCGACGTTCTGCCCAAGCCGAACATCCCCGAGTCGTTCAACGTGTTGCTCCACGAACTCCGTGGTCTGGCACTCGAAATCACGATGGAATAGTGAATTGCTGCAGTTGCGGCCGGGGCGCAAGCTTCGGCCGCAACTCGCGGTTTGTCTGCCGGCAGGCAACAGGAGGCGCTGATTGAGCGACTCTGGTAACGAAAGGTGAGAAAACGCTTCGGTGAAAGAAGCTGGGGAAGCTGTTCCGAGATATGGTCAGTTCAGCATCAAAGCTCCCTAAGCAACTTAATCGAAGGCCTTCCCGCCGTTCTGCTCTGCCGTCAGATTTAATAAATAGACCTTTTAGAAGTGCCTTTGCTCAACATACCTATCTGTTCCGCAAAGGCACTTTTCTAAGCGTCAAACTGTTTGGAACTCTTGCATTCTTCTGGCGAAGAATGAGGCGTCAAACAGCTCAAAGCCAACAGCTATCAGCTTAAAACCAATCAAATGGCTTTCGCAAAAAACAAGAAAATAGTTCAGGACTTCTCCAAAGTCACTATTTCGCTGGCCTCGCCCGAAGCAATTCTGGAGCGCAGCACCGGCGAAGTGGTGAAGCCTGAAACCATCAACTACCGCACGTACAAGCCCGAAATGGGTGGCTTGTTCTGCGAGCGGATTTTCGGCCCTGTGAAGGACTGGGAATGCCACTGCGGTAAGTACAAGCGCATCCGCTACAAGGGCATTATCTGCGACCGTTGCGGCGTGGAGGTGACCGAGAAGAAGGTGCGTCGGGAGCGCATGGGCCACATCGAATTGGTGGTGCCCGTTGCCCACATCTGGTACTTCAAGTCGCTCCCCAACAAAATCGGCTACCTGCTGGGCCTGCCCACCAAGAAGCTCGATCAGATTATCTATTACGAGCGGTACGTCGTCGTTCAGCCCGGTTCGCTGGCTGAAGAAGGCGTGCAAGTGCTCGACTTCCTCACCGAGGATGAATACCTGGACATCATCGACAAACTCCCCCGGGAGAACCAGATGCTGCCCAACGAGGACCCCAACAAGTTCATCGCCCGCATGGGTGCCGATGCCCTGCACATGCTGCTAGAGCGCATCAACCTGGACGAGTTGAGCTACTCGCTGCGTGACTCGGCTGCCCACGAAACCTCGCAGCAGCGGAAGGCAGAAGCCCTCAAGCGTCTGCGCGTAGTGGAAGCTTTCCGCGACGCTGCTACCCGTGTGGAGAACAAGCCCGAGTGGATGGTTATCCGCATGGTGCCGGTGATTCCCCCAGAACTGCGCCCGCTCGTTCCGCTCGACGGTGGCCGTTTCGCCACTTCCGACTTGAACGACCTGTACCGTCGCGTTATCATCCGCAACAACCGCCTCAAGCGCCTGATTGAAATCAAGGCTCCTGAAGTGATTCTGCGGAACGAGAAGCGCATGCTGCAAGAAGCTGTTGACTCCTTGTTCGACAACTCGCGTAAGGTGAACGCCGTGCGCGCCGAAGGCAACCGTGCCCTGAAGTCGCTGTCCGATATGCTGAAAGGCAAGCAGGGCCGCTTCCGTCAGAACCTGCTCGGTAAGCGGGTCGATTACTCGGGTCGTTCGGTAATCGTGGTGGGTCCGGAGCTGAAACTGCACGAGTGCGGTCTGCCCAAGAACATGGCGGCCGAGCTGTTCAAGCCGTTCATCATCCGCAAGCTCATCGAGCGCGGCATTGTGAAGACGGTGAAATCGGCTAAGAAAATTGTGGACCGCAAGGACGCTGTGGTGTGGGACATCCTGGAAAATGTGCTGAAAGGCCACCCAGTGCTCCTCAACCGGGCTCCTACGCTTCACCGTCTGGGCATCCAGGCGTTCCAGCCGCGCCTCATCGAGGGCAAGGCTATCCAACTGCACCCCCTCGTTTGTACGGCCTTCAACGCTGACTTTGACGGTGACCAGATGGCTGTGCACGTGCCCCTCGGCCCGGCCGCTATTCTGGAAGCCTCCATGCTCATGCTGGCCTCGCACAATATCCTGAACCCTGCCAACGGCGCGCCCATCGCGGTACCGTCGCAGGACATGGTTCTGGGTCTGTACTACGTAACCAAAGGCAAGCGCAGCACCGAAAACGAGAAGATTGTCGGTGAAGACCGGGTTTTCTACTCGGACGAAGAAGTTGTGATTGCCATCAACGAAGGTCAGCTTTCGAAGCACGCCTTCATTAAGGTGCGGACGCAGATTCGCGACGAAAACGACGATTTGGTAACCAAAATCGTGGATACCGTTGCCGGCCGCGTGCTGTTCAACCAGCTCGTGCCGGAAGAGGTAGGTTTCGTGGACGAGCTGCTGACGAAGAAGAAACTCCAGCAAATCATCTCGACGGTGTTTAAGCGCACGGGCATGGCTCGTACCGCGCAATTCCTTGATGACATCAAGACCCTTGGTTTCCAGTCGGCCTACAAAGGCGGCTTGAGCATGGGTCTGGGCGACATCAACATCCCGAAAGAGAAGGACGAGCTGGTGCTGCAAGCCCAGAACGACGTGAAGGCGGTAACCCAGAACTACCAGATGGGTCTGATTACCGACAACGAGCGTTACAACCAGGTTATCGACATCTGGACGCGCATCAACAACCAGATTACGGAAACGTTGATGGGCCGTCTGGAGAAGGAAAATCAGGGCTTCAACTCCATCTACATGATGATGCACTCGGGAGCCCGTGGCTCGCGCGAGCAGATTCGTCAGCTGGGCGGGATGCGTGGCCTGATGGCCAAGCCCCAGAAGTCGCTGCAAGGCTCGATTGGCGAGATTATCGAAAACCCGATTCTGTCGAACTTCAAAGAAGGCCTCGACGTAATCGAGTACTTTATCTCGACGCACGGTGCCCGTAAAGGTCTGGCTGATACGGCTCTGAAGACGGCCGACGCCGGCTACCTGACCCGTCGTCTGGTGGACGTTTCGCAGGACGTCATTGTGAACGAGCCGGACTGCGGCACGCTGCGCGGTATCGAAACCTTTGCGTTGAAAGACAACGAGGACATCGTGGAGCCACTGGCCGAGCGTATCCTGGGCCGCGTGACGGTTCACGATATCATCGACCCGCTGACCGGCGACGTCATCCTGACTTCGGGTTCCGAAATCAAGGAGGACACCACCCGCCGCATCGATGCCACGAGCATCGAATCGGTGGAAATCCGCTCGGTGCTGACTTGCGAAAGCAAGCGCGGCATCTGCGCCAAGTGCTACGGCCGCAACTTGGCTTCGGGCCGCATGGTGCAGCGTGGCGAGGCCGTGGGTGTTATCGCCGCGCAGTCGATTGGTGAGCCCGGCACGCAGCTGACCCTGCGTACCTTCCACGTAGGTGGTACGGCTTCCAACATCGCCGTTGAGTCGAACATCAAAGCCAAATTCGCTGGTGTGGTAGAATTCGAAGACGTTCGTACCGTCGCCACCGTGACGCCGGAAGGCGTGAAGGGTGCCGTGGTAATGGGCCGCTCGGGTGAAATCCGCATCGTGGAGAAAGGCACCGGCCGCGTCTTCACTTCCAACCACGTTCCCTACGGCTCGTTCATGCTCGTATCGGAAGGCCAGGAAGTAGATAAAGGCACGGAGTTGAACACTTGGGACCCCTACAACGCCGTTATTCTGGCCGAGTTTGATGGTACCGTTCAGTTCGACGCCATCACCGAGGGTATCACTTTCCGTGAGGAATCGGACGAACAGACCGGTCACCGCGAGAAGGTGATTATCGAATCGAAAGCCAAGGACCAGAACCCGTCCATCATCATCCGCCCCGGCAAAAAGGGCGATGCCGAAGGTCAGAAAGCCTACAGCATCCCGGTGGGCTCGCACTTGAACGTTGAGAATAACGAGAAAATCACGGCTGGTCACATCCTCGCCAAGATTCCTCGCTCGGTGGGCAAGACCCGCGACATCACCGGTGGTCTGCCGCGTGTGACGGAGCTTTTCGAAGCCCGGAACCCGTCGAACCCCGCTGTAGTATCGGAAATCGACGGCGTCGTAACCTACGGCACCGTGAAACGCGGTAACCGTGAAATCTACGTCGAGTCGAAAGACGGTGTCAAGAAGAAGTACATGGTGCCGCTGTCGAAGCACATTCTGGTGCAGGACAACGACTTTATCCGCGCCGGCATGCCGCTGTCGGATGGTGCCATCACGCCTTCGGATATCCTGAGCATTCAGGGTCCCGGTGCCGTGCAGGAGTACCTCGTGAACGAGATTCAGGAAGTGTACCGCTTGCAGGGTGTGAAAATCAACGATAAGCACATCGAGGTGGTTGTTCGCCAGATGATGCAGAAAGTGGTGATTCTGGATGCGGGTGACACGTCGTTCCTCGAAAATCAGGTGATTGATAAAATCATCTTCATGGCCGAGAATGACATGATTATCGACATGAAAGTGGTGACCGAAGCTGGTGATTCGAGCAACATGAAGCCTGGTCAGATTGTGACGGCCCGTCGCCTCCGCGACGAGAATAGCAGCCTGAAACGCCGCGACCTTGCCCTCGTGCAAGTGCGCGACGCGCAGCCTTCGGTTTCGCGCCCCACGCTGCAAGGCATCACGCAGGCCTCGCTGGGCACGCAGTCGTTCATCTCGGCCGCTTCCTTCCAGGAGACGACCAAGGTGCTGAGCGAAGCTGCCATCCGTGGCAAGGCCGACCAGTTGTTGGGCTTGAAGGAGAACGTAATCGTCGGTCACCTCATCCCGGCCGGTACCGGTCTGCGCGAATACACGCGTCAGATTGTCGGCTCGAAAGAGGAGATGGAGGCTGCCCAAGCCGCCCAGGCTGCCGAAGCTGCCGTTCCCGCCAAACGCCCCAGCCGTGCTGGCAAGCGCGAAGTGTCGGCTGAGTAATCTGCCGTAGGTTTGTAATGGAAAAGCCGACTGGGGTATCCCGGTCGGCTTTTTCTATTTTACTTTACGCCAGACCTCATTCCACACTTCTACCTAAAACTTCAATTTGATGCATTGGATTCTCTGGCTTGTAATTGGCTTACTGTTCATAGTAGCGTTAGTTATGGTGTTGAACAGAAAGTCATCCTCTACAAGAAAAAGAGGTGCTTTAGTAGCACTCATATTGGCTATTGCAGGTCCTCCAATAATTGGTGACGCAATGGGATGGTTTATCTTACTCATTCCTGTTCCAATGCTAGTTGGGATTTATACATTGATTTTCTTCCCCAAAAACCAGAGCTAACGAGTAATGATATCATTGTTCGGGCTTTTCTAATAAACCAGAATCATGCAACCAACTGACCAAAACCCGGACCCCAACGCCATCAATATCGAGCTTTCCGAAGCCATGGCCGAAGGCGAATACGCCAACCTCGCCATGATTGCGCACAGTAACAGCGAGTTCGTGATTGATTTCATCCGCATGATGCCTGGCCTGCCCAAGGCCAAGGTAAAGGCACGCATCGTCGTCACGCCCGAGCACGCCAAGCGCCTCCTGCAAGCCCTCACCGAGAACATCGAGCGGTTTGAAGCCGCTTTCGGCACCATCAAGATGCAAAGCGAAGCCCCCAGCTATCCGATGAACTTCGGCGGCGCGGTAGGGGAGGCGTAAGCTGAACCAGACGCTCTAGCTGCGAAAGCGCCTCCATTTTTCAGTGGAGGCGCTTTCGATTTTCGGACAAAACGGACACTCTTAAAATTAACATCCTCACCCTGTTTGCTATTGCGGCGAAATAATCCTACCTTTGCAAGCCAAATTTTAGGGGCAAACGGCTCCAAACAAACCATTCGCTAAATGCCAACCATCAATCAGTTAGTACGGAAAGGCCGTGAGGCTTTGACTACCAAGTCGAAGTCGCCCGCCCTTGATTCGTGCCCGCAGCGTCGGGGCGTGTGCACCCGTGTGTACACCACCACGCCTAAGAAGCCGAACTCGGCTATGCGCAAAGTGGCCCGTGTGCGCCTTACCAACGGTAAGGAAGTAAACGCATACATCCCCGGTGAAGGCCACAACCTCCAGGAACACAGCATCGTGCTGATTCGTGGTGGCCGGGTTAAAGACTTGCCAGGTGTTCGCTACCACATTATCCGTGGCGCCCTGGACACCGCCGGTGTAAGCGGCCGCACGCAGCGCCGCTCGAAGTACGGTGCCAAGCGTCCGAAGCCGGGTCAACCCGCCGCAGCAGCTGGCAAGGGTGGCAAAGGCGCACCCGCTAAAAAGAAATAAATAGAATTAGTAGCAAGTAGTAAGTATTGAGTAGTGAGACCAATACGGTCTTGCTACTTATTACTCAATACTTACTACTACATACTTACTACTATCATGAGAAAGTCAAAACCGAAGAAGCGCATCTTGCTGCCGGACCCTAAGTACAAGGAGACGCTGGTAACCCGTTTCGTGAACTACATGATGTACGACGGCAAGAAAAACCTGGCGTACACCATCTTCTATGACGCCTGCGACCTCGTGGAGCAGCGCACAAAGGAGAGCGGCCTCGAAATGTGGCGCAAAGCGTTGAACAACGTGATGCCCACCGTGGAAGTGAAAAGCCGCCGCGTAGGTGGTGCCACCTTCCAGGTTCCGATTGAAGTGCGCGCCGACCGCCGCATTTCGGTAGGTGCCAAATGGATGATTCAGTACGCCCGTCGTCGTGGTGAGAAGACCATGAAGGACAAGCTGGCTGGCGAAATCATTGCTGCCGCCAAAGGCGAAGGTGCTGCCGTTAAGAAAAAAGACGACACCCACCGCATGGCCGAGGCTAACAAAGCCTTCTCGCACTTCCGTTTCTAAACAAGTGCGAATGACTGAATGGGTGAATGAGTGAATGTTTCTAAGCGGAACCATTTACCTCATTCACCCATTCAGCCATTCACTCATTCACTTATCGTAACAATGGCCGTTAACAAAGACCTCTATTACCTCCGTAACATCGGGATTATGGCGCACATCGACGCCGGTAAGACCACGACGTCGGAGCGTATTCTGTATTACACGGGTAAAACCCACAAAATCGGGGAAGTGCACGATGGTGCCGCCACGATGGACTGGATGGAGCAGGAGCAGGAGCGCGGCATCACGATTACCTCGGCTGCCACTACTACCTTCTGGAACTACCCCACCGATATCAAGGGTGACCCGACTGCTGACACCAAGCAGTACAAAATCAACCTGATTGACACTCCCGGCCACGTTGACTTCACGGTAGAAGTAGAACGTTCGCTACGTGTGCTCGACGGAGCTGTGGCCCTGTTCTGCGCCGTTTCGGGCGTTGAGCCCCAGTCGGAAACCGTATGGCGTCAGGCTGACAAGTACAAAGTGCCCCGCATTTGCTTCGTCAACAAGATGGACCGTGCCGGTGCCGACTTCTTCAAGGCCGTTAATGAAATCAAAGACAAATTGGGTGCTAACCCGATTCCGTTGCAGATTCCGATTGGCGCTGAAGACACGTTCAAAGGCGTAGTTGACCTGCTGACTGGCAAAGCCATTGTGTGGGACGACAAAACCGAAGGCAAATCTTACGACGAAATCCCCGTTCCCGAGGACCTCGTTGAAACGGTAGCCGAGTGGCGTCAGAAGCTCGTGGAGAGCGTAGCTGAGTACGATGACGCGTTGCTGGAGAAATTCTTCGACAACCCCGATTCCATTACGAAAGAGGAAATGATGGTTGTTATCCGCCAGGCGGTTATCGACATGAAATTCTCGCCCGTATTGTGCGGTTCGGCTTTCAAAAACAAGGGTGTTCAAACGATGCTGGATGCCGTTATGGCTTACCTGCCTTCGCCCCTCGACATGCCCGCCATCATCGGTACCCACCCCGAAACTGGTGAGGAAATCGAGCGTCACCCCGACAACTCGGAGCCTTTCACCGCCCTGGCGTTCAAAATTGCTACTGACCCGTTCGTAGGCCGTCTGTGCTTCTTCCGCTGCTACAGCGGTGTGCTGGACTCGGGCTCGTACGTGCTCAACAACCGCACCGGCAAGAAGGAGCGTATCTCGCGCCTCATGCAGATGCACTCCAACAAGCAGAACCCCATCGACAAGATTCAGGCCGGTGACATTGCTGCAGGTGTTGGTTTCAAAGACATCAAAACCGGCGATACGCTGACCGACGAGAAGAACCCCATCGTCCTCGAGTCGATGAGCTTCCCCGAGCCGGTAATTGGCTACGCCATCGAGCCTAAGACGCAGGCTGACGTTGATAAAATGGGCATGGCAATCGCCAAGCTCATCGAGGAAGACCCCACGCTGAAAGTTAACACCGACCCCGAAACGGGCCAGACCGTTCTCCGTGGCATGGGCGAGTTGCACTTGGAAATCATCATCGACCGCATGCGTCGCGAATTCAAAGTGGAAATCAACCAGGGCGCCCCAATGGTGGCCTACAAGGAGATTCTCACCAAGAAAGTCGACCACCGCGAAACCTACAAGAAGCAGACCGGTGGCCGCGGTAAATTCGGCGACATCGTGTTCGAACTCGGCCCGAAAGAGACCGAGCCCGAAAAGCCCGGCTTCGAGTTCGACAACGCCATCGTGGGTGGTGTTATCCCCCGCGAATTCATCCAGCCGATTCAGAAAGGTTTTGAAGAGGCCATGAAGCAAGGTCCGTTGGCCGGCTTCCCGATTGAGGGCATGAAAGTGCGTCTCTATCACGGTTCCTTCCACGACGTTGACTCGGACGCCCTGTCGTTCGAACTCGCCGCCCGTGGTGGTTTCCGCGAAGCTGCCCGTCAGGCTGGCCCGAAATTGCTCGAGCCCATCATGAGCGTGGAAGTGGTTTGCCCCGACGAGTACACGGGTCCCGTAACCGGTGACTTGAACCGTCGTCGTGGTCTGATGAAAGGCATGGACACCAAAGGCGGTGCCCAGCTGATTAAGGCCGATGTGCCGCTGTCGGAGCTGTTCGGTTACGTAACCGCCTTGCGTACGATTTCGTCGGGTCGTGCTTCGGCATCGCTCACGTTCTCGCACTATGAGCAAGTGCCGAGCAACCTGGCTGAAGGCATCATCGCTAAAGTAAAAGGCAACAAATAATACCGGTCACTAACTTGGTCAATCGGACCAAAACCCCCAATGAACCAGAAAATTCGCATTAAGCTGAAGTCCTACGACCACAACCTCGTAGACAAATCGGCCGAGAAAATCGTGAAAGCTGTGAAGGCCACCGGTGCCATCGTTAGCGGCCCGATTCCTTTGCCGACCCAAAAGGAAAAGTTCACCGTGTTGCGCTCGCCCCACGTGAACAAGAAGAGCCGGGAGCAGTTCCAGCTTTGCACCTACAAGCGCCTCGTGGACATCTTCTCGACCTCGTCGAAGACTGTAGATGCCCTGATGAAGCTGGAATTGCCCAGCGGCGTTGACGTAGAAATCAAAGTCTGAGGCACCGATTTCAGTCTTAATTGAGTTAAAGCCCCACCGTGATTCGTCGCGGTGGGGCTTTTTCTTTCGAACTTGCGCTGCCACTACTGAATATTCATGCCGTCTCTTTTTTCTCTTAAGCGAATACACCAGTCAGCGTTCTTCTTTTGTGCCTGCATTATCATCAGCATTTTCCTAGTCAATTGGCTACGGGTAGCGCTGGGTATTGCAATGGGAGGATTGGCGGTGACGAGCGTGATTTTCGCGTTGGTGCATAAACGCATTGCTAACCGCACGTTGTGGCCCGTCTTCGGGAGCATCGCAATGGTTTTTGTATTGCATGTGATGGCCGGATTTCATACCCGAGCCGATAATATGGACGAGTATCGATTTGACCTGGGAATGCAGATGCCATTCCTGATTCTGCCGCTTTCGTTCTGGCTATTGCCCGCGTTGCCCAGCCGCTACTTACGCCGGTTATGGGGAATTTTTATCGCCATGACGGTGCTGGCAGCTTTGGGTGCCACCATTAACTATCTGTTGCATGCCCAGGAAATCAACGAGTCCTACATGCACTCTAAAGTGATGCCGACTGAGCCGGACCATATCCGCTTCAGCATCATCATCACAATGGCTATTGCCGCCGCCGTTCTGCTACTTGCCCATCAGGCAATATCACAGGCATGGCGTAGTTGGGTTAAAGCTGCCATTGTAGGGCTGGCGCTATTCCTGCACCTGCTAGCTGTGAGAAGCGGGGAGATGACCTTTTACGCTTTGGGTGGAATGGTCGTGCTATGGCTGGCTTTTTCCAGAAACCAATGGAAGAAGGCCATGCTTTTAGCTGTAGCATTGATATTGCTACCCGTGGTGAGCTACCTAGTATTTCCCACCTTCCGCAATCGGGTCTACAATACTCAGGAAGATGTGAGCAAAGTGCAGGAGAGTTCCGAAGGGAAGAATTTCTCCATCTCGGCCCGGGTGTATTCGTACCAAGCGGCACTTGCAGTGTGGCGTGATAATAAGCTGGTAGGAGTGGGGAAGCCAAACCTAGAAGGTGAAATGGCCAAGCGCTATGCTAAGCTGTACCCGCAGCTCACGCCGGAATTCTACATTCTGCCCCACAACCAATACCTGTACAATCTGGCGGCTTATGGCGCTATTGGATTGCTCATATTCTGCCTCAGTCTGTTCTATCCCGCTTGGTGGGCGCGCTGCAAACATGCGCCTTTGCTATTAGCGCAATACGTCAGCATTGCCTTATCATTCCTTGTCGAATACACGCTGGAAACACAGGTGGGCCTTGCATTCGTGGTTTTCTTCCTGCTTCTGGCGCTACAGGGCCTGATGCCATGCGAAGAGAGTGACCCAACCTGGCGGCCGGCGTAAACCGGGCCGCAAATAGCCTCTTTTAGAAAGCTAACAGCCTCACTGAGAAAATATTTCTACCCATCATTGTGATAGCCCGGGCTTTTTTTCTATCTTTGCACTCCCTTAGCGAAAACGGCACTCGGCCGTTTTCTTTTTGTGTTCATTAATAACCAAATAGAATGCCTGGCATCATCGGTAAAAAAATCGGTATGACAAGCCTCTTCACTCCGGACGGGAAAAACATTCCCTGCACGCTCATCGAAGCGGGTCCGTGCGTAGTGACGCAGGTTAAGACTATCGCGAATGACGGTTACACCGCCATTCAAATTGGGTACGGCGAGAAAAAAGAGAAGAACACCACCAAAGCTTTGGTTGGTCACTTCAAAAAAGCCGGTACGACCCCCAAGAAAAAATTGGTTGAATTCCGCCTCGACGCCGAATCGACCTACGCCGCTGGCGCTACCATCGACGCGACTCTCTTCGAAGAGGGCGAGTTTGTGGACGTAGTAGGCACTTCCAAAGGCAAGGGTTTCCAGGGTGTTGTAAAGCGTTACAACTTCCAGGGTGTTGGTGGCCAGACCCACGGTCAGCACAACCGCCTGCGTCACCCCGGTTCTATCGGTGCTTGCTCCTGGCCTTCGCGCGTATTCAAAGGAATGCGCATGGGTGGCCGCATGGGCAATGACCGCGTGAAAGTGCAGAACCTGAAGGTGATGCGCGTAGTAGGCGACAAGAACCTGATTCTGGTGAGCGGCTCGATTCCCGGCGCGAAGAATTCTTACGTGGTAATCGAGAAATAGACTAGTACGATGGAACTCGCAGTATATAACCTCAAAGGCGAAGACACCGGCCGCAAAGTGACCCTGTCTGACGCCATCTTCGGTCTCGAAGTAAACGAGCACGTGATGTACCTGGACGTGAAGCAGTACCTGGCCAACCAGCGCCAGGGCACGCACAAGTCCAAGCAGCGCAACGAGGTGCACGGCACCACGAAGAAACTGAAGAAACAAAAAGGTACGGGCGGTGCCCGCGCCGGCAGCATGAAGTCGGGTGTGTTCGTAGGTGGTGGCCGGATGTTCGGTCCGCAGCCCCGCGACTACAGCTTCAAGCTGAACAAGAAGACCAAGCGCGTAGCTCGTTTGTCGGCTCTGTCGAGCTTGGCGAAGGATGGCAAAATCTCCGTTGTGGAGAACATTGCCATGTCGGCTCCCCGCACCAAGGACTTCGTTGCCATCCTGGACGGCCTCAAGCTGACCAACGGCAAAAAGACCATGCTTGTAACCGGCGAGGTGAACAAGAACGTCATCCTCAGCGCCCGCAATCTGCAGAAAGTGAAAGTGTCGACGCCCATCGGCCTCAACACCCACGACCTGTTGAACACGGACACGCTCCTGATTTCGGAAGACGGCATGGCTTCATTGGTTGAACTCTATAGCACCGCCGAATAATGAGCACGCTGAAACGCCCCATCGTTACCGAAAAGGCCACCGGCCTCAACGAGAAAGGTCGCTACACCTTCGAAGTGGAGCGCACCGCCAACAAAGTGCAAATTAAGAAGGACATCGAAACGCTGTACGGCGTGACGATTACCGACATCAACACGATGCGCACTATTGGCAAAATGAAGTCGAAAGGCACCAAAGGCGGCCAGGTTTCCGGTCGTCGCGCCCACGGCAAGAAAGCCATTGTTACCGTGAAAGAAGGCGATGTTATCGACTTCTACGGCAACCTCTAGGCCGCAAAGCTTCGCCTCAAATTTTTCGCCGCAAAAGCACAACTAGCTAGTAATGGCACTTAAAAAACTCAGACCAACAACCCCAGGGCAGCGCTTCCGCGTTGCGCCGGCGTTCGACGAGATTACGACGTCGACCCCGGAGAAGTCTTTGATGACTTCCCTCTCCAAATCGGGTGGCCGGAACTCTTCCGGTAAAATGTCCAACCGCTACATCGGCGGTGGTCATAAAACCCAGTACCGCATCGTGGACTTCAAGCGCGACAAAGCCGGTGTTCCGGCCGTCGTGAAGTCCATCGAGTACGACCCCAACCGCACTGCGCGTATCGCCCTCGTCAACTATGCCGATGGTGAGAAGCGTTACATCATCGCTCCCGCCGGCATGACGGTAGGCGCGAAGATTGTGTCGGGCCCCGGCGTCGCTCCCGAAGTAGGTAACACCCTGCCGCTACGCGAGATTCCCCTCGGTACCATCCTCCACAACATCGAATTGCAGCCCGGTCAGGGTGCGGCAATGGCTCGCTCGGCTGGTACCTACGCCCAAATCGTAGCCCGCGAAGAGAAGTACGCCACGCTGAAATTGCCTTCGGGCGAGATGCGCATGGTGCTCGTTACCTGCATGGCTACCGTTGGTACCGTGTCGAACGGCGACCACATGAACACTGTGATGGGTAAGGCTGGCCGGAACCGGTGGGCTGGTCGTCGTCCCCGCGTTCGTGGTGTGGTAATGAATCCTGTCGACCACCCCATGGGTGGTGGCGAAGGCAAATCGTCGGGTGGTCACCCGCGTAGCCGTAACGGCATTTTGGCTAAGGGCCAGAAGACCCGTAACAAGAACAAGTATTCGGAGAACCTGATTGTGAGCCGCAAAGGCAAGAAGTAATATATGGCACGTTCACTCAAAAAAGGGCCGTACATTGACTTCCGGCTGGAAAAGAAAGTCACGGCACTCGAAACGGCTGGTAAGAAATCGGTGGTGAAGACTTGGTCGCGCCGCTCGATGATTTCCCCGGATTTCGTTGGCCACACGTTCGCTGTTCACAACGGCAATAAGTTCATCCCGGTGTATGTGACCGAGAACATGGTAGGGCACAAGTTGGGCGAATTTGCCCCGACGCGTAACTTCCGTGGTCACGTCGCCAAAAAAGATAAAGGCAAGCGCTAAGATGGAAGCAGTAGCAAAACTCCGCAATGTGCCGACCTCGCCTCGTAAGATGCGACTGGTGGCCGACCTCGTGCGCGGCAAGAAAGTGACCCAGGCCCTCGGCCTGTTGCGCTTCGAAGCCAACATCGGCGCCGAGAAGATTGAGAAACTGCTCCTTTCGGCCTTGGCCAACTGGCAGCAGCACAACGAAGAAGAGCGGATTGAGGACGCAAACCTCTACATCAGCGAAATCTTCGTGGACGAAGGACGCCAGCTGAAGCGCCTGCGCCCCGCCCCTCAGGGTCGTGGTCACCGCATCCGCAAGCGCAGCAACCACGTGACGCTGAAAATCGACACGAAAGTGGAGAAGCTCGGCAAAAAAACCACCGAGCACGCTAAGCAAGTTGGTACTACCGAAAACCCTAAGGCCGACGCCAAATCCTAATTTAATATGGGACAGAAAGTAAATCCGGTTGGCTTCCGCTTGGGAGTTATCAAAGGCTGGGACTCCAACTGGTACGGCGGCAAGGACTTCGCCGAGAAATTGGTGGAGGACGAGAAAATCCGCAAGTACATCAACGCGCGCATTCAGAAAGGTGGCATCAGCCGCATTGTGATTGAGCGCACCCTGAAGCGCATCACCATCACCATCAACACGGCTCGTCCGGGTGTGGTGATTGGCAAAGGCGGCCAGGAAGTTGACAAGATTAAGGACGAGCTGAAGCAAATCACCAGCAAAGACGTTCAAATCAACATCTTCGAAATCAAGCGTCCGGAGTTGGATGCCAAACTGGTAGGCGAGAGCATCGCCCAGCAGTTGGCCGCTCGTATCTCCTTCCGTCGCGCCATGAAAATGTCGATTCAAGCTGCGATGCGTGTTGGTGCCGAAGGCATCAAGATTCAGTGCGGTGGCCGTCTCGGCGGTGCGGAGATTGCCCGTTCGGAGCAGTACAAAGAAGGTCGTACGCCGCTGCACACGTTGCGCGCTGACATCGACTACGCTTTGTCGGAAGCTCAGACCGTGTATGGCAAAATCGGCATCAAGGTGTGGGTAATGCGCGGTGAGGTGTTCGGCAAGCCCGACCTCTCGCCGAACCAGCAGCTCACCAACCCCGGTGGCGATGCCGGTGGACGTCGTGACGACCGTGGCCCCCGTGGCGAGCGTCGTGAAGGCGACCGCGGCCCGCGTCGTGACGGTGGTGCTGGTGGCCGTGGTGGCAACGACCGTGGCGGCAACGCCGGCGGTGGTGCTCCCCGCGGCGACAACGCTGGTCCCCGCCGCAACGGCCCCGCCCAAGGTGGTGGTGCTGCCGGTGGTGCCGCTCGCGGCCCGCGTCGCTAGAACCAAGCCAAGTCATTTCGCTTCGTTTGCCGCTTTGGTGAACGAAGCGAAATGTTCGGCTGTTCGACCCTCTCTCTTACAGAACACTCTCTTTATTTAAAATCAAATGTTACAACCGAAAAGGACCAAGTATCGCAAGATGCAAAAGGGTCGCGTAACAGGCCTCGCCTACCGCGGCAGCTCCATAGACTTCGGTTCGTTCGCTATCAAGTCGCTGGAAGTGTCTTGGATTACGGCTCGCCAAATTGAGGCTGCCCGTATTGCCATGACCCGCGCCATGAAACGCGAAGGGCAAGTATGGATTCGCATTTTCCCCGATAAACCCATTACCAAGAAGCCTGCTGAAGTGCGGATGGGTAAGGGCAAAGGCTCGCCCGAGTATTGGGTAGCCTGCGTGAAGCCGGGTCAAATCATGTTCGAGTCGGACGGCGTATCGCTGGAAGTAGCCAAAGAGTCGCTGCGTCTCGCGGCTCAGAAGCTGCCGGTTCGTACTTCATTCGTGGTTCGCCGCGACTATACGGACGCTGCCTAAGTCATGAAGAACAAGACCGACCACAAAGGCCTTTCCGCCGACGCGCTGAAAGAGCAAATCAAAACCGAGCAGGCTACGGGCCAGCAGCTGCGTTTCGCTCATGCGATTTCGCCCCTGGAAAACCCCGCCCGCCTCAAGGCCAACCGTAAAAACGTCGCCCGCTTGCTCACCGAGCAGACTCGTCGGAACAACGAGCAGGCCTCTAACCCCGCTTAATTCCGATGGCAACCGACGTAACAACCCAAGACCAAACCGCTGCTGATGAAGCTTCGCGCAACATGCGCAAAGAAATCACCGGCAAGGTGACGAGCAGCAAGATGGACAAGTCCATCACCGTGGCTGTGGTGCAGAAACAAAAGCACCCCAAATACGGCAAGTTCGTGACCAAAACCACGAAATTCCACGCCCACGACGAGAAAAACGAGTGCGGCGAAGGCGACACGGTTCTCATCATGAGCACCCGCCCGCTGAGCAAAACCAAGCGGTGGCGCCTGGTGGAAATTATTGAACGCGCTAAATAATCTAATTCGATGATACAGCAAGAATCCCGCCTGACGGTGGCCGACAATAGCGGCGCCAAGGAAGTCCTCTGCATCCGCGTTTTGGGTGGCACGGGCAAGAAATACGCCAGCGTTGGCGACAAGATTGTGGTAGCCATCAAGTCGGCTATCCCTTCGGGCAACGCCAAGAAAGGCACCGTGAGCAAGGCCGTAGTAGTGCGTGTGAAGAAAGAAGTACGCCGCAAAGACGGTTCATACATCCGCTTCGACGACAACGCTGCTGTGTTGCTCAATAACAACGACGAGCCCCGCGGCACGCGCATCTTCGGCCCAGTGGCCCGCGAGCTGCGTGAGCGTCAGTTCATGAAAATCGTATCCCTAGCCCCCGAAGTACTCTAAGCCATGGCTATCAGAAAAGCAGACCCCGTGCAGCTGCACGTAAAGTCGGGCGATACCGTGAAGGTGATTGCTGGCGACGAAAAGGGCAAAACCGGCGTGATTAAGTCGGTAAACCGGGTAACCCAGCGCGTAACCGTTGAAGGGCTGAACCTGGTGACGAAACACAACAAGCCGAGCGCCAAATCGCCCCAGGGCGGCATCACCAAGATGGAGGCGCCCATGCACGTAAGCAACGTGCAGGCTATCAACCCCACCACTGGTGAGCGGGTACGTAAAGGCGCCGCCTCGGCTGCAGCTCCGGCTGCTGCTCCGGCTAAAGCCAAGCGTGCCACTGCCAAGAAAACGGCTTAAGCAGCCCCCTTCATCATGGCCCGTCTCAAAGACATTTATAATAAGGACATCGTACCCGCGCTCCAGGAGAAATTCCAGTTCAAGAGCATCATGCAGGTACCCAAAGTCACCAAAATCTGCATCAACCGCGGCATTGGCGCGGCGGTAGCCGATAAGAAATTGGTCGACAACGGCGTGGAAGAGCTGACGGTTATCACCGGCCAGAAAGCCATTGCCACCATCGCCAAGAAATCGGTGTCGAACTTTAAGCTCCGCGAAGGCATGCCTATCGGTGCGAAAGTGACGCTGCGCGGCGAGAAAATGTACGAGTTCATGGACCGTCTGCTGACGGTAGCCCTGCCCCGCGTACGTGACTTCAAAGGCATCAACGACAAAGGTTTCGATGGTCGTGGCAACTACACGCTCGGCGTGAAGGAGCAAATCATCTTCCCCGAAATCTCGATTGACAAAATCAAAGGCATCTCGGGCATGGACATCACGTTCGTGACCACGGCTGAGAACGATGAGCAGAGCTACGAGCTGCTGAAAGCTTTCGGTATGCCTTTCGCCAACGCTAAAAAAGAAGCTTAATCTCCCGAACTCATGGCTAAAGAATCCATCAAAGCACGGGAGCGCAAGCGCATTGCCACCGTGGCCCGCTACGCTGAGAAGCGCAAGGCTCTGAAAGCTGCCGGCGACTACGAAGGTCTCGACAAGCTGCCCAAAAACGCTTCGCCCGTGCGCCTGCACAACCGCGACATGATTGACGGCCGCCCCCGCGGCTACATGCGCAAGTTTGGCATCAGCCGCGTGCGTTTCCGCGAAATGGCTCTCGCCGGGAAGATTCCTGGTGTAACCAAGTCGAGCTGGTAGTATCCGGTTTAGGCTTTTCGCTTAAGTAAAAAGCCCTTCCGTCGGTGGTGTAAGCCATTTGCGGAGGGGCTTTCTCGTGGACGTTATTCTAGCATACTCTTATGAAAAAACTTCTTCTTCTTTTTCTGCTTGCTGGTGTTGCCCGTGTGGGGCAGGGCCAATCGGTGGTCGAAACCGTTGATTTTAATTCCTATGTTTCGGCGACCGATAATGATTTAGCTAACCGATTCCTGATTGGGCGGGCGGCGGCGCCGGGGTTGTTCACGCAGGTTGCCACGGGGGGCATCACCGGCGGGGCAGTGGTGCCCCCGAGTGTGGCGAACTACAACCTAGACTATTACAACTACTGCTCGACCTATGCCAATCCGGTGGGGGGGCTAACGGAAACGTCGCTGTGCTTTAAGTACAATGCGACGTTGGTGAACCCTAACGCGGTGGTTCAACCAGTCAAGATTAATTTCGAAAGCGACGCCGTAAACCATTACCTGATTTGCCAGCTTCGCCGGTATGTGAATTACCAGCCCGGGGTATTTGAGCTGTCGTATACTACCTATGGCGCAAACGGCCAGACGATAATGGCTGCGCTTGTCACCGGGCATTGGTACAAGTTCGTGGTGCAGCACCGTTCGGACGGTGGCCAGTTTAACGACCAGGTGTATGCCAAGCTTGAGCTTTTCGATATCGGCACGACGGGTACTGGCACACCGGTGAGCGTGGGCAGTCGCACCGTCACCTTCACGGATGCGCTGTGGGTGGCTTCGACCCGCCACACCATCGACATTGCGGCTTCGCGCCAAGGGGGGGCGGAGCTGCTGGACAACTTCTCGTTTAATGGGCCCAAGGCGGGGTCGTTGTGCACGGTGGCCAGCAGCACCGGCCAGCAACAGCTGAACGCCAATTTGGCGATTTATCCCAACCCGGCGAAAGGCCGGGTGACGCTGCAGTTTGGGCCCGGTTTTAAGCAAAAGGTGGCCCGGGTAGAATTGCTTGACATGATGGGCAAAACCATCGACGCGGCCCCCGCGATGGCGGCTGATAACCGCTTAGTGCTGGATGTGGCCTCCGTGGCAGCAGGTGCTTATGTGGTCCGGGTTAGTACTGACCACGGGAATTATCTGCGGAAACTGACGCTGGAATAGTAGCGCGCTGATTGACCGTCTTGAAGCAAAAGCGGGCTGCTCCAGTGATGGAGCAGCCCGCTTTTGCTTTAGGTGAACGGGGTTTTTACAGAGGCTTCCGGAAATCCAGAAGTACCCGCAAAACGTTTTTCGGAGGCCTTCGAATTTCCAGGGGCTCTGTAAAACGCTCTATGGGACCTTCTGAATTTCCAGAAGCATTGAAAACCATTTTACGGGCACCTCTGAAAATTTGGAGGTGTCGGTAGAACACTTGATGGCTGCTAAGCTGAGGCCAGGGCTGTCGCTTCCTCATCGGAGGAGCGGTAGGAGGGGGGCAGCACCGAAAAGTCGAAGTATTCGGCCACGCGCTCGGGCGTTCTGTAGTAGTGGGCCAAGAGGGCGGCGTACACGCCGAATAACTCCGTGAGAATATCGGTTTCGCCGGCATCGAGGTCGGTACCGGCGGTTTTGACTTGCTTCTTGCGCTGGTCCTGCTGCTGGCGGGCCAGGGTGTAGTTGGTGTTCAGCGTCTGGGCATCTTTGAGCAAAGCCGCACCTTGCGGCACGTCGTCCTTATGCAGCGTCAGGGTTTTGACGAAGGCAGCGAAGGCGGTTCCCATCGTTTGGCGCGAGGCGCCCGAAAACTGCGAGCGGCCCTCGGGGAAGAATTTCTTGAACAGCTCCGGCGCGGTTTCTTCGAGCGCGGCGAAATTGACTTTATAGGCCCGCTTCATGAACTGCTGTACGAGGCCGAAAGCCGTTTCGGCCAGCAAGGTTTGGGAGCCGCGGCCGGCGCTGGCCCCGGCCTGGCCCACAAGGCCGGTTTCGAAGCCGTCATAGAGGGGTTGGAGCAGGTCGATTTTCTCCTGCCACTGCTTGTCATCCTGCTGCAGGGCTTGCAGGGTGTAGCCGGTGATGGATTTCAAATCCTGCCGCGACACGACGAGGTGCAGCAGCCAGTTGCGGAATTTGCGGCTGAAAAGCTTGTTGGGGGATTTGGCCATTGGGAATAGGGTAAATAAACCACGGGCATTGTTGCCCGCAGGCGCATCAATAGTAGGCAGGAAATGCTGGGGAATAGGGGAGGGGCGGGGCTATACCGTCCTACCGTACTATTTGGGCTGTTGGTGCGTTAGAGCAACCCTTGTTGCTGCGGCGCGGCCGTGGCTATTGTCTTACCCACTCTTCAGCCGAAACCCATGCGGATACCCTTCTTCCAAACCAAACGCACCACTCCCTGCCCCGCGCCCAAGCCGCCCAAAACCAAAACCCGGGAGTGGGCCGACTCGCTGATTTTTGCGATTGTGGCGGCCACGCTGCTCCGCTGGTCGGCGGTGGAGGCCTACACCATCCCTTCGGAAAGCATGGAGGGCACCCTGCTGGTGGGCGATTACCTGTTCGTGAGCAAGCTGCACTACGGCCCCATCACGCCCCAAACGCCCTTACAGGTGCCCCTCACGCACCAAACTCTCTGGGAGAAAGGGCCGCCAAGCTATTGCGACCTCATTCAGCTGCCCACCTACCGCTTCCCGGGGTTCAGCTCGGTGCAGCGCAACGATATCGTGGTCTTTCATGTGCCGCACGAGCCGCAACGACCCGCCGACCTGCGCACCAACCTCATCAAGCGCTGCATCGCAGTAGCCGGCGACACCCTGGAAATACGCAACGGCCAGGTGTTCCTCAATGGCCAGCCGGGCGCGGTAGCCGGCCAGCCCCAAACCACCTACTTCATGGCCGTGCCCGCGCCCAACGATGAAATCCGCCAAGCCCTGCGCGAGCACGGCGTGGTCGATTACCGCGAGCCCGATGGTATTCCCCAGGTCGTGGCCGACCCAACTACCGGGCAGTCGGGCTTCGTCATCAGCTGCCCTGCTGCGGTGGCCAGCTACTTCCGGCAGCAGCCCTACGTGAAAGCCCTGACCGTGCTGCCCTACGAGGTCCAGCTATTCCCCGATGCGGCCGATTTTGATGTCTCAACCGCTGCCAGTGTCGCGCCCAACCATTGGCAACTCGACAGCTACGGCCCATTGCCCGTGCCGAAGAAGGGACAGAATATTACTCTGACGCCAGCCAATGCGGCAGTCTACTACAAAATCGTGTCGCAATACGAGCACAACCAAGGCATCAGCTGGAAGGACGGCATGATTCAGCAAAACGGCCAGCCGCTGACGCACTACACCATCAAGCAGAACTACTACTTCATGATGGGCGACAACCGCCACAACTCCGAAGACTCCCGCTTCTGGGGCTTCGTACCCGAAGACCACATTGTGGGCAAGGCCATATTAGTCTGGCTTTCCCTCGACCCCAACGCCGACTTCCTGCACAAAATCCGGTGGAGCCGCTTGTTCCGCTCCATTAGTTAAACTGCCGTAGCCAGTTAGCTAAAACAGAAACAGGGTTGCCCGTTCATCGGTGCGACCCTGTTTCTGTTTTCAAACAGTTTCATTTGAAACGCAAGCCGCGCCTATTTTTAAGCTGTCCGTATTCCATAGCGAAAGCATCAACAATCCCACGAGCATGGAAACCTACGTTATCGGTGATATCCACGGCGCTGCACGTGCCCTCGACCAGGTACTGGAGCGCAGCCCCTTCCGCCCCGGCATCGACCGTCTCATCCAGCTCGGCGACGTGGCCGACGGCTGGCCCGAAACCCCCGCCTGCGTCGAGCGCCTGCTCAGCATCCCCAACAGCATCTGGCTACAAGGCAACCACGACTGGTGGGCCTCCGAATGGCTGGCCACCCAACTCCCATTGGAAGACGTGAGCCAAAGCTGGTATCGACAAGGCGGAAAAGCCACTTTCGATGCCTACCAGTACTTATCACGGTCGGGGCGGTACCAGCACTTTGAATCATTTTTCTGTGAGCAGCTTCCCTACTTCGAGGACGAAGCCAACAACCTCTACATGCACGGCGGCTACGACCCTACCCGCCCCATCGCCGAGCAGGACCCCTATGACCTGATTTGGAACCGCGACCTCTGGAGTGGCAACCAAACTGCCACGGGCTACCACGAATGCTTTATCGGGCACACGTCCACCTGGTCCTACAAGGAAGTCCCCTGCCATACCCACAATGTCTGGAACCTCGACCAGGGTGCAGGCTATAATGGCCGTCTGAGTATGCTGAATGTGCGCACCAAAGAGTTTGTGCAAAGCGACCCGGTGCCCGAGCTATACCCCGGTGTGAAGGGCAGATAAGCGCCGACAGTCGATACTGTAATGGGAATTTCCGCAGCCCACTTGCAAAAGCCCTGTAAGCCTGCTACCTTTGCACTCCCAAAACCCCGAGGCTTGCCTCAAAAACCTTTGGCAGGTTGCCAAAAGAAACCATTGGCTGTGCCGTCGCCGGACATGCCAAGTAGTCTTAACCGAAATTTCGTTGGTCCCGTTGGGCACCCGGCGAAATTTTCTTATCTTTGCGCTCCGAAAAAAGCGGACGTATTTAATAAATAATGAACACTGACCCCATTGCCGACTACCTGACCCGGGTACGCAACGCCATCAAGGCGAACCACCGGGTGGTAGAAATCCCGGCCAGCAACATCAAAAAGGAAATCACGAAAGTGCTGTACCACAAAGGGTACATCCAGTCGTACCGTTTTGATGATTCGTCGGTTCAGGGCACCATCAAAATTGCTCTGAAGTACAACCCGACCACGAAGGCGCCCGCCATCACCAAGCTGCAGCGCGTTTCGACGCCCGGCTTGCGTCAGTACGTGGCCGCCGACAACCTGCCCCGCGTCCTCAGCGGCCTGGGTGTCGCCATCATCTCGACCTCGAAAGGCGTGATGACGGAGAAAGAGTGCAAAACCGAGAACGTGGGCGGCGAGGTGCTGTGCTACGTGTACTAGTCCGGAACCGCTTTAGCAAATTCAATTATGTCACGTATTGGTAAACTGCCGATTTCCGTCCCCGCCGGGGTCGCTATTTCGGTCGACAAAGACAACGCGGTGACGGTGAAAGGCCCTAAAGGCACGCTCACTACGCAAGTAGACCGCGATATCACCGTAGCCATCGAAGACGGCACCCTCACGGTAACCCGTCCCACCGAGCAGAAGCGCCACAAGGCCATGCACGGCCTCTACCGCTCACTCATCAACAACATGGTGGAAGGCGTAAGCAAAGGCTTCGAGAAGAAGTTGGAGCTGGTAGGTGTAGGTTACAAAGCCTCGCTGGTAGGCAGCACGCTGGAGCTGGCCCTAGGCTACTCGCACAACGTGTACATCGCCCTGCCGGGTGAAGTAACGGCTACCGCTGTTACCGACAAAGGCAAAAACCCGATTGTCACGCTCAACAGCATCGACAATCAGTTGCTGGGCCAAGTGGCCGCCAAAATTCGTTCCTTGCGTAAAGTCGAGCCTTACAAAGGCAAAGGCGTGCGTTTCGTGGGCGAAATCATCCGTCGCAAAGCTGGTAAAACGGCCTCTAAATAAATTCGCATTATGGCTTTTGATAAAGCAACTCGCCGCAAGCGGATTCAGCGCATCATCCGTACCAAGGTGGCTGGCACCTCCGAGCGGCCCCGGCTGTCGGTGTTCCGTAGCAATACGGGCATTTACGCTCAAATTATCGACGACACGACCGGCCGCACGCTGGCTGCTGCCACGTCGAAAAAAGTAACGGCCGAGGGTGGCAATGGCGTGGCTTTGGCCGCCGCCGTAGGCCGTCAGGTAGCCGCCGTTGCCCTGGAGAAAGGCATCACGAAAGTGGTGTTCGACCGCTCGGGCTACCTCTACCACGGTCGCGTAAAATCATTGGCTGAAGGTGCTCGCGAAGGCGGCCTCAATTTCTAAACTATCATGGCGCAAGAACGCGACAACAATCGTCCTGGCGGAGACCGTCAGCGCAGCAACGACCGCGACCGGAACAAGGACAACTCCCGCATGGGTGCTGACTCCGACTTCAAAGAAAAAGTAGTAGCCATCAACCGCGTAGCGAAGGTGGTGAAAGGCGGTCGCCGCTTTAGCTTCTCTGCCATCGTGGTAGTAGGCGACGGCAACGGCAACGTAGGCTACGGCCTCGGCAAAGCCAACGAAGTAACCGACGCCATTGCCAAAGGCATTGACGACGCCAAGAAGAACGTGGTGAAAGTGCCGATGTACAAGCACACCGTTCCTCACCTCATGGAAGGCCGCTACGGCGGTGGTTTCGTGCTCATCCAGCCCGCAGCGGCTGGTACGGGTGTAATCGCCGGCGGTGCAATGCGCGCCGTATTCGAGAGCGCCGGTATCAAGGATGTGCTGGCGAAGTCGAAAGGCTCGTCGAACCCTCACAACGTGGTTAAAGCTACGTTTGCAGCCCTCGCCAAAATGCGCGACCCGTTGCAAATCGCTCAAGCCCGTGGTATTTCTTTGGCCCGCGTTTTTAACGGTTAATTGACATGGCACAAATTCAAGTAAAGCTCGTGCGCAGCGCCATTGACCGCCCCGAGCGTCAGAAGCGCACCGTTCAGTCCCTCGGCCTGAACAAACTCAACAGCACTGCTACCCACGAAGTGAACCCGTCCGTTATGGGCATGGTTAAAAGCGTGCAGCACCTGCTCCTAGTAACCGAACTGTAAGACTAGTATCGTCATGCTCAATCTCAGCAATTTATCGCCCGCCTACGGCTCGACTAAAAACGAGAAGCGGATTGGCCGGGGCGAAGGCTCCACGCGCGGTGGCACGTCGACCCGTGGTCACAAAGGCGCCAAGTCGCGTTCGGGCTACAAGCGCAAGTCCGGCTTTGAAGGTGGCCAAATGCCCCTCCAGCGTCGTGTGCCTAAGTTCGGCTTCACGAACATCAACCGTGTAGAGTATAAAGCCATCAACCTCGATGCGCTCGCTACCCTCCTCGAAAAAAACAGCGCCACTACGATGGATGCTGCCTACTTCGTGGCTAACGGCCTGGTTTCCAAGAACGCTAAAATCAAAATCCTCGGTCGCGGCGAAATCGCCACGGCAGTAGAAGTTCATGCTCACGCATTCTCGAAGTCGGCTGTTGAAGCCATCGAGAAAGCTGGCGGCAAAGCGGTAACGCTCTAAAAGCTACCTTCGGCAATGAATAAGTTTATCGAGTCGATAAAAAACATTTTTGCGATTGAGGATTTGCGTACGCGAATCCTCAATACGCTTTTCTTCATTGCCATCTATCGCCTCGGCGTGTACGTGGTGCTGCCGGGCGTGGACCCCACCCAACTCAAGACGGGTGCCCAGGGTCTGTTTGGCATTCTGGATACGCTGCTCGGCGGCGCATTCAGCCACGCGTCGATTTTCGCACTGGGCATCATGCCGTATATCTCGGCGTCTATCGTGTTGCAGCTGCTCACGATTGCTGTGCCTTACTTTCAGAAGCTCCAGAAGGAAGGCGAGTCGGGACGTAAGAAAATCAACCAGTACACCCGGATTCTTACGATTCCGATTGTATTGGCCCAATCGGTTGGCTTTATCGCCACGATTAACGCTGAGGCCATCATCAACCCCGGCACATTCTTCACCGTTTCGACCATGATTATCATCACGGCCGGCACGTTGTTCTGCATGTGGCTGGGCGAGAAAATCACGGACAAAGGCATCGGCAACGGTATCTCCATGATTATCATGATTGGCATCGTATCGCGTCTCCCCGGTGCCATCATCGGTGAAGCCGCTGCTAAAGGCGTGAACAAGTCCCTGATTTTCCTGCTGGAAATGGTGGTGCTGTTCCTAGTGGTAATGGCGGTTATCGTGCTCACGCAAGCTGTTCGCCGCATCGCGGTGCAGTACGCTAAGCAGGTAGGCGGCACCACGCAGCTTGATGCGCAACGTCAGTTCATTCCCCTCAAGGTGAATGCGGCCGGCGTAATGCCCATCATTTTCGCGCAGTCGCTGATGTTCGTGCCCGCCATTGTGGCGTCGGTATGGCAGAACCAGAGTGATACCGCCAGCTACATCGGCGTGAAGTTCTCGGACTACACTTCGTGGCAGTACAACCTGACCTTCGGCCTGCTGATTATCATCTTCACCTACTTCTACACGGCCATCAGCGTCAATCCTAACCAAATTGCCGATGACCTGAAGCGGAGCGGTGGTTTCGTACCCGGTGTGAAGCCAGGCCGTGAGACCTCGGAGTACATCGATGAAATCCTGACGCGTGTAACGCTGCCGGGTGCTGTAGCGCTGGCGCTGATTGCCATTTTCCCGGCCATCGCCCTGTTGCTTGGCGTAACTCGTCCGTTCTCGGCTTTCTATGGCGGTACGTCGCTCATCATCATGGTGGGTGTGGTACTCGACACGGTGAACCAGGTGCAGAGCTACTTGCTGATGCAGCACTACGACGGCATGATGAAATCGGGCAAACTGCGCGGTCGCACGGCCCAGCCCATTTCGATAGCCTCGTAAGTAGCAATGGCAAAAGGTCCGATTCAATACAAGACCGAAGAAGAGATTGACCTCATCCGGGCCAGTGCGCTAGTGCTGGCTAAGGCTCACGGCGAAGTCGCGAGCATGATTAAGGAAGGAGTGACGACGCGGCAGCTTGATAAGCGCGCAGAAGAATTCATCCGGGACAACGGTGGGGTACCGTCCTTCAAAGGCTACAATAAGTTTCCCTACAGCCTGTGCCTCTCGCCGAACTCGGTGGTGGTGCACGGGTTTGCCACCGACGAGCCGCTGAAAAGTGGCGACGTGCTATCGGTGGACTGCGGGGTTTTCCTGAATGGCTTTCATTCAGATAGTGCTTACACTTACCCAATCGGGGAGGTGGCGCCGGAAGTACTCACGCTGCTCAAGGAAACGAAAGCATCGCTGTACAAAGGCATCGAACAAGCCGTGAGCGGCAACCGCGTGGGTGATATCAGCTACGCTATCCAGAACCATGTAAGTCCCTTGGGCTATGGGGTGGTGCGCGAGTTGGTCGGTCACGGAGTTGGCGCGAAGCTGCACGAGAGTCCCGATGTGCCGAACTACGGCAAACGGGGTTCCGGGCCGCTCTTGCAAACGGGTTTGGTCATCGCCATTGAGCCGATGGTGAACCTGGGTAAGAAGGACGTGGTGCAGGAGGCGGATGGCTGGACTATCCGCACCCGAGACCGCAAGCCCTCGGCGCACTTCGAGCACACCGTAGTAGTTAGAAAAGAAAAGGCGGAGATTCTCACCTCCTTTGAATACATCGAAAAAGCATTGCAGCAGTAGCCCTTATGGCAAAACAAGCCTCGATTGAGCAGGACGGAACCATCCTGGAAGCCCTTTCTAACGCCATGTTCCGCGTGGAATTGGAGAACGGTCACCAGCTGATTGCCCACATTTCGGGCAAGATGCGGATGCACTACATCAAGATTCTGCCCGGCGACAAGGTGAAACTGGAAATGTCGCCCTACGACTTGTCGAAGGGCCGGATTAAGTATCGTTATAAATAAACCCGTTTCCCTTCACAGGTCATGAAAGTAAAAACCTCGGTGAAAAAGCGTAGCGTGGACTGCAAACTGGTCCGCCGTAATGGCAAGCTCTACGTCATCAACAAGAAAAACCCACGCTTCAAGCAGCGTCAGGGTTAATTCAATTTTTAGAACCCCGGAACCTTGGGTACTGGGTCGTTGGTTGTTAGCCTTCGGCCCGCCTTCCAAGTAGTTGCCGGGTTTCTGTCCGCAAACACATAACCACACACAATGGCTCGTATCGCAGGGGTTGATATCCCGGACAACAAGCGCGGCGAAATTTCGCTGACTTATATTTTCGGCATTGGCCGGAGCAACGCCAGCAAGATTCTGGTAAAAGCTGGCGTCGACGTCAACAAGAAGGTGAAGGACTGGACCGACGAGGAGTCGGGTGCCGTCCGCGCCATCATTGCCGCCGAGCACAAGACTGAGGGCGTGCTGCGCTCGGAAGTAACGACGAACATCAAGCGTTTGATGGACATCGGCTGCTACCGTGGTCTGCGTCACCGCAAAGGTCTGCCGGTTCGTGGTCAGCGCACCAAGAACAACTCGCGTACCCGCAAGGGCAAGCGCAAAACGGTGGCCGGCAAGAAGAAGGCAACCAAATAATTCATAACCGGGAATCAGGAATTAGTAGTAAGTATCAAGTAGCAAGTAGTAAGACGAAGATGGCTGCGCGAATGCGTTCCAAACCAATCTTACTACTTACTACTAGCTACTTACTACTGACCCTAACACCTCCCGCATTTTTTGCGATAACCAAATGGCACAAAAAAGAAAAGACAAAGCCAAGAAGCGCGTTGTCGTGGTGGAGCAGGTGGGCCAGGTACACATCCGTGCCTCGTTCAACAACATCATCATCTCCATCACCAACAACAACGGTCAAGTTATTTCGTGGGCTTCGGCCGGCAAAATGGGCTTCCGCGGTTCGAAGAAAAACACGCCCTACGCCGCTCAAATGGCGATGAGCGACTGCGGCAAAGTGGCCCACGACCTGGGCATGCGCAAAGCCGAAGTGTTCGTAAAAGGTCCAGGCTCGGGCCGTGAGTCGGCCATCCGCGCCCTCGGCAACGTGGGCATTGAGGTGACCACCATCCGCGACGTAACGCCGCTGCCGCACAACGGCTGCCGCCCCCCCAAGCGTCGTCGCGTTTAGTTTTCCACTTCAGAAATTAGATTACAATGGCACGTTATACCGGCCCTACCTCAAAAATTGCCCGTCGCTTCAACGAGCCGATTTTCGGCCCGAGCAAAGCGCTCAACAAGAAAGCCTATCCTCCGGGCCAGCACGGCCGTGGCCGTCGCAAGAAGCAGTCGGAGTACGCTGTCCAGCTGATGGAGAAGCAGAAGGTGAAGTACATGTACGGCATGTTGGAGAAGCAATTCGAAAACCTGTTCCACAAAGCAGCAGCCCTCCCCGGCATCACCGGCGACAACCTGCTCGCCCTGCTGGAAGCCCGTCTGGACAACGCCGTGTACCGTTTGGGCATTGCCTCGACGCGTCGCGCTGCCCGCCAGCTCGTTGGTCACAAGCACATCACCGTGAACGGTGAAGTGGTGAACATCCCTTCGTACCACCTCCGTCCCGGCGACATTGTGGCCGTGCGTGAGAAGTCGAAGTCACTGGAAGCCATCACCACGAGCCTGTCGGTTCGCAACTCGCGCCAGTTCTCGTGGCTGGAGTGGGACGGCAAGGAGTTGGCTGGCAAGTTCATCAACGCCCCCGCCCGTGAGCTGATTCCGGAGAAAATCACCGAGCAGCTCATCGTCGAACTGTATTCGAAGTAAATAGCGCTACTGGTAGCGGCCCGGCAATTTGTCGGGCCGCTCTTGTGCGTATACTTCACCCCCATTTTTTACATTTTTTACGCCCCACATATGTCAATCTTAGCTTTTCAGATGCCGGAGAAAGTGGTGATGGAGAAATCCGACGACTTCACCGGGACGTTTGAATTTAAGCCGCTCGAGAAGGGCTACGGCGTCACCATCGGCAATGCGCTGCGTCGCATTCTGTTGTCGTCGCTGGAGGGTTTCGCCATCACGTCGGTACGCACTAGCAGCGTATTGCACGAGTTTTCGACCATCGAAGGGGTGATTGAGGACATGTCCGAAATCATCCTGAACCTGAAAATGGTTCGCTTCAAGAAGGTGAGCGACGCCATCTCGGATAAAATTACGGTGCGCGTGAAAGGCCAGGATACCTTCTCGGGCGCTGATATTGCCAAGTTCGCCAGCGGCTTCGAAGTGCTGAACCCCGACCACGTTATCGCTCATTTGGACCCCAGCACCGAGTTGGAGTTTGAGTTGACGATTGCCCGTGGCCGTGGCTATGTGCCCGCCGACGAGAACAAGCCGGCTGACCAGGTTTTCGGTCAGATTGCCATCGACGCTATCTACACGCCCATCAAGAACGTGAAGTACAGCATCGAGAACACCCGCGTGGAGCAGAAGACGGACTATGAGAAGCTCGTTATCGAGATTCAGACCGACGGTTCGATTCACCCGGAGGAAGCACTGAAAGGTGCGGCTAACATCCTCATTCAGCACTTCATGCTGTTCTCGGACAACACGATGACCCTCGAAGGTCCGCGCGTGACCGAAGATGAGCCGATTGATGAGGAAACCATGCAAATGCGCAAGATGCTCAAGACTCCCTTGGAGGACATGGAGCTCAGCGTACGCGCTAAGAACTGCCTCAAGGCTGCCGACATCAAGACGATGGGCGAATTGGTGCAGCTCGAAATTGCCGACATGATGAAGTTCCGCAACTTCGGCAAGAAGAGCCTGACCGAGCTGGAAAACCTCGTTGAAGAGCGTGGTTTGGAGTTTGGGATGGACCTGGGCAAGTATCGCCTGGACGAAGACTAGAATACATATTAACGATGTGCTGATTGGCTGGACTTGTCCGGCGGGTTAGCACATCTTCTTTTTTATCCATTTACTATTTCACCAGTGTGCCCCAGGGGCAGCGGTTCTAATGAGGCCTTAGAGGCCCGCCGTGGTCGCCGCCCGCAAGCACACACTTTTTCAAACGACCGATGCGTCACGGAAGAAAAATCAACCACCTGGGCCGGACTACCGCCCACCGCCACGCCATGTTGTCGAACATGTCGTCTTCGCTCATCCTCTACAAGCGCATCACCACCACGGTGGCTAAGGCTAAGGCCCTGCGTAAGTACATCGAGCCCCTGCTGACTAAGTCGAAAGACGATACCACGCACTCGCGTCGTATGGTTTTCGCTGCTTTGCAGGACAAGGAGTCGATTAAAGAATTGTTCGGGAACATTTCGAGCAAAATTGCAACCCGTCCCGGTGGCTACACTCGCATCCTGAAGCTGAGCGATACCCGTCTGGGTGACAACGCTGAGATGTGCATCATCGAGCTGGTTGACTTCAACGAGACCCTGATTGAGTCGAAGCAGGCTGCTACCGAGAAGGCTGCTGCTACTACCCGTCGTTCGCGTCGTGGTGGTAAGAAGGCTGCTGGCGATGACGCTACCACTTCGGCTACCGAAGTGAAAGCTGAAGCTGCTGCTCCTGCTGCCACGGAAGAAGCTGCTCCGGCTGCTGAAACCAAAGCTGACGAAACTGCTGCTTAAGTAACGCAAGTTACTAAGACCTGAAGAGGGACATGCCGTGAGGTGTGTCCCTCTTTTTTGTGCGAAAATTTCTGGGCGGCAACAGCAAACCATACTCCTTGCTAGGGCAGATTCAATCGTTAGCGCAGGCTATGCATACTGCCATTGAAGCCGCTCCAAAACGTTCTTTTAATGTACGAATCGTGCTTATGCCGGCTGATTCGCGTACGTTTGCAGCGTATTTAACTGTTTACAAAACGACTTGCTATGAGCTTCATCTCGCAAATTCACGCTCGCCAGATTTTTGATTCCCGCGGTAATCCGACGGTAGAAGTAGACGTTACGCTTGACTCCGGTGTAGTGGGCCGGGCGGCCGTTCCTTCGGGTGCCAGCACAGGCAAACACGAGGCTGTTGAGCTTCGCGACGACGACGCCAGTCAGTTTATGGGTAAGGGTGTGCTGAAGGCGGTGGAGAACGTCAATTCGCGCATTGCGGAGGAATTGGTTGGCTTCTCGGTGTACGAGCAGGCGCTGCTCGACAAAATCATGATTGAGCTGGACGGCACTCCGAACAAAGCCAATCTGGGTGCTAACGCGATTCTGGGCGTGAGCTTGGCGGCTGCCCGCGCTGCGGCGCAGGATGCGGGCATGCCGCTTTACCGCTACATTGGTGGGGTAGGGGCTTCGACCTTGCCGGTGCCGATGATGAACATCCTGAACGGTGGCTCGCACGCCGACAACTCGATTGACTTCCAGGAATTCATGATTATGCCGACCGGCGCTTCGTCTTTTTCGGAAGCGTTGCGTTGGGGTACGGAGATTTTTCACAACCTGAAGGCGGTGCTGAAAAAGCAGGGCTTTAGCACCAACGTGGGCGATGAAGGCGGCTTTGCGCCGAACATTAAGTCGAACGAGGACGCTATCAAAATCGTGTTGCAGGCCATTGAAACGGCTGGCTACCGCCCCGGCGAGGACGTGTTCATTGCGATGGATGCGGCCGTGTCGGAGTTCTACGAGGATGGCGTGTACCACTTCAAGAAGAGCACCGGTGACAAGCTGACTTCGAGCCAGATGGTGGACTACTGGGCTGATTGGGTGAAGAAATACCCCATCATCAGCCTGGAGGATGGCATGGACGAGGATGACTGGAGCGGCTGGAAGTCGCTGACGGAGCGCGTGGGCAAGCAGACCCAGCTGGTGGGCGACGATTTGTTCGTGACCAACGTGGACCGTTTGCAGCGTGGCATTGACGAGAACATCGCCAACGCCATCCTCATCAAAGTGAACCAGATTGGCACTTTGACCGAGACGATTGCGGCTGTGAACCTGGGCCGTCGTAATGGCTACAAGTCCATCATGAGCCACCGCTCGGGTGAGACGGAGGACAGCACGATTGCTGATTTGGCCGTGGCGCTGAATACCGGCCAGATTAAGACGGGCTCGGCTTCGCGCTCAGACCGGATGGCTAAGTACAACCAGTTGCTCCGCATTGAGGAGGAGTTAGGCGAGGTGGCGTACTTCCCCGGTAAGAAGATGTAATTATTTCAGTGATTAAGAGCACAAACGGCCAATTTCGCATTCGCGGAATTGGCCGTTTGTATTACCTTTATATCGATGAATCTACCTTTCTTCATTAGCCCGATACTTCGGGTGGTGCGCAGCTTCTATTTTTTGACCGGCGTGGGCTTTTTAGTCTGGATGCTGGTGTTCGATGCCAACGATGTGGGCAAACAGTTCGATATCTACCAGAAGTGGAAAGAACTGCGCAATGAGAAGCAATATTACCTCGACAATATTGAGGTGGTAAAAAAAGACCGGGCCGAACTAATGAGCTCGCCAGCATTGCTGGAAAAATTTGCGCGGGAAAAATATCTGATGAAACGCCCCGGTGAGGACGTATTCGTGCTGGTGCCCCAAAGCGAAAATCAATAGCGGAAAACTGCGGTAGCGCAACGGTATAACAATATCGTTGGGTGGAATCTGTTGTCTTCCCACTTCTGACATTACTACTAATTCCCTTTTCATTCCTAAACCTTTTCACATGAAACAATCCTACAATGCGATTTTCCGGAAACCTTTGCGCTGGTGCGTATTGGTGGCCGTGCTGCTCTGGAGCCAACTGGCGACTGCGCAGACCTACCTGCTGCCCGCCTCGGGCATGACTACTGTAACTACCTGCGCGGGCACGCTCTATGACGATGGCGGGCCGTCGGGAGCCTATTCGACCAACGCGCTGGGGGGCACTACGCTGGTGCCCGCCACGGCCGGCAATAAAATCCGGTTGCAATTCAGTCCGTTCAATATCGACCCTTACTACGATGTAGTACGGGTTTATGACGGCAGTTCGACCTCGGCCCCGTTGATTGGCGAGTACACCAACTACAATCTGCCCCCGGCTTCGATATATGCCACCAACGCGACGGGTAGCCTGACGGTGGTGCTCCAGAGCGACTACTACTACAGTTTTAGCGGCTTTGAGGCGGCCATTTCGTGCGTGACGACGGTGCCGCTGGCCGATTTGGCCGTGCAGGGAGCTTCGGTGAGCCCGCTGAGCACGGTGGCCGGCAATTCGGTGTCGCTGAGCTGCTCTATCTATAACATTGGGGCCGGGGTGGCTACCAGCAGCAACGTTGGCTATTATTTCTCGACGGATGCTACGCTGGATGCCAACGACGTATTACTGGGTAATTCGACGGGCTACGCACTGAACCCGGGTTTGTCGAGCAGCCGCTATGCCACGGTTACCATTCCGGCCACGACTGCTCCGGGCAGCTACTACATCCTGTTTGCCGGCGATTATCTGAGCCAGGTGAGCGAGAGCAACGAAAACAACAACGTGGCCTCGGTGAACGTGACGGTAACGGCTCCCAGCATTGACCTGACCATTTTGCAGCCTTCGGTGACGCCGACGACTACGGCCGTGGGCACCCCGATATCCATGAACTGCTCTATCCTGAACACGGGTAATGCCGTGGCGGCCAGCAGCAGCGTTGGTTTTTATATTTCGACCAATACCACGCTGGATGCCAATGACATCCTGTTGACTTCGCAGTACGGTGGGCCTCTCACGACGACGTATTCGTCGTCGCGCTACGGCACGGCGGCTATTCCGACGGGCCTGACGCCCGGGACGTACTACATCCTGTTTGTGGCCGACTATCAGGGCCAGGTAACGGAAACTAATGAGACGAACAACGTGGCGTCGGTTGCCATTACCGTAGCGCCTCCCGGCGTGGATTTGATAGTGCAGCAGCCGTCGCTCTATTACAACTCTACCGTGGCGGGTGGCACAGTGCAGGCTTCGGCATCGATATATAACCAAGGTAACGTGACGGCCACGAGCAGCACGATGGGCTTCTACCTGTCGACCAACACCACGCTGGATGCCAGCGACGTGTTGCTGTCGACCGTAACGGGTGGCTCACTGGCCGCCAACCTGGCTTCGTACCGCTCGGCCAACCTGACGGTGCCGCTGGGCACGGCGGCGGGCAGCTACTACGTGCTATTTGTGGCCGACCCCACGAACGTGGTGACGGAAACCAACGAAACCAACAACGTGAGCAGCTTGGCCCTGACGGTAATCGCGCCGACGATTGACTTGTCGGTGACCTACCCGTATGTATCGCCGACTACGGTGGCGGCGGGGGCAAGCGCCAGCACTTCCTGCTACCTCAACAACCTGGGCAATGCCGTGGCTAGTCCCGCCAATATTGGTTTCTACTTGTCGACGGACAACGTATTCAGCGCGAATGACGTGCTGGTGGGCAGCCAGACGAATACTTCGCTGTACGGCGGCGGTTACCTGAGCATTTACTCGACCATCGCGGTACCGACCGGCACTGCTTCGGGCACTTACTACCTGCTGTTCGTGGCCGACCCGGCTAATGCCGTGACGGAAACCAATGAGAACAACAACGTGGCCAGCACGACCCTGGTGGTGACGGCGCCGGGCATCGACCTGCAAATGAGCCAGGTGTATGCCTCACCTTACACCGTAGGCGCTGGCGGTGGGCTTACCCTGACTTCGTATATCTACAACACGGGCACCATCACCTCGCCAAGCAGCACGGTGGGCTATTACCTGTCGACGAACTCGACCCTGGATGCCAACGACGTACTGCTGACTACAGGGGTTGGAACCCAACTGGCAGCTAATGGCAGCTCGTACCGTAATGCTTCGGCTACAGTGCCGGTAGGTACGGCGGCGGGCTACTACTACGTGTTGTTCGTGGCCGACCCGGCCAACGCGGTGACGGAAACCAACGAAACCAACAACGTCGCCAGCACCACTATTCAGGTAGTTGCGCCGACGATTGATTTGTCGGTGACCTACCCGTATGTATCGCCCACTACGGTGGCGGCGGGGGCCAGTGCCAATGCTTCGTGCTACCTCAACAACCTGGGCAATAGCGCGGCCACCCCGGCCAACATCAACTTCTACTTGTCGACGGACAACGTATTCAGCGCGAATGACGTGCTGGTGGGCAGCCAGCCGAACAGCACGCTGAACGGCGGTGGCTACCTGAACATCTACTCGACTATTACCGTGCCGACCGGTACTGCTTCGGGCACGTATTATGTGCTGTTTGTGGCTGACCCGACCAACGCGGTGGCCGAAACCAATGAGAACAACAACGTGGCCAGCACTACTTTGGTGGTGACGGCGCCGGGCATCGACCTGCAAATGAGCCAAGTGTATGCCTCGCCTTATACGGTGAGCACGGGTTCAACGCTGAATTTCACTTCTTATATCTACAACACGGGCACCATCACCTCGCCAAGCAGCACGGTGGGCTACTACCTGTCGACGAACTCGACCCTGGATGCCAGCGACGTACTGCTGACTACAGGGGTTGGGACCCAGTTGGCGGCCAATGGCAGCTCGTATCGCACGGCTTCGGCTATTATTCCCACGGGCACAGCCCCGGGCTATTACTACGTGCTGTTCGTGGCCGACCCGGCCAACGCCGTGACCGAAACCAACGAAAACAACAACGTGGCTACTGCTAACATTCAGGTGGTTGCCCCGAGCATCGACCTGCAGATTACGCAGACGTATATGGGGCTCACCTCGGTAGCTCCTGGTACTTCGGTTGCGGTTACTTCCTACGTCTACAACGCGGGCAACACGCCCTCGCCGAGCAGCAACGTGGGCTACTACCTGTCGACGAACTCGACGCTGGATGCCAACGATGTGCTGATGAGCACGACCACCGGCGGCCAACTCGGTGCCTTCCAGGGGTTCACCTCGTATGGCAACGTGACTATTCCGACGGGTACCGCCGCTGGCAACTACTACCTGCTGGCCGTGGCCGACCCCACGAACGTGGTGACGGAAACCAACGAAACCAACAACGTGGCCTATTACTACTTCACGGTAACGGGCCCCTTCACGGGCATTGTCGTGCCTTTCTCGGGCACCAATACCGTGACCACCTGCAGCACGACGGTGTATGACCACGCTGGATTTGGCAACTACTCGGACAATGCCAACGGCACGCTGACCATCAACCCTGGCACGGCTAACAGCCGCATTCAGCTTTCGTTCAACTCGTTTGCGGTAGAGGCTTGCTGCGACCGGCTGATGATTTACGATGGACCGGACGCGCAGTCGCCGCTGCTGGCCACGCTGACGGGAATGCCCTCGCTGCCCATCATGGCTACCAACTCGACCGGTGCTCTGACGCTGGTGTTCACGAGCGATGCCAGCGTAGTAGGTTCGGGCTTCGATGCCACCGTGACTTGCGTAACTGCCCCCACGATTCTGCCCGACCTGCTGCTGACGCAGATTGGGGCTTCGCCTTCGTCGGTACCCGCCGGTGGCAACTTGTCATTGAGCGCTACCGTGGCCAACCAGGGCGGCGGCTCGGCGGCCAGCTCGGCCGTGGGCTATTACCTCTCGACCAACCAGACGCTGGATGCCAGCGACATTCTGCTGGGCAGCAGCGCCGGTACTTCGCTGGCATCCAGCGTGAGTGCCAACCGCCAGTTGGTGGCAGCCGTGCCGGCTAACACCACGCCGGGGGCTTACTACGTGCTGTTTGTGGCCGACCCGCTGAATGTGGTGACGGAAGCGAACGAAACCAACAACCTCGCATCATTGGCCGTGACGGTAACTCAGGGGCTCGCTGCTCGTGAGCAAACTGCCGGTTATAGCGTGGCCGTAGCGCCTAACCCCGTGGCCAATGGCAACGCCCTGCGCGTGCAAATGACCGGTGTAGGCGCTACCTGCACGGCTTCGGTCGACTTATTCAATGCCTTGGGGCAGCGGGTAAGCTCGCAGCAAATGCAGCTGGGCACCGGCCGCGCCAATCAGGCCGAGATTTCGACGCGCGGCCTGGCCACCGGGGTGTATGTGCTGCACCTCACGGGCACGAACCTGAACGTGACGCGCCGCGTGGTAATCGAATAACCTGCGCAAGCTAACCGGCCCCCACCAGGAGCCGGAGCGGGGGCGGCGGCCCGGACCTTGGTCCGGGCCAGCCGCCCCCGCTTATTTTTGGCCATGCAAGCACTTCCAGGACTGAAACAACTGCGGTGGCAAATCAGCATCAGGGCAAGCCTGCTAATGCTCATTCTTGCAGCCGTGGAAGCGGTTGGCGGTGGCCTGGTGACTGCGCGGCAGGGAGCAGAAACGGGGCGTCCGCTCAGCCAGGGGCAGGCGGCGGGCCAGTTTCTGCGGGCCGTACTTCGGGCCAATTATTCGGCTGCTTATAGTAGGTTGGCACCGGAAATCCGGCAGGGCATTGGCCTGGCCCGGTTTACTGCGGCGGCCCGGCCGCTCTGGAAAAGTGGTCAGCGGCCTGGGCGCGGTACGGCCATCGAACTCTACAAACTGGGCGTGCGCCTGGGCGACAGGGGCAGCGCACGGCTGTTCTACAGCTTTTCTTTCGCGGCTGATTCCAGTCTGCGAATCCCATCAGAGTTGCTGGAAGTTACTTTTCGGGACACGGCTTCCCGGGCAGTACTGGGTTTCAGCCTGCGCCTGACTGAGGTTGCTCGGCCGAAAAAGCAGGTGGTGAAAAAATCACAAAGCCGGTAGCTATTGCGCTGCCGCCCTGCCCCGCGCCATATAACGCAAACGGCTACGGCAAACAGATTTTGCCCAGGCTGATGTCAGGATTACCCGCCACGGTTTCGTTGGCCAGCACGGCAAACAGCACGGCTTCCTTGGCATCGGCGGGAATGCCCAGCGCATCAATGGATGCAAAGCGGGCGGTGGGCAGGTGCCGTTGCAGGGCCTGTAGCAGCGCGCCGTTGTGGCTGCCGCCGCCGCTCACGTAGCAGGCTACATCGGGCCGCTCGGCTTCTGGAAGACACTGCTGAACGGCGCTGGCCACGCCCGTGGCCGTTAGCTCAACCAGGGTGGCCAGCACGTCGGCGGGTGGGAGGGACGTGGTGCCGGTTTTAAGCTGGGCCTCGTGCAGGTAGTCGGGGCCGAATAGCTCCGGGCCAGTTGTTTTGGGCAGCGGTGCGGCGAAAAATGGATGGCTCAGTAGCTCCTGTAGCAGAGCCGGATGAGCGGTACCACTGGCCGCAATCGCACCGTTTTCATCGTACTCGCGGCCGGGGAAATACTGCCGCGTTACGGCATCAAGCAGCGTGTTGCCGGGGCCGGTATCGGTGGTGAGGGGCAGGCCGGGGGTGGGCTGAGCCGGTAGGTACGTGAAGTTTGCAATGCCGCCCAGATTGAGCAGCAGTCGGTTTTCGGTGGGGGAAGAAAACAGCAGCTCGTCGGCATAGCCAGCTAGGGGGGCGCCCTCAAAGCCGTGGGCTACGTGTTTCTGCCGGAAATCGGCCACGGTGATGATGCCGGTGAGCGCCGCCAGGTGGTCGCCATCGCCGATTTGCAGCGTGGCGTGGTGCGGAAAACCGGCCTGCTGATGCTGGTGGCGCGGGGCATGCCAGATGGTTTGGCCGTGGCTGGCAATGAGGTCGACCTCGGCCGCCGCCACCTGCCAGGATTGCAGGCAGACCAGCACCATTTCTGCGTGCTGCCGGGCCACCTCGGCGTTGAGAATGGTAACATCCTGCAACGCCACAGTGGGCTGCGAAATGGCCCGCAGCCGCTGCCGAAATTCCGCCGAGTAGGGCAGCGTGGCAAAGTGCTCCAGCGTGGTCTGCAACTGAGTGCCGTGGCCCTTGCAGCGGCACAGCGCCACATCCAGCCCATCGAGCGAAGTGCCCGACATCAGGCCAATGATGCGGCGGCTGGGCTGCTGAGCCAGTGCGAAAAGGCGAGCGAGGTAGGGATTCACGGGTGGGCCTTTGAAAACTTTTGCGAAGGTATAAAAGCGGTTTGTGCCCCGTTGTACCGATTCTTAGTGCGCTACTCGATTTTCTTGCCCGCCATGGCTTGCTGGATAGAGATGTTCATCACCCGCTCGGCATAGGGACGGGTCAGCTCGTCAAGCTCGTCCATGGCTTTTAGAATGGGGTCGCGGTCGGTGCCGGCCAGCGCGGCCTGCACGGTGGCAACCTGGGCTTCGGTAGCCGTCAGCTCGGTTTCGGTGAGGTGCTGGCGGTTTTTGCGGGTAAAATTATTCACCTGGTACAGCAGCTGCTCAGCGGCGGTGCGGGCTTCGATGAGCAGGCGCGCCGCTACGTCGTCTTTGGCATTCACCAGCGAATCCATCAGCATCTGCTCCACTTGGTCGTCGGTGAGGCCGTACTGGGGCTTTATTTCCACCTGCTGGCGCGTGTTGGAGCGCAGCTCGATAGCTTCCACTTTCAGGATGCCGTCGGCATTCAGCAGGAAGTTCACGTCGACCTTGGGCAGGCCGGCGGGCATGGCCGGAATGCCGGTCAGGGTGAATTCGCCCAGCTTGCGGTTCTGGCTCACGAGGTCGCGCTCGCCTTGGTACACGGCAATTTTCAGGTTCACCTGCCCGTCCACGCTGGTGGTGTACTGGCGGCCGGCCTTGGTCGGGATTTTCGAGTTGCGCGGAATGATGGGGTCCAGCAAGCCGCCCAGCGTTTCGATGCCCAGCGTGAGCGGCGTCACATCGAGCAGCAGCACGTCGCGCCGGTTGCCGGCCAGAATATCGGCCTGAATGGCCGCGCCCAGCGCCACCACCTCATCCGGGTTCAGTGAATTGTTAGCCGGCTGCCCGAAGAACTCCGAAACCGCATCGTACACCAGCGGCACGCGAGTCGAGCCACCTACCAGCAGCACCGCATCAAGCTTGGTTTCGAGCTTGGCATCGGCCAGGGCCTGACGGCAGGCCGCAATGGTGCGGTCCACCAGCGGGCGGATGAGGTCGTTGAATTGCGCGCGGGTGAGCGTAACGGTGATATTCCGGCCGGCCTCGTCGGTGAGGTGGGTCGTGAAATCATCGTGCTGGCTGAGGTATTTCTTGGCCATCTCGGCGGCCAAGCGCAGCTGCTGCTGGAGGTGCGGGTTGGTGTGGAAAGCCTCCGAAAGGCCGAAAGTGGCCGTCCAATGGTCCACCACGGCGCGGTCCAGGTCGTCGCCCCCGAGGTAAGTGTCGCCGTTGGTGCTCAGTACTTCAAAAATGCCCTGCTGAATGCGCAGAATGCTGATGTCGAAGGTACCGCCGCCAAGGTCGTACACGGCCACGGTTTTCTCTTCGTCGGGGTCGAGGCCGATGCCGTAGGCCAAGGCCGCAGCCGTGGGCTCGTTCACGATGCGCAGCACTTCGAGGCCGGCAAGGCGGCCGGCGTCGCGGGTGGCCTGGCGCTGCGAGTCGTTGAAATACGCCGGCACGGTGATAACGGCGCGGTTTACCGGGGTTTTGAGGGCGTGCTCGGCGCGGGCCCGCAGTTCCCGCAGGATATCGGCCGATAGCTCGATAGGGGAGAAGAACCGGTCATCGACCCGGATTTTGACCAAGCCTTCGGAGTTGTCGTCGATGACCTTGTAGCCGAGTTGGGTGGCGTGCTGGCCCAGGTCGCGGTAGCTTTTGCCCAACAGGCGCTTCACGGAATAAATGGTGCGCTGCGGGTCGGTGAGGAGGTACTCACGAGCCTCTGTGCCCACGATGGGGTCGGCTCCATCGGCGGGGAAATGCACCACGGAGGGCACGATGGTGCCCCGGCCCAAATCGTTGATGGCGGCGGGCTGGTGGCTCTCGGGGTGCACGTAGGCCACGAGACTGTTGGTGGTGCCCAGGTCGATGCCGACGATGATTTCTTCCTGCTGAAGGCTGCCGGTGGCCAGGTTGATTGCTACTGTAGCCATATAAACGAGGGGCGGCCACTGCCGGCGGCCCGAAAAATGAAAGTAAATGGCGCCGAAAAGCGCGCTGCAAAAGTACGGGCTAAACCCCGCCATAACCGGGGCAATACATACCCCCAGGCCCTGCCATTATAACAAGCCAAAATCTTATTGAACTATTGTTAGAAAAATTCAAACCGAGGCGGTGAGTACGAACGTAAGGAAAGTACAACTGCGCAGCCGGGTTCAAAAAGGCCACATCACACGGGGCATTAGGGAATATGCTGTTCAGCTTGAGAGTTTTTTAGGTTGCCTTACACCTTCACCAAAACCCATTTCCCAACATCCTTTTTTATGAAAAATCTACTTACTCGCCCTCTTTTCCAGGCTGCTCTGCTCGCAACCGCGGCCGGAGGTGTGGTGGCTCTGAGCAGCCAACACAACACGCTGGAAGCTTCCAGCCACCGCGAAGCCCCACTTATCGCCGACGACCCGTTGGCCGATAACACCGACCTGTACGCCTTCCGCAGCCCCGATTCGCCTAACAACGACGGCAGTGCCAGCGTTACCATCATCGCCAACTACATTCCGCTGGAGCTGCCCCAGGGCGGCCCGAACTACAACACGTTCGGCGAAAACGTGCGCTACGAAATCCACGTGAAGAACAATCCGACCACGGCCGGTGACGACATCACGTACCGTTTCACGTTCACCCGTACCAACGAAGCCGGCACCGGCACCTTTTTCAATATTCGGCTGGGACTTCAGAACCTGAAAACCACTTATACCTGCGAAAAAAGCGTAGGTGGTGGGGCCTTCACAACCGTTGTAACCAACGGCGTTGTGCCTCCCCCCAATATCGGCCCGCGTTCTATTAATGGCCCTGCTGGCTTGAACCAGACAGCCCCTTATGCCACGCTGATGACCAACGCCATTCAGACGCTGTCAGATGGCACCAAAATCTTCTGCGGCCCGACGGACGACCCGTTCTTTGCTGACCTCGGCGGCATCTTCGACTTGGGCGGTATTCGCGCTCCCGGCGCGGCCCGCGACGGCCTCGCCCGCAAGAACACCCACGCCATCGCGATGCAAATTCCGGTGACGGTGCTGGCCAAGACGGGCACTACGGCCCTCACCAGCACCACCAACATCCTGGATTCGAACTACATCATCGGCGTGTGGGCTTCGGCCAGCCGGCCTTCTACCCGCGTGCTGTCGGCCACGGGTGCCGCGCCTACCGTGTCGGGCAGCTACGTGCAGGTGTCGCGCATCGGTATGCCGCTGCTGAACGAAGTTATCAACCCCATTGGTGCTAAAGATGCTTGGAACTCCGGCACTCCTTATGCCGAAGTTGCTGCTACGGACGACTACCTGTCGAACCCCGAACTGGGCCTGTATCTGGCTGACAATACGCCGGTAGCCCCAGCTGGTCCCAAAACTGCCAGCACGACGTACTACGGGGAGGCTGTTTCTGGCCCCGGTACGCTGCTCAACGCATTGCGTATTCAGAGCAAGTCGCTGGCTGGTCAGAGCCTGGGTGGGCTGGGCGGAGCTAGCTTCGCTGGCTTTGACTTCCGCAATGGAGCCGCCGGCTTGAGCGGCCTGGCTGGCAACGCTGCCCTGAACGGTACGGCATTGGCTGCTAATGCCTATGGCCCCTACCTGCTGCGCGCCGGCAAGCCGCGCTCAGTTGATATTCTGCCCATCTTCCACACGGGGGTTCCAAACCTGGCTCCTTATCAGTTGGCTACTGGCAAAGGCGGCAACCCGCTGGCCGCCGGCAAGCCTTTCATCAACAACTTCCTGTTGGTGGGTGGTTCGGCCAGCAACCCCGGTGGCGACATGCTGCGCCTGAACATGGCTGTGCCTCCTACGCCACGTACTGCCGCTGCTGGCTTCAGTTCGGAGGGCCTGCTGGCCGCCGCTGTAGCTGGTCTGACAAACCCGACCTACAATGCCAACGCTAGCCTGCAGAACATCCCCAACATGGACGGTTTCCCCAACGGTCGCCGCCTCGAGGATGACGTGACCCGCATCGAGCTGCAAGCCGTGGGTGGCGTGGTGCTGGCTGCTATCGGCCTGTGGTACGACGACTACACCCCGGCTTCGACGAGCCCTGTTACCACTCAGTTGGGCAACGTGCTGGGCTTCAATGCCGGCGTTACGGCCAACGACACCACGTTCAAAGCTGCTTTCCCTTACTCGCAAACACCCTGGAGCGGTACTAAAGCCCAGTCAGTGGCCCTGGCGCAGCGTTCGTCCAGCCTCGGCTTGTCGCCTAACCTGACGGTGGCTAATGCTTACCCCAACCCCTTTGCCGACCGCACCACGCTGCGCTTTGAGCTGCCCACCAAAGGCACGATGAGCGTAGTTATCAGTGACGTGACCGGCCGCAAGGTGGCTACCATTGCCAAGGACAAAGCCTTCGGTGCCGGTGCCAACGAGCTGGCTTGGACGCCCGGCCGCGATGTGGCCCCCGGCGTATACATCGCCACGCTGTACAACGGCAGCACTGTCGTGCAATCGGTACGCATCGAGCGCCAATAAGCTGCGCTAGAAGCTGATTGAAAAGAGCCGTCGTTTGGTCCTCGTTTGGACTGGCGGCGGCTCTTTTTTTAGGCATTATGTTTACGGTTACTCCTCCACTCAGTCATCTTTCTCTGTTTTGAAAAAGTACTTATACCCCGGTTTATTGGTTGTTTTCGGCTTAATGGCGGCCGCCATATTCTTCTTTAAAAAGCCGGAGGTTCGCACGCCGGAGTTGAAAGACCGGCGCGGCAGCCTCTCGGTGGGCAACGAATGGCTGAACACCAAAGCCGCCATCGAGGGCTTGTTGGCCAAGCTACGCACCAACCCCAAGGACCAGAAAAGCCGCCTGCTGCTGGCCCAGGCCTACATGCAGGAAGGCCGCGTGACCGGCGACCACCCGTATTACGACGGCGCGGCTATGGACCTGCTGGAGCAGGTGCTAGCCGCCGAGCCCGAAAACTTTGAGGCCCTGTGCTGCAAAGCGTCGCTCTGCCTCACGCAGCACCACTTCGCCCAGGGCCTCGGCATCGCCGAGCAGGCCCAGAAGCTGAACCCCAACAGCGGCTTCGTATACGGCCTGCTGACCGATGCCAACGTGGAAATGGGCCACTACGAGGAGGCCATCAAGATGGCCGACAAGATGAATGCCGTGCGCCCCGACCTGCCCGCCTACGCCCGGGTGAGCTACCTGCGCGAGATTTACGGCGACGTGCCTGGAGCCATCCAAGCCATGGATATGGCCACCAAAGCCGGCTACATTGGCCTGGAGCAAACCGAGTGGACCCGCGTGGCGCTGGGCCACCTCTACGAAGTAAGCGGCGACACGGCCCACGCCCGGGGCTACTACCTCATGGCGCTATCGGCCCGCCCCGGCTATGCCTACGCGCTGGCAGGCCTGGGTCGCATGGCGGCGGCGCATAAGGACTATGCCCGGGCCATTAAGCTCTACCAGGAAGCCCGCATTACGGTGAAGGATTATGCCTTTGCTGATGAGCTGACCGACCTGTACCGCCTCAATGGCCAGCCCGCCGAGGCCGATAAAATGGCGAAGGAGTCCATCGACATGCTGGCCAATGCCGCTAAGGAAGCCGATAGCAACGAGCAAATGGGCCACTACGCCGACCGCGAGCTGGCCTACGCATACCTCAAAACCAACGAGCTGGACAAGGCGATGGAACATGCCAAAATCGAGTACGACCGCCGCCCCGACAACATTGACGTGAACGAAACCATGGCCTGGGTGCTCTACAAGCGCGGCCAGTATGCCGAGGCTCAGAAATATATGCAGGTAGCCCGCCGCACGGGCTCGAAAAATCCGGTGCTGCTATGCCGCGCCGGCCTCATTCTCACCAAGCTCGGCAAGAATGCCGAGGGCCAGGCCCTGATTGAGAACTCGCTGAAAACCGCTCCCTACCTCAACCCCGAAGTAGAGGCCGAGGGCAAAAAGCTGCTGGCCGCCCGCTAATATGAAACCAACCGGACCGTTGCGAGGAATGCGCCTGCCGCGCCGCGCCCTGGTGGCCCTGCCGCTGCTGGTGCTGCTGGCACTACCGGCCGCCGCGCACGTCCTCAACACGGACCTGAGCAAGCTCTCGCGCACGGAGATTTTCTGGACTTACCTGCAGCTGGGCTTCACACACATCATTCCGCTGGGGTTCGACCACATTCTGTTCATCATCAGTCTCTACATTCTGGAGCCGCGTCTGAAGCCGGTGCTCATGCAGGCCACGGCGTTTACGGTGGCGCACTCCATCACGCTGGGCTTGGCCATGTATGGGTTTATTCAGCCGCCCTCGTCGGTGATTGAGCCGATTATCGCGCTGTCCATCCTATTTGTGGCCATCGAGAATATTATTACCGATAAGCTCAACCCGTGGCGCTTGCTCATCGTGTTTGGGTTCGGGCTGGTGCACGGGATGGGGTTTGCCAGTGCCCTCACGGGACTGGGGCTGCCGCAGAAGGACTATTTTGGCTCGCTCATTTCCTTCAATGTGGGCGTGGAGCTGGGCCAGGTTTCGGTGATACTGCTGTGCTGGGCGCTGGTGGGCCGCTGGGCCGCCAACAAAAGCTGGTACAAGCAGCGGGTGGTAGTGCCGGTGTCGGTGGTCATCGGCCTGATAGCGGCTTACTGGACCGTGGAGCGCGTGTTTTTTGCCTGAAGAATTAATTGAAAGTTTAATCCATCCTTTTTCACCACCTGCGCCGTAGATAACGTCAGCCTTCTTCACATCATGCTTTTCCGCCCGTACCTCACGCTGCTGCTGCTGCTCAACTACCTGCTGGTAGTGGGGGCGGGCCTCGTGGAGCGCCCGGCGAAGGTGATTGACCGGCCCTTTGCCTACATGCACAGCAAAGATTGCCAGCTGCGCCATACCCTGCGCCTGGGCTGTTTCGATGACTGCAACGGCGTGCAGTACACTGTGAAGAAAACCGGTGAACGCCTGCCTTTGCAGCAGCTGCTCACCTCCCTCAAAGGCCTAGACACCCACTGCCTCACGGAAGTGCGGGTGGTGTTTGCCCGGCCGGTTTTTAATGCTGCCGAGGTCCGGCAGGCCGCCCGTGTGGTGGCCGTGCCTGTGGGCTACCGGGGCCAGATTGAGTTACCGCCCCGTCGGGGATAAGTTGAATTTTGGTCCTGATTTGGTTCGAATCCAAACGGGGCCACTGAGTACGGCTGCCGATAAGGAGCCGTGCCGCTTCATCTTATCCAATAATCCGACGCCGCCTGCGGGCCACTGTGCCGAGGCGCGTTCAACTCCTCATTAAATGATTTTCCGGGCCAATTCCCTCCAACCCGTAGCGGGCGCTACGGGCGTTACTTCTCGCGTGCAGCTGCCTGCGGCGGGCAGCATTGCCATCTCTTTGTTCGATGCGAATAGCCGCGCATTGCCAGCCAATACCGCTTCGGCCGGGCGCAACCAGTCGCGCGGCCACCTAGCGCAGCAGCAGGCCCAGCACCGGGCGCAGTGCCGTGCCAACTGCATGAGCAAAGCCAACTTCTAGTCGGCACATTTCCCTTTCATTCAACTGAGCCAATGGCAGGCGGCGCTTCGGCGCTGCCTGCCATTGGCCTTGATTTCGGACTAGATGAAACAACTTGTTACTGCACTTTCAGCCTGGGGGCTTATGCTTGGGCTGTTTTTATTGACGCAGACCGCGCAGGCGCAGGGCACCGCCACGCTACGCGGCACTGTGGCTGACTCCCTCTCCGGCCAGCCGGTGGCAGGCGTGAGCGTAGGTCTGCTGGGCCAGCCTGGCGGCACCGCCACCGATGCGCTGGGCCAGTTCCGCCTTAGCGGCCTTGCGCCGGGCAGCTACTCGCTGCGGGTGGGGGCACTGGGATACCGCGCCCAGACCGTGCCCGTGACGCTGGCGGCCGGCGAAAGCCCGCGCCTGAGCCTGCGCGTGGCCACCACCACGCTCAGCCTGGCCGAAGTGACCGTGAGCCAGCCCCGCGACCCCAACCAGAGCCTGGCCGCCATCTCGCACATCGACCAGCTGCTGCGGCCCGTGAACTCGGCCCAGGACCTGCTGCGCCTTGTGCCGGGCCTGTTCATTGCCCAGCACGCGGGTGGGGGCAAGGCCGAGCAGATTTTCCTGCGCGGCTTCGACTGCGACCACGGCACCGATTTCGCGGTGAGCGTGGACGGGCTGCCGGTGAACATGGTGAGCCACGCCCACGGCCAGGGCTATGCCGACTTTCACTTCGTGATACCCGAAACGGTGGAGCAGCTGAAGGTGTACAAAGGCCCGTACACGGCGCGGTTTGGTGATTTTGCCACGGCCGGCGCGGGCGAGTTCAGCACCAAAACGCGGCTGGAGCACAGCCAGGTAAAGCTCGAAGTGGGCCAGTTTGACACCCGCCGGGCGCTGGTGATGCTGGATTTGCTGGGCCAAAACCACCACCTGCTCAGCAAAAAGCCCGAAAGCGCCTATGTGGCGGCCGAGTACAACTTCACCAATTCGTATTTCGACCAGCCGCAGCACTTCAAGCGCTTCAACGGCATGGCCAAATACACGGGCCAGCTCTCCGATAAAACTTCGCTCACGCTGCTGGGCTCGCACTTCACCTCGAACTGGGATGCCAGCGGGCAGATTCCCGAGCGCGGCATCCGGGAGGGTATCATCTCGCGCTACGGCAGCATCGACCCCACCGAAGGCGGCCGCACCAGCCGCACCAACGCCAGCGCGGTGCTCACCACCGCCCTGCCCCACGATGCGGTGCTGCGCCAGCAGGCCTACTACTCGAAGTACGATTTCAGCCTGTACTCCAACTTTACGTTCTTCCTGCACGACTCAATCAACGGCGACGAAATCAACCAAACCGACGACCGGCACCTCTTCGGCTACACCGCCACGTATGAGCGCGACGACCAGCTGGGCGCGCGCACCCTGCACAGCACGCTGGGCGTGGGCACCCGCAACGATTTCTCGACCCTGGGCCTGCGCCACACCGTGCGCCGGCAGGTGCTCGATACCATCAGCACGGGCCGCCTCTTTGAACAGAACATCAACGCCTACCTCGACGAAACCCTGACCCTGACCGACCGCCTCACGGTGAACGCGGCCGTGCGGGCCGATTTCTTCACCTTCAATTTCCGGGGCCGGAGCACCGATGAGGCCACCGGCGAACTGGCTCCGCTACGGGGCCGAGTGGCCCGCGCCCGCGTCTCGCCCAAACTCAACCTGTATTATCAACTCACGCCGGCCGTGCAGCTGTTTGCCCGCTCGGGCTTCGGGTTCCATTCCAATGATGCGCGGGGCGTAATTCAGGGCGTGAATGCGAACGTGCTGCCCCGCGCCGTGGGCTCCGAAATCGGCAGCACGTTCAAGCCTCTGCCCAGCCTGGTGGTGAATGCGGCCCTCTGGAGCCTGCATTTGCAGGATGAGCTGGTGTATGTGGGCGATGAAGCCGTGGTGGAAAGCACCGGCCCCACCCAGCGCTACGGCCTCGATTTGTCGGTGCGCTACCAGTTGGGCAGCCGGGTTTTCGTCGATGGCGACTTCAACTACAACCACGGCCGCCAGCTCGACGCGCCCGAAAAGGCCAATTACATCCCGCTCGCACCCACCTTCACCAGCACCGGCGGCCTCACTTACCGAGCGCCCAAAGGCCTGAGCGGCAGCCTGCGCTACCGCCACATCGACTCGCGCCCGGCCAACGACGACGGCAGCATCACCGCTCGCGGCTATTTCCTGCTCGATGCCGTGCTGGCCTACACCACGCCGCGCTTCCAAATCGGGGCTTCGGCCGAAAACCTGCTGAACGTGGAATGGAACCAGGCCCAGTTCGCCACCCAAACCCGTCTGATAAATGCTCCCAAGCGCGAACCCCTCGAAGGCGTGGACGAACTGCACTTCACCCCCGGCACACCATTCTATGCCAAGCTGAATGTGAGCGTGTTTTTCTAGCGAACATCCATTTGCTCGTCCGATTGGACCGATTGCACATACAAACGGTCCAATCGGACGAGCAAATGGACTATTTGCATGTACAAACGGTCCAATCGGACAAGCAAACGGACCGTTTGTACATACAAACAGTCCAATCGGATGAGCAAATGGACCGTTTGTATATGCAAATGGTCCAATCGGACATACAAATGGCCTGATGGCATGTACAAATGGCATGAACGCATCCCTCTCAGCCACAAAAAAGCCTCTCCGGTTTCCCAGAGAGGCTTTTTGATTAGATGAAGTAGGTACTTACTGCACTGCCACCTTCTGGCTAACGTGGAACTCGGGCACGCTCAGCTGGTAGATGCCGGCCGGCAACGACTTTTTCACGCCGAGGCGCAGCTCGTTGGAGCCGTTGTAGAGGCGCACGGTTTCCTGGTGCACCAGGCGGCCGGTGAGGTCGTGCAGCTGCACGGTGGCGGCCTGTTCGCGGTTGGCGGTAATCACCACGTCGATGCGGTCGGCGGCGGTGGGGTTGGGGTACACCAGCACCTCGGCGGTGGCGGCCTCTTGGGTGGTGGCCAGGGCGTTGGCATCGCGGCGGCCGGTCATGGCCCCGGTTACCACGGTGGGGGCGGTGTAGGTGGCCTTCACGAAGGCACCTTGGGCGGGGTTGGCGGTGCTGGCGTTTTTGGCTTTGAGGGTGTACCAGCCCTCGGTGGTGGGCGTGTAGGTGCCCGTGAGGGTGCCGGTGCCGGTCTGGCTGCTCACCACGGTGCCGGCGCTGTTGAGCACGGCCACCGTCAGGCTGCGCGTGGCATCAACGGGAAAGAGGTTGTAGGTGACGCTTTTATTGGCGGCCACGTAGATGCGGCCGGCCGTGCGGTAGGCCGTGCTGGCGGCCGGCAGCGCACCGCCCTGGCCCAGCGAGCGGCTGTCGGAGTCGCCGAGGTCGTTGGCCAGCTCCCATTCCTGGGTGGTGGTCAGGGCCGGGCGGGTGTAGCCGGTCACGGCGTTGGTGGGGGCCCACACCGAGTAGCCCCGGCGGCCACCGGCAGCTGTGCCGTTGCACGGCGGCGTGTTGATGGCCACCGTCTGCGAGGCGCTCACCGTCACGGTAGCGGTGCCGTTGGCACCGGAATAGTCCTTGAGCACGGTGCCGGGGGCGAAATCGCAGCTCACCGTGTTGTTCTGCCAGGTGGTGAAGTTGTCGTTGATGCCAATGATGGCCTTGGTGCTGCGCTCAATCACGAGGTGGTCGGCAGCCTGGTAGCGCACCTTGTACGCGCCGTCCTTAAAATGCAGGTTCTGGTGGCACCACACTAGGTTCACGAGGTCGTCGCGGGTGGGCAGGTCCACGGTGCTTTTGGGGCTGTGGCTGTAGCGCTTGCTGGTGTTGCCCACGTTGAACACGTCCTCAAAAAAGAGCATCGGCGAGCCATCCATGGCCAGCGCGGCGGCATACACGGCCGAGAGGCGCGGGTCGAACGGGTCGATGTGCGGAGCCAGCTCCGAGCCGGTGTTCCAGCCGGTGTAGTTGCCGTTGGCGTCCACCTGGGGCCGCATCGTGTCGTGGTTGTTCACGAAGGGCACCGTGCGGTGCACATACGTCCCGCCGATGTTCACCACGCGGGTATTCTGCTGGTAGGTGGGCAGCGTGCCGATATCGAAGCTGCCGCCCTGGCTCACGATGTTGTAAAGCCCGTTGCGCAGTGAGAAGTCGAAGGTGCCGGCGCGGTTGTTCACGTTGGCCACCCAGCCGTCCATCTGACTCGATGAGCCCACCCATTCGCCCACGGCGTACATGGTGGCCCCGCCGCTGGCCCAGCCGGCATTGCTCTGCAGGTTATAGAGGAAATCTTCGCTGGCGAAGTCTGGGAAGTGCTTCACGGCATCCATCCGCACGCCATCAAAACCCACCTGCTTCTTGTACCAAATCAGCCAGTTGCGGTTGCCGGTGCGCATGTAGTCGCTGGCTTGCACGGGGTTGTAGGTGGTGGCGTTGGAGCTTTGGCCGTAGGAGCCGGGGTAGTAGCTGATGTCAGGGCCGAAGTAGGGTGCGTTCCAGTCGCCCGAGGTCGAGTTGTTGCCTTGGTTGGGGTTGAAGTTCTCCCAGTTTTTCGAGAAGCGTCCCGAGCGGCTGAAGTAGTCGGCGGCGCTCTCGTCGGTCACGGGCTTGGCGTAGCTCACGTAGCGGAAGTTCTTGTACTTGCTGGTCGTGCCATCTTCCCAGGCCCCCGGGTCCTGCCCGCCCGCGCCGTTCGAGGAGCCAGCCCCGTCGTTGTGGTTCAGCACCACGTCCTGAATTACTTCTACGCCATTGGCGTGCAGCACGGCCACGGCGCGCAGCAGCTCGTCCTTGGTACCCATGCGGGTTGCCAGGAAGCCTTTTTGCCACTTATCGCCTAGGTCGTAATTGTCGAAAGGGGAGTAGCCGTTGCCCTGGTTGGCGTTTTTGATGGTCGGTGGAATCCAGATGGCGTCCACGCCCATGGTTTTGAGGCGCGGCGCGAGGTCGGCGAGGTAATTGGCCCAGCCGTTGGGGTAGTTCGAATTCCAGAAATCCCACCAGAAGCCCTGCATCACCACTTTTTGGGCGTGGGCGCTCTGGTTGCCGGCCCCCAGCAGGGCCAAAGCCAGGGCCAGCGTGAACCGGAATCGTTTGCGGAATGGAAAATGAGGTGTAAAATGCATCATGTGTGGGAATTGGGTTTTGTGAAGAAAAATTGAAGTGTGGCTTGCCAGTCAGTCGCCACCCAAAAAACCGGGTTTTGTTGCTGATTGACGGCGTCAAGGTAGAAGAAATGGTTTGTATGGCCTTGAAATGACAAAATATTATTTGTGCATTCGATTGCATTTTTTGGATAATTGTGCTGTGCGAATATTTATTGTTCTTTAGTCTTTAGCTCATCCCTAGTGCTGTGCTTTGTCCGCCGCCCGTCCGCAGTCCGATGACTGACTCATTTTTGTAAAAGAGCTGGCTGGCTTGCGGTAGCTGTAGCGGCCTGCCGTAATTTCGGCTCATGGTTAGGTTGAGAGCATTATGGGACATTACCAAAACGGCCGCCGCAAGGGTGCACTTAGTTAGTTGCCTGGCGGCGGCGCTGTTCACAGCCGGCTGCCAACTGCGGGCCGAGGAAGCACAAACGCCGGCCAAAAAACTCGTTTCGGCCGCTGCTCCCCTCACGCCGGCCGCTACCCCAGCCGCGCCGGCCACCACCGCGCCATTGCCCGATTCCCTCCGCCTAACGCCGGTACCCGCGCTGGCCGCCGTGCCCGATACGCTGCACCAAGCCATTCAGCAGTTGCACGCCGCCCTCGGCCCCGCCGCCGCCGCACTGCGCCCCGAAGTGCTGGAGCAGGCCTGTGTAGGCTACCTCACGCTACACCCCACTGGCCGCATCGAACGCGCCGGCCTGCTGGCCGTGGCCGATATGGACCTGCCCAACACCACCGAGCGCCTTTGGGTCATCGACCTCAAGAATGCCCAGGTGCTGCACCGCAGCCTCGTAGCTCACGGCGAAGGCTCGGGCCACCTGCGGGCACGCCGCTTCTCCAACCAGGAATCCTCGGCCTGCACCTCGCTGGGCTTCTATCGCACGGCGGGCACCTACGACGGCATTCACGGCTACTCGCGTCGCATCGAAGGCTTGGATAAAGGCCAAAATGCCAATGCCTTCGATCGCTACGTGGTGTTGCACGCGGCCGATTACGCCAGCCCGAAATACGTGCAGCAATACGGCCACCTGGGCTACAGCCGGGGCTGCCCGGCCCTGCCGCCCGAGCAGTTCAAAGACATCATTGCCACGCTACGGGTGGGCAGCATGCTCCTCGTGAGCGGCCCCGGCCTGGCCTCGCGCTGGCTGGATGGCGGGGCCGCCGGCCGGCGGTTTTTGCAGCGCGGCTGGCGCTGAAGGTGCCGGAAAAGCCATGCGAAAACGAGTTGTATTCCTGGTGTTTTCCTTGTTTTCTACCCTAAATAGCCCGCCCGGAAGCCAACCGGCGAATGAACTGTGCAGTGCTCAATGCCTCATCGCGCAGCATCCTCAAACGCAAGTTCAATCGAGCTGCCTGTGGCAGAGAGTACCTCCGGTTATTACCCCGAAAGGCCTGTGATTTTGTGCAAAAACCCTACCACTGTACCTTATAACGAGGACAGTATCTCGTGAGTGGTGTATATTTGCACAAATCCTATTTTGGTGTATTTAATAGGTAGTGGCAGTCTAATTTAGGGTGATGTTTTGACTCTCAATAGTAATTTTAATTCGAGCGCTATACATCGCCAGGCGGTTGCTAAACGAGCAGCGTTTTTGCGCGGCCACGCCCAAACATTGGTGCAATGGGCAACTACGGGTTTTGCCAATACCGCTAGTGCCATTGTGCTTGGGCCGGCATCATCCTACGCGTGAGCACCGTGGTACTCTCAGAAATTGCTGCCGCCAAAAGGCTAGGGCTATTTGCAGACGTGCAACACGTTAGCGTACCTCTTCCCCTGGTGTGGGGAGGACTGTCAGCTTTGGGACAAAGCTGCCCACAGAGACCGGACCGTGGCTACGTCCCGGTATTCCACCAACCAATTCACAATGCGGCACGAGGCCCGCGCCATGGCCAGCCAGCGTCGCGGCAGCGGAGGCAGCGTTACGCATTTTTTAGCAGCCCGGCTATCAGCCGGCACGAAACGGCCTTGGCTCGCACGATACCTGGGGCGAGATGCAGCCGGCCAGCCGCTTCATTGCTTGGGCATATTGAGTCGCTTCGGATACTGCCGCCAGCCCAACCCGCGCCGGAGAGCGGCCTGCTTCACCCACATGCCTGTCTCGAACGCGCTACCTGGCAATGCACCCGATACACTCACTACTCCAGCACGCGCACCACTGTTGAGTAAAAGACACTTGTTGATTTACAACTTCACTCCTAAATTATAGACCACTGCCCAATGGACCATCCGGCCAAATTCATCCCCAACAGTACCAGGCTTTATCAAGTGTTTTTCCTGGCACTGGCTTTTATCAGTGTTCTTCCCTTTTTGGCGCTGTCTTTTTATAGCCATCCGGGTGCCGATGACTACGTTTTCTCCAGCCTCTACAAACACTTAGGCTGGTTGGAATTTCAAAAACACTTTTACATGAAGTGGCAGGGCTTGTACACGACGAATGCGATAATGGTCAGCCCGCTGAGTCCAGTAATTCACAACCGATTCGATTTGTATTGGATACCCTGCTGGCTCGGGCTGGGCAGTATGATTGTTAGTGTGTGGCTGCTGATGAAGTACTTAACGCGGGATAAGCTGGCAACGCTGGTGCTGACGTGCACCGTGATGGTGTTGTACCTGTACCAGTTGCCCAGCACTTCAGAAGCACTGTTTTGGCTGAACGCCAACTGGGCTTACCAAATGAGTATCAGCATGGGAGCCATTGTACTGCTGCTGGTGATGCGCACATTTCAGGACGAACAGGTGAGCCGGGCCTACTGGGCTGCTGCGGCACTCATGACGGTTTTGCTGATAGGCACCAACTTTATTGCGGCCATGCTGGCCGTGTTTGGGGTGGGAGTAGGGGCATTGCTCAACCTGCGCAACAAAACAACCCGTTTTTGGTGGCTAGGCCTGTTGCTGCTGGCCGTTATCGCTTTCGGCGTAGTGATGATGGCCCCTGGCAATGCGGTGCGACTAAACGCTGCAAACCAATCCCTCGAGGCAAGCCATGTCAGCACCGTGGGGAAGCTGGTATATGGCGTAACGCATGGCGTTGGCTTGTTGGTGTATAGCATAATTAACTGGTTTGGCAACGGCATCGTTCTGGCGTTTTCCGTGATGTTGATACCGGTGTTAGCGAAGGTCAGCGATAATGCAGAA
>NZ_JBCEVZ010000016.1:0-93103 GCF_038448715.1 Hymenobacter segetis | reverse complement strand
GAGTAGGGGCGGGGCTTGCCCCCGCCCGGACGTTCGCACTTGTTCAACGATTCCGTCCAACGACGGGCGGGGGCAAGCCCCGCCCCTACAATTAACTTTCTCCAAATGGCTTTTGTCGAAAAACTTGCCCTTCTCCTCCACGGCCACCAGCACGAAGCCTACGAATCCCCCGGCGACTTCAATGAGCGCGAAACGCGGCGGCTGCCCAGCTACCGCAACTTCCGCAAGCGCGCCTTCACGGTGGGCATCGGCGGGCCGGTGGGCACGGGCAAGACGGCGCTGCTCAAAGCCCTGTGCGAGCGCCTGCGCCACGAGTTCGAACTGGGCGTGGTCACCAACGATATTTTTACCCGCGAAGACGCCGAATTTCTCATCCGCCACAGCGCTTTGGATGAGAGCCGCATTGTAGGCGTCGAAACCGGCGGCTGCCCGCACGCCGCCATTCGGGAGGATATTTCCCTGAACATGGACGCGCTCGAAGGCCTCATGCAGCGCTTCGACTACGGGCTCGATTACCTTTTCGTGGAAAGCGGCGGTGACAACCTGGCCGCCCACTTCAGCCGCGAGCTGGTGGACTATTCCATCTACGTCATCGACGTGTCGGGTGGCGACAAAATCCCGCGCAAGGGCGGCCCCGGCATCACGCAGTCCGACCTGCTCATTATCAACAAAATCGACCTCAAAGACCTTATCAAAGCCGACCTTGGTGTGATGGAGCGCGACTCGAAGAAGATGCGCGGCGAAGGCCCATTCCTCTTCGCCCGCGCCACCGACGGCTACGGGTTGGATGAAATCATTGCCCACATCAAAGCCGCCAAAGCCCGCGCCCTGGCCGCCGTGCGCGAAGACCGGCGCTAATACTTCCGCGCCAGCGGGTTATAGCCCAGCAATTCCCCATCGGCCAGCGCCGCCAGAATCTCATCGCACAGCGGCTGCAAGGCCATGCGGCTGTGCGCGGCGGCTCGCAGCACCCACACATTCTCCCGCGCCCGCGCCACCGAAATCGCGCATTCTTGGCTATTGATATTGAAATGCGGCCCCGTGCCACCAGGCATCTTTTGCCGCGCCAGCATCTCAGACAGTTTCTGAAACTTGGCATCGCCGGGACTACCCACCAGAAACACTGAGAAGAAGGTTTGATACCCCGCGAAATTGGCCGGTGAGGTGGCAATATTTTCCGCGGGCTCAAACCCAAACCTGTCCAGCAGTACCAGCCGGCCGGCCACCCGTACGCGCAATTCCGAGTGTAAGGATGTGAAGGCAAACCGCTCGCCTTGGTCCATCCGGCCGGAGTGAAACCAATCGACCAGCAGCAGGAGGGAAGTGGGCTGCAACTGCCACGCCTGCACCTGCCGGTAGCGGCTTTCGGCCTGCAATACCACGGGGTCGGGGAATACCACGGCTAGGGCATTTTCGCCCAGCTCGCCCACGGTGTGCTGCTCGGCCACGGCCCCATCGATGGACCGAAAAACCTTCGTGCTGGCCTGCGTGCTGATGATGAGCCGCGAATCGGCCCGCCCCGTGATGCGCAGCCGGATGACGTCGCCCGCTACCAGGCCGCCGCCGTAGCTGCTCAGCACCACGTGGGCGGCGCGGCTGGGCGAGGCCGGTTGCAGCAGCTTCAGCGGCTGAATGTTTTTGCAGGCCACCAGCCGCGAGCGGCCGCGCACCTCGGCTACGTCGAGCACGCTCCAGGCGGGCGCGGCGGCCTGGGCGGGTGGATGCAGTGCAAGGGCAGTGGCCGAATCAGTCGTCATAAGAATGCGAAGTACGGCCGGCCGGCCGCCAATTCCGCATCGTGGCTGCTGTTGCCACGGCCTAGCGCGGGGTTTGGTGTTGCCCAAACAATAGCCCGTGGCAGAGTTGCGTTTTGAAATAGCCCGGCACTCTGTATTTTAGGGCTTCGCCGCGCTTTCGATATGCAGAATTATTACCGCCTGTTGGGCGTCGACTCCACGGCCACTGCGTCGGAAATCGTGCAGGCCTACCTGGCCCAGCGCACCCGCCTCAAGCGCCTGGCCGCCGACCCCGCCATGAAATCCCGCCTCGCCGAGGTAGAGGCCGGCTACGGCATCATCAGCCACCCGCGCCGCCGATTGGCCTACGATGTGCTGCTGGCCCAGGAGCCCGCCGAAGCCGCGCTGCCAGCCCACTACGCCGCCGCCGAGGCGCGCTGGCACCACTACGCCCGCATTGCCCGCAGCCTCAACGTGGCGCTGCTGGCCTGCTGCCTGCTGCTGGGCCTCGACTGGACCCTGCCGCTGCGCCAATACGCCCACGAAACCGTCCAGAGCCGCTTCCCGGTATCGGTGCCGTCCGCGCTTTCCGCCCCCGAGGTGGCCTACCGCGTGCACACGGCGCACACCAGCTTCCGGCTGCCCAGCGCCATCGGCCACCGCGTGCGCACCGGCCAGGCCATCACCGTGTGGCAAACGCCCATTCTGGGCATTGTGCAGCGCATCAGCGCGCCCGCCTCGCCCGACGGCCCGGCCCCTTTTCGGCCCTACGGCGGCACCATCTACGGGGCCTTTTTTCTGCTGCCGCTGCTGCTGGCGGCCGTAGCGGCCGTGGGCACCTGGCCCGGTCACTCCCCCGAAACCTACGTGAACACCGCCGCCGTGGGCGCATTGCTGACCGTGCTCGCGCTCGTGGTGCTGCTTTGTTTTTGAGGCCGGAAACCCGCCGTCAGTCCCGTGCCGCATATCAAATGCCCGCGCAATCCGTAAGCGCTGCCGGGGTGTCCGCCCGGCCACGCCCGTTCCGTATTTCTTACCAGATTCCTGCCATTCATGGATTCCACCGCTGCCCCTTCCGAAGACCTCCTGTTTGATGCCGCCCGGCGTGGCGATGTGCCCGCCCTGCGCGACCTGCTGGCCACCGGCCTCGCTGTCGACACGGCCAACCCCAAGGGTTTCACCCCCCTCGTGCTGGCAGCCTACGACAACCACCCCGATGCCACCACCTTCCTGCTCGATGCCGGGGCCAACCCCAACGCCCAGGACCTCGGCGGCAACACTGCCCTGATGGGCGTGAGCTTCAAGGGCTACCCCGGCATTGCCCGACAGCTCATTGCCCACGGGGCTGGCCTCAATATTCAAAACGCCAGCGGCGGCACGGCCCTCATGTTCGCCACCATGTTTGGCCGCAACGAGCTGGTGCAACTCCTGCTTGATGCCGGAGCCGACCGCACCATTGCCGATGCCCGGGGCCTCACCGCCCTGCACCTCGCCGGCCAGCAGGGCAACGCGCAAGCCTGGGCCCTGTTGGGCGGTGAGCCCCAGCCGGCGCAATAGCCTCAACGTAATTTCCTGAAAACAAGGCGGCATCTGCCGCTCCGGCCCTGCCCACCACGTCTGCCGGCGTGGTGGCAGGGCTTTTTTGTGCACACTGCCCTTGTCACGCCATGTTTTTGTGAAATTGGCTTCGCGATAAATTTTACTTGGAATAGTTCATTTGTAAATGCGGCTCGGTTTAATCAGGGATTATGAATATTTTTCGAAAACGTGAGTCCTGTACAAAAGGCTATTGATTTGATTTGTGGGCATTTTATTGTTAATTTGCTTTGAAATAAACGCAGTTAACGAACGAATCCCTTTCGCTGACAGCTCCTTCTTTATAAAGAAAGTAAGAAGGGCAAACGTTTGCCTTCTGCGAATTATTTGCCTTGTGCCCGGAAAAAATCAATTGATGGAAACAGGTTTTTAGCCTGTTTCAACCGTCCATTCGCCGTTTTCTACTGAAAACGATTGTGGTCTGGTCAGGCAATGAACTTTCCCGTGCCCCTGCTTTGCAAACACTCATTCTCTTCACCAAAATCCCACCGCTTATGCTGCTCTCTACTCTGCTTGTCGTTGCGCAATTATTGGTTGCCGGCCCATCACCGGCTTCGAAATCCACCGCAGGCCCGGCCACCGCTTCGGCGGCCCCGGCCGTGGCGGGCCGCGTTACCAACGAGGTAGGAGTGCCGCTGCCGGGCGTATTCGTGGCGGTGCAGGGCACTCCCCAGGCCACCAGCACCAACGCCGCCGGCGATTTCCTGCTGGCCCTCACCAGCACCAAATCCGTGCTGCTGTTCAAATGCCAGGGCTACCGCGACCAGACGCTGGCGGTGGCGGCCGGCAACTCCCTGACCGTGAAAATGCAGTCGCTCACCAAAGCCGTGGCCGCGCCCACCGGCCCGGTGCCCGTAGCCCCGGCCCCCGAAGCGGAAGCCGCCAACGCATCCACCGTACTGAAGTTCTCAGAGGTGCTGCCGTCCTTTCCGGGCGGTGAGTCGGCCTACTACGCTTTCGTGCGCCAAACGGCCCATTACCCCGAAGAAGCCCTCAAGCAAGGCCTGTCGGGCATGGTGTACGTGAGCTTTGTAGTGGACCAGCAGGGCCGCATCGTCGATGCGGAAGTGGCCAAGGGCTGCGGCCATGGCTTCGACGAAGAAGCCCTGCGCGTGATTCGCCTCATGCCCTGGTGGACACCCGGCCTTGTGGGTGGCAAGCCCGTGCGCGTGGCCCGCACCATGTCGGTGCCGTTTGCCTTCCGCTCGCGCGACTAAGGCAAGCGCCAGAATCAGGCCATTTGCAGGGCCGCCAGGGCCAGCAGGGCGGGCACGGTTTGCACCAAAATAATCCGCTTGCCGGCCGTGAATCCGCCGTAGATGCCGGCCACGGCCACGCAACCCAGGAAGAACGCGCCCACGTTGCGGTGCCAGGCCGGGTCCGTTATCAGCAGCGCCCAGACGAGGCCGGCGGCCAGAAAACCGTTGTAGAGGCCCTGGTTGGCGGCCAGCACTTTGGTGGGCGCAAACAGCTCGGGGCGCAGGGAACGGAAGGTTTTGGGGCCACGGGTGGTCCAGGCAAACATTTCCAGCCACAGAATGTAGGCGTGAATGAGGGCCACCAGGCCGATGAGCAGTTGGCTGAGCAGGTGCATAGCAACGCGGGAAAAAAGTGACGCCCCGGCCCGCTGCATCAGCCGGCCGGAGCGCACAAGGTAAGCGCTGCCCGCGCTAATGCTGCACCACCACCGGCTGGGAGGTGGTTTTGCCCTGCGTGGCCACCCGCAGCACGTAGAGGCCATCGGGCAGGGCCGAGGTATCGAAGTGGATATCGGCCGCGGCCGCCTGGATGGAACGGGTGGCTACCGGGGTGCCCAGGTGGTCGTACAGCGTGGCCTGGCCGGCCGGGGCCTGGTTATCGAGGCGCAGGGTGAGCTGGTTTTGGGCGGGGTTGGGGAAGAGGTTTAGGGCCGGGGCGCGAAAGTCGTTGTCGTCCCGGCCGTGGCCACGCAGGCGGCTGCCATAGCGGGCCACATAGCCTTGCGTGGTGGTATTGTTCAGGGTTATTGCATCGAAGTGGCAGCTGCCGGTAAAGGAGCCGGCGGTGTACACGTTGTTCTGGTCATCGATGGCAATGCTGGTGCCGCCGCTGGTGCCGGGGCCGTCCACCAATTCCTGCTGCTGCACGCGGCCATTGGCATTGAGGCGGGTCAGGTAGGCCTGCGTACCGGCGCTGCCCGTCACGAATACCTTGCGCGACTGCTGGTCGACAATTATGCCTTTTACCGAGGTATTCACGGCCGTGGCCCAGTCCACATCGCCGGTGGCATCGTAGCGGGCCACGTAGCCGGTGGGGGCGGTGCTGGTGAGGGTGACGCCGTTGCCGAAGTCAGCCGTGCCCATAAAATCGCCGCCGATGCAGGCGTCGCCCTGCTTATCGATGGCCAGGGCCCCGCCCCAGTTGTTGCTGGGCACGTACTTGCCCCACTGCACCTGCCCGGTGCCCGAGTCGAACAGTGCTAAATAGTCGGAATCGGGGCCAATGGGCAGCGACACGTTATCCAGGTGCCAGCCGCCAGCCGTGTGGCCGCTGAGGTAGCAGTGGCCGGCATTGTCCACGGCCACGCCCAGCGCAAAGCTCGAGCCCAAAGCCCCTTTGAGACTGAACGGGGCCTTGGCCCAGCGTATCTGCCCGTTGCGGTCGTAGCTCGCCAAAAAGCCATCGCGGCGGCGCGACCCGATGACAATGGCATCGGCGGTAACGTTGCCGCCCGTGACGTCGCCGCTGATGTAGCTGTTGCCGGCCCGGTCCACGGCCACGCCCGTGCCGTGGCTGGAGCCGTAGGCCCCGCCCTGGTTGCCGCTGGCCTGTTTCACCCAGCGCACGCGGCCGTTGGCCCCGCACTTCACCAGCATCACGGAGTAGCCGAAATTCTCGGCGATGACGCCCACCGTTTGGCCGCCGGCGTAGGTGATGGTGCCGTGCAGCCGGCCGCTGATGTAGGTATTGCCGTCCTTATCCACTACAATGTCGGTGGTGTTGCTGCCTTCTTCGGCCCCTTCCAGCTTGGTCACGCGCAGCACCTGGCCCTGGGGGTTGAGCTTGGCAATGTAGAGGCAGCGGCCGGGCAGGCTGCTGCTGATGGTGGTGCCGCCCAGCTGCGCGGTGCCGCCCACGAAGCTGCCCGTGACGTAGGTATTGCCGTCGGCATCGGCGGCCACGGCGGCCACGCCGGCGGTGGCGGGCAGGGCGTAGGTCCAGGCGGTGGGCTGGGCCCAGGCACCCAGGCCAATCAATAGCAATACGGAGAGGAGGAAGTGTTTCATAGCGGTAAGGGAGTGTGGGAATTGTGGGGAAATGAGAAGGATTGATTAAACCGACCCGCCTTGCTCCAGGGCATCCTTCAGCAGCATAGCCAACGGCCCAGCGGCACCTCAAGGGCCGGGCGACACGATTCTACCTTAAACTTAGATAAGAATTTTATAGAATCATATAAATAATATATTTGATTTTAAAGTAAACCCGGCAGTTGCCGGGGCCGCAACTTGCTGGCCCGGCGGGAGTATATTCGAAATAAGGTCGCCCCTGACCGGCGGCTTTGCTGGTTTCCTTTCATCCCTTTCCCCATTCCGCTTATGTCCCTTTTTACCTTGTTCCCATGCGCGCTGCCCTGCCTCACCGTGCTGGCTGCCGCCGGCTTGCTGGCCGCTCCCACCGCCCGGGCCCAAACCGACCCCGCCTGGGCCCGCGTTCAGCGCAGCACCTCGCCCACGGGCAGCTTCGGCAGCGGGCGCCACCTGGCCGTGGCGGCCGATGGCAGCTGCTACGTGGCCGGCAACTACACCGGCACCCTCACCCTGGGCACCACCGTGCTCACGGCCGGCTCCGGGGCGGCGCACTACTTTCTGGCCAAATACAGCGCCACGGGCACCGTGCTCTGGGCGCGCCCGGTAGAGGGCGGCGGATACCCTAATACCCTCGACGGCCGCGTGGCGGTGGACGGGGCCGGCAATGCCTACCTCGCGGGCTCCTTCAGGAACACCGTTACGGTGGGCGGCACCACCCTCACCAGCGCCTTCGAGGACTCCTACCTGGCCAAGTTCGATGCCCAGGGCCAGCCGCAGTGGGTGCGCCAGGGCGGGGCCGGCACCTCTGTCGGCAGCCTGGCCACCGATGCCAGCGGCAACGTGGCCGTGGCCGGCAACGCCAGCACGGCCGTGGCGTTTGGCGGGCCGGCCGTGGCGGGCACGGGCGTGTTCTACTATAAGTTTTCGCCGGCGGGCGGCATCCTGCAAAGTCGCATCGTGGGTACCGGCGGCGGGGGCGACACCACCCGGGGCTTGGCCCTGGATGCCGCCGGCAATGCCTACCTCGTGGGTTCGTTCAGCGGCACCCGGCAGTTCGGGACTGCCACCGTGACCAGCCTCTATGGCACCCTGGACATTTTCCTGTGCAAGCTCGATGCCACCGGCACCCCCGTCTGGGCCGCGTCGGTGGGCGGGGCCTCCGACGAATTCGCCGAAGCCGTAACCGTGGACGCCAGCGGCTCGGCCGTGGTGAGTGCCACCAGCGAATACGTGGCGACCGGGGGCGGGATTGGCGGCCCCTTGGGCAGCACCCTGTTCCTGACCCGCTTCACGCCTCAGGGCGCACCGCTGTGGGAACGGCGCATCAACCCCACCGGCGCGGCCAACGGCGCGGGCACCAATTCCGGCCCCAGCCTGGCCTTCGGCGTGGCCTACGACGGGCGCGGCGGCTGCTACCTCGTCGGCCGCCTGCGGGGCACGGCCGTCTTCGGGGCCACCACCCTCTACGCCCTCAACCCGCAGCTGTTTGTGGTGCGCTACGACGGCCAGGGCAATGCCGTGTGGGCCAGCCAGGGCGTGGGTGCCACCACTACCCCCGGTGCCGATGGGTGCCAGGCCACCAGCATCGGGACCGATGCGGCCGGCAATGCCTACCTCGTGGGCGATGTCGGGGGCACGGTCGCGTTTGGGGCGCTGCCCACCGCCGCTTCCACGGGCTTAGCCGATGTGCTGATGGCCAAGCTCACGGCCGGCGGCATCCTCACGGCCGCCCGCCCGGCTGCGGCCGGCCTGGCCCTGGCCGCCTACCCCAACCCGGCCAGCGGCTCGGTCACGCTGCGGCTGCCGGTGGGCGGCGGCCAGCTCGCTGTGCTCGATGCCCTGGGCCGCACCGTGCGCCAGCAGGCGCTGCCCGCCACGGCCGGCGACTGCCCGGTGTCGTTGGCCGGGCTGGCCCCCGGCCTCTACCAGCTGCGCGCTACCCTGGGCAATGGCCAGCCCGCCACGGCCCCGCTGCTGGTGCGCTAGGCACGGTTTTGTTTCATCAAAAAAAGGCCCGGATATAGCATCCGGGCCTTTTTTTGATGGATGAAAAGCAATGCGGCTTAGTGCAGCACCGCGATTTCGACGCGCACCGGCGTATCGCTGTCGTTGAACACCTCCAGCCACTGGCCGTCCGGCCCCAGGGCCTCGGCCGTGGTGTCCAGCTCGCTGCCGCTGGTGGTGAGGGTGGCGTGGGCGCGGAGGCTGTTGCCGGCCGCCAGCACGCGGCCCACCAGCGCCACCTGCGCGGGCTGGGGCACGGCCAAGCGCAGGTGCAGCCGGGTGGTGGCCAGCAGCGGCGTGCTGAACAGGACGCTGCCCAGCGCCCCGGCGGCCACGGTCAGCTCGTGGGTTTCGGGGCCGGCGGGCGCGGCCGGCCCGCTCAGCCGAAACAGCTTCAGCGTGGCCGCATCGGCGGCGAAGAGCACCTTGGCCGCCGCGCTCGCCTCCTGGCCGAAGCCGTAGGCCAGGTTTTGGGTGGTGAGGTAGTGGTCGGTGCCCTCCTGGTTGGTGCCTTTTTTCACCTCCTGGGTGGTGTTGGTATCGGCCAGCTCCGTGACGAGGGTGCCCAGCGTGGCCAGCTGGGCGGCGGTGTAGCCCTTGGCGGCGAGGTCGGTTTTGTCGCGGGTGGCCGAGGCAAAAGCGGTTTGGAGCAGCGTCCGCATCTTGTCGTGGCTGTTGCGGGCGGTTTCGTAATTGCTGCGGCCGTAGGTGGCCATGCGCCCGACGTTGTGTGGATAGGCGCGGCCCACGAAGTAAAACAGACTTTGCAGGGCCCCTTGGGCTTGGGCCATGGCGCTGGCCACTTCGGCAGTGTCCTCCATCAGCTCACCCACCCGCACGGTGTTGTCGGGGGTGGTATCGGCCAGGTCAATCGCGGCCAGCCAATCGGTTCCAAATGCCGCATCAAACTCCGGATTGAAGGCCTGGAAAGCGGCCTGGTGGCTGAGGTAATGCGCCTGCATGGTGCGCATGTCCTGGCGCATGGCCGCCGCCGAGGACGAATAGTGCCGCAGCACAGTGGTAGCTTTTTTCATGGGGTTGACAATGAATGGGTAAAGTTGAGCACCCAATGTAGGCATTCCCCCACGCCTCGACGCCCTTGCCCCATCGGTTTACGTCCTTCCCTAGTGGGTTTACGCCCTTCCCCCGCGCCCTTACGCCCACGTAAACCCACCGGGGAATGGCGTAAACCCACCGGGGGAGGGCGTAAAGACGCAGGGGAGGCCCGCCAAGGCACCGGGGAGGCCCGGCAAGGCCCAGGGGCAGCCCGGAAGGCGGCGCGGGCACGCAAAAGGCCCGCCGGGTGGGGCGGGCCTGGGGTTAGCTGGGGGAGGAGTCGGCTTCGGCTACTTTGGCAGCGATGAAGTCGTAGACTTTGTTGGCGAACTGGTAGTTGAGGTCGTAATAATCTATCGAAGCATAATCATTTAAGTAAATAGAATCAAAAAAGACTAGTGCTTTGTCATGGTCAGAATAAGCAGGCTTTCCATCTAATAACTCATCTATACTTACAGCTATTCCAAACTCGTGTTCTGCAAAAAGGAAATCAATTAGTAAACGTAAGTCAAACGACTTACGACGTTGACGAAAACCAGTCCATGCTATACTAAAGGTTACTGTATCGGCTAAAACAGCTGATTTATTTAGACCCCTCTTGATAGTCTCTTTTACATTAGATATCATAGAGAATTCCTTAATTACTGGCAATTTAGCACCTACATAGAACACCCCTCCTGAGAAAAACTTCTCCAGAAAAAAAGCGTCAAAGCGGCTTGTTTGGGTCGTGAGGTCACTAATCAATCTATCAATAAGTGCATCGAAAAAAGATACTTGGAGGTCCATATTCCAAGATTTTTCGATTGTATCCTCATTAGTTAACACCTGCTTCTTCAGCAGCGCAAGCTTCTTATCCAAGTCACTTGGTTCTTCGATGGATTCGCCCTTCGCGGCGCGAATCATGAGTTGCAGGGAGGCTTCCACGTTTTCAATGATGAAACGGAGGAAAGGTTCGGGGTCGCCGGCATCGGCGGCGGAGAGGGCGGCTAGGTAGCGGTTGCGGGTGGGCTCGTCGGCTTTGATGACGGTGATGGGGTAGCCGTGCCGCATGAGGATGAGGTTCATGAGCAGGCGCGACATGCGGCCGTTGCCGTCATCGAAGGGGTGGATGCTGACGAAGCGGTGATGAAACTCGGCGGCTAGCGCGACGGGGTGTAGCGTGGGCGCTTCCGTCTCCTGGCGGTACCAGGTGAGGAGGTCGTGCATGCGGGCGGGCGTCTCCTCGGGGCTGGCGAAATAGAAGGTTTCGCCGGTGGCGGTGACCACGTTGTTGGTGCTGGACTTGTACTGGCCGGGCACGATGCGCTGGCGGGTGGGCTGGCCGCTGGCCGTGTGGGCGGGCTTGTAGTGCTCCTCGCCGAGCAGTACCTGGTGCATTTCGCGGATGAACTGCTCGGTGAGGGGCCGGTCGTCGTGCACCACTTCTTCGAGGCCGAGGATGGCTTCGTTGTGGCCTTTGATGTCGAGGTGGTCGCGCAGGGGCTTGCCTTCGGCCGTGAGGCCGTGCAGGAGTAGCGAGCGGGTTTCGCCCAGCGTGAGGGAGTTGCCCTCAATGGCGTTGGAGTTATAATTCCAGTCGAGCCGAAACTTTTGCAGCACCCGCTGCTCCTGTTCGGGCGCGAGGGGGCGCAGGGCATCGAGGTCGGCTTTGAGGCGGTCGAGCGTGGTAAAGAGATTCATAAGAAAGGGGATTAGCCTGCAAGCTCAGAAATTATGGCGAACAAAAAAGGCCCGCTGTTGGGAGCGGGCCTTTTAACTAAGATGGATTGACGCCAGCCAACCGCGCTGGGGCAACTACTCCCCCAGCTTCGCCAGAATCTCTAGCGCGGCGGTGGCGATGACCGTGCCGGGGCCGTACACGCCGGCCACGCCGGCATCGTAGAGGAACTGGTAGTCCTGGGCGGGGATGACGCCGCCGGCGATGACCAGGATGTCTTCGCGGCCGAGCTGCCGCAGCTCCGCCAGCAGCTGGGGGAGCAGGGTTTTGTGGCCGGCGGCGAGGCTGCTCACGCCCACGACGTGCACGTCGTTGTCGGCGGCCTGGCGGGCTACTTCGGCGGGGGTTTGGAAGAGGGGGGCAATGTCGACGTCGAAGCCGACATCGGCGAAGCTGGTGGCGATGATTTTGGCGCCGCGGTCGTGGCCGTCCTGGCCCATTTTGGCCACCAGCATGCGGGGGCGGCGGCCTTCGCGGGCGGCGAAGGCTTCGGCCGCCGCGCGGGCCTGCTCGAAGGCGGCGTTGTGGCTCATCTCCTGCGAATACACGCCGGCCACGGTGCGCGTGGTGGCCTGGTGGCGGCCAAACTGGGCTTCGAGGGCATCGGAGATTTCGCCGAGGGTGGCGCGGGCGCGGGCGGCTTCTATGGCTAGCGCCAATAAGTTATGAGTTGAGAGTTGAGAGTTAAGAGTTGGGGCAGAAGCATCGGCTGAATCAACTCTTAACTCTTCACTCTTCACTCCTAACTCCTCAAGGCGTACGCCGGCGGCTTCGGTGAGGGCGGCCAGGGCCACCTTCACGGCCACATTATCGCGGGTGGCGCGGATGGTTTTGAGGCGGGCAATCTGGCTTTCGCGCACGGCGTCGTTGTCGATGTCGAGCACTTCGACCTCCGTTTTCTCGGTGGTCTGGTACTTGTTCACGCCCACGATGATTTCCTTGCCCGAGTCGATGCGGGCCTGCTTGCGGGCGGCGGCTTCCTCGATGCGCAGCTTGGGCAGGCCGGTTTCGATGGCCTTGGCCATGCCGCCCAGCCCTTCCACTTCCTGGATGAGGGCCCAGGCGCGGTCGGCCAGCTCGTGGGTGAGGGTTTCGACGTAGTAGCTGCCGCCCCAGGGGTCCACCACTTTGGTCACGTCGGTTTCGTGCTGGAGGTAGAGCTGGGTGTTGCGCGCGATACGGGCCGAGAAATCGGTGGGCAGGGCAATGGCCTCGTCGAGGGCGTTGGTGTGCAGGCTCTGGGTGCCGCCGAGCACGGCCGCGAGGGCCTCGATGGCGGTGCGGGCCACGTTATTGTAGGGGTCCTGCTCGGTGAGGGAGTAGCCCGAGGTCTGGCAGTGCGTGCGCAGGGCCAGGCTTTTGGGGTTGGTGGGGTTGAACTGGTTGATGAGCTTGGCCCAGAGCAGGCGGCCGGCGCGCAGCTTGGCAATCTCCATGAAGTGGTTCATGCCGATGGCCCAGAAGAAGCTCAGGCGCGGGGCGAATTCGTCAATCTTCATGCCCGCCGCGAGGCCGGCGCGCACGTATTCCAGGCCGTCGGCCAGGGTGTAGGCCAGCTCCAAATCGGCCGTCGCGCCGGCTTCCTGCATGTGGTAGCCCGAGATGGAAATGGAGTTGAACTTGGGCATCTTGGCCGCCGTGTAGCTGAAGATGTCGGCGATGATGCGCATGCTCGGCGCGGGCGGGTAGATGTAGGTGTTGCGCACCATGAACTCCTTCAGAATGTCGTTCTGAATGGTGCCTTGCAGCTTTTCGGGCGGCACGCCCTGCTCCTCGGCCGCCACAATATAGAAGGCCAGCACGGGCAGCACCGCCCCGTTCATGGTCATGGATACCGACATTTCGCCGAGCGGAATCTGGTCGAAGAGGATTTTCATGTCCTCCACCGAGTCGATGGCCACGCCGGCCTTGCCCACGTCGCCCTGCACGCGGGGGTGGTCCGAGTCGTAGCCCCGGTGGGTGGCCAGGTCGAAGGCCACGCTCAGGCCTTTCTGCCCGCCGGCCAGGTTGCGGCGATAAAAAGCATTCGATTCCTCGGCCGTGGAAAAGCCGGCGTACTGCCGGATAGTCCACGGATTCTGGGTGTACATGCTGGCATAAGGGCCGCGCAGGTAAGGCGCCTGCCCCGCGCCAAAGCCCAGGTGGTCGAGGTGGGCCACATCCTCGGGGCCGTACACGGGCTTGATGGCAATGCCCTCGGGCGTGAGCGTGGCAGCGGTTTCGGGCGCAGCGGGAGCGGCGGGGGCCGGGGCGGCGTCGTAGGGAATCGAAGAGAAGTCGGGCTTCATGAGGGAATTCTGAATTATAAATTATGAATTATGAATGGTGGGCCGCAGCCGATTAGCCATTCATAATTCATAATTCAAAATTTATAATTGAAAGACTACCGCCCTTGCAGTCGGGCCAGCACTTCCTCCGTGGTATAGCCCTGCACCTTCATTTCCTGGAAGCCGAACACGCGCACGGCCTCGTGCATGGTAGCCAGGTCAGAGCTGAGCAACGCCGGCGGGACGAAGTGCTGCTTCTCGGTCGGAATCTGGTAGATGAAGCGGGCAAATTTCTGGAACTGCTCGATGGTGGCGTACATCAGGGTCGCTTCCTCGGCCGAAGAATAGAGCAGCGAGAGCGTGCCGGCGGGGTGGCTGGCCGCCAGCTCGGGCCGCTCGTGGTCCTGCAGGGTTTGCAGAAACGTTTCCAGGATAACCTGGTTGGTGTTGGCTCCCAGCAGCACCACGGCGGCGCGCTTGCTCTTGCGGTCGCGGCGCTCGAAGTGCATGGCCGTGGCCAGGCGCAGCACTTCGGTGGGGTAAGCGGCCCGCGTCACGTCGAAATCGGCGGAGCGCAGGAGCTTCTTGGGGTGAAAGTGGAACTGCTCGTTCTTGTTCTGGAAGCGGTTGGTGCCCACAATCACCTGCTGGCCGCTGGCAATGCGCCGGAAGGTTTCCGTGGCCACCGCCTTGATTTCTTCGATGAGCTGGCCGCGCACGGCCGGCAGTCCGCCCGCCGCCTCGGTGCGCTGAAACAGGGCCCAGGCCTCCTGGGCCAGCTGGTCGGTGAGGGTTTCAATATAATAAGAGCCGGCGGCGGGGTCCTGCACCCGGCCCAGGCCGGCCTCTTCGCGCAGCAGCACTGAGAGGTTGCGCGCCAGCCGGCCCGAAAACTCGTTGGCCTCGGCAAACAGGCAGTCGAACGGGGCCACGGATAAGGAATCGGCCCCGCCCAGCACGGCGCTCATGCCCTCGGTGGTGTGGCGCAGCAGGTTATTGTGCGCGTCGAGGGTGGTCTGCGTCCAGGTGGCCGTCATGGCGTGGATGCGCAGGTGGGCATTCAGCTCAGCCGGCAGGCCGAAGCTGTGCAGCAGCGTGGCCCACAGGCGGCGCAGGGCGCGCAGCTTGGCAATTTCGAGGAAGTAGCCGGGCATGATGGCCACGTGCAGGTGCAGCGTGGCGGCTACTTCGGCGGCCGTGGTTTCGGCATCGGGCAGGTCGGCCAGCAGGGCGGCGGCGGTGTTCAGGCTGAAGGCAATCTGCTGGGTGGCAGTAGCGCCCCGGTTGCCAAAAAAGGCCCCGTTCACGGCCAGCGCGCGGAAATCGGGCATACCCGTGGTCAGGCGCACGCAGCGGCGCAGGGCGGCGCGGTAGTCGGCCAGCTCGGCCCCCTCGGGCACGGGGCCGGGGGCAAAGCGCAGGAAACCACGCAGGGCCGTGCCGGGCGCGGCTTCTACCAGCTGAGCCAGGAGCTCATCGGGGGCGGCCAGCACGGTGTAGCCCACGAAGGTGCGGGCCAGCGGCAGCTGCTCGGCCAGGTAGTGCACGGCCAGCGCCGGGATGTCGTGAATGATGAAATGGATGCCGTCGGCTCCATTGGCGAGGGCATTGGCCGCTTGGTCAATCTGGGCGCGGCCGTCAGTGCCGGCCGGTATGGCAAGGGCGGGCACGTTCAGCCAGGGCGCGATGGGGTGGGGCAGGGGCGCGGGCGGGCCGCCCAGCGCTGTGAGGGCTTCGCGGTGGTAAAAGGGCTCCAGGCTAAAGCCGTCGGGCAGGGGCCAGCGCAGCGTGGCCGGGTCCTGGCCTTTGAGCTCGCGGGTGAGGCGGGCCTGCCACTCGGCAGTGGTAACGGCCGGGAATTCGGCGAAGGAGACGGGCGCGGCCGTGAGGGTGTCGGACATAGGTAGCAAGTGCTTCAACGGATAGCGTGCGGCGGTTCCCGCAACTACGAACCTCAGTTAAAACAGGCCGAAAGATACCGCGCCGGGGCCGAAGCGGCCATGGTGACGCGGCTGTGAGCGGCGGCCTGCCGGGTTAACATCGTAACTTTGCATCAACTTCGCCCGGTGTCCATCGGGTATCGTCCGCTTCCTCCATATTTCATGTTGCACCATTCATTGCGGGTCACCTTCACGCCGCTATTGCTGGCCCTGACGCTAGCCACCGGCTGCCAGCGCGCCGCCTTCGCACCCACTGCCCATTTCGCGCCCACCACGAGCCAGGTAGTGGGCAAAACCCAGACCGAAGACCCCGCCATTGCCGCCCTCATTGCGCCCTACCACGACAAGGTAACGGCTCAGATGACCGAGGTGCTGGGCACCGCCCCGGCCCCGCTCACCAAAGCCCCCGGCGAAAACCCGCTCTCCAACTTCGTGGCCGACCTGCAGCGCGAGCGCGCCAGCGCCGAGCTGAAAGCCCCCATGGACTTGGGTGTGATGACCAATGGCGGCCTGCGCGCCGGCTTCGCGGCCGGTCCCGTCACGCTGGGCTCGGTGTTTGAGTTGATGCCGTTTGAGAACGAGCTGGTCGTGCTTGATGCCCCCGGCCCGGTGGTGCAGCAGCTGTTCGACTACGCCGCGCACATCAAGATGGCGGTGTCCGGCGCTACTTATAGTGTCACTTTCGATGGCATGCCCAAGGACATTCGCATCGGCGGCAAGCCTTTCGATGTGAACGAAAACCGCACCTACACCATTGCCATTTCCGACTATTTGGCGACTGGCGGCGACAACCTCTCGTTCTTCAAAACCCTCACGCCGCGCCACACCAACGTGCTGCTCCGCACCGCCATCGCCGACCACATCCGCGCCCTCACCAAAGCCGGCCAGCCCATCACGGCCCGCGTCGAAGGCCGGGTAAAGGCTAATTAAGAATTATGAATTAGAAATTATGAATTGCGAGCCATCAAAGTCAATGGTTTGTGCTTCAAAAATTTAATTCATAACTCATAATTTTTAATTCATAATTCTAAATCATGAAGCGTCGCGAATTCCTCCGCAACTCCCTCCTCGGCACCGCCGGCCTCACCGTGCTGGGCGGCCTGGCCAACTCGGCCGAAGCCGCCGCTACCGCCAAGGCTCCGCTCAAACTCACCATCCTGCACACCAACGACATGCACTCCCGCATCGAGCCCTTTCCCGACAATGGCGGGCAGTGGGCCGGGCTGGGCGGTATGGCCCGCCGCGCGGCGCTCATCAAAGACATTCGCAGCAAAGAGCCCAATGTGCTGCTGCTCGACTCGGGCGACATCTTCCAGGGCACGCCCTACTTCAACTTCTTCGGTGGCGAGCTTGAGTACAAGCTCATGAGCCAGATGGGCTACGACGCCAGCACCCTCGGCAACCACGACTTCGACAACGGCCTCGACGGCCTCCAGCGCCAGCTGCCCCACGCCACTTTCCCCTTCCTCATCGCCAACTACGACTTCTCGAAGACCCCATTGGCCGGCCGTTTCGCGCCCTACAAGGTGTTCGACAAGCAGGGCATCCGGGTGGGCGTATTCGGCATTGGCATCGAATTGAGTGGCTTGGTGGCCGATAAAAACTTCGGTCAGACTATCTACCTCGACCCCGTGGCCAAGGCCAAAGAAATGGTAGCCCAGCTGCGCGGCCCCGAAAAGTGCGACCTCGTCATTTGCCTCTCGCACCTCGGCTATAAGTACGCCGAGGCCAAGCTCGATGACCGCAAGCTGGCCGCGCAGGTTTCCGGTATCGACCTCATACTGGGCGGGCACACCCACACGTTCATGGACGCGCCCGAGCCCATCGCCAGCCCCGACGGCCACTCCACGCTCATCAATCAGGTGGGCTGGTCGGGCATCAACCTGGGCCGGTTGGATTATGAATTTTCAACAAAAAATAAGCGCGCCGGGCTGGCAAGCGCTGCCGTAGTGCCGGTTCGGGCGGCCTGCTAAAAGCACGACATAAACAAGCCCATTTCGGCTTTTTTAAGTGCGAAGTTTTCCACAATTTTGTCCCCCTCTAAAAAATAACGCCCGCTTTGGGCGGCTGATTTCGGTCTTCTTTTTGCTCCCGGTTTGTTGCCGGTTTCCTTTCAAACGTTCAAATGCTCAAGGATTTTCGCACGGTTTGGGCTGGCTGCTTGCGCAGCATCTCGGCGGAAATCGGGGAGCAGAGCTTTAGAACCTGGTTCCAGCCCATTGTACCGGTCGAACTGAAGGGCAACGTGCTCACCATTCAGGTGCCGAGCGCCTATTTCTACGACTGGCTGGAGGAGCACTACGTGGACGAGCTGCGCCGCGCCCTCTACCAGCAGCTGGGCTCCGAAGGCCGCCTCGAATACAGCGTAGTCGTGGACCAGGGCAACGACCAGACGCCGCCCCGCGCCCTGCACCTGCCGCCCACCCGCAAGCAGGCCGCCCCCGACCCGCGCGACGCCCCCCAGCCCATGCCCGGCACGACCGCCGGCAACCCGCTGGCCGGCAGCGCCCGTGCCGCCTCGGCCCGCTACGTGAACTCCGGCGCGGTGCGCACCACGCCGCGCGGCAACAACTTCGCCAACGGCGGCGGGGCCGATACGATGGCCCCGCCCCGCAACCCCTTCGACCAGGCCCGGCCGATGGACGGCAACCTCGTCCCGTCGCAGCTCAACGGCTCTTATACCTTCGACAACTACATCGAGGGCGACTGCAACCGCCTGGCCCGCTCGGCCGGCCTTGCCGTGGCCAACAAGCCCGGTACCACCAGCTTCAACCCGTTAATGGTTTACGGCGGCGTGGGCTTGGGCAAAACCCACCTCGTGCAGGCCATCGGCAACCACATCAAGGCCACCGCGCCCGAGCGGTTCGTGCTGTATGTATCGGCCGAGAAATTCACCAATCAGTTCATCGACAGCGTGCAGCGTGCGCAGGTGCAGGACTTCGCGAACTTCTATCTGCAGGTTGATGCGCTGATTCTGGACGACGTGCAGTTTCTGGCCAATAAGGGCAAGACGCAGGAGATGTTCTTTCACATCTTCAATCACCTGCACCAGTCGGGCAAGCAGATTGTGATGACCTCCGACCGACCCCCCAAGGACCTGCTGGGTCTGGAGGACCGCCTGCTGAACCGCTTCAAGTGGGGCCTGACGGCCGACGTGCAAAGTCCGGATTTCGAGACGCGCGTTGCCATCATCCGCAATAAGATGGAGCAGGACGGCATCGATATTCCGCCGGACCATGTGGTAGATTACCTCGCCAATTCGGTGCACACCAACGTGCGCGAGTTGGAAGGTGTCATCGCCTCGCTGGTAGCCCAGAGCAGCTTGTCGCGGCGCGATATCGACCTGGAAATGGTGAAGCAGGCGTTGCGCCACATCATCGAGGAGGTGGAGGCCGAGGTCAACCTCGACTTCATCCAGAAGACCGTGGCCGCGTATTTCAGCATCTCCGTCGATTTGCTGAAGGATAAAACCCGCAAAAAGGAAGTGGTGACAGCCCGCCAGGTTGCCATGTACTTCGCCAAGCACCACACCGCGCACACGCTGAAAACCATCGGCTTTCACTTCGGTGGCCGCGACCATACCACCGTGATGCACTCCGTGCAAACCGTGTCGGACTTGGTGGATTCAGATAAGAAATTCCGCGACCAAGTGGACGAGTTGCGGAAGAAGTTTGCCAAGAAGTAGGGCCTCTCGGTCAAACCAGCATCAATAGCAAAGGGGCTCCAGATTAGTATCTGGAGCCCCTTCGCGTTGCTGAAGGATGTTGTTTAGGCGGCTGCCGTCGGGCTAACTTCCTGCAAGGGCAGGTTGTGTTTGGTGGCGAAGGCCCGCACCTGCTCGCGGAAGCGCGTTTTGCGCATTTTGCCTTTCACCTCGCGCAGATTGAGGGCGTAGATTTCGCCGTCCTTCTGGCGCACGCGCAATACTGCGGGCTTAAGCTCCAGGGCGGTGATGTTCTCGGCGGCGAATACCTGCTTGGGGCGGAACAGGCCGTTTTTGTGCACGATGTAGCCGGGGGTGAATTCGAGGTAGCTCTGGGTGCCAAAAATGGGGGCATTGTTCACCAGCACGTAGCCGAGGTATACGAACGTGAAAACCAGGAACACCCAGTGCAGGAAGTGGTAGTCCGTCGCGCCGGTGTTGCTTAATATCCCAAACAGTACATAGGCAAGCCAGAACAGGCCGATGGCGAGTTGGCCCCAGAACGGGACGCGGGAGTTGTTGGCGGGGCGGAGGCGGATGCGAGTGGTACCAGTGGGCATAGGGACAAATTTAGTTGCTAGTCGCTAGTTGTCGGTTGTCAGGGACCGAAAAGAACGAGAGTCAGCAAAAGCAAGAACGTCATGCAGAGCATAGCGAAGCATCTTGCCCGCAATAGTAAACTTGATTACTACTGCGGTAGAGATGCTTCGGCTACGCTCAGCATGACGTTCTTATTTCATTGTTCGACCAGCGAAACCTAGCCTACAAACTTCGCTTCCAGCGTCATTTTGGGCACGGCGGCCAGCACTTTCGATACCGGGCAGTTGGCCTTGGCATCTTCGGCGTGCTTCTGGAAGTCGTCGGCGGTGATATTACCGCCGGTGACGTGGCCCTCGGTGGTGAGGTGGATGTGCTCGATGACGGGGTGGCCGTTGTTGGGGTTCATCGTCACGGTGCTGGTCGTGGTGATGCTCTCGACCGAGTGGCCGTGCTTGGTGAGCACGCTGGTGAGGTACATGGTGTAGCAGCCAGCGTGGGCCGCGCCGATGAGCTCTTCGGGATTGGTGCCGGGCTTGCCTTCGAAGCGGCTGCCTACCGAGTAGGGCGCGTTGAGGAGGCCGCTGTCGGTGGTGAGGGTGCCGCTGCCTTTGATGTCGCCGTTCCAGACGGCTTTGCCTGCATGGTCTGCCATGATGTGGTAAGTTGGGAAATGGTGAAGTGGTGAGTTACGCTTTAGCTTGCCGCCGTAACGGCCCGCCCCAAGCCCTAACGGCGGCAAGCTACGCAGGTTGCCCACGCCGCCCCGGCCGGCCTCGGCCAACGTACCTTCGCAGCCCTTCCAACGGCCTTTTACTTCGGATTTATGGGATTGAAAGCCACCCTGAGCCAGCCCCTGGCCCGCTACATTGCCCGCCGCTACGCGCGCTGGCAGCACCGCCCCGAAACCACCCAGCGCGAGCTGCTGGCGAAACTCACCGCCACGGCGGCCGGCACTGCCTTTGGCCGCGCCCACGACCTAGGCAGCATCCGCACGCCCGCCGATTTGGCCCGGCAGGTGTCCGTGCGCGACTACGAGGCCCTAAAACCTTACTTCGACCGCACGCAGGCCGGCGAGGCCAACGTGCTCTGGCCCGGCCGGCCGCTGTATCTGGCCAAAACTAGCGGCACCACTTCCGGCACCAAGTACATCCCGATTACGAAGGACAGCATCCCCAACCACATCGAGGGGGCCCGGGATGCGCTTTTGTACTACATCTACCGCACCGGCCGCAGCCGGTTTCTCGATGGCAAGCTGATATTCCTGTCGGGTTCGCCGGAGCTGGAAATGCACCACGGCATCCGCACGGGCCGGCTCTCGGGCATTGCCAACCACCACGTGCCGGCGTACCTGCGCCGCAACCAGCTGCCCAGCTACGCCACCAACATCATCGAGGACTGGGAAACCAAGCTGGAGCGCATCGTGGACGAAACGCTAGGCCAGCGGATGACCCTGATATCCGGCATTCCGCCTTGGGTGCAGATGTATTTCGACCGCCTCACGGCCCGCACCGGCCGGCCCATCAAGGACCTGTTTCCCGATTTCAACCTGTTCGTCTACGGCGGCGTCAATTTCGAGCCCTACCGCGCCAAGCTCTTCGAAAGCATCGGCCGGCCGGTGGACAGCATCGAGCTGTTCCCCGCCTCCGAGGGCTTCCTGGCCTTCCAGGACGAGCCCGGCAACCCCGGCCTGCTGCTGCTGCTGAACAGCGGCATCTTCTACGAATTCATCCCCGCTGAGCGGTTCTTCGAGCCCGACGCACCCCGCCTCACCATCGCCGACGTGGAGCTGGACCGCAACTACGCCGTGGTCCTCACCTCCAACGCCGGCCTGTGGGGCTACTCCCTCGGCGACACGGTGCGCTTCGTGAGCCTGCGCCCGCACCGCGTGGTAGTCACGGGCCGCATCAAGCACTTCCTCTCGGCCTTCGGCGAGCACGTGATAGGGGAGGAGGTGGAGCAGGCCCTGCGCGAAGTGATGGCCCAAACCCCCGAGGTCGAAGTCACCGAATTCACCGTGGCCCCGCTCGTGAGCGACGACCCCGCCACGCCCTCGCGCCACGAGTGGCTGGTGGAGTTTGGGCGTGAGCCGCACGACCCCGCCGCCTTCGCCGCCGCGCTGGATACGGCCCTTCGCCGCCGCAACACTTACTACGACGACCTGCGTCGGGGCAACATCCTCGTGCCGCTACAGCTCACGTTGCTACCCACCGGGGCCTTCCAGCGCTACATGAAAAGCCTGGGCCGGCTGGGCGGCCAGAACAAGGTGCCGCGCCTGGGGAATGATAGGAAGGTGGCGGAGGGATTATTATCCGTTTAACTTAGCCCCATGCGCAAGTTTCTTAGCCTCTTCAGCTGCTGGCTGCTACTCTCCGGCAGCATCAGTCAAGCGCCGCCCGCCGCCTTTCCTGATGTGCCGACTATTACCGAAACCTCCGTGGGCAAGGCGCGGATTGGGATGCCCATTGCGAAGCTAAAAGAGACCTATCAGGGCTTTTCCTTCACCCCAACCTACCTCGCCAAATACGGCTTCGATGGCAGCAACGGCAAGCCCGATGCCATTACAGTAAGCAGTGCGGGGCAGAAACTATTCATCTACTTTCTGAGTGAGCAAACCAAGAAAGTCAGTGGCTTTATCGTATTGCATCCAACCTATAAAACCGCAGCAGGCATTCACGTTGGCTCTACATCGGGCCAATTGAAAGCTGCCGTGCCAGCAGTGCGGGTAGCTCCGCACGAATTTGTGGAGAATATGCAAATCGCATCGGCTGGCACAGAAGAGCACATCGGCTTGGAATACATCTTCCAACGGGGCCCAATGGGTAAAGACCGAGATTCAATTGAGCCATCCGAAATAGCTACTCCCAGCGCCAAAGTGTCCTGGGTATTGATTAAGCCGAATTAATGACCAAACCCGCCCTCCACGCCCTTTGCCACGCCTTCATCGAGCAGCGCATTGCCGCCGCCCGCACCGCCATGCAGGCCGCCCAGGAATCCTCCTCCTCCGAAACCAAGAGCAGCGCTGGCGACAAGTATGAAACCGGCCGCGAAATGGCCAACGCCGAGCGCGACCGCAACGCCGCTCACATGCAGCAGGCCCAGCAGCTGCAAGCCGAGCTCGCCCGCCTCAGCCCCGATGCCCCCTGCGACACCGTGCGCCCCGGGGCCCTCGTGCATACCAGCCTGGGCCGGTTCTACATCAGCATCAGCGCCGGCAAGCTGGATGGGACGGATGTATTCGCCATATCACCCGCCGCGCCGGTCGCCGTGGCGCTGAAAGGGTTGCGGGCCGGCCAGGAGGCCGCCTTCAATGGTAAAACGGTGCGGGTATTAGCTGTCGAGTAGCGGCTGAAACCTGTTTTTGAGCCCGTTTTCATAGTGCTCGAAGAAGCCGCTCCTACTTCCAGGCCCCGCCGCCGTCGGCCGGCTTGTCGCCATCGGGCTTCACCAGCTTGAACTCCACGCGGCGGTTTACCTTGGCATCGGCCTCGGTCACCTCGTCCTTGAGCGGGTGGCTGGAGCCGTAGCCGAAACTCTCGATGCGATTAGGAGCCAGCTTGCCCTTGCGCTCGATGTAGCGCCGGATTTCCTCGGCCCGGTCCTGCGAGAGCTTCTCGTTCACATCGGGGTCGCCGCTGGTGTCGGTGTGGCCCGAAATGCTGAGCCGGAACGTGGGATGGTCCACCAAAAACAGCGCAATGCGGTCCAGCGTGGCGTGCATGCTGGGCAGCACGTTGGCCTTACCCGCCTCAAACTCCAGGTTCTTGAAAATCAGCGGCAGCTTGTAGTCGATGCTGTTCGTGAGCAGCGTCATCACCGTGTCGCCCTTCAGCGCAAACTGCTTTTCCACCGAGAAAAAATCGTTGCTCTGAATCAGCATCGCGTAGTGCGAGCCCTCAATCAGCTCAAAGTCAAACGTGCCATCGGGCCGGATAAACTTGCTGGCCACCTCCACGCCATTATCGGTATCAATAATGCTCACAATGCCCTTCAGCGGCTTGCTGTTCACCGAATCCAGCAGCGTGCCCTCCACCCGGGTGGTGGCCAGCGGCTGCGCCTCCATCGGCAAAGGGAAGGAATACAGGTCCAGATTATTAATCTCCTGCGCCTCCGAACGGGCATAGTACAGGTTTTTACTCTCCCTATCAATGGTGAAGTAATACTCCGACCCCTTGCCGTTCACCAGCGGGCCGATGTTCTTGGGCTCCTGCCAGCGCCCGCCTACGCGGTAGGTTTTGTAAATGTCGAAGTCGCCGAAATTCAGCAATTGCCCCCGCGAGCTGAAATACAGCACATGGTAGAGCGGGTGATAAAACGGGCTCACCTCGTTCTCGCGGGTGTTCACCACCGGCCCCACGTTCTCGGCCGGGCTCCACTGCCCGTTTTTTAGCTTGCGGGTATAATAAATGTCCGACAGCCCAAACCCGCCCAGCCGGTCCGACGCGAAATACAGCGTGTCCTCGCCCTGCGACAGCGTCGGCTGCGAGTCCCAGCCCAATGAATTCACCATCGGCCCCAGGCTTCTGGGCGCGCTCCATTTGCCGTCTTTGCCGCGCGTGGCGGTGTAGAGGTCGCAGTTGCCGTGGCAGGTGGCGCACTCGCAGCGGGCAAAATAAATCGTCTTCCCGTCCTTGCTCAGGCAGGCCGAGCCCTCGTTGTTGGGCGAGTTGATGGGCTTGGGCAGCGGCTCGGCATCGGACCAGCTCACGCCCTCGCGGTGCGAGGTGTAGAGGTCCTCGTCCACCACGCCGGTCAGCCCGCGCCGCTTACGCTTGCTGCTGAAAATTATCAGCGAATCATTGCCCGCCAGCGCCGGCCCGTAGTCTGGGGCCTTGCTGTTGATGGCGTCGCCCATGCTCGTGTACACGCCCTTGGGCGGGTGGAAGGTGTTGAGATTCTTGCGGTACTCCACTAGGTCGTAGTACGTTTTCAGGGGCACGTACAGGTCGGTGTTTTTCTGCTCCAGTGAGTCGTAGTAAAGCTGCACGCGCTTGGTATCAGCGCGGCTGTGCTTCAGGGCCAGGCGGTAGTACGCCTTGGCTTTCACGGTCTGGCTGTCGCGCTCCAGCAGTTGGCCCAGCCGCCAGAGCATGTTGGTGTTCTTCTCAAAGTTGACCGGCCCGAACTTGGCCACATAGTCTTCCAGCAGCAGGCGCGTCTGGTGATACTGCCGCCGTTTTTCGGCCTTGTTAATGGCCTTCAGCGCCTTCTTATCCTCAAAAAACGGGTATTTGTTGATGAAAATGAAGTCGGGCGTACCATCCGGCCGCAGGTGTAGCTTGCGGCTCACGCGGCTGTTGAGGCCGCGCACGCGGTAGGTCCCGGGCGCGATGGCCGGCTTGGCTTTGGCCGGCGCGCCAACTGCCTTTTTGGGCGCGGCCGATGCCCCGCCGCTGGTGGTATCGGCGGAAGGGGAGGCGGCGGCGGGAATCCGTTTGGCGGGCCGGCGCTGGGCCTGCGCGGTAGGCGCGGCCAGCAGCCCGGTGGCCACGCTCAGCAACAAAAGCAACCAGCTTCGACGCAATAAAGCCGACATGGGTAGAGTTTTCGACATGAAATATTGCGCAAGTTGCCAACAATTTAGGGAATTAGCCATATTTGGTGCCCGCCGCCGGGGCTGGTGCGCCGCTTTGGCGGTTTTGGCCTGCTGGCACGGCCCTTGAAGGCCAAACGCGTCGGGAAAGCGTACCTTGTATCTTCCCAATCAAAAGGCCCAAAACTGCCAATCTGGCACCTGCGGCCGTTGCTTCTGCTTTATCCCCTTTCATGAATCTGGCCTCCTTTTATACTTCCGCTGCGGCTCCGGTTCGCACGCTTAGCGACGCTAACTCCCAACCCGAAGCCATCGCCATTATGGCCGCCGACCCCGAACACCTCCTCCACGGCGACGACGCCCCGTCCACGCTGCCCATTCTGCCGGTGCGCAACACCGTGCTGTTCCCCGGCGTGGTGCTGCCCGTGACCGTGACGCGCAAAAAAAGCGTGAAGCTGGTGCGCAAAGCCTACGCCGATGACAAGCTCCTCGGCGTAGTAGCCCAGCTTAACCCCGATGCCGACGAGCCCACCGCCGAAGAGCTGCACTCCGTGGGCACCCTGGCCCGCATTCTCAAGCTGCTGGAGCAGCCCGATGGCCAGATTACCATCATCCTGCAAGGCCAGGTGCGCTTCAAGGTGGAGGAGCAGCTGAGCTTCACGCCGCTGGTGGCCCGCGTCAGCTACTTCCCCGAAGTATCGCTGAACCCCGAAATCCCCGGCGAATTCGGCCTTTTGCAGGCCCTGCGCGAGGCCGCAACCAAGGTATTGGAACTCACCCCCGAGATTCCGATGGAAGCCCGGGCCATGCTCGACGGCATTCAGTCGCCGGCCTTCCTCACGCACTTCCTGTCCAGCAACGTGCAGCTCGACCTGCCCGCCAAGCAGCGCCTGCTGGAATTGGCCGACCCCGAGCAGCAAGCCCGCCTGCTCCTCGAAGCCCTGCTCAGCCAGGCCGAGCTGCTGGAAATTAAGCAGGACATTCGCTCGAAAACCCACACCGGCATCGATGCCCAGCAGCGCGAGTATTTCCTGCGCCAGCAGCTCAAAACCCTGCAGGACGAGCTGGGCCAGGACGGCTCCGAGGAAGACGTGCACCGCCTGAAAGCCCGCGCCGAAACCAAGAAATGGCCCGAGGCCGTGGCGCTCCACTTCAAAAAGGAGATGGAGAAGCTGACCCGCACCAATCCCATGGCCCCCGATTATTCGGTGAACATGAACTACGTCGAGTTCATGCTCGACCTGCCCTGGGGCGAGTACACCAAGGACAAGTTCAACCTCAAGCAAACCAAGAAAATCCTCGACGCCGACCACTTCGGCCTCGAAAAAGTGAAGGAGCGCATCCTCGAATACCTGGCCGTGCTCAAGCTGAAGCAGGATTTGAAAGCGCCCATTCTGTGCCTCTACGGGCCTCCCGGCGTGGGCAAAACCAGCCTGGGACGCAGCATTGCCACCGCTCTGGGCCGCAAATACGTGCGCATGAGCCTCGGCGGCGTGCGCGACGAAGCCGAAATTCGTGGGCATCGCAAAACCTACGTGGGGGCCATGCCCGGCCGCATCATCGCCCAGATTAAGAAGGCCGGGGCCTCGAACCCGGTCATCATTCTCGATGAGATTGACAAGGTGAGCAGTGATTTTCGCGGCGACCCGTCGTCGGCGTTGCTGGAAGTGCTGGACCCGGAGCAAAACGCCACCTTCACCGATAACTACCTGGAAGTAGAATACGACCTCTCGAAGGTCCTGTTCATCGCCACGGCAAACTCGCTCGATACCATCCAGCCCGCCTTGCGCGACCGCATGGAAATCATCGACCTCACCGGCTACACGCAGGAGGAGAAGGTGCAGATTGCCCGCAAGCACCTCTGGCCCAAGCAGCTCAAAGAGCACGGCCTGGGCGAGAACGAAGTGAAAATTACCGATGCCGCCCTGCACCGCGTGGCCGACGACTACACCCGGGAATCGGGCGTGCGCGGCCTGGAGCGCAAGCTGGCCGCCGTGACGCGCAACCTGGCCCGCCGCAAGGCCGGCAAAGAGCCCCTGCCCGCCACGATGGAGCCGGCCGAAATCCGCAAAATCCTCGGCGCGGCTATTTTCGACCGCGACCAGTACCAGGACAACGACACCGCCGGCGTGGTAACCGGCTTGGCCTGGACCTCGGTGGGCGGCGACATTCTCTTCGTGGAAAGCCTGCTGAGCCGGGGCCGGGGCAAGCTCACGCTCTCGGGCCAGCTCGGCGATGTAATGAAGGAATCGGCCATTACGGCGCTTTCCTACCTGCGCTCGCGGGCCGATGAGATTGGCATCGATTACCGCTTATTCGAGCAGTACGACCTGCACATTCACTTCCCCGAAGGCGCGGTGCCCAAGGACGGCCCCAGCGCGGGCATTGCCATCTTCACCAGCATGGCTTCGGCCTTCACCCAGCGCCGGGTGCGCGCTCACCTGGCCATGACCGGCGAAATCACCCTGCGCGGCAAGGTGCTGCCCGTGGGCGGCATCAAGGAGAAGCTGCTGGCCGCCCGCCGCGCCGGCATGAAGGACATCATCCTCTGCCCCAAAAACCGCAAGGACATTGAGGAAATTCAGGAAGACTACCTCAAAGGCCTCACCATCCACTACGCCGACCGCGTGGACGACGTGCTGCGCGTGGCCTTGCTCGATGAGCTGGTGCCGCACCCCCAGAAGCTGCCCGTGCGCGACGAGCCCGTGCCCGCCCCCGGCCCCAGCGTGGAGGTGCAGTAGCAGCCGGGCCGAAAACCGCATCAGGAGGCTGGAAAGGTCAAAATTTTGACATATATGTCCTTCCGAAGGAGGTATTGGTGCTTCGGAAAGACCTATATGTGCTTCCGAAGGTCCAATAGGTGCTTCGGAAGGTGGTGTTGGTGCTTCGGAAGCACATATACCCTCTTCCGAAGCACCTATTGGACCTTCCGAAGGGGTAAAATGTGCTACCGGGGTACTTATTCGGGCCGGTGGAGCGTTAGGCTGCCAACGGGGGCGCGGGTGCCCCTTATCTTAGCAATATGAAGCATTTTTCCGCTGTCCGGGTGGCCGGTTTTGGCCTTTTGTTGGGGGTGATGGGGCTGCGGCCGGCGGCGGCCCAGCAGCTGGGCGGGCGCACCGTGTTTCCGTTTCTGGACCTGCCGCCCAGCGCCCATCTGGCGGCTCTGGGAGGGATGAGCGTCTCGGACCGCAACGACGACCCCACCATGCTCTACGGCAACCCGGCCCTGCTCAATGCCGACATGGACGGCCGCTTGGCCCTGAGCTACGTGGCTTACCTGGCCGATATCAAGCAGAGCACCGCCGCCTACGTCTTCAATACCGAGAAGGCCGGGCGCTTCGGCGTGGGCGTCACCTACCTCAACTACGGCAGCTTCGAGAGCTACGACCCGGCCGGCAACAGCCTGGGCACGTTCAGCGTGAATGAGTACACCGTGGGCCTGACGGATTCCTACACCAAGGGCAAATTCACGTTTGGGGCCACCACCAAGCTGGCCGTGTCCAGCATTGCGGGCAGCCGCTCGCTGGCCGGCGTGGCCGATGCCGGCGTGGTGTACAAGCACCCCACGGCCGACTTCACGGCGGGCCTGGCCGTGAAAAATGCCGGCTATCAGTTCTCGCCCTACCCCGGTACCGAGCGCGGCCCGCTGCCGCTCGACGTGCAAATCGGGGCCACTGTGAAGCCCGAGCACATGCCGTTGCGCTTCTCGCTCACGGCCCACCACCTGCAGCAGTGGGACATTCAGTACCTCGACCCCAACGCCCGTGGCCAGCTCGATGCCAGCGGCAATGAGAAGAAGGCCACCAAGAGTTTCGGCGACAACCTGGCCCGGCACTTCACCGCCAGCGCCGCCCTTATCCTCGGCAAGGGCTTCCAGCTGCGGGCCGCCTATAACCACTTGCAGCGCCGCGAGCTGCGCCTCGACAACACCAGCGGCAGCGCCGGCTTGTCGTTTGGCGTGATGCTGAAGATTAGCACGTTTCAGATTGACTACACTCACGCCACCTTGCAGGCGGCGGGCTCCAGCGAGTATTTCACCATTTCGCGCAATTTGAATTCACTGTTTAAGAAGAAGGAGTAAGCGTAAGTTTTTGCTTTCCCAGAACGTCATGCAGAGCGCAGCGAAGCAGCTTGCCCGCCGTAAGTAAACCCACCGATTGGATTACTTATTGCGGGCAAGCTGCTTCGCTGCGCTCTGCATGACGTTCTTTCATTACCTCGTTTCCGTACACTGCCCATGCTCAACCAAGATTTCCTGACCCCGGCCCAAATCGTGGCCGAACTCGATAAGTACATCATCGGCCAGCACGAGGCCAAGCGCCACGTGGCCATTGCACTACGCAACCGCTGGCGCCGCCTCCACGCCCCGCTGGATATGCAGGCCGAAATCGTGCCCAACAACATCCTCATGATTGGGGCCACCGGCGTGGGCAAAACCGAAATTGCCCGTCGCCTGGCCCACCTCGCCGATGCGCCTTTTGTAAAAGTCGAAGCCAGCAAATTCACCGAAGTAGGCTACGTAGGCCGCGACGTGGAAAGCATGGTGCGCGACCTCGCCGAGCAGTCCTTCAACCGCGTGAAAGCCCGCCGCCAGGAAGCCGTAAAAGCCCAGGCCGCCGACGCCGTGGAAGAGTTGATTCTTGACGCCCTCATTCCCGCCATCTCGCAGCCCACTGGGGCTAAAACCGGCCTCGGCTTCGGCAGTGGGGGAGGGGATGACGTACCCCATTCCGATGCCGAGCTCAACGAGCGCACCCGCGAGCGGTTCCGCCAGAAAATTAAAAACGGCGAGCTCGAAGACCGCAAAATCGAAATCCAGGTGGCGCAGCCCGGCCCCAGCATCGGGGTGATGGGCGCGCCTCCCGGCATGGACGAAGGCACCCTCTCGGGCCTGCAGGATATGCTGGGCAACATGATGCCCAAGAAAACCCGCAAGCGCAAAGTGACCGTGGCCGAAGCCCGCAAGCTCCTCCTCGACGAAGAAGCCGCCAAGCTCATCGACCTGGACGAGGTGAAGGACGAAGCCGTGCGCCAGTGCGAAAACGCCGGCATCATCTTCATCGATGAGATTGACAAAGTGGCCAGCAGCGGCGGCAAAAGCGGCGGCGGTGGCCCCGACGTGAGCCGCCAGGGCGTGCAGCGCGACCTGCTGCCCATCGTGGAAGGCTCGGCTGTGAACACCAAGTACGGCATCGTCAACACCGACCACATCCTGTTCATCGCCGCCGGAGCCTTCCACGTCTCCAAGCCCAGCGACCTCATCCCCGAGCTGCAAGGCCGCTTCCCTATCCGCGTCGAGCTGCAAAGCCTGACCAAGGAAGACTTCTTCCGCATTCTCAAAGACCCCAAAAACGCCCTCACCAAGCAATACGAGGCCCTGCTGAAAGCCGAGGAAGTAGAACTAACCTTCGAAGACGCTGCGCTGGAGCGCGTGGCCGAAATTGCCTTCGAGGTCAACGCTGAGGTGGAGAATATTGGGGCCCGCCGCCTGCACACCGTAATGAGCCGCCTGCTCAACGACATTCTCTACGACGTGCCGGATAAGATTGGGGCCAATGCCCGCATCCTCATCACCGCCGGCCTGGTAGATGAGCGGCTGAATAGCATGGTGAAAAACCGCGACCTGAGCCAATACATTTTGTGAGGAGCAAGCGCAAAAAAAAGCCCTGGCCATATTGGCCAGGGCTTTTTTTTGCTATACAAGACCGGTTAGTAACCAGGGTTCTGTACCAGTCTGGAGTTCTGCTGGATGTCTACCAGAGGAATCGGCAGAATCGCACGGTCAGCACCGTAGTTCACACGGCTAGAGTTACGCTTGTAGCGCATCAGGTCGTAGTAACGGTGGCCTTCGAACGCCAGCTCCAGGCGACGCTCCAACAAAATAGCCTCAATGAGGGCATTTTTGTCCGCGAAGTCAGCCACGGTGTACGAAGCCGAGGTTGCAGGCTTCGAACGGTCACGCACTTGGTTGAGCAATGTGATGGCTTCGGGGCTCACGCCGGTAGCCGTCTGAGCCAGGCCTTCTGCGCGGTTGAGCAGGGTTTCGGCGTAGCGGGCGATGGGAACATAGTCAGCAGAGGCCTCTTTGTATTTCTGCGTGAAAATGAGCGGCGACGTAGTCGACGCAGGCACGGCCGTCGGCAACAGCAACAGCGTCCGACGACGGTCGGCCAACGGGAACTGGCTGAGCGGAATCAAAGCGTAAGGGTTTACGCTGATGTCGGCACGCTTCAGGTAATGCTGGCCCAATGCGTTGTTCGTATTGGGGTTGTCATTTACGTTCATGGCCACGGAGAAAATGGATTCCGGGTTGTTGAACGTAGCAGCCGTGAATGGCACTGCCGGCGAGGCACCGAGGCTGTGACGACCGCCGCTGATTACCGTGCCCGCCATGGCGGCGGCATCGGCGTAGCGTCCTTCGTAGAGGTAGATGCGCGAAAGCAGCGTACGAGCCGCATCCTTGGTGGCGCGGCCGGTCTTTTCAAAATCGGTAGCGTACGTTTCGGGCAAGGCCGCGATGGCATCCGTCAAATCGGTTTCCATCTGCGTGTACACTTGCTTCACCGTAGCGCGCGGCTTGCTCTGGCTGTCGTCGAAGGCAGTGCCAGCGTCGGGAGCGGTGAGCTGCAACACCACGCCAGGGTGCGAGGCATCGGGCGTGAAGTTGTAGGGCTGAGCCCACAGGTTCACCAAGTGGAAATAGATAAGAGCCCGGATGAATTTGGCTTCGCCGATGTAGTTGGCTTCCAGCGCAGCTGGTACTTTGCCCGAATTCTTAGCTATTTCCTGCAGGAAGAAATTGGCACCGTACAGGCTGCGGTAGCCGCCGGTCCAGGCGAGGAGCACCGTGCCATCGCCCGCCAGGGGGTTGAGCGTGCCGATGTTGCCGAAGAAAGACGCCGGGTTGGTGTCATCGCTGCGGATATCGCTGTAAATCAGCGCGCGGCCCCCGAGGAATTCGGCATTTTGCAATTGGTCGTACATACCAATCGCCGTTTGCTGAATCTTCGTCGCGTTGGCAAAAGCATCTTCCTTGGTCAGGGCCGTGGGCACGTCCTGGGTCAGAACGTCGCAGCTAGTGGCCGCCGTGAGCAGCAGGCCGCAAAGCGTGAGGCGCCGCAAAGTGGAGTTATGAAACATAATTACGATAAGAAAACAAGATTAAATGCCCAAGTTAAGACCGAAGGTGAAGCTCCGCGTGGGGGGAACCGAACGGCCATCCACACCAAATGCAATGTTGGCACCGGTGTTGGCAGCGTTGACGTTGGAGTTAACTTCCGGGTCAAGGCCTTTGTATTTGGTGAACGTGTACACGTTCTGTACCAGGGTATAAATCCGCGCGTTGTTCAAACCAAGGCGCTTAACAAAGCCGTCCGGCAGATTGTAGCCAAGGCTTACCTGGCGCAGGCGCAGGAAGTCGCCTTTCTCCAACCAGCGCGTGGAAGCCTGGCCCGATACTACGTCGCGCAGTACCAGTTTCTGGATGTCCGTGCTCTGGCCGGGAGTCGTCCAACGGTCCTTGATGTCGACGATGTTGTTCTGGAAGCTCGTGCTCAGCAGGGCAGCGCGGTAACCGTTGTAGATGTAGTTGCCACCGCTGTACTGCAGAAAGATACCGAGGTCAACACCTTTGAAGGAGAACGTGTTGTCAAACCCGCCGAAGAAGGTAGGATAACCGCTTTTGCTCTGGTATTTGAAGTCAGCAGCACCAATGGCCGTCGTTGGCTCGCCAGCGGCGTTCAACCACCGGCCCGCCGTGAAGGCCGTGCCAGTAGCGTTGGGCACTGCGTAAGCAGCATCGTATTGTTTGATGTTGCCGTCTTTGTCGTAAAACTGGGCATTGCCGTTGGCCGGGTTCACACCAGCCCACTCGGGGAGGTAGTAGATGCCCAGGCTGCTGCCGAGGCTGGCGCGCTGGTTGGCCTGAATAATGTCGTTGGGGGTCGAAAGCGCCGTTACCCGGTTCTTGATGATGGAGCCGTTGAGCGAGGAAGTCCAGGTAAAGCCGTTATCCAGCTTCACGTTGGTCGTGTTCAGCGTCAGCTCAATGCCGCGGTTGTACATCGAGCCAATGTTGCGGCTGATGGTAGAGTTCGGAACACCCGTCGTGCGCAGGGTAGGAGCCAGCAGCAGCAGGTCGCTGATGTCGTTGTTAAAGAAGTCGAAGGTTATGCCGATGCGGTTTTTAACCAGGCTAGCGTCAAAACCGATGTCCAGTTTTTTCGACTTCTCCCACTGCAGCTGCGAGTTGCCAATCTGAGTTGGTGTGAAACCGTTCAGGTCAGCATACAGGCCACCGCCCACCAGGGTACGGGCAGCGTAGGAGCTAAGACCGTTGGAGTTACCCACCAGGCCGTAGCTGGCACGCAGTTTCAAGTCATTCAGAACGGAGAAATTCTTCAGGAAGCTTTCCTCCGAGATACGCCAGCCGATGGAGCCGCCGGGGAACAAGCCACGCTGCTTGTCAACACCGAATATCGAAGAAGCATCCGAGCGCAGCGAGAACGAAGCGTAGTACTTGCTGCCGAAGTTGTAGTTCAGACGGCCAAAGTAGGACTGGAAGCCAACGTTGAACAACTGGCCACCGCCCGATGCTACCGACGTGAATACGTTGTCGATGATGGACTGGAACTTGTCGTCGGAGAAACCACCGGCTACCGTGTAGATACGACGGGTGCGGGTTTCCTGGTATTCTACGCCGCCCGTTACCCCAATGGTATGCTTCTCAGCAAAGGTGCGGTCGTAGTTGGCGTAGTTCTGCCAGTTGAACTGGGTACGGTCGGTGTTGTAGTCCTGTACCAGGCCCAATTGGCCGGGGCCAATGGCGCTACGGCCCAGGCCACCCAGGATACCGCTGCTGTACTGCTCCTCAAAGTTGGTATTGTAGTCAATGCCGTACTTGGTGGTGAGCTGCAGGCCTTTGATGGGCTCAACGGTCAGGTAGCCGTTGCCGATGATACGCTGCGACGTGTTGTCGTTTTTGTTCAACGACAAGGTAGCCGGGATGTGGTAGTAAGCGTTGGGGGCGAAAGTTGGGTTGGGGATGTTGTTGTTACCATTGCCCAGGTTGCCCAGGGAGTTCAGGTAATAAGAACCGTCCGGGTTGTAGGCCGGCACGTTTGGCGGTGCGGTGTAGCCCGATACGGTAGCACCGGCCAACGCCGTTTCACCGTTGATGCCCTGGTTGTAGGTTTTGGCATAGCTGAGGCTAACGCCGGATTTCAACCATTTTTTCGGGGTCAGGTCTACGTTCAAACGAGCCGAGCCACGACGCAGGCGGTTTTTCAGGATGATGCCTTTCTGGTCGTTCCAGTCGCCCGAACCGTAGTAAGAAGCAAACTCGTTGCCACCCGAAAGGGCCGCCTGGTAGTTTTGCTGTGTGCCGTTCTGGAAAATCTCCTTAATCCAGTCCGTTTCATCGTTCACACCGTCGCCGTTCACGTCAATCGGACGTGCGATAACTGCGGGGACTGCCGTGTTGATAACGCCGTTGGTGCTGCCGTTCCGGCTGTTCAGCGCTTTCTCGTTGCTGATATCCATGAACTCAGCACCGTTCAGCAGTTTCGGCTTCTTGATAGCCTGCTGGAAACCATAAAACGAGTTGATAGCAACCCGGTTTTGGCCCGATTTGCCACGCTTGGTGGTAATCACCAATACACCGTTCGAAGCACGCGAGCCATAAATGGCCGCGGCCGAGGCATCCTTCAATACATCAATCGAAGCAATATCGTTGGGGTTGATGTCGGCCAGCGGGTTGTAGCGGGTGCTGAGAACGTTGCCCTGGTCGGTAGTATTGAGCGGAACACCATCGAGCACAACCAGTGGCTGCGAGCTGCCGCTGATGGAGTTAGCACCCCGGATACGGATAGCAGCCTGGTCGCCCAGCGTACCGCTGGTAGTGTTCACGATTACGCCGGCCATGCGGCCCTGCAGGGACTGGTCGACGCTGGTTACAGGCTGAAGCAACAGCTTCTCCTCCTTTACCTGCGCCACTGAGCCCGTGATGTCTTTCACATCCTGCGAGCCGCCGTAGCCGGTCACCACAATTTCGTTGAGCTGCTTGTTATCCGTGGCCAACGCCACCGTTATCTGCGAGTTGCTGCCAATGGCACGCTCCTGCGATACCATCCCAACAGAGCTGAATACCAGTGTGCCACCATTCTCCGGCACGGTGAGGCTATACGCCCCATCGGCATTGGTAGATACCCCGTTGGTGGTGCCTTTAAGGAGCACCGTAACGCCTGGCAGGCCGTTGCCTGATGCTTGGTCGGTTACCTTCCCAGAAACGGTGCGCGTTTGCGCCATCGCTCCGTGAAGAAGTGTAAACATGAGCAGCATGCTCATGAGTAAGATTTTTTTCATGGACTAAAGGTTGAAATTGAAAAAAGGTAAAAAATGGGGGAACGGTTGAGACTATCAAAAATAGGCCATTGTTCCCATACAGTTGCCATAAGGTCAACATTAGGGGATAAAATTTGCCTGGCTTTTAGGCTAGAATCGGAAGATAATTCAGGTTGTCAAGTAAATTAATGATTGGTGGGTTGTTGCATTTTACTTATAGGTGATGCTATTGTGCAGGTGGGTTTGATAGAGTAGTTTCCGGATAACCAGATGTTTGTGTTACCGTTTTAAGCGAAAAAGCGTGCCCGGAATTATATAATTCCGGGCACGCTTTTTCGCTTAAAACGGTAACTGTGATTTTACAGTGCGCTATCAAGAGCAGGGCTTAATCCGACCATATAATATCCATTCAGAAGTTGTTGGTAGTCTTTTGATTGGTTTTTGATACGGATACTGCGGCCCGCAACCGTTATTTAAACAGGGCAACGGCCGCGTACGGCGCATTGACCATGGTACCGGTGGGCGCGCCTACCGTGCCCTCGGTGGTAGACAAAGGGGTGAGTACGATGCGCCGCCCATCCTTCATCACGTACTCGAAGGTGAAGACAATGGCACTTTGCGCGATGGTAGGCAGCTCAATCCGGTTGATGGCCGAGGCGGTGGTTGCCTTGATGGGAAGCGGAGCGGTCTGCCCGGTGATGGGGCTGCTGGGGTACAAGTCGGCAATGGCCTCTTGGCTGTCCATGGTGATGGTAACGGGGAAGCTCGTGAGGTCCCGCACTTTCACCCGCGGGCCCAGCCGCGAGCCCCGCAGGTAGCTCTTGTAAAGCTCAACCGTTTGAATCTCGGCCTGGCCTTTGGAGGGGTTAACCACGAATTCGAAAACCGGGCGTGCGATGTTGCTCGCCGTGGCTGAATTGATGGACAGTCGGCTGGCAGTCACATCAAAATAAGATTTCTTGGGGTTGATTTCCGGCAAAATAAGCGGAACACTGTCCACTACCGGCTCCGGAATGCGGGCCTGGTCGCGGCAGCTGCTGGTCCCGGCTAACAGGGCCAGGGGCAATAAGCTAAATAATAACTTTTTCATGAAATGGCGGATGTTGGGGTGGGGGAAACGACCAAGGTTACTTATCCCAGAAAAGGGGACTCGAATCCTGCGTCTGCGGGCCATTGGGGTTCACCAGCAGGTCGTTCAGCGGGTAGTTCAGGCGGCGCGGGAATGCGCCGGTCGATACCGTAACGGGGTCGTTGTCGTCGAAGACCCCCCGGGCGGGGTCCGCATTGCCGGGTACTTTGATACGCGGGTGGCCGGTACGCCGGAAATCGGTGTACATGTCGACGCCGTAGCCAAAGCTGGCCACGTATTTCTCGTACATCAGCACCTCCAGCTTGTCATCGAGGGTAGCACCGGGCCGGTTGAACAATGCCAGGGCCGTGTTGATATAGGCCGCGACCTGAGCCGGGTCCATCAGGGGGCTACCGTCTTTGCCGGCAACGTAGTCGACCTTGTCGAAGGAGGCCTTTATCGCTAATCTTAGTGCGGTGGTAGCAGCGGCATTGTCGTTGAGCACAGTCAATTGCAGTTCGGCTTCGGTGAATTTGCGGCTGAAATAGGTATGTAGTCGCTGGGCTACAACGCCTTTGCCCGTTACCGTGCCCGGAATGCTGGACGAGGCGCTGGCAACTCCGCCCTTGCCATCATCATAGCGTCCGCCCACGGGGTAAAGGCCGGGTAGGGTAATAATCGTGCTGTTGGAGGAGCTGGCGTAGGGACCATTGCTGCCAAAACGCACCGATACGAAATTGCCTAGGGCATAATCCTGCGTTAGGGCCGAAAACGAGTTGGTGGTGGATGCTTGGTTGAAGAAGTAATACGGCACCCGTGGGTCGGCGTTACCGCTCATGGCAAGATAGAAGTTGGGATTGATGCGGTTTTCGCGGCCAGGGGTAGCGTAATCGGCAATAAAGCCCAGGTTGCGGTTATCGGGCGTGATGGTTGTGCCGTAGTTCAGCTCGAAGTCCTCGTTGAACTGTTGAATCAGGTTACTGCCGTTGGCTAGCAAAGGAGTAACATCGGCGGTCACGTTCCGGGTTTTCCGGATTTGGTTGTACAGCTTCAGCTTGAGGCTGTTTCCGAAGTGGGTCCAACTGACTTTGTTGCCACCATAAATGAGGTCCGCTCTCGCCAGGCCCGTATTGGGGGCCGGCTTAGCCAGATTACCAATGCCCTCGTCAATGAGCGAAAACAGGCTTTGAATGCCGTCCCCGCCGTTGTAAATGGCCGCATCGCTGTCGAAGCGGGGCGTGGCAATGGTGCCGCCCTGCAAGGCCTGCGAATAGGGGATACTGCCCCACAGGTCCACCATCTGGCTGAACACGAAGGCCCGCTGAATCTGGGCAATGCCCACGTAGGTCCAGCTTTGCTCGGTGGTGCCCTGCGTAATGATTTGCTGGTTGTTGATGAGCATATCAGTGTACAGCGACGACCATTCGTTGGAGAAAGCATCGCCGTTCTGGTTGAAAGTGCCGATGTTGCGGCTGTTGGCCAGCTGCTGCATCAGGGCCATCGTGTACTGGCTCATGCCCGACGGGCTGTCGCCCAGGCTGGTGGCCATGGCCACCTGCGTCACGGGGAGCAGCGAAAACAGTTCGGCTTTGGTCGGAGCCAGGGGGCTCACGTTCACGTCGTAGAAGTCTTTGCAGCCCGGAGCGGCTGCCAGCACGCTCAGCAAGGCGAGGGTGCCGGGTAATTTATGAAATTTCATATAGGTAAGAAACCAAAAGTCGTGGATTAGAAGGTCACCCGCATGTTCACGCCGTAGCGGCGCGTGGTGGGCGCGTTCGTGTATTCGAAGCCTTGCTGGTTGCTGGCACCGAAGGTGCTGGTTTCGGGGTCGAAGTTGGAATACTTCGGAATGTTGGGCGAGTACCAGTACAGGTTGCGGCCCGATACGGAGAAGTTGACGATGCCGAAGGGCGTTTTTTCCAGCAGCGATTTGGGCAGGTCGTAGCCCAGGGTGATTTCGCGCAGGCGCACCGTGGTGGCATCATAAATCGACTGCTCATCGAAAGCACCGATTGCCGCCGAGCCCGAGCCGAAATAGAAGTCGTTCATGGTGATGGCCGTGGTGTTCGGAATGGTGCTGCCGCTGGCATCGTGGAGGGGTTGCTTCGTCACCGGGCTGCCCTGCACCCCTTTGATAATCACCAGGCGGTTGCGGTCTTCGGTGTCTTTGGTTACGCCGCGGCCCAGCTCCTGCTGCAAGGTGGTAGAGTACAAGTCGCCGCCCTTGCGGAAGTCAATCAGCGTGTTCAGGGTGATGCCCTTGTAGGTGAACTGGTTGATGAAGCCCATGATGAACTGCGGGTTCGGGTTGCCGATAATCCGGCTGGTGCCCTGAATCATGCGGCCCGTGTTGGGGTCAATCAGGTAGTTGCCTTTATCGTCGCGGGCAGCCACCGAGCCGAAGATGACGCCATAGGGCTGGCCGGCAATGTGCACCGAGTAAGGCCCCCCGTTAAAGTTGGTGCCAAAAGGAATCTGGGTCACTTTGTCGCTGCCGCTCCCCAGGCTTTCCACAATGTTCTTGTTGTGCGTAAAGTTGAACGTGCTGCTCCAACGGAAGCCGCGGTTATCAACCGGCACTACCGTCAAAGCAATTTCCTCACCTTTGTTGGATACTTCCCCGAAGTTGGTTACCCGGGCGCTGTAGCCGGTGGAGGCGGCGATGTACTGCGGCAAAATCTGGTTGGTGGTGCGCTTGTCGTAATACGTGGCATTCAGCGAAACCCGGTTGCGGAAAAGGGTGATTTCCGTTCCCACTTCCAGTTCCGTGGTGAACTCCGGCGTCAGGGCAGGGTTGTTGATAACGTTGCTCAGGGCCAGGCCCGGCACGCCATTGAAGGGAAATGAGCTGTTGCCGGTATTGTTGCCGTAGGTCGGGTTGATGGTGTAGAGCGGAGCACCCGACTGGTAGGGCGAGGCATCGCGGCCCACGCGGCCGTAAGCAGCGCGCACCTTAAACAGGTCCAGCCACGAGGTGTTGAACTGCAGGGCCTCGTTCAGCACCACCGAGCCACTCACGCTGGGGTAGAAGAACGAGCGGCCGCTCTGGCCGAATACGCCGTTCTTGTTCAGCGTCGACGACCAGTCGTTGCGGCCGGTCGCGGTCAGGAACGCCCAGTTTTTGTAGCCCACCGTCACGTTGCCCAGCAGGCCCATGAGGCGGCGCTTGCTGTAGGCGTAGCCGTTGGTGCTCTTCTGCTCGGTGTTCTCGATGTTATCGATGCCAAACACGATGATGGGACCGCCGGCGTACGACAGGCCCTCAAACTTGCGCTGGTTCACGTTCTGGCCAAAGCTGGCCGTCAGGCTGATGTCCTCGGTCAGGTTCTTGTTCACGTTTACGAGCAGAGTCTGCTCCAGCTCAGTGTTCTGGAAGCTGTCTTCCAACACGTTGCCCAGGCCCGAGTAGCCCACCGAACCCGGTCGCACGGTGGTGCGGCGGAAGTCGGTGTAGGTGTTTACGCCACCGGTGTAGGTCACGGTCAGCCAGTCTTTGATGGCGTAAGCCAGGCCCACGCTGCCCACCACGCGGTCGACGCGCGACACGTAGCTGTTGTTCTCTACCGACCAGATGGGGTTGTCGGCCTGCGTCGTCAGCCAGGCAAATTGCGAGGCCTTGGTCACGGGGTTGATGTAGGGCAGGCCCTGCAGGTCGAGGCTGCGCGTCAGGAACAGGATGCGCGAAAACGCCGAGTTGTTGCCGACGGCGTTGTTGGCCCCCAGTTGCGGGCCGTGCTGCTCACTGTTGGTGTAGGCCACGTTGCCGCTCACCGTGAACTTCTTGAAGTGGCCCGAGCCGCCCGCACTCACGTTGTTGCGCACGAACGACGAGTAGGGGATGATGCCCTGCTGGTCGGCCCGCGATATAATGGTGGTGAACGAAGCGTTGTCGCTGTTGCCGCTCAGCGAAACCGAGTTCTCAAACACGTGGCCCGTTTTGAAGAAGTCCTTTACGTTGTTGGGGTAAGCCTGGTAAGGAATCTGGGTGCCCGCCGGAATGTTGGGAAAATCGGCGAGACCTGCCTGCGGATGAGTAATAGTAGCTGGCGCGAAAGAGCTGCCAAACTGCGGGCCCCACGAGCCGTTCACGTTCGTCTGCACGAAGTTGGCACCTGCGCCGTAGCTGTTCTGGTACACGGGCAGGGCCGCGATTTTCTCAATCGAGTAGCCCGTGGTGTAGCCCAGCTGCACGCCTTTGGCACCGCGCTGGCCACCACCACCGGTTTTGGTGGTGATAACGATAACCCCACCGGCTGCCCGCGACCCGTAGAGCGCGGCGGCAGCCGCACCTTTCAGCACGTTGATGGTGGCAATGTTGTTGGGGTCTACATCGGAAGTCCGGCTGGAGTAGCCGGCACCGTGCACCAGCGAGTTCTCCGAATCCGTCTGGGAGTTGTCGTAAGGCACACCGTCCACGATGAAGAGCGGCTCGTTGCTGCCCAGCAGCGACGTGTTGCCCCGGATGGTGATACGGGACGACGAGCCCGGTACCCCGCTGGAGCTGATGATGTTCACGCCCGGCACTTTGCCGGTGAGCGTGCGCAAAATGTCGGGCTCCGACTTCTGCACTACCTGCTCCGCCTTCACTTCGGACACGGCAAAGCCCAGCGCCCGCTTCTCGCGCGAGATGCCCAGGGCCGTTACCGTAACCTCGTCCAACTGCTTGTTGTCGAGTGCCATCGAGACATTCACCGGCCCACCGGTGCCAATGGGCTGCTCAGTAGTGATGTAGCCCAGGTACTTGAATTGCAGCGTTGACGCCGAGCCCGGGACATTCAGCTCAAATTTGCCATCGGCATCGGTGGCGGTGCCCGTGGTGGTGCCTTTCACGATAACGCTCACCCCGGGCAGGCCTTCGTTATTGCTTTTGTCGAGCACGCGGCCCGCTACCTGCCGCGTTTGCGCCCAGCTCCGCCCGGCCAGGGTCAGCAGCAAGAGCAGGCTTAATAGTAAGGTTCTCTTCATCGAGTTGTAAAAGTGGGTGTGTGAAAAAAGGGGAAAAACAGTATGGGGGTGGCAGTTTAAAAGGTGAAAGTACGGCATTTGCCGAAAATTTCCCCACAGTAGGGCCGCGATATTTCCCTTTAACAGCTCTTTAACTGCGCCGAAGCCAAGCCGCGGCCTGTTGCAATCGTCGAATTGATGCGCGATGCCTGCGCATTGCACACGCCCGCACAAATGTTTTCGGGAGCATATTTTTCGTGTTTTAATATATAAAATATTAAATATGTATATTTAATATGTATTTGTAATTATTGATGCTATAGCTGGCTCTACCGCAGACGGTTGAGTCATTAGGCGTAAGCGGCCTTTTCTCCACTCTTTAACCATCCATTCACTATTTCCCAACCTTACATGAAACGCTTTTACTTCATGGTCATCTTCGTGATGACCTGCCTGTTGCAGCAGGCAGTAGCGCAAGACCGGGTCATCTCGGGGCGTGTGACGGACCGTACTACCGGGCAAGGATTGCCGGGTGTAACGGTCCTGGTGAAAGGAACCACCATCGGCGCGTCCACCAACGCCGATGGCTCGTTCTCGCTCAGTGTGCCACCTACGGCCACCACCCTGAGCATTAGTTCCATCGGATATACCACGGTGGAGCAGCCCATTGGCACCAACTCGGCGTTCAACGTGGCCCTGGCCTCCGATACCAAGCAGCTGGGTGAGGTGGTGGTGACCGGGGCGCTGGGCATCCAGCGGCAGTCGGGCCAGGTGGGTTACGCCACGGCCACGCTCGACACGAAGGAGATTAACCAGGCCCGGGTAACGAACGTGACCAACGGGCTGGCCGGCAAGGTGTCGGGCTTGCAGATTCAGACGCTGAACGCGGGCATTAACCCCAGCGTGCGGGTGACGTTGCGCGGGTCGCGCTCGCTCACGGGCAACAACGAAGCCCTCATCGTAATCGACGGGGTGATATCGCCGAACGATGTGCTGACGGCCCTCAACCCCGACGACATCGCCTCGATATCGGTGCTGAAGGGAGCCAACGCGGCGGCCCTCTACGGGTCGCAGGCTTCGAACGGGGCATTGATTGTAACAACCAAGCAGGGGGGGGGCGCCCCCCAGGTAACGCTGTCGCAAACCTCGCAGTTTGAGTCGCTGGCGTTTCTGCCCAAGTTTCAGAGCGAGTTCGGGCCGGGGGCCAACTCTTGGAACGGACCCCGGCCGGGCACCAAATCACGGCCGGACTTCAGCCCCGACAACAGCGTAGACAGCCAGGAAATATACGCCTACACCGGCTACGAGAACCAGCAGTTTGGCCCGCGTTTCGATGGCTCCCTCCGGCCCTTTGGCGAAAAGCTGGCTAATGGCGACCTGCAAATGATAACCTACGAAGCCCGCCCCAACGAGAAGCGGAAGTTCTTCAACAACGGCTACCAGATGCAGAACGGCGTCACGTTTTCGGCGGGTACGGAGAAGAGCAAGTTTTTTGCCTCCTACCAGAACGTTCACAACAACGGCATTATTCCGAAGGATAAGTTCGACCGCAATACTTTCCGCCTCAATGCCTCGCATGAGATTGGCCGGCTCTCGGTGGGATTCAATGTGTCGTACTCGCAGCAAGTGGTGGATGCGACTTCCAACCTCGACCGGAATAATACGGTGTACTGGAACGTCTTCAACACGACGGTGCTTTCGCCGCTCACTTCCTACAGCGACTGGCGCAACAACGAGTTTGCCAATCCAAACGGCTACGCCAACGCCTTCTATTTCAATCCCTACTATATTCTCGATAACAACCGTCTGAAAGACAAGCGCAACACGGTGCAGGGCAACATCGACCTGTCGTACAAGCTGCTTGACTGGCTGCGGATACAGTACCGCCTGGGCACGACTAATATCAACCAGACGGCCCTCTACACGCAAAACCGGTTCGATTACAGTCCCTACGTGCGTGCCGGCAACACCAACAAAAGCGGTACCGGCGACCCGGGCTTCGTACAGGACGTGGGCAGCGTCCTCACCCGGCTCAATTCGGACCTGTTTGCGAGCGTGGACAAGACCTTCGGGGATATTTCGGTGCAGGCCATTCTGGGGAATAATGTGCAGCAGCTTGACAGCCGCTTCAACTACGTGGCCTCGACGGCGCTGGCTACGCCTGACTTGTTCAACCTCCAGAACCGCATCGGCAACCTGAACGGCTTCAATGGCTCGGCCCGCACGCGCCTGTATGCCTTCTACGCCGACCTGACGCTGGGCTACCGGGATTTCCTGTACCTGCACGGCTCGGGCCGCTACGATAATACGTCCATTCTCAGCGCCTCCAACCGCAGCTTCTTCTACCCGGGGGCCGATGTGTCGTTCATCTTCACCAACGCCATCCCGGCGCTCAAGGAAGTGTCGTTCTTGGACTACGGCAAAATCCGGGGCGGCATTACCAAAGTGAGCCAAGTGAACCTGGGCAACGCGCCCGTGCTCCCGGCCAGCCTGCCGGCCGGGGTGAATTTCGGCGTGTTTCAGACCGGCGGGGCTTACCGGCTAAACTCGACCTACTCCCTGGGCGTGGGCTACCCCTTCGGGTCATCAGCCTCTTTCACCGCTGATAATGGCTTGGTAAACGCCAGCCTGCTGCCGGAAACTACGCGCTCCATCGAAGCGGGCATTGAGCTCAGTTTCCTGAAGCGCCGGGTGGCGGGGGCCGTCACGTACTACACCCAGCGCAGTACCGGCCAAACCGTCAATACCAGCATATCGTCGGCTTCGGGCTACAATGCCTTGCTGCTGAACGCGGGCGAGGTGCAGAACCGTGGCCTGGAAGCCGACCTGAATATCACACCAGTCCGCATCCAGGATGGCCTGACCGTGACCGTCGGCGGCAACTTCAACTATAATAACAACGAAGTGATTTCGCTGCCGGGTGGTCTCACACAGCTGGCGCTTTCCACCGGCGGCAATGCCCAGCTCTACGCCATTCCGGGGCAGCCATTCCCGGTGCTGCAAGGCTCGCACTACCAGCGCACCGCCGACGGCCTCGTCAAGATGGGCACCACGAAAAATGCCTACGACAAGACCGACCCTACTACTTACTACTTCCCGCTGAAGGCTTCCGACAACCAAACCTTTGGCAACACTCAGCCTAAATATAAGTATGGCATGAACGCCAGCATCGCCTACAAGGGCTTCACGCTGGCCGGCCAGGGCGAGCTGCGCACCGGCTACGTGGTGTACAATACCATTGGTGAGGACCTCGACTTCACGGGCAGCGGCGCGCGTAGCGTTAAGTACGGCCGGCAGGATTTCGTGTATCCAAATTCGGCCATTTCGAACGATGGCGGCGTGACCTACGTGCCCAACACCTCGGGCCTGACGCCCGGCGGGGCCGAGTTCTGGGCCCAGAACTCAACCTGGAACCGGACGGTGGCCGAGAACTACGTCACCTCCGGCAAATTCTTCAAAATCCGGGAGGTTTCGCTTGGGTACGCCCTGCCGGCGGCCATGCTCACGAAAATCGGCTTTGTGAAGGGGCTTTCGCTGAATGTGTACGGCCGCAACATCTACACCTGGGTGCCCAAGGAGAACATCTACACCGACCCCGAATTCAGCTCCTTCACCTCGACGAGCAATGCCGTGGGCATCAACAACATTCTCCAAACGCCGCCCACCAAGTTTTACGGTGCCACACTTTCGGCCTCTTTCTAACCGCTCATGTTTATGAAACCAGCACTTAAGATACTCGCAGCAGGGGCGTTTGCACTGGCCGTTGGGGGTTGCTCAACCTTCATCGACATCAACGAAAACCCCAACGCTCCCACGGTCGTGAAGCCCGATGCCATTCTGGCGCAGGCGCTGGCCATCACCGCCGCCAACTACACCGGCGGCCAGGGGGCCGTTGCGCCCAACAACCAGAACTACAACAGCTACGCCAGCTTTGCCGCCGACTATTGGGGCAAGTCCGGCGTGGTGAGTGGCTTCGGGGAAGAGCGCACGTACAACTACTCGTCTTCGTACTACGGTAACCTGTTCAGCTTCACTTACGACAACCTGAACGACTACAACCTCATCCAGCAGCAGGGCACCGCGCAGGGCTACCCGTTCCACGCCGCCATTGCCCGCATCATGAAGGTGTATAACTTCCAGCTGCTGGTGGACGAGTACGGCGACATTCCATACAAGCAGGCCTTGCAGGCCGCCGGCAACGTCACCCCCGCTTACGACAAAGCCGATGCCATCTACAAAGATTTCATCGTGCAGCTCGATGGGGCCATCGATGACATCAACAAGGCCACGGCCGCCAGCGGCTCGCGGGTAGTAGGGGCGGAGGACGTTGTATTCGGTGGCAACATGACCAAGTGGAAGCAGTTTGCCAACAGTCTCAAACTGCGCGTGCTACTCCGCCAGTCGCAGGTGCCGGCCCTGGATGGCTACGTGCGCACCGAAATGACCCGGCTACAAGCCGCACCCGATGGCTTCATTGATGCCGATGTAGTGGTGCAGCCCGGCTACGCCCAAAGCACCAACCAGCAAAACCCGCTCTACAACCGGTACGGGCTCACGCCCTCGGGCTCGAACACCACGGAACGGAGCTACCAGATTCCGACCAACTACATCATCGCCCAATACGTCAGCAACAACGACCCACGCGTTTCCCAGCTCTACGCCTTAGGCAGCCGGACGGTAAACGGTGTGACGACCGATGCTTACGTCGGCACCGATGCCGGCGAAAGTGGCCCGCCCTCCTTCAACGGCAACGTGGTGGCTTCGCGCTTCCTACTCAACGGCGGGATTCTGAAAGGCTTCAATGCCCCAACGCCGCTAATGCTGCTGGCCGAACACTTATTTGCCAAAGCCGAAGCCGAAACCCGGGGCTTGTTCACGGGCGGCGACGCTGCCGCCAAAGCCGATTTCCTCGATGGCATTAAGGCTTCCTTCGTGTATTTCTATCGGCCGGCCACGGGCAGCGTCAACCCCTTGGCCAGCTCAACCACCGGCGTGGCCGAATACACGACCTACATTGCCGCCAATGCCACCAACCCCCTCGTGAACTACGACCTGGCCCCATCCTCAGGAGCCTTGGGCAAACAGTCGGTCATCATCTACCAGAAGTACTTGGCCATGAATTCCGTTGCCAGCACCGAAGCCTGGGATGACTACCGCCGCACCGCCCAGCCCAAATTCCAGCCTTCGCTGGAATCCGCTTCGCCCCGCCCCGACAGGCTGCCCACCCGCCTCCTGTACCCGCTGAGCGAAGTGAGCACCAACGCGGCCAACATCCCGCCAAATGTGGACCAATACACGAAAATCTTCTGGGATGTGGTGGACTAAATTTCATTAAAGGCACTTAAACAGCAAGGGCTGCCCCATGGGGCAGCCCTTGCTGTTTAAGTGCCTTTAATGAAATTTACTTCAAGTTTCGTCCTTTTATGAAATCATTGCCAACTAGTTCTTGAATTCTTTGGAGAATCACTTAAGGCAATGAAAAACAATGTTTTTAACAATCTAATGCGATGTTTAGTCAGAGACAATGCAGCGAATTGGACGACTTTTATATTAAAAAAGTAAAATATATAAATTATTAATAGATGTAGGTGAAATGAATTGCTTAGCATTGGCGTAACAAAAAAACTTGTAATACCTTGCCATTAGATTGGTATCGTTAAGTTCTTTTTTCCTTCATTTCTGCCACTTTTTTTCAATTCACTCACCATTTTCATTACTACATGAAACACTTCTTTTTCATGGTCGTCTTACTGATGACTTGCCTGTTGCAGCAGGTAAATGCACAAGACCGAACTATCTCGGGTCGCGTGACGGACCGTTCCAATGGGCAAGGTTTGCCCGGTGCAACGGTTCTGGTAAAAGGGACCACCATCGGTGCATCAACCAATGCCGATGGTTCTTTCTCGCTGAGTGTGCCCGCTAACGCTACGGCCCTCAGCATCAGCTCCGTTGGTTTCGCCAGCATTGAGCAGCCCATCGGTGCCAACACTACGTTCAACGTTTCGCTGGCTGCTGATACCAAACAGCTCGGTGAAGTAGTGGTGACCGCCCTTGGCGTGGAGCGTACCCGCAACTCGTTGCCTTTCTCTGCAACGCAGATTGAAGGCAACAACATTACGGTAGCCCGTAACCCCAACGCCGTCAATGGCCTGGCAGGTAAAGTTGCCGGTCTGAACATCCAGCAGAACAACGGTCTGGGCAGCTCTTCGAACGTGGTTATCCGCGGCACGAAGTCGTTGTTTGGTAACAACCAAGCGCTGTTCGTAGTGGATGGTGTGCCGATTAGCAACGCCAATACGAACACTGCTACGCAGGCTACCGGTGGCGGTGGCTACGACTACGGTAACGCGGCTGCTGACATCAACCCCGATGATATTGCCTCGACCACGGTGCTGAAAGGCGCTGCGGCCACCGCCCTCTACGGTTCGCGGGCTGCCAACGGTGTAATTCTGATTACCACCAAAAAAGGCCGTCGTGGCCTCGGGGTAACGATAAACGCCGGCGCTACGCTCGGCCGCATCGACAAGAGCACCTTCATTAAGTACCAGGACCGTTACGGTGCTGGCTACGGCCGTTACTACGAAGACCCCACGGGCTACTTCCTGCTCCGCGACGTTCAGGGCAACGGCAAAGAAGAGCTGGTAGCTCCCTTGTCGGAGGATGCTTCGTACGGTGGTGCCTTCAACCCGAGCCTGCTCGTTTATCAGTGGGACTCTTTCGACCCAACTTCCCCTAACTACCGCAAAGCCACGCCGTGGGTAAATGCCGCCAATGGCGCCGCAACCTTCTTCGAAACGGCTAGCACGCTGAACAACAGTGTCACCATTGATGGTGGCAATGACAACGGCTATTTCAAATTGGGCTACAACCGCGTTGATGACCGTGGAGTAATGCCGAACAGCAAAATCGCCAAGAACATCATCAACTTCGCCGGTTCGCTGAACCTGACGCCCCGCCTCACCACCAGTGCTTCCATCAACTACACGAACGTGAAGGGCCAGGGCCGCTACGGCACGGGCTACGGCGATGGCAACATCATCACCAACATGCGTCAGTGGTGGCAGACCAACGTGGACATCAAGGACCAGAAGGCTGCCTATGAGCGCAACATCGGCCGTGGCTACCATGCTACCTGGAACTACGCTGACCCGGACAACCTGTCGCCCATCTACTGGAACAACCCTTACTGGGTGCGCGAGCAGAACTACGAAACCGATTCGCGTGACCGCTATTTCGGCAACGTAGCTGCTACCTACAAGTTCACCAACTGGTTCAACGTACTGGGCCGCGTGACGCTGGATACCTACAGCGAAGTGCAGGAAGAGCGTCTTGCCGTAGGCAGCGTAGGGGTTTCGGAATACAGCCGCTTCAACCGCACTTCGCGTGAAGCCAACTTTGACCTGATTGGCAACTTCTCGGCTAACATCGCCAGTAATTTGACTTTCAAAGGTTTGGTGGGCGCTAACATGCGTCGCAATGCAGTTAGCAGCATTCGTGCTTTCACCAACAATGGCCTGTCGGTACCCGGCCTGTACTCGCTTTCTAACTCGGTTGACCCGCTGACTCCCCCAATTGAGAGCGAGACCAAAATCGGTGTTGACGGCATCTTCGGTAGCGGCACGTTTGGCTTCCGCGACATGGTATTCCTGGACCTGACCCTGCGTCGGGATAAGTCGACTACCTTGCCCTCCGCCAACAACGTTTTCTATTACCCTTCGGCAGCACTCAGCTTTGCTTTCTCGGAACTGACCAAAGAGTCGGCCCCGTGGCTGTCCTATGGCAAAGCCTTGGTTAACTACGCTGAAGTAGGCTCGGATGCGCCGTCACAGGTCGTATACGATTACTACTCCAAGCCCACTGCCTTCGGCTCGACGGCCCTCTTCAGCCTGCCGAACATTAAAAACAGCGATAAGCTGGTGCCCGAGCGCACCAAGAGCATTGAAGCTGGTGTTGAACTGGCTTTCCTCAACAGCCGCCTCGGTGTGAATGCTACGGTTTATCAGCAGAACACCATCAACCAGATTATCCCGCTGAACCTTTCGACTGCTACCGGCTACAGCCAGCGCTACGTAAACTCCGGCGAAATTCGCAACCGTGGTGTTGAAATCGGTGGTTACTTGACCCCGATTAAGAACGAGAACGTGACCTGGACGGTGAACCTGAACTGGTACAAGAACCAGAACCAGGTTATTTCGCTGGCTGAAGGCCTCGACAACATCGTACTGGCTTCGTACCAGGGTGGTGTAACTTCTAATGCTACGGTAGGCCAGCCTTTCGGCATGCTGCGTGGCTCGGACTACCGCTATAGCGCCAGCGGCGACCGCATCCTGAACGTAACCAAGAGCGCTTCCACGGGCCTGCCCACGGCTGCTTATTATGCTCAGACCGGTGCCAACAACGTAATCGGCAACCCTAACCCCGATTGGAAAGGTGGTGTTTCGAACACGGTGAGCTACAAAGGCCTGTCGCTGTATTTCTTGGTTGACATCCGTAAGGGTGGTGATGTATTCTCGCTCGACCGCTACTACGGCCTGGCTACCGGCCTGCAGCCCGAGACTGCTACCAACAACGAACTGGGCAACCCGAGCCGCACACCCATTACCCGCAATTCGGACGGTACCTATGCCGCTACCAGCGGTGGCGTAATTCTGCCGGGTGTGTATGCCAACGGAACCACCATTGGCGGTCAGGATGTTTCGGGCCAAAAGAACACGGTTCGCAGCCCCAACACCGAATACGGTCTGTATGGCTACTTGCGTAATCCTAACTCGACTTTCGTGTACGATGCCAGCTTCGTGAAACTGCGTGAGGTTTCGCTGACGTATTCGCTCCCAAACACGCTGATTTCGAAGATGGGTGGTGTGAAAGGCATTGATATTTCGCTGATTGGTCGCAACCTGTGGATTATCCACAAGAACCTGCCTGACGCTGACCCGGAAGATGCTTTGAGCTCCGGCAACTTGGGCCAAGGCTACTCTTCAGGGTCCTTCCCCGCAGTGCGTAGCATGGGTGCTAACCTGCGCTTCCGGTTCTAATCCCATAGCTTTCAATTAACTACCCGAATGAAAAAGACTCTTCTATTTTGCTCAACGGCGCTGTTTTTAGCGACGTCCTGCGTGGATAGCCTTGACACTTATAACGTCGACCCTAAAAGCGCTACCAAAGTTCTCAGTGTAACCCTGGTGTCGAATGCTGAGCGTAGCCTTGCCCGCACGGTGGCCAGCACAAACGTCAACCTGAACCCTTTCCGCTTGTTCGTTCAGTACTGGGCCCAAACGACCTACTTCGACGAGAGCATCTACAACATCACCACGCGTCCCATTCCCGGTACTTTCTGGACCGCACTGTACCGCGATGTACTGGCTGACCTGCGCGAATCGAGAAAGATTATCGCGGCTGACCAGCTCATCTCATCGGGTGTTCGGGCCAACCAAAATGCCATCGTGGAAGTGTTGGAGGTGTACACCTGGTCGACCCTCGTGAACACTTTTGGCAATGTGCCTTATTCCAAGGCCCTGGACATTACCAATGCCCAACCATCTTACGATGATGCGGCTACTATCTACAATGACCTGATTGTCCGCCTTGATGCAGCCATTGCTCAAATGGACAATACTGCTGGGAGTGGTGCCTTTGAAAAAGGCGACCTGCTCTACAAAGGCGATATGGATGCCTGGAAAATGTTTGCCAACTCGTTGAAGCTTCGTTTTGCCCTGACACTTGCTGACGCAAATAGCACCAAAGCCAGCCAGATGGCTGGTCAGGCTGCTGCCGGTGTGTTTACAAGCAATAGCGAAAATGCGCAGGTGAACTTCCTGTCGACCGCCCCTAACACCAACCCGGTTTGGGAAGACCTGATTCAGAGCGGCCGTTATGACTTCGTGGGTGCCAATACGTTCATTAACCGGTTGAACACCCTAAACGACCCGCGTCGCAACGATTACTTCAAGCTGGCTGCCAACGGTACGTACCGTGGTGGGGTGTATGGCACCAACAACAGCTACGCTAGTTACTCGGCCCCCGGTGTTAAGTTGGAAGACCCAACTATGCCCGGTGTACTACTGTCGTACAGCGAGGTTGAGTTCCTGCTGGCCGAAGCCGTTGAGCGTGGCTATACTGCCGTTGGTGGCACCGCTGCTGCGCACTACGAAAATGCTGTAACCGCTTCTATTCTGGAGTGGGGTGGTACCACGGCCGAGGCCGCTACGTACCTGGCACAGCCTACCGTGGCATACGCTACTGCTACGGGTACTTACAAGCAGAAAATTGGTGTGCAGAAGTGGATTGCCCTGTACGGCCAGCCGGTTGATTCGTGGAGAGAGTACCGTCGCCTCGATTCGCCTACGCTGACTGCACCAACGGGTGCTTTGAGCGCACTGCCCCTCCGTTTCACCTACCCCATAGTTGAGCAGAACCTGAACGGTGCCAACTACTCTGCAGCATCTGCTGCAATTGGTGGCGACCAGGTAACGACGAAGATTTTCTGGGACAAGTTCTAGTAAGTCCGCAGTTCACAAAAAAGGGCTACCCGATTCGGGTAGCCCTTTTTTTGTGAACTGTTGAGATGGAGCGGCTAAGAAGAAAGTAGCTGCGTTATCTTACCTAGCTCTGCATCAGAAAGCCCTTGATGAACTCGTCCAAATCCCCATCGAGGACGTTCTGCACGTCGGTGCGCTCGATGCCGGTACGGAGGTCTTTGATGAGCTTGTAGGGGTGAAGCACGTAGTTGCGAATCTGGGAGCCGAAGTCGATGCGCTTCTTGGTGGCTTCCACCTTGTCGCGCTCAGCATGGCGCTTGTCCATCTCAATCTGGTAGAGGCGCGATTTGAGCATGCGTAGGGCATGCTCCTTGTTCATGAGCTGGCTACGCTCAATCTGCACGGCGATGATGATGCCGGACGGCGCGTGGGTGAGGCGCACGGCGGTTTCCACCTTGTTCACGTTCTGGCCGCCCGCGCCGCCGGCCCGGAACGTGTCCCAGGAGATGTCGGCGGGGTTGATTTCGATGTTGATAGTGTCATCAATCACCGGGTAGGCAAACACGGACGCGAATGACGTGTGCCGCCGCCCGCTGCTGTCGAACGGCGACATCCGCACAAGACGGTGCACGCCGATTTCACTCTTCAGGTAGCCATAGGCGAAGTCGCCGTCGATTTCGAGGGAAGCCGACTTAATGCCTGCGCCTTCGCCAGGCTGATAGCTGATTTGCTTCACGCCAAAGCCGTGGCTTTCGGCCCACATGATGTACATGCGCATGAGCATTTCGGCCCAGTCCTGGCTTTCGGTGCCACCGGCCCCGGGGTTGATATCGATGATGGCCGACAACTGGTCTTCCTCGTCCGAAAGCATGCGCTTAAACTCCAGCGCTTCCAGTTTCTTGAGAGTGGTGTCGTAGTCGGCCTGTATTTCGGCCTCGGTCACGTCGCCTTCTTTATAGAAGTCGTAGAGCACTTCGGTGTCAGCCAGTGCTTGCTGCACGGCCTCAAAATCGTCGGTCCAGGTTTTGATGGGCTTGATTTCGCGGAGCGTGGCTTCGGCGGCTTTGGAGTCGTCCCAGAAGCCGGGGGCCGTGGTTTTAGCCTCGTAAGCGGCTAATTGTTCTTTGCGGGCATCGTAGTCAAAGATACCTCCTCAGGGCCTCGGCGCGGCCCTTCAAGTCCTTAATCTGGTCTTGGGTCATGGTGGGGGAAATGGTGAAAGGTGGCCGGTGGCAGCGCCGAAGGCTCACCCAGGAGAATAAGTGAACCGCGAAAGTACCGAATTCCAAAGCGGCAACCGACCCCGGCCCTGCGGCGTACCTATGGAACCAGCCGAGCTGCTCGGCCTTATATCCCCATCTTACAGGGGCAGCTCCCGGTTTTGCGACAGGTGGTTTGCACCATACGCTTGCCTACCGGTATAAATTTGTCCATGACCACGGAAGACCTGAAACAGGATTTTGATTCTGCCCGCATCAAGCACGTACATTTTAAGAGCAAGCTGCGCTCCTTTCTCTTTGGCAATGGGGGCAGCGAAGGCCCGCTGCGGGACCCCGAGCAATGTGGCCTGGGCCTGTGGATAGCCACCCGCATGCGCGGAACCGGCGTGTACGCGCACCTGCCCGAAGCTCGGCAGTTTGACCAACAGCATGTGCTGATTCACAAAGAAGCCAACCGGCTGATGGACCTCTACCTCGCCGGCAACGTAGAAGAGGCGGGGGCAGGCTACGCCCCGCTGCAGGTCATCGCCGATGAAATGATGGGCCTGCTCCAAACCATGGAAGCCAAGCTCCGTACCAGGGCCTCCTGACCCGAAGTGATGCGCCCGCGCACCAGTGCATGAAAATAACCCTTACCACGAAGCTGTTTGCCGGATTTGTGCTTTTGCTGGCGCTGTTTTCGGTGATTGTCCTGTTCTCATACAAGCTGGCGGGCCAGGTGCTACGCAACTCCCGGCAGGTAGAAGCGTCTCAGCACGTTTCGAACGAGGCCGTGAGCATGCTGCGCAATATCGTGGACATGGAAACCGGATTTCGGGGCTACGTCCTCATCGGCAATGAGCTGACGCTGGACACCTACTATGCGGGGGAGCGCGACCTGATTGGCCGGTTTGCGCAGCTGCGCACGCTGGCTGAAGAAAGCCCCGAGCAGGTGCAGTTGATTGACCAGACCCAGCGGCTTTTTCAGCAGTGGCTGGGATACAGCCATTTGCTGATTGCTGAAAAGCGTGAGGCCCGCCGCCGCAACCCATTGCAGCGCGGCCTGGACGACATGCCGCACCACCGCCTAGCCGAAACCCTCACGGGCAAGCAGCTGATGGACAATATCCGGTTTCGGCTCAATAAATTTGAGCTGACGGAAGCGGCCTCGCGCAAGGCCATGCGCCAACGCCTGAACGACAGCATTACCCGGGCCGAATGGCTGTCGGTCGGGCTGGCTATTATGGCGCTGGTGCTGGGGCTGCTGTGGGCGCTGTACATCGTGCGGACGTTTGCCCGGCGGCTGCGCGGTATGCTGAACCTGGCCCGGCGCATGGCCGACGGCGACTACGACACCCAGATTGTCGACAATGAACAGGACGAAGTGAGCGAGCTCACGGCCGCCCTGAACGTGATGGCCCGCACCGTGGGAGCCAACATCAACCAGCTCGAAAGCCGCAATCAGGAGCTCGACCAGTTTGCCTACGTCGTATCGCACGATTTGAAGGCCCCGCTGCGCGGCATTGAAAGTGCTTCGCGCTGGATTGAGGAGGACATGGGCAAGGACGCGCTGCCGCCGCATATCCGCGAGTTTCTGGGCATGATGCGCCAGCGGGTGCATCGCATGGAGAAGCTCATCAGCGGTATTCTGGACCTGGCGCGCGTGGGCCGGACCACGCAGGCAAACGAAACAGTATTCGTGCGCACCTTGCTGCGCGAAATCATCGACAGCTTGCATCTGCCCACTGGCTTTAAGGTCGAGCTTCCTTTCTTTCTGCCCACGCTCACCACCAATGCCGTGCAGCTCCAGCAGGTCTTCACCAACCTCATCAGCAATGCGGTGAAGTACCACGACCACCCCGCGACGGGCACCGTGCACATCGGCTGCGACGATGCCGGCGAGTTCTACTCGTTTTCGGTGGCCGATGACGGACCGGGTATTGACCCGGAATACCACGACCGTATTTTTGTCATCTTTCAGACCCTGACGGAACGTGATACCTTCGAAAGCACCGGCGTGGGGCTGGCCATCGTGAAAAAAATTGTGGAGCGGCAAGGGGGGCGCATCAGCGTCAAATCGGCCGAAGGTCAGGGCGCTAAGTTCATTTTCACCTGGCCCAAGCACCCGCCTAAAACCAAAAATGTGGCTGCTACGGTAGCCACGCCAGTCATTTCTACCGTATCAACCGCTACTTCATAGCAGCTTCGAACTGCTGTTTGCGGGCATTTTCCCGCTGTTGCCAATTGCCAAGCCTATGTCCGCCGACCATCCCACGCCCAGCATCCTGCTCGTGGAAGACGACCAGATGGACGTGATGAACGTGCAGCGCGAGCTGCGCCGCCAAAACATCAACGTGCCCCTCATCCACGCCCGCAATGGCCGTGATGCCCTCCGTATGCTGCGCGGCGAGGGCGATGAACCCAAAATAGCCAAGCCCAGCCTGGTGATGCTCGACATCAACATGCCGCGCATGAATGGCCTGGAACTGCTGGAAGTGCTGCGCTCCGACCCCGAATTCGTGAATCTGAACGTCTTCATTATGACGACCTCCGACCTCGAGTCGGACCGCCTGAAAGCGCAGGAGCTGGCCGTGAGTGGCTACATTATCAAGCCCCTTAGTTTCGATACATTTGGCGAGGGGGGAACCAGCGTGGACGGATTCAGCCTGTTTCTGGACCTGCTCAAGCTCAAGGACTAGCTCCGTATTTAGAGTGGAGGCTATTACAGCAGCCGAAACCCCATTCGGTGGTGCGGGCTAGTGCCGTGCGCCCGAATGGCCGCCCGATGACTGGCCGTCGGGTAGCCCGCATTCTGCTGCCAGCCATACTCCGGGAATTCTTCGGCCAGGGCCATCATATGCTCGTCCCGAAAGGTTTTGGCTAGGATGGAAGCGGCGGCAATGTTGCGGTAAAGGCCATCGCCGCCAATAATGCAGGTGTGCGCAAAACCCGCCATTGGCGTAAAGCGGTTGCCATCTACTAAAAGATGCGCGGGTTCAATATTGAGTGCCGCCACTGCCCGGTGCATGGCCAGGTAGCTGGCCTGCGCAATATTGATGCTGGTAATCTCCTCTACCGAGGCCTGACCCACGGCCCACGCCACAGCTTCGGCACAGATGATGGGCCGCAGGGCGTCGCGCCGTTTGGCGCTGAGTTGCTTGGAATCGTTGAGGAATTGCGGGGCAAAGTCGGGCGGCAGAATAACGGCGGCCGCGAAAACCGGGCCGGCCAGGCAGCCGCGTCCGGCTTCATCGAGGCCCGCTTCGAGGGCGTGGCCGGTGTAAGTAGCTATTAGCAAAAGAAAAGGGAACGGGGGAAGAGAATAACTTTTGTGCAAAGTTACTTTCTTCCCCCGCTCCCTTTGTGGTGGTTGCGGCTGACTAGTGGCTGCCGGCGGCGCTGCCCAGGTCCGTAGGCGTGGTTTCGCCCCGGCGCTGGCCTTGGCTGTCGCGGGGGCCTTCATCGATTTCCGTGTCTTCGTCGGTCGAGATGTATTCGTTGGTGACGGGGCCGAGGCCCTGCGTGTTCTGGGCTAGGTCGGCTTCGGCCTGCGCGTGCTTCAGGTTGAAAAGCGGGTCGTGTTCTTCCGGAGTGGGGTTTTGCTTGGAGTTGGAATTGGGCTTAGCCATAGGGGAAGGTGCCGGCCGGGATGTATGCAGCCAGATGATGGTGGTACGGCGGCCCGCCCGTCAGGGTTAAGCCCGACGGAAGCTCAACTGCCCACCAGAAACGCATTTGGGCACGGTCAGGGCACAAAAAAAGGTCGCCACCCGAGGGTGACGACCTTAAAGTGGCGGGTCCGGCTTTGGAGGTGTCTACCCCACCTTTTCAGCCAGAGCGCCGCCGCACGAGAGGTCCTTCCTTTCCACATTTCCAGCCCGTGCGGGGGTACTTATGGGTCAAAGCTACGAAATCAAAAGGGGGCAACGCAAGTGCTACTAGATTAATCTGGACATTTAAGCGGCCAACGGCATGTTTTTCACGGCGGATGACGGGTAAACATCGCCGAACGGTAACTCGGGTAAAGCAGCGGTAAGCGTAGTTTTGCATTCCCTACTCCATCAATTTCTCGCAAATAGCCATGCAATCCGCAGCCCGCCCCGACGTGGACGAAACCCACAACCCTTGGCACACGCTCAGCAGCGAAATCAAATACCATAACCCGTGGATTTCGGTGCGCGAAGACCAGGTGCAGAACCCCGGCGGCGGCCGGGGCATCTACGGCGTGGTGACGATGAAGAACAAGGCGCTGGGTATTGTGCCCGTCGATGCCGAGGGCAATACCTGGCTGGTGGGCCAGTACCGCTACCCGCTGAATGAGTACAGCTGGGAAATTCCGATGGGCGGCGGCCTGGTAGAGCTGGACATTCTGGAATCGGCTCAGCGTGAGTTGAAGGAAGAAACCGGCCTCACGGCGGCCCGCTGGACGCGCATTGCCCGCCTGCACACCTCCAATTCGGTGACGGATGAGGAAGGCTTCGTGTACCTGGCCGAAGACCTGACCCAAGGCGAATTGGAGCCCGAGGAAACCGAAGACCTACGCTTGTGGAAGCTGCCGCTGGCCGAAGCCGTTCGGATGGTGATGGACGACCGGATTACGGACGGCATCAGCGTAGCCGGCCTGCTGAAGGCGGAGAAAGTGCTGGCCGCCCGCACGTAGTAGCGCTTCAGCAGAAGACTTTTGCCACTGCCTGGGGGCTGGCGCGGCCTGGCCCAATGGCTTTGCGCAACGCACAACGGCCAACTAGCCTAACTTTGCTGCCATGCGCCATATGCTTCGTTACCTCGGCCAGCGCCTTTACACCACTTGGGCGGTGGTGTGGTTCATTATTCCATTCGTGCTGATTTACCCTTTTCAATGGTATTTCAGCCGGCGGCCCACGGGGGGCGGGGTGGTGCACGCGCTGAACCGCTTCTGGTCGTGGCTCTCTATTACGATGTGGGGCGTGCCGGTGGAAGTGGTGCGCGAGAGCAAAGGCCCCAACCCACAGCCCTGCGTGTACGTGGCCAATCACGGCTCGTACATCGACATCATGATGCTGTTTAAGTACATCCCGGGCTTTCTGAACATGATGGGCAAGGCCTCGCTGGCCCGCGTGCCGGTGTGGGGCCCACTGTTTGGCAACGTCTATATTACCGTGGACCGGGCCAGTGCCGTGAGCCGGGGCCGGGCCATGGTGGCGGCCCGGCGCACCCTTGCCGCTGGCAACAGTATTGCCATTTTTGCCGAAGGCCGCATTTCGCCCACGCCGGGTAAGGAACTGCTGCCGTTTCTGGATGGCGCGTTTCAGATGGCCATCGAAGCTGGGGTGCCCATTGTGCCGGTAGGGATGCCGCTGAACCATATGTTTATGCCCGACGTGGAGAAGGACCTGCGCGTGCGCTACCACCGGCTCAAAATCGTTTTTCATCCACCCATTCCCACTGCCGGCCTCACCCTGGCCGATATACCCGAGCTGAAGGCGCGGGTATATGCCCAGCTGGCCGCCGATTTCCTGCCCGAAGGTGCCGTGAAGCCCGGCCGCAGCACCTGGCGCGCCCCGGCTGCCGTTTCCGCTTCGCCGGAACCACGGCAGCCCACCAACTCATAATTCATAATTCAAAACTCATAATTAGCATGAGCACCGACCTTGGTACCCTGCGCGGCCTGGCCCACCTGGCCCGCCTCGAATTTGACGAAACCCGCGAGCAGCAAATGCTCGGCGACCTGAATAACATCCTCGATTTTGTGGCCCAGCTCGAAGGCCTCGACACGACGGGCGTGGAGCCGCTGGTGCACCTGTCGCAGGAAATAAACGTGCTGCGCGACGATGAAGCCCGCAACACCGTGAGCCATCAGGATGGCCTGCGCAATGCGCCCCGCAAGGATTCGGACTACTTCCGGGTGCCCAAAGTGCTGGAATAGTTGGTGACGCCGCAATCTATAAGCCGTCGCGCCGTCGCGCGGCCCGGCTGGCTGGTCTGGCTGGCCGCGCTGGCCGTGGGCCTGACCATCTTTTATTATTTCACGGGCGAAAACAGCACCCTGCCCGTGCGCGAAGTGGCGCACCTGCAAGCCACGCCGCTGACGCTGGACAGCGTAGCGGCCGGCCCGGTACACCTGCCGGTGCAGGCCAGCGGCTTCATCGTGACGCTGACGCACGACGTGGCGGGGCCGTTTACGCAGCCCGTGGCGGCGGGCGTGTTTCTGGTGCTGCTGGCGGTGGTGCTGGCGGGCTGGGTGGCGGTGGTGAGTACGCTGGCGCGCACGGCTTTTGTGGCGGGCATGGTGCCCATTATCTTCCTGCTGCTGTCGCTCAATACCGAGTCGCTGGGCATTTTCAATACCAGTGAGCGGTATTTCCTGTACCTGATGCTGGGGCTGGTGGGCGGCATTGGCTTCGCCTTGCACGCTTTTGCCGAGGGCTGGCCGCTCCGGCGGCGGGCCGTGGTGATGGGTTGCGTGGTGGCTGGGCTGAGCGCGTTGCTACTTGCCCAAAGCCAGTTACCCGTTGTGGATACTGTGTTGCAGCTGGCGGCTTATGCCACGCCGGGCGGCGCGGTGCTGGTGGTGCTGCTGGTGTTGTGGGTGGGCATTGAGAATATCCGGGCTTTGATGTGGTTTAATACGCAGGCGGAGCAGCCGGGCGGACGGTTTGGCTTGCTGCCGTTTGTGGCGGCCAGCCTGCTCTATCTGGGCGTACTCGCGCTTTACGTTTGGAATGATGACGCGCTGCAATTGCTGCCGGGGCTGAACCTTGACCCGCTGGTGCTGCTGCTGCCGGCCGTGGTGGCTAGCTGGCTGGGCCTGCGCTTGCGGGCACCCAGCTACGCAGCCTGGGTGCCGTATGCCCCAGGAATGGCGCAGCTCTACCCGCTGGTGGTGCTGGGCGCGGCCGGAGCGCTGGGCTATGCCTTTGCCACGGCCAATACGCCGCTGTTGGTGGCGGCCCGCAGCTTCACGGGGCTGGCGCTGCTGTTGCTGGGCGCGCCGTTTCTGCTGTATGTGCTGGTGAATTTTGCGCCGCTCATCCGGCAGCGGCTGCGGGTTTATCGGGTGGTGTTTGAGCCGCGCCGACTGCCTTTTTATTCGGTCTATATTTTGTCGATAGGGGGCTTGGTGCTGGTGCAGTCGCGCCAGGATTTCCCATTGCCCAACCAGGTGATGGCCGGCCAGTACAATAACCTCGGCGACCTTACGCGCCAGCAAAGCGAAGCTGCTCCCGACGACCTCAGCCTCGCCGGCCTGGCCGAGCGCTACTACGCCGAAAGCGGCGACGTGCTGTACCGCGCCAACCGCCACGCCGAATTTGGCCGGGCGGCGATTTTCCGCTTCCGTCAGCAGCGTCGTAATGAAATAATCTCCCTGCGCCGTGCCCTGCTGCGCGGACCGGATGAGAAGGTTTCGCTGCGCCTGGCCACGCTTTATAACGACCCGGATGACCTGTTCGAAGGCCTCGACATCCTGCGCGGCGGCCTGAAATCACACCCGCGCAGCGCGGCACTGGCCGGCGATTTGGCCCAGCTATTCACCCGCACCACGATAACCGATTCCGTCGCCTTCTACCTCGACAAAGCCGAGCAGTTGGCCCCCGGCAGCTATGCCAGTCGCACCAATCAGCTGGCCTTTTTACTCAGCCAAAACCTACTGGCCGAAGCTCGCAAACGCGGCGCCCAACTGAATCTGAAAACCACTGAGCCGGCCCTGATGAGCAACTTCGCGCTGCTCCAGCTCCGTACCGCTACACCAATGGAGCCCTCACCTACCGCCCCGGCCGTCAATGTGCAGGTGCTGGACGATGCCAGCTTTGCCCAGCTCTACCACGCGGTGCTGTGGGACGTGGCCCGGCGCAAAGCCCAACTCACGCCTGCCTTACTCTCTCAACTCAACCGCCTGGCCACGCAGTCGGCCAACGCCGACTACTACGAGCAGCTCCTGTTTCTGCAGGCGCTGGCGCGGCACGCGCTGGGGCAGGAGCTGGTGGCGCGGCAGCTGCTCCTGCCACTGGCGGCGGGCAATACGGCTACCTCGGGCTATTTCCAGCAGCTGCTGGCGCTGTGGCAGCTCCAGCAGGGCCAATATGCTACTGCCGCTGACCAACTGGCTTTTGCCTCGTCGCACGGAGCTCCCCAGTCCGCCGAAATGCGGATATATGCCTTAGCCCTGAGCGGCAATACCGACTCGGTGCGGGTGGCCACGGCGCGGCTCCTGGCTTCACCCGATTCGGTCCAGCAGCGGCAGGGGAGGCAGGCACAGCAGTTGCTGGCGGCTGGCCGCCCGATGCCGGCTGCCGATACGACCGGCCGCGTGGGTATGGCCTGGCTGGCCGAGGCCCGGCGTGCTGAGCAGCAGCGCAACGCAACTGCCGCCGCCAAAAGCTACCAGCGCATCGTGCGCGAAGCTCCTTTTAATGCCCCGGCCATCCTCGCTGCCGCTAACTTCTACACGCGCCGACATGACTACACGGCGGCCTACTCGGCGTTGCGTACCGGGCTTGACGAAAACCCGGAGTCGCTGCCGCTGTTGAGGGCCTACGTGCTGGCTGCCGCCGATGCCGGCCTGACCGAGTACGCCGCCGATGCTCTGGCCCAGCTGCGCAGTCAGCTGCCGCCCGATACTTATGCTACTTTAGCAACGGAGTACGCCGCCCATCAGGCAGCCCGCGCGGCGGCCGGGGCGTCCTTCTCCCAAGCGCCCGCTCCCTCACCTCTGCAATAAGCCCCTTTGCTCCATGAATCCGAACGTTATTGAAACCACGGACATCGCCAAAACCTACGTGATGGGCACGGAGGAAATCCACGCGCTGCGCTCGGTGAGCATCAAGATTCCGCGCGGCGAGTACGTGGCGTTTATGGGGCCGTCGGGTTCGGGCAAGTCGACGCTGATGAACATCGTGGGCTGCCTCGATACACCCAGCAAGGGCCAGTACATCCTCAACGGGCAGGACGTGAGCCGTATGAGCGACAACCAGCTGGCCGAAGTGCGCAACAAAGAAATCGGCTTCGTTTTCCAGAGTTTCAACCTGCTGCCCCGCGCCTCGGCCTTGGATAACGTGGCCCTGCCGCTCATCTACGCCGGCCTGAGCAAGCGCGACCGCACGGAGCGCGCCATGGAAAGCCTGCGCTCGGTAGGCCTGGCCGACCGCGCTTCGCACCGTCCCAACGAACTGAGCGGCGGCCAGCGCCAGCGCGTGGCCATTGCCCGCGCCCTCGTCAACAACCCCAGCGTGCTGCTGGCCGATGAACCCACCGGTGCTCTCGACTCAAAAACCAGCCACGAAATCATGGACCTGTTTGAGGCGCTGTATTCTAAAGGCAATACCATCATCATGGTGACGCACGAAGAGGATATCGCCCGCTATGCTCACCGCATTGTGCGCCTGCGCGACGGGCTGGTGGAAACGGATGAAATCAACCATGACGTGATGAAGCACGCCGTCGTCGGCCACTAAAAACGGTCGGTATTACCGTTATAAACCGTTTTCAAGCCAAATGAAAATCTACACCAAAACCGGCGACAAAGGCCTCACGTCCCTCATCGGCGGCACCCGCGTACCCAAGAGCAGCCTGCGCATCGAGTGCTACGGCACGGTAGATGAGCTAAACTCCCACATCGGACTGGTGCGCGACCAGGAGGTGAATGCCGGCCGCCGACCGCTGTTGAAGGAAATCCAAGACCGGCTGTTCACCATCGGCTCGGCCCTGGCGGCCGACCCCGAGAAGTCGAAAATGAAGCTACCCGACCTGCACGCCGCTGATGTGACGCTGCTGGAAGACGAAATGGACCGTCTCAACCTCGATTTGCCCGAGCTGCGTGCCTTTATTCTGCCCGGCGGGCATCCGGCCGTAAGCCACGCCCACGTAGCCCGTTGCGTGTGCCGCCGCGCCGAGCGCCTCGTCATTCACCTGGCCGAAGACGCTTTTGTGGCTGAATTGGTGGTGGTGTATCTGAACCGCCTGTCCGATTTCCTGTTTGTGCTGAGCCGGGCCATGGCCCACGAGCTGGGCGTGGAAGAAGTGACCTGGCAAGCCCGGCTGTGAACTGAAACAACCCCTTTGAGCGTCATGCAGAAAGAAGCCCGGCTAACCCCACTCCAGTCTTCGACAAAGCCGGTGAGCTGACTGATTCCGGGCAACTGCCGACCTTTGCTTTTTAATTACCCTCACCCTCTCCAATTCCGTACTCGGAAAATCCCACCCACGCGTACCGCCTAATTGCCTTTTTATGATAGACACTCTTCCGATTCACACGCAGCCAACCACGGCTTCGCGGCTGGCCACGCAGGACTTCGAGCACCTCGAATTCGGCAAAGTTTTCGCTGACCATATGTTCGTGGTGGATTACCGCGACGGCGAGTGGCAGGACGCCCAGATTTTGCCCTACGGCGACCTCTCGGTGAGCCCTGCCAATTCGGCTCTGCACTACGGCCAGGCCATTTTTGAAGGCATGAAGGCCTACCACCAGAATGATGGTGGCGTGGCCCTGTTTCGCCCCCTCGATAACTGGGCGCGTCTCAATGCCTCGGCCGAGCGCATGTGCATGCCCACCATCCCGGAAGAGCTGTTTATGCAGGGCCTGCGCGAGCTCATCAAGCTCGATGCGGGCTGGGTGCCCACGTTTGCCGGCAGCTCGCTCTACATCCGTCCCTTCATGTTTGCCACCGATGGCTTCATCGGCGTGCGGCCGTCGGAGGCGTACCGCTTCGTGATTTTCACCTGCCCCGTAGGCCTGTACTACAACAAGCCGCTGCGCGTGCGCTTCGAGCAGAAGTACGTGCGCTCGGCCGAAGGTGGCGCGGGCTACGCCAAGAACGCCGGCAACTACGGCGCGGCCATGTACCCCACCAAACTGGCCCAGCAGGAAGGCTACAACCAGCTCATCTGGACCGATGCCTCGGAGCACCGCTACGTGGAAGAATCGGGCACGATGAACGCCATTTTTGTGATTGACGGCCGCGTAGTAACGCCCGCCCTCAGCACCAGCATCCTCGACGGCATCACACGCCGCAGCGTGCTGGAGCTGGCTCACGACATGGGCCTGCCCGTGGAAGAGCGCAAAGTGAGCAGCCGCGAAATCATGGAAGCTCTAGCTGCCGGCAAGCTGGAAGAAGCCTTCGGGGCCGGCACGGCCGCGACCATCGCGCCCATCTCCGTTATTGGCTACGAAGGCCACGACTACGAGCTGCCCGAAGTGGGCCCTAACGCTTTCTCGAAGCGCGTAGGCGCAGCCTTGGACGCCATCCGCACCGGCGAGGGTGCCGACGTGCATAATTGGATGGTGGCTGTGTAATTGTAGCGTGGACTCTGCGAGTCCGCGCCCGAATAAACCGCCGATGCGCGGACTCGCAGAGTCCACGCTACAGGAAAAGCCGCTTCACAATGAAGCGGCTTTTCTTTTTTGCCCCACCTTTGCAGCTCCAAACGCATTCCCACTCACTCAGCCACTCCGCTACTCAGTCACTCCTCTATGACCGTTTCCCTGAAAACCGTTACCCTCGATAGCAAGCACCGCGAGCTGGGTGCCAAAATGGTGCCCTTCGCCGGCTACGACATGCCGGTGCGCTACTCCTCCGACCTCGACGAGCACCACACCGTGCGTCGCGCCGTGGGCATCTTCGACGTGTCGCACATGGGCGAGTTCCGCCTGCGCGGCCCCCAGGCCCTTGACCTCATTCAGCGCGTGACCAGCAACGACGCTAGCAAGCTCACCGATGGCAAAGCCCAGTACTCCTGCCTGCCCAACCACGACGGCGGTATCGTGGACGACCTGCTGGTGTACAAGCTGGCCGATGAGGATTACCTGCTGGTAGTCAATGCCTCCAATATCGAAAAAGACTGGAACTGGATTCAGCACCACAATACGCAGGGCGTGGAAATGGAGGATATTTCGGACCGCACCAGCCTGTTTGCCGTGCAGGGCCCGAAAGCACAAGCCGCTTTGCAGTCGCTGACCGATGTGGATTTGAGCAGCATCCCGTACTACTCCTTCGTGCAAGGCACTTTCGCCGGTGCCCCCGACGTGATTATCTCGGCCACCGGCTACACCGGCGCGGGCGGCTTCGAGCTTTATATTCCGAACGAAAGCGCGGCGATGGTCTGGGATAAAATCATGCTCGCCGGCCAGCCTTATGGCATCAAGCCCATCGGCCTGGGTGCCCGCGACACCCTGCGCCTCGAAATGGGCTACTGCCTCTACGGCAACGACATCGATGATACGACCTCGCCCCTCGAAGCCGGCTTGGGCTGGATTACCAAGTTCACCAAGGAGTTCACCAATTCCGAAAACCTCAAAAAGCAGAAGGAAGCCGGCGTGACCAAAAAGCTGGTGGGCTTCGTGATGGACGGCCCCGGCATCCCGCGCGGCCACTACGAACTGGTAGATGCCAACGGTGAGAAAATCGGTGACGTGACCAGCGGCACGCAGTCGCCCTCGCTCAGCAAAGGCATTGGCCTAGGCTACGTGAAGACCGAATTTGCTGCCCCCGGCACCCAGATTTTCGTGCAGATTCGCGGCAAAAACCTGCCCGCCACGGTGAGCAAACTGCCACTCACGAAAGGCACGGAAGAGTAAGCCGCCTGGCACGAGTACCATGCCCAAACTTGATATTTGTTTTTCGCCCGAGCTGCTGCCTTTGTATGATTTGCGCGGCAAGGTGGCCGTTATCGTGGATATTCTGCGGGCTTCCAGCACCATCGTCACTGCATTGGGGGAGGGCGTAACCCACGTTTTCCCGGTGGCTTCGCTGGATGAATGCACGGCTTACGGGCAGGAGCACGGCTGCCTGACCGCCGCCGAGCGCGACGGCCTGGCCGCTCCCGGCTTCGATTTGGGCAATTCGCCCTTTGGCTTTCTCGATGCGGCGCGGCCGGTGCGCGGCCGCGCCCTCACCATCAGCACGACTAACGGCACAGCGGCACTGCGCCGTTCGCTGGCAGCGGAATCAGTAATAATCGGTAGCTTTCTGAACCTAGCGGCCGTGGCTGATTTTGCCCGCCGCCAGCAGCGCGATGTGCTGGTGGTGTGCGCCGGCTGGAAAGGTCAGTTCTGCCTCGAAGACACTGTGTTTGGTGGCGCGCTGGCCGAACGGCTGAGCGCAGATTTTGACGTGCGCGGTTCCGATGCCACGCTGGCGGCCCTGAATTTATGGGAGCAGGGCAAGGGTGATTTGTCGGCGTACTTACTGCAATCGGCCCACGTTCGGCGGCTCAATTCGCTGGAAGCCAGCAAGGATTTTGAGTTCTGCTTGCGGATTGATTCTTATGATGCTGTGCTGCCGGTGTGGCGGGAGGACCGGCTGGTATCGGGGTAAGGAATTTGTCATCCTGAGCGCAGCGAAGGACCTTATCACGTCTGCATCGGCTGTTTTACAGCAAATTGTTCAGACGTGACAAGGTCCTTCGCTGCGCTCAGGATGACAAGGCGCACAGCTACTTCAGCTTCTCATTATCCTGATGCCGCTGGCTGTCACGCTGGGTTTTCTTGGCCAGGTTGCGGGTCATGGCCTCGGTGAGGTTGACGCCGGTTTGATTGGCCAGGCAGATGACGACGAACAGTACATCGGCCAATTCATCACCCATCTCTCGGCCTTTGTCCGATTCCTTGAACGACTGCTCGCCGTATTGTCGGGAAATGAGGCGGGCCACTTCGCCCACTTCCTCCGTGAGGATAGCCATGTTGGTCAGTTCATTGAAATAGCGGACGCCAGTAGTTGTAATCCAGGTATCGACGGTTTTCTGGGCTTCTTCGAGGGTCATATTAATAACGTAAATTAGGTGGGATTTAAGCCGGGGAATCTAGCACGATGGTTACCGGGCCGTCATTAAGCAGGCTGACTTTCATATCGGCTCCGAAGATGCCGGTGGGCACGGGCTGGTTTAGCTCGGCGGCCACCATGGCCACAAACTGCTCGTAGAGCGGCTCTGCCACGGCGGGCGGGGCGGCCCCGATGTAGCTGGGGCGGTTGCCCTTGCGGGCATCGGCCAGCAGCGTGAACTGGCTCACCACCAAAACCTGCCCGCCGATATCCTGTACGCTACGGTTCATCTGGCCGTTTTCGTCGCCAAAAATGCGCAGCTGCACCAGCTTGCGGCACATCCAGGCGAGGGAGGTTTGATTATCGGTAGGGGCGAAGCCAGCCAGCACCAGCAGGCCCGGGCCAATCTGGCCCGTAACCTGACCCTCGACGGTGACCGAGGCCTGGCTGACGCGCTGAATAACGAGACGCATATTTTTTTGAGTGAAACGGGTAAAGCCGGAGGTTGCGCTGAATGTTGCGGCGGGCGTGCCGACCTTCGCGGCCGTCTGCGCCAATGCCCATGCTTCCATCTGACCCTGCAAATAACGCCCGCTTCTCTGCTAGCCGCCGCTGGTGGCTGCTGGGGGCGCTGCTGCTCGTGGCCATCAGCCGGCTGTGGCGGCTGGCCGAGGTCGGCGCGCCCGACTCCGACTCGGTGCACGACTGGCAGATAACCCAGGACATGGCGCACGGCGATTTCTCCCAGCTGTTTCACCACGGCAGCCCAGGGTTTAGTGTTTTCTACCTGCCGGTGGCCTTGATTGCGCACCGGTTTGTGGTGCTGCAAACCATCAATGCGTTGCTGGGCGTGGCCGGACTGGGATTTTTCGTGGCTTGGGTGGGCCGCCAAGCCCGCCTCAGCGGCCCCGAAACGGCGGGGCTGGCGCTGCTGGGCGGCACCTCACTGCTGCTCACGTTTTCGGGGCGCGATTTCACCATGAGCTCGCTCAACCTCGTGCTGTTTGCGGGGCTGCTGCGTAGCCATCTGGCGCGCTTGCAGCAGCCCGGCCCGGCCGCCTTGCCGCGCGTGGCGCTGTGGCTGGCGCTGGCCCTGAGCGTGGACTATAAGTTTCTGTTCGCCATTCCCATCCTCGTGGTGCTGGAGTGGTGGCAGGCCGATGGCCTGTGGCGGCAGCCGCGCACCTGGCGGCGGGTGCTGGGCATTCTGGCCGCGCCTTACGTGCTGTTCGGGGCGCTGGGGTGGCTGGTGGGGCTGCCGTGGTACCGCTGGCTGGCCTTCTACGTGCGCGTGGCCTTCCCCAAAACCGCCAACCTGGCGGGCCGGCAGGCCACCATGAGCCTCGATAGCACCTACTACCTGCGTTATCTGGGCAGCTTCGAGTCGCCGCTGCTGCTGCTGGGGCTGGGGCTGGCGGCGTGGCTGGTGCTGCGCCAGTGGCGGGCCGGCGGGTGGGCCGCCACCCGGCGGTGGACGGTATTGCCCTACCTGCTGGTGTGGGCCGCGCTGCTGCTGGGCGGCATGTCATTGGTGGTGAAAGCGCCCCGGGGGCTGCTGTTTGCCTACCTGCCGCTGGCGGCGCTGGCCGTGCTGAGCGGCCGGCGCGTGCTGCCCGGCTGGGCGCTGGCCGGAGTGCTACTGGCCGCAGTGGGCCAGAATTTGTTCCGCATCCAGCGGGAGCTGTATGCGCCGCTGCCCACGCACTACCCGCAGGTGGCGGCGTGGCTGCGGCAGCACGGGGCCACGCGCATCGCCAGCACCGTGAGCATTAACCTGACCCCGTATCTGGACAACCAGCAAATCCTAACCGTAATCACCGACGAGCGGCAACTGCCGGCCCTGCGCCGCCAGGGCGTACAGTACGTGCTGCTCGATGGCTACCGGCACGTGGCGGGCGTGGCCCGGTTCGATTCGCTGGCGGCGCAGCGGCCGGTGGCGGCCTGGCCCGAGCCGGCGCTGCACCGGCCGCTGCTGTTTCTGGAACATTCCGAGTACACGGGGCTGGGCTACGCCGAAACCCTGGCCGCCTGCCGGGCCGCGCAGGCCGACACACTGCCCCTGCGGCTGTACCGGCTGCAATAACCTCAACAAAAACAAAGCCGCTGGTCGCGGCCCTTCGATGGCGAACCATCGGGAGCAGCGGCCAGCGGCCTCGGGGTAATATCGGCACAAAGCCGGCTGGGCCGGAACTACTGCGCCGTAGCGGGCAGCTTGTTCACGTCGATGGCTGGGATGTTGGCGCGGTAGGCCGTGTTGATGGCCGTGATGCAGGTGTTGGCCAGCAGGGCATTGCCCCGGGGCGTGAGGGTGAAATAATCCAGGGAGAAGAAATTGCCCCGCACCGGCTCGGCCGAGTAGACCACGCCGCTGAGGGACACGGAATTGCTCACTTTGGTGAACAGTGCACCCGTATCGAGCGTGTTCAGGCCCTGGGCCGGGTCGATGATGGGCAGTTTGTAGGCCTTGGCCAGGCCTTCGAGGCCGGGCGTGATGACGGCCCCGCTGGGCGAGGTCTTGCCGCTGTTGTACTCGGTAATGAAGCCCGAAAGCGTGTTCAGCTCGGAAGCCTTGTCCAGCACATCAGCGTTGCGAATGGGGTTGCGCTCGTCGCGGCCGTAGGGCAGCATCAGCGTGTTGGCACCCACCTGCACCGGGGTGAGCTGGCCCACGCGCGGCAGGGCCGTGGCCAGAATATAGTCGCCGTCGGAGATGGGCTGCGCGTTGCCGGGCAGGAACGGGTCTTCGATATAAATCAGGGCCTTGTCGTGGTAGTAGGCTTGCAGGCGGGCTTGCACAAGATTGCCCTTGCCTTGGCGCAGCAACGGCAGGCTCGTGATGTCGGGAAGCCGGAAGATGATGCCCTTGTGCCCGTTGGCCGTCAACACGTCAAGCATTTTCTTGGCGTTGTTGGTCATCAACGTGGAGAGGTTGAAGGGGAGCGTGCCGCAGGTGCCGCCGCTGCGGATGTAGGGCATCACCTCATCCAGGCCCTGGAAAAAGGTGAAGAAGGTGGCCGAAGTGGCGGCCGTGGTCACGGCGGCCAGGTAGGTGCGGTTGTCGGACGCGGGCAGCAGGCGCTCAAAGTAGGGGTTGAACGCGCCGCCGGGGGTGGCATTGACTTCGTTGCCGAGGCCGGCCACCTCAATCTGGCTGAGCTTGAGGCCCGGCACACCCAGGTTCTGGGGCAGGGTGCCGGCCGTGGTGCTGCGCGTGTACAGGCGCACGGTATCGGGGCCGCCGCAGGCGTTGCGGTCAGCCACGAAGCGGCGCACGGCGCTGCCGGCTACCCGGCGCGCCCGGGGCACGCCGGTGTCCGTGAAATCGACCAGGTTGAGATAGCCCGTGCCGGTGCCGGCTTCGAGCAGCGGCTGCCCGAAGCTGCCCCCGCCCGAAGCCAGCGCAAACTGCTGGGCCAGCAGGTTCGGAAACGAATATTCCTGGCTGGTGCGGGTGAGGCCGCCCGCGCTCAGGCCGGCCGTGTAGGAGTCGCCCACGGCCAGGTAGTGGCTCAGGTCGATGCCGGTAGTGGGGGTGGGGATATCCTGGCCCGGGGCGCAGGCATTGAGCAGCAGGGCAGCAGCGGCGGCTAAGCCAGTGCGGCCGGCAAGCGTAACGGAAAAATGCTTCATCGCGGAAATCGGAATCGAAAATGCAGAATGAGGGGAGGCGCGGCGGCCCTAGAAGGCCACCGAAATGCCCACCGAGGCCGTGTTGACGGCCAGGCGGTAGGTGCCGGCTACGTTGGATACCTTCGCGTTGGTGGGGTTGACGCGGGCGGTGCGCAGCTGGCCGTAGTCGTAGGAATACGCGCCTTCCAGGCTCAGGCGGCTGCTGAGCTGGTAGCACAGGCCGGCCGATACGCCCACGCGGTTGGCATCGATGAACTCGGGGTTGATGTACTCGTCGCGGATGGGCGTCTCGTCGTAGTGAAAGCCGCCGAGCACGGTCAGCTTGGGGTTCACCTGATACTCGGTGCCCACGCGGAAGCTCAGGGCGTCTTCGTAGCGGCGGATGCTGCTCTGGGTGCGGGCGGGGGCGGTGGCCGTGGCGGCCACGTTCAGCTTCAGCGAGTCGACCACGCTCCAGCCGCTCAGCGAGAAATCGAAGGTGAGCAGCAGCTTTTTGGTGATGCGGTCGCTGATGCCCACGGCCAGCACGCTGGGCGTGGTAATCTGGGTGCCAAAGTCCAGGGCGGATGGCACCAGGCTGGCGTCGCGGGCGGGCACGCCGGTGGCGGTGAGGCTGCCGTTGTTCATTTTCAGCTTCACGGGGCTGCGGTAGCTGATGCCGAAGGCCAGGTTATCGCCGCTGCGGCCGTACAGGCCGGCCGTCACGCCATAGCCCGAGCCGCTGGCGCTGAGCCCGGTTTGGGCGTTCGGGTCGTCGTACTGGCCCAGGGCGCGGTGCTGGCTGTACTTGCCAAAGGCATACACGAAGCCCACGCCGGCGCTGAAGTTGTCGTTGAGCCGGAAGCCCAGCGTGGGCTGCACGAAGTAGGTATTGAGCTGGCTTTCCTGAATCACGGAGCGGCCTTCCCACGTGCTGGGCCACTTGGTGTGGTAGCCGTAGGGCGTGGTGATGGCCAGGCCCAGGGCCACGCGCTTGTTGAGGGCGTGGGTGGCATAGAGATAGCCGCCGGGCTGCACCACCAGGTCCTGGTCGGTGCGCTGGTAGGTATCCTGGCCCACAAAGGAGCCGCGCCGCACCTGGCCGATGCCGCCGATGCTGATGCGGGTGAGCGAATCGGCCCACTGGCCCAGCAGGCCGGGGTTGGTGCTCAGGCCGGCAATGCTGTTGATGTAGGCGGTGCTGGCGCCGCCCAGGCCCAGCACGCGGGCACCCTGCGGGCCGCCGTCGTAGCCGCTAGCCAGGGCCGAGGAAGCCGTTAAACCACAGAAGACAGGAATCAAGAAAAGAAGAGGTTGGCGCATACGGGCGGTTTTGCGGAAAATTGGGAAACAAATGTACACAGCCGCCGGGTAGCAGGCCAGCCCCCGGCCCGGGGCCCAGGTTAAGAAATGAATTGACACCACCGATGCTCCAGTACCCAGTGGTGGCCTTGGGAGAGCTCTCCCAAGCACCCAAGTACAAGCGGGAGGGCTTTAGAGAGCTCTCCCAAGCATTCCGGTCCCGGCCGGCCCCCTTTAGAGAGCTCTCTAAAGCCCTCCTGACTCGGCCGGACCCCTTGCGAGACCTCTCGCAAGCCCTCCCGACTCGGCCGGACCCCTTTAGAGAGCTCTCGCAAGCACTCCGGGCTCGACCAGTGTGCTTAAGAGAGAATTTTGTTCTGGTAAAGTGCAAAATTGACCCGCCAAAAACATTTTTCAGCGCTTCACCCCCAAACTATCCAGCCGGTGCTGGTAGCGGCGGGCATTCAGCTTGTGCTGGGCGTAGGTTTCGGCGAAGTCGGAGAAGCCGCTGCCATCGGGGCGGGCGCAGAAGAACAGGTTGTTGTTGTGGACCGGTTTCAGCACGGCCAGCAGCGAGCCGGGCAGGGGCGTGGTGATGGGGCCGGGCGGCAGGCCCTTGTGGCGGTAGGTGTTGTAGGGCGAATCCACTTTTTTGTCCACGTTCAGCACGCGCTTGCGGGTGCCCAGGCCGTGCAGGGGCCAGAGCAGGGTGGGGTCGGCTTGCAGGGGCTGGCCGTTGCGCAGGCGGTTGAGGTAGACGGCGGCGATGAGGGGCTTGTCCGTCGGCTGGGCCGTTTCGCGCTGCACAATGCTGGCCAATACGCTCACCTGCACGCGGGTCATTTTCAGCGAATCGGCCCGGGCTTGGCGCTCCGCTGTCCAGAACCGGCGGTAGCGTGCGGCCATGGTATCCAGGAAAACCGGGGCACTGGTGTTCCACAGCAGCCGGTACTGCCCGGGGATAAACATCGTGCGAATGGTGCAGGTATCGAGGTGGTAGCGGCGTTGCAGGCCCTCGTTATCGCCCAGCAAAAGCTCCAGCTTGAAAGAGTCGGTTTCGAGCCGGCCGCACACCTTGCGCGGCAGCTGTTCAATGTAATGAAAGGGCTTCAGCTCAAATTTAACCGTGTCCTGGTGGCCGAATAGCAGCATTTTCAGCAGGTCGATGTTGCCCATGCCGGGGTCGAGCCGGTAGCGGCCGGGCTTCACGTGGGGTGGGTAGTCGTGGTGCTCGGCCATCCAGCGGAAGGTGGCGGGTTCGATAAGCAGCTCGTGTTTTTGAAGCGAATCAAGCACCGCCGCGTAGCCCGTGCCGGTGCGGATATAGAGGTAGGCCGGGCCTTCGGGAAAGGCCGTGACGTTGGGCCGGTAGGCCACGCGCCACCCCACGTAGCCCGCCACGAGCAGCAACAACAGTAAAATCCCACCGATTAAATAGCCGCGCCGCATCAGACTTTTCCTTCGACAAGTTCCGCCACGGCCGCCTCAAACGCTGCCCGCTCGGCCAGCCGCACAATCTCCGTCGGGGCCGCTGCGCGCGACTCGCAATCCTCAATAGGACACCGCTCGCAGGTTTCGTTCACGATGCGGAAGGGCAGGGCCGGGTCGGCCAGGAAACGGACGTGTTGCTTCAAATTATCGTCGCAGCGCAGGCCGATGGTCACGCTCAGCGCCACCTGGGTAGGCGTGCCGGCGCGGGCCAGCGTGAAGCAGAGGTACTCGTCGTCGGTACCGAAGTAGCGGGATTTTTGCGCCCCGGCCACGGTCACGGGGGCGGCGGCGGTGTCGGGCACGGGCAGGGCGCGGGCCTCGTTCAGCAGGCGCAAACTCACCCAGCGGCGGCAGTAGTGCTCGTTCAGCTCGTTGCCGTGGGGGTTGTGCAGGCGGGCCAAGTGCAGTTCCTTGGTCAGCTCATAGGGCGCGAGCGAATCGGCCTGGTCGAAGCGCAGGAAGAACAGGCTTTGCAGCCCAAAATGGCGCGGCAGCAGCGTGGTAAGGCGCTGCATAAACATCTCGGGGCTCACGTCATACTGCGTCATCAGGTTCAGCAGCAGCTCCGGCTGCCACTTCTTAGCCCCGAAAAACTTCTTCACGTCGCGCAGCAGGCTTTCCTCCTCCATCAGCAGCGCCCCGGCAAAGTAGGAGGCCTTGAAGTTGTTCAGCACCTCATCAAAGGACCGCACCTGCAAGCTGCTGCTCACGTAGGGCCGCTCCGTCAGCTTCAGATAATTGAAGGCCACCTCGCGCCCCAGCACGAAGGCTTGCTGGCCCCGGCTCAGCCCCGGCCGCAGCAGCAGGCGCTTGGTTTTGGGCTGAAACACGCTCCGTAGCCGCGCCTGGGTGGCCACGGCGTGCCGGCCCAGCGTCTCACGGTCCAGCGTGTAGCCGTATTCCCCGGTCAGCACACGCTCCAGCTGGCTAAGGTCAAACGGCGCGGCGGTGCTCAGCTGGTGGCTGCCCACGAAGGCGCGCACGTCCTGCTCCAGGTCTTCGAAGTAGTTGTCGTGCATCTCCTGAAACGAGCGCAGCGCGGCCAGAAACAGGTGCTCCTGGCGCATCTCGTAGTTGCGCGCAATCTCAAAAATCGTGCTGATGAAAGCATTCATCCGGGCCGGCGCGTTGGCAATCAGCTCGATGATGCGGGCCGGCTCCAGCCCGTACATCTCCAGCGGAAATTCCTTCAGCAGCTTCGAGTTCAGCAGTTCGCCAATGGGCTCCAGCCGGCGCGGCAGCTCCAGCGAGGTGAGCTGGTCGTAGCGCACGTCCAGGGCCTTGCTCAGGCTCAGAATCTTATCGGCCTTGGGGTACTTCTTGCCCTTCTCAATCTCGTTCAAATAGCTCACCGACACGTCGCAGACCCGCGCCAGCTCGGCTGGGCTCAGGCTGCGCTCCTGCCGCAGCTCGCGCAGCTTCAGACCAAAAATGAGGCGAACGACCTGACCGTGATTGAGCATAGAGGAAATAATATTTTGGCATTGTGCCTTGGTAGTGCTATTGCAAAAACCGCCGCCATTTGCCGCAGACATCGTTTTGACGAAGCTACGGCAGCCCAGCTAAATGCGTGGGTAAAGCGAATTTTATTTTATTAGCGAATATTCGCTAATAAAATAAAATTCGCAATGTATGTTTGTGTCAAGCCCGGCCCAAAGTCTTACCCCGAACCACCGGCAACCGGCGCAACTCAACTGAAAACCAGCCCCTGCTACTCATTGCCCACCATTAACTGACCAAGCCATGACTTTCACCAACGTTGCCCCCGCCCCGCCGCCCACCTACCTCACCCCCGAGCGGGTGAAGGTTCTTGGTACCTATTCGCCGGCCTTCGCCGAAATCCTCACGCCCTCGGCTCTGGCCTTCGTGGCCGAGCTGCATCGCCGTTTCGACCATACCCGCCAGGCCCTACTGGCCCGCCGCGCCGAGCGCCAGGCCGATTTCGCCGCCGGCATCCTGCCCGATTTCCTGCCCGAAACCCAACGCCTGCGCGAGCAGGAGTGGACCGTAGCCCCGCTGCCGCAGGACCTGCTCGACCGCCGCGTGGAAATCACCGGCCCGGTGGAGCGGAAGATGATTATCAACGCGCTGAACTCCGGGGCTAGCGTGTTCATGGCCGATTTAGAGGACTCCAACTCGCCGACCTGGGACAACGTCATTCAGGGCCAGATTAACCTGCGCGATGCCGTGCGCCGCACCATCTCGCTCAGCACGCCCACCAAAGAGTATAAGCTGAACGAGAAAACTGCCGTGCTGATGGTGCGCCCGCGGGGCTGGCATCTGGTTGAGAAGCATATTCTGGTCGATGGTGAGCCCATCAGCGCCGCGCTGCTCGATTTCGGCCTCTACTATTTCCACAATGCGCATGAGCTGTGCGCCCGGGGCACCGCGCCCTACTTCTACCTGCCCAAGCTCGAAAGCCACCTCGAAGCCCGGCTGTGGAACGACGTTTTCGGCTTCGCTCAATGGTCGTTGAAACAGCCCAAGTGTGTTATTAAAGCCACGGTTTTGATTGAAACGCTGCCGGCTGCTTTCGAGCTGAATGAAATCCTGTACGAGTTGCGCGAGCACAGCGCGGGCCTGAACTGCGGGCGCTGGGACTACATTTTCAGCTACATCAAGCGGCTGGGCCTGAATCCCGAATTCCGCCTGCCCAACCGCGCCGAGGTGACGATGACCGTGCCCTTCATGGCCGCCTACTCGGCGCTGGTGGTGCAAACCTGCCACCGCCGGGGCGTGCACGCCATTGGCGGCATGGCCGCCCAGATTCCCATCAAAAATGACCCCGCCGCCAACGACGCGGCCCTGGAAAAGGTGCGCCAGGATAAAATCCGAGAAGCCACCAACGGCCACGACGGTACCTGGGTAGCCCACCCTGGCCTGGTGCCGGTGGCGCTCGAAGTCTTCAACCGCCTCATGCCCGGCCCCAACCAAATCGAAAACAAGCGCCCGGACGTGCACGTGACCGCCGCCGATTTGGTGAAAGCGCCGCACGGTAATATCACTGAAGATGGTCTGAAGCTGAACATCGACGTGGCCATTCAGTACCTGGCCTCCTGGCTGGGCGGCAACGGTTGCGTGCCGATTTACAACCTGATGGAGGATGCCGCCACGGCCGAAATCAGCCGGGCGCAGGTATGGCAATGGCTGCACACGCCGGGCACCGTTTTGGCCGATGGCCGCCCTGTGACCACCGAACTGTACCGCTCACTGGTGCCCGGCCAGCTGGAAAAAATCAAAGCGCTGGTAGGGGAAGAGGCTTATGAGAAAGGCCATTTCCTGGCCGCGGCCCGGCTTTTTGATAAGCTGGTGATGAGCGAGCAGTTCATCGAATTCCTGACCGTGCCGGCCTACGAGCAGCTGGCGTAAGCTCCCAATACCCCATTTCCTGAGTTCCAAAAAAGCCGCTTACCGGGCAGCCGGGCCACGCCTTGCCCATTTCCATCCTGCAAATCAGTACCCCAACCTAAAACCCCAACCCCAACTCCCATGAAAACGCAACCCCAACGCGCCGCCGAAATTGCCCTCGACTGGGCCCACAATCCCCGCTGGATTGGTATTCAGCGCCCGTACTCGCCCGAGGACGTGGTGAAGCTCCAAGGCTCCGTGCACATCGAATACTCGCTGGCCCGTCAGGGCGCCGAGCGGCTCTGGGAGTTGCTGCAAACCCGCGAGTACGTGGCCGGGCTGGGCGCGCTCACCGGCAACCAGGCCGTGCAGGAGGTGCAGGCCGGGCTGCTGGCCATCTACCTCAGCGGCTGGCAGGTGGCGGCCGATGCCAACGGCGCTGGCCACATGTACCCCGACCAAAGCCTGTACCCCGTGGACAGCGTGCCGGCCGTGGTGCGGCGCATCAACAATGCCTTGCTGCGGGCCGACCAGATTCAGCACCTCGACGGGCGGAATGATGTGCACTACCTCGCGCCCATCGTGGCCGATGCGGAGGCCGGTTTTGGTGGCAACCTGAATGCGTTTGAGTTGATGAAGATGATGATTGAGGCCGGGGCCGCCGGCGTACATTTTGAAGACCAGCTGTCATCGGCCAAAAAGTGCGGTCACTTGGGCGGCAAGGTGCTGGTGCCCACGCAGGAGGCCGTCAATAAGCTGGTGGCCGCCCGCCTGGCCGCCGATGTGCTGGGCGTACCCACCCTGATTGTGGCCCGCACCGATGCCGACGCGGCCGACCTGCTCACGGCCGACGTGGACCCGCGCGACCAGCCGTTCATCCTCCAGGAAGCCGAGCGCACCAACGAAGGCTTCTACCGCATCCGCTGCGGCGTGGAGGCCGGCATTGCCCGCGGCCTGGCCTACGCGCCTTATGCCGACTTGATTTGGATGGAAACCTCGCAACCCGACTTGGGCGATGCCCGCAAATTTGCCGAAGCCATTCATGCCAAATACCCCGGCAAGCTGCTGGCCTACAACTGCTCGCCGTCCTTCAACTGGGCCTCAAAGCTGAGCGTGGAGCAGATGGAAACCTTCCGCGAAGAGCTGGCCGCGCTGGGCTACAAATTCCAGTTTATCACGCTGGCTGGCTTCCATGCCCTCAATACCAGCATGTTCGAGCTGGCTCAGGCCTACCGCCAGCGCGGCATGGCCGGCTATTCGGAGTTGCAGGAGCGGGAATTTGCCCTGGCAAAGGACGGCTATCAGGCCGTGAAGCACCAGTCCTTCGTGGGCACCGGCTATTTTGATGCCGTGCAGAATGTGGTGACCAGCAACCAGACCAGCACCGCCGCTCTGGTGGGCAGCACCGAGGAGGCGCAGTTTTAGCGAATTAGCGGAGGCTGGCGAAAAAGCCAGAACGTCATGCTGAGCGAAGTCGAAGCATCTCTACCGTGAGAGTAAATTAATTACTTCTGCGGCAGAGATGCTTCGACTTCGCTCAGCATGACGTTCTTTTTTATCTCATCAAAAAAAGCTAAAAAGGCTGCTCAATCGAGGCGTAATCCTCGCCGTGCTTCTCGGCCGAATCTTTCAGCAACTGCTGCTGCCAGGGGCGCAGGGCGGCTTCGGTACCCAGCTCGATGATGTCGGCGATGAGGCGGTTGCTGAGTACCATGTTGGCCATGGTGCTGCCGTGGTCGGTGGCGAGGTGGCCTTTGAGGGCCATGAGCAAGGCTTCGCGGGCATCGGCGCGGGCGGCGGCGGGGCCACTCAGGCGACGGCGGAACGGAAACTTGCGCTGCTCGGCCGGAATGGGGGCGTCCGGCTCCAAATCGGTGGTGCCGATGGCGAGGAGCTGCTCGGCATAGGGCGAGCGTTTCAGCTCGGGGTGTAGGCCGTTGGCCCCGCGCAGCTGCAGGGCAGTTTCGAGCGGGTTGCGGGCCAGCTCGGCCAGCCGGTCGTTGCTGAGGACGTGGTAGGGCGGGCGGTCGAGCTGCCGGGCCACGGCATCGCGCAACATGTACAGCTCCCGGAAAATGGGCATTTCCTGCGCGGTAATCTTGTATTTGGCGGCGTTGCGCGACCACGGGCGCGGGTCGTCGCGGCCGTAGCGCACGGCTTCGAGGGCTAGGTTTTCCTGGGTGGCCCAGTCGGCGCGGCCCAGCTCCAGGAGGCGGGCACTGAGGCGGTCAGTCAGCTCAAAGAGGTAGAGCACGTCGTTGGCGGCGTATTCCTTTTGGGCTTCGGTGAGGGGGCGCTTCAGCCAGTTGGATTTCTGCTCGCCTTTGTCGACTTCAAAGCCCAACTCGGCCTGAATGAGGCGGCCCAGCGAAATATTATTGTCCTCGGCGGCCAATAAAGTAAACTGGACACTGGTGTCCACGATGTTGCGGCAATTGACGCTGAACACCTCGTCGAGCAGCAGGATATCCGACTTGCAGGAGTGGAACACCTTGGCCACGGCCGGGTCGCGGAGCACCGCGAACAGCGGTTCCAGGTCGGCAGCCATGTCGGGCAGGGGCAGGGGGTCAATCAGGTATACTTCAACGCCGTCAAATACCTGAATAAGTGCCAGGTGGCGGCCGTAACGGTGACGCATGTCATCAAACTCCAGGTCGATGCCGATGCGCGGCAAGGTGGCAAAGTGCGCGGCGGCAGCGGCAATGGGTTCGGCCGTGGTGAGGTAATGAATGGTGGGCATTGAGAAGCGAAGAAAGAGTCAGCGGCGCTGGCGATATGCAAAGCTGCCGATAGCGCGGTAAAGGTAGGTACGCATGGCACGCCAAGCAGGATTATGCCCCAATTGTGGCAAAATCATCGTTCAAAATGCACTCCTCGCCACTCCTGTCAACTATTTATCGCCAATCAGCAATTGCGGCACCGCGCCGCGCCCGCCACCCATGATGATGACCTTGGCATTAGGTGAAGTGGCAATGGCCTGGTTGGCCTTGATGGTTTCGTACTGCAATAGCTTGTCACTCAGTTCGGTGTTCACGATGCGCTGGTAGTCGGCAATGCCCTGGGCCTCTACGCGCTTGCGCTCGGCTTCCTGCTTTTCCTTTTGCAGCACAAACTGCATTTTCTGCGCGTCCTGCTCGGCCGAAATCTTGCTCTCGATGCTGCGCTTCACCGACTCGGGCAGCTGGATGTTGCGGATGAGGAGCTGGTCGAGCTGCAGGCCATTGGTCCGAAAATCCTTCTCGATGGCGGCCAGAATGCGGGCCTGAAATTCCTCGCGGCGCGTGGAATAAAGCGCTACGGCATCGTAATAAACGGCATTATCCCGAATTCGGGTGCGCGAAATGGAGCGCACGATTTTATCCTGATAATCCTCGCCGATGGTGGCCAGAATATGCGGGGCCTGCGCCGGCACCACGTGGTAAAGCACGGTGAGGTCAATCACGACCTCCAGCCCATCGGCCGAGAGCACCCGGATGGCGTCGTCGCCCGACTGCGCGCCCTCGCCGTGCTGCGCCGACATGGTGTAGTTCTGCGTGCGGGTGTCGAAGCGAGTCACGTCCACCAGCGGGTTCACCACGCTCAGGCCGGGTTGCAGCACGCGCGGTTGCACCTGCCCAAACAGCGTTTGCACGCCCACCTGCCCCACGCCCACCTGCACGATGGTGCTCAGGGCCAGCCCCAGAATCAGAAACGCGCCGCCGAGGAAAACGAGGCCGCCGCGCAGGCGCTCCAGTCGCTCCGAGAAGCGGGAGGCATTCAGCCCCAGCACCAGAATGATAAAACCGAGAATGCTGAGAAACATGGGGAGGGGATTTTATGGTAATTGAATCACATTAGCGCGTCATGCTTCGACGGCGCTCAGCATGACAGACGACATGGCATGACGTTCTACTCGTCCTCGTCAGCGCTGAAATCCAAGGTGCGGGCCAGGTCCGCGCCTTCCTGCGCCACTTCTTCCAGCAACTCGGGCGCATCAGCATCCAGTGTGCGGCCGAAGAGGTTGAGCAGTTCTTCGCCTTCTTCATTCACGTACAGGTTTTCGTAGAGGCGGTCGAACAGGCGCGCCTCGCGGCCGATGATGCGGTCGATGTCCTCCGGCGAGCGGGCCTCGTTCAGGGCGCGGTGCAGCACATCGAGCACCTGCCGGCTTTCGTCGTGGTCGCCCAGTTCCGAAACCAGCTTGAGCAGTCCCATGGCCAGGCCCAGGCGCACCTGCTCGAAGCGGAAGGGCAATTGCGCGGGCGGAGCCTTGCGCAGCAGGTCGTAGGCCTGCAAGGCATTGGGGGTGAGGTAATACTTCACGTCGTTGGGCGCGGTGAAGGCGAGGTGCAGCAGTTGTTCGTAAGGTGTCATAAAGCGAAGGCGGAATCCGTAGCCGAAACACGGCCCGGCACGGTGCGTAAGCAGAAAGCCGAAAGGTACGTGCGGATGGAAGCCCAGAAGCTGAATCGACGCGCGTGGCCCAGCATTACACTCCATCCTTTTTTTCGATGACGCATAAATCCAAATGGCTGATTTTTGCCCCGCTGGGGTTGGCTACCATCGGCGCGGGCGCTAGTATGGTGCATTGGGCCGGCAGCCTGAAAGACCAGCGCCAGCCTGCTTCCAAGTGGCTGTTGGCCGGCACGGCGGCCCTGGTCGTGCTCAATTCGGGCCTCAGCCTGTTTGGGCGCGGCGTGGTAGAAAAAGTGCTCCATGAAGTGCGGGAAAAACCCAGCGCGGAGTAGAAGCTTTCCTTCGCAATCAGGCAAGAAAAAAACCCCGGCCTGGGCCGGGGTTTCTTCTTGCTGGAAAGCGGAAAGGAACAGCTCTTGGAAAGGACTATTCGGTTTTGGCCTCCATTTTCTCAGCGCCTTCTTTGGTTTTGGCGCTCACTTTGTTGGCACCATGCTTCACGGCATGGCCGGTTTTCTTAGCGCCACGCTTCACAGCGCTGCCCGTTTTATGGGCCACGTTGCCGGCGGCATCTTTCGTGTTTTCGAGGGCTTGGCCAACGTTGGTCTTGCCGGTTTTGGTTACCACTTTGGTGGTGCCATTGTCGCGCACTTTAACTTCCGTGGTAGGAGTGGTTTGCGCAAAAGCAGCAGTAGCAAAAGCGGAAAATGCGAGCAACAGGGTTACTTTTTTCATGGGGTCAGGAGAAAGAAAAAGGGTTATGAGAGCTTTGTACGCTCCCTACGGGCAAAGGTTGGTGCAAGGAGTGTGCCGCAGTTGGGCCGCGGCTGAAAATAGGGATTCCAACCGCTTTACGGTAGCAGCAGGGAGCTGTCGCCGTAGCTCAGGAAGCGGTAATCATGGCTTAGCGCGTGCTCATATACTGCGCGCCAGTCCGGCCCCAGCAGGGCCGCTACCAGTAGGAGCAAGGTGCTTTCGGGCTGATGAAAATTGGTGATAAGGCCACCAACCAACCGAAACTGGTAACCCGGCGCAATTAGCAGGCGCGTACTGGCTTGCAGGGTATCGGTGCCTGTGGCTTCGAGGTACTGGAGCAGGGCCGTCAGGGCCATTTCGGGGCTGATGCGGGCGGCCATCTCGGCCATTTCGTAGGGCTGCCATTGCGATACCAGCAATTTGGGGGCGATGGGCTCAGATGCTGCTTCTGCGGAGTGCAGCAGGCCCACGCCCAGCCAATACAGCGTTTCTAGGGTGCGCAGGCTGGTGGTGCCCACTGCTATCACCGGCTGGGGGCGGTGGGCCAGCAATTGGCGCAGCAGTCCGGCCGTGACCAGAATGGGCTCGGTGTGCATGGGGTGGTCGGCCATGCGGTCGGCCTTCACGGGCTGGAAGGTGCCCGCGCCCACGTGCAGCGTAACGTGGCCCGTCGAAAAGCCCTTTTCCTGTAATTCAGTCAGGATTTCGGGGGTGAAATGCAGGCCGGCGGTGGGGGCGGCCACGGCACCTTCAGCCGCGGCGTATACCGTCTGGTAGCGCACGGCGTCGGTGGCCGTATCGGGGCGGTCGATGTAAGGCGGCAGGGGCAGGTGGCCGGCGGCCCGCAGCACCTCGGCAAACGGCAACTCGGCCGGCTCCCAGCGGAAATCGATGAGGGCAGTGCCGGCTTCCTGCAACTGGCGCTCGGCGTATAGTGTGGCGGGCCGGCCATCAGTGGACGTGAAATCCAGCATCACCGGGCCTTCTTTCCAGCGGCGGCCGTTGCCCACCAGGCAGCGCCAGGTACAGTGGCCGGTTTGCTGCAGGGCCAGCTCCAGGCTGCGGTGCGGGGCCACGGGCTCCAGGCAAAACAGCTCGACCTGGCCCCCGGTGGGGCGGCGGGCCAGCAGCCGGGCCCGCACCACGCGGGTGTCGTTGAAAACGAGCAGTGCGCCGGCCGGCAACTCGCCGGGCAGGTCGCGGAAGTTTTTATCGGTGAGCTGGCCGTGGCGGCTCACCAAGAGCTTGCTGGCGGCGCGGTCGGGGAGAGGCTCCGGCGCAATGCGCTCGGCGGGCAGTGGGTAGGTGAAATCGTGGATGGAGAGCTGGCGCGGGTCGGGATTCATCCCGCAAAGGTCGGACAGAACGGGTATCCTGAGATTTCATTTCGGGCCGTTGAACGATTGATGTTCTGGCGGCCCGAAATAACATTTCGGGGTACTGGTGCCATTATGGCTTCTTAAAGAGCAGCAGGTGCTGCTGCGGCAGCGTCTCGATGGAATCGGCCAGGACCATGCCTACGGCCGCCATTTCCTTGCGAGCCTGGCTGATGCTCATCTTGTGAATACGCTTGATGGGCACGCTGGGGTCTTCGGCGCGGTACTCGACCAGCGCCAGCCGGCCGGTGCCGGGGCGCAAGGCCCGCCGGATGGCGCGGCCCATCTCGCGCGGGTGGTCGAACTCGTGGTAAGCATCCACGATGAGCACCAGGTCCACGCTGTCGGCGGGCAGGCTGGGGTTGGTGGTGGTGCCCAGCACCGGGCGCACGTTGGTCACCTTCTGCCGGCGCTTGTTTTCCTGGAGCGCTGCAATCATTTCGGGCTGAATATCAACGGCCAGCACCTGTCCTTTGGGTACTTTCTTGGCGAGCTGAAACGAGAAAAAGCCCGTGCCGGCACCGATGTCGGCCACCACGTCGGTGGGTTTCAGCTTCAGCTCCTTCAGCAAAAGGTCGGTGCCTTCTTCCTGGCGGCGGCCTTTGCGCTCCAGCCAGCTCGCGCCTTCGTGGCCCATTACGTGGGCAATCTGGCGGCCCAGGTAGTATGTGCCAATGCCGTTGGGGTCGCGGGGCGAGGCGGTTTCGTAGCCGCTGGTATCGGCCACCATCATGGCCTGCATGCGCCGCTCGTTACTCATCGAGGGGCGGGTTTCGGCGGGTAGCTGCGTGCAGCTCATCACCAGAACTCCGGCTCCCGTCCCTATTCCCACTACGCCCAAAGCCCGTTGCCAGGTCGAAAAACAGTATTTCATACGGTTTGCAAGTAAGCACATACGGGCTGTTCAACAGCAATTTGTTGCGCTGCGTTCAGCCGGTGCCTGGCTTGAAACGAGCTGAACCGTAGCAGGAACCGCGCTAAAAACCATTCTTAAAAATCGGTGGAACAAATAAAGTGATTCCAAAGAATCGCCTATTTGCAATTTTCGCCGTAGAATGGGCATTCAAGTTTTCTCTTACCCCGCACCCTTATGAAGAATTTTTTTCCTCCCTTCGCCAAACTCATTGCGCTCGCCGCCTGTGCCCTGTCGCTGGGCAGCTGCAGCCGCTCCGAGTATGCCATGTTGCCCAAGGGTAGCTCCTACGGCGTTACCCGCGTAGCCACGCCCGTGCCCGCTGCCACGCCCGCAACGGCCGTTGCGCCCGCCGCCGAGCCTGTTGTAGCTACTGCCCCTGTAGTGGTGGAAGCTCCAGCAGTTGCCGCTACTCCAGCCGCCAAAACCACTGCCCGCGTAGCAACGTCCGCCGTAGCTATTGAGGCTCCGACTGCGATTGCCACCGCTCCCGCGCCCAAGCTGAACTTGGTGCAGCGCATGGCCCTGAGCAAAGTGACCCGCAAAATGGATAAGCTGATGCAGAAATCGGGTTCGGTTCGCCAGCACGATAACACGGCCTCGACCTCCAACACAGCTGCCATCAGCGGCAACCTGCGCATCGGTATTATCCTGCTGCTCGTGGGCTTGCTCGTGGGTCTGCTGAATGGTCTGATTGGTACCATCATCGCCATCATCGGCTTGATTTTCATTATCCTCTGGTTGCTCGACCAGATGTAATTTCGGCCCGATTTCTGGCCATAAAAAAGGCCCGCTCAATATTGAGCGGGCCTTTTTTGTTGTTACCTGGTCTGGCTGTTACATCGGGTCGACATCGGCCACGAGGCGAACCTGCTTGAATTCCTTCTGGTCCTTCACAATGTCCATGGCTTCGCAAATCATCTGCTTGGCCTGCTTGAGTACGGTGTGGGCACGGTCGAGCTTGATGGTGATTTCCTGCAAATAGAAATTGCGAATGCGGAAGATGTAGGGCGCTTCCGGCCCCAGCACGGCGGCGCGGCCTAGGCGGTCCACCAGCTCCTGCGTCAGCAGGATGGCGGCGGCTTCGCCCACGTTCTGGTCGATGTGCTTCACTGTCATTTTGATGACGCGCATGAAGGGCGGGTAGCCGTGCTCGTGCCGCTGCACGATTTCGTAGTTGTAAAACTCGATGTAATCATTGCGAATGACCTTGTCGAAAATCACCTGCGTAGGGTCCGAGGTCTGGATGATGACCTTGCCCTTTTTGCCCTTGCGCCCGGCCCGGCCGCTCACCTGCACAAACATCTGGTAGGCCCGCTCGTGCGCTCGAAAATCGGGATAGTGAATAATGCTGTCGGCGTTGATGATGCCCACGAGGCTCACATTGGCAAAGTCCAGGCCTTTGGTCACCATCTGGGTGCCTACCAGCACGTTGGTGGTCTGCTTTTCAAAGTCGCCGATGATTTGCTGGTAGCTGTTTTTGGCGCGGGTAGTGTCCAAATCCATCCGCTGGATGTTGGCCTGCGGGAGCATGATTTTCAGGTCGTCCTCAATCTTCTCGGTGCCGAAACCTTGGGTTTTCACGGCGCGGGAGCCGCAGGCGGGGCACTTGGTCACCATGCTGTCGTGGTAGCCGCAGTAGTGGCAGCGCAGCTCGTGGCTGTGCTTGTGGTAGCTTAGGCTCACGGCGCAGTTGGTGCATTTCGGTATCCAGCCGCAGTCCTGGCAGGCCACCACGGGCGCGTAGCCGCGCCGGTTCTGGAACAGAATCACCTGCTCTTGGCGGCCCAGGGTGCGCTCCACTTCACCCAGTAAATCGGCGGTGAAGTGGTTATGCATGGTTTTCTGCTCACGAGCTTTGCGGGTGTCTACCAACACAATATCCGGCATCCCGGCTTCGCCAAAGCGTTTGGTGAGGCTCACCAGCCCGTAGCGCCCCTGTTTGGCTTGGTAGTAGGTTTCCACGGCCGGCGTGGCCGAACCCAGCAGGGTTTTGGCCCCCTGGAAATTGGCCATCATTAAAGCCACTTCGCGGGCGTTGTAGCGTGGGGCGGGGTCGTACTGCTTGTAGCTCGATTCGTGCTCCTCGTCGACAATTATCAGCGACAAATTATCAAACGGCAAAAACACCGCCGAGCGCACGCCCACCACCACCTGGAAACGGCCCGAGAGCACGCCATTCCACACTTCCACCCGCTCGTTGTCGGAGAATTTAGAATGATAAACCCCCAGTCGCGAGCCAAACACACGCATGAGGCGCGTCACAATCTGGGCGGTGAGGGCAATTTCGGGCAGCAGGTACAGCACCTGCCCGCCGCCCTCCATGGCCTTGCGGATGAGGTCGATGTAAATCTCGGTTTTGCCCGCGCCCGTCACGCCGTGTAGCAACACAATTTCCTTCTCGCCGAAGTGCGCCATGATTTCATCCCGCGCTGCCGTCTGGGCCTCGGTGAGGGCAAAATTCAGGTGAATGGCCCCTTCGTTTTCGAGCGGGAAGCGGCTCACAATTACATCGAACTGCTCAAGTACGCCGTTCTTAATGAGCGTATTCACCGCCGAGGCCGAGAGATGCGGGCTGCTGGTGAGGTAAGGTTTCTCGATGCCGTTTTGGTTGGCGTGCTCGTTCTGGTGCACGGGTACGCGCTGGAGGTACTTCAGCAGCACATCGAGCTGCTTGGGCTTGGTGGCGAGGGTTTCGAACAGCTGCTCCAGCGAGGCTTCAGCCACGAAATGATGTGCCAGCCGCACCTTCTTCACCACCTTGGGCGCGTACTTGTCGGCCGTGTGCTCGAAAAGGAAGATGACGTCCTTGTGCATCAATGACTTGATGACTTTGTGGAAGGACGTGATGCCGAGCAGGTCGCCGACTTCGGTAAAGGTCAGAGCTTTGCCATCTTCCACCACGCCCAGCGCGTCCACAATCAGTTCTTCCTGAGTGGAAAGCGGGTACTCGTTTTCCTCCCGCGAAAAGCCCGGGTGCAGCTGAATGCGTGACTCCGAGCTGAGCTTCAGCGCCGAGGGCAGCGCGGCGTTTATCACCTCGCCGATGGTGCACATGTAGTAGTCGGCCATCCAGCGAAACAGCTTGAGCTGTGCCTGCGTGACTACCGGCGCGTCGTCAATAAATTCGAGAATGTACTTGGCCTGATAATCCTTGGGCGCAGTCTCGTGCACGGCCGCCACAATGCAGCTGAGCGTCTTTTTGGCCCCAAACTGCACGATGACGCGCCCGCCAACTACCACGTTGTCGTTCAGCTCATACGGCACCCGGTAGGTGTAGAGCCGGGGCAGCGGCAGCGGCAGAATAACGTCAGCAAACAGCGTCACCCGGTCGGCTGCGGGCGCTGCCACGGGAGCAATAAAATCAAGCGTGAGACTCAAAACAGGTATAGCGTAGGGGCGGATAGTAAAGATAGCAGGGCAGTGACGCGAACCATCGCGCCGCCGTTACAGCGCTGCCAGCGCGTCCGTCACGTTATACACCGGGGCCTGGCAGGCGTAATCGCGGCATACATGCAGCGCGGTGCGGCCGTCCGTTGGCGTGGGCAGCAGCTTCAGTAGCGGCAGTTCTGAAGTGGCATCGGTGCCGGTCAGCACGGTATCAAACAAAAAATGTCGGCTAAGTTCTTCGCGGAATTCCTCCGTCGCCGGGCCTTGAATGGCAATTTCGGCCCCCGGCCGGAGCAGCGCGGCGTAGAGCGAGGCCCAGTTAGTGAGGTGCTGGGGCTCCTTCACCACGAGGTGGCGTATCTGGGCCAGCATATCAGCCGCAAGATTGGAGTATTGGGCCTTTTCGAGGTGGCGGCCCAGGCGGCGCAGGTTATGCGCCATGATGGAGTTTGAGGCCGGAATGACGTTATCAAACAGCTCTTTTTTACGGGCGATTAGTGGCTCAGCGCGGCTATCGGTGTAGAAAAACAGCGTTTCGGTCGGGTCGAAGAAATTGGCCAGCACGTACTCTGTCAGCACTTCGGCCTCGCGTAACCACTTCTCGGCAAAGGTCACTTCGTAGAGACTGATATAAGCCTGAATAACCAGCGCATAGTCTTCCAAGAAGCCGCTGATGCTGGCGCGGCCGTTTTTGCAAGTCCGAAATAGGCCCATGCCGTCGCGCAGGTTGGCTTCAATGAAGCGGGCGTTGTGCTCGGCCATCACTAGGAACTCGGGCTCGCCGAAGGCCCGGTAGGCATCCGTGAGGCCTTGCAGCATGAGTGCATTCCAGCCGGTGAGGACTTTGTCGTCGAGGCCGGGGCGCACGCGGGTGGCGCGTACGGCCATGATTTTCTGCTTCCAGCCCGTCACAATTTCCGGCAGCACACCGGGGGCCAGCTGGTGGGCGGCGGCAAAGGCTTCATCGGTTTCGCGGCGGTGCAGGATGTTGCGGCCGTGCTCCCAGTTGCCCACGGCCGTGCAGTTGTAGTAGTCGGAAAACAGCGGCTCCTCGTCGCCCAGAATTGTGCGCAATTCCTCTTTGGTGAAGACGTAAAATTTGCCTTCCTCGCCCTCGCTGTCCGCATCGAGCGAAGAGTAAAACCCGCCCTCATCATTCGTCAGTTCCAGCCGGATAAACTCGATGGTATCATACACCGTTTCTCGGAAAAGCTCGTCCTGAGTCAGCTGAAAGGCCTCACTGTAAAGGCTCACCAGCTGCCCATTATCATAAAGCATTTTCTCGAAGTGCGGAGCCAGCCACTCGCCATCCACCGAGTAGCGGGCGAAACCACCGTGCACCTGGTCATAGATGCCGCCCCAGGCCATTTCGCGCAAGGTCAGCACGGCTTGGTCCAGGACTGCCCGGCTGCCACTGATAGCGTGTGCCCGCAGCAAAAACCGCCAGATGCTAGGCATCGGGAACTTCGGGGCGCGGTTCATGCCACCGCGCTCGCGGTCGAAATTCGTGCTCAGATTGTACACCAGTAGCTTGAATTCATCATCGGAAACGCCGGCCGGGCCGGTTTCCGGCGCAACACCAATGGCTTCCAGCGCCGCGTAATCGGCTTCCTGGGCCGCATTGCGGTTGTGCCTACCGTACTTGGCCAGCTCGCTCTTGCCAATCACCTCCATAAAGCGCTCAGCCGACTGCTCCAACTCGGCGCGGTGCTCACCAGCATAGGCCTGGCCTATATTGGTCAGCAACTTGGTCCAGTTGCCCTGCGGGAAATAAGTGCCACCGTAAAAAGGCTTGGCGTCAGCCGTCAGAAACACGTTCAGCGGCCAGCCACCCTGCAAGCCCATGGCGTGCAGCGCATCCATGTAAATCTGGTCCACATCGGGCCGCTCCTCGCGGTCAACTTTGATGCACACAAAGTGCGCGTTCATTACCGCCGCCACCGCCTCGTTCTCAAACGATTCCCGCTCCATCACGTGGCACCAGTGGCAGGCCGCATATCCAATGCTCACCAGAATAGGCTTTTGCTCAGCCTTAGCGCGGTTCAGCGCCTCCGGTCCCCACGGGTACCAGTCCACGGGGTTTTGGGCGTGCTGTTGTAGGTAAGGGCTAGTTTCTTGAGCGAGGCGGTTGGTGTGCGAAGCAGCGTGGGCCATGGGGAAGCAGAGTAGGGGAGGTGCTGAAACACCAAACCCGGCGAAAAAGGCCGGGCTTGGGAAATAAATAACGCAACTCGCCGAATTTCAGCAGGCTTTAGCTAAAAGCTAAGCTGACTTTTTCGGCGTTTTAGGTTTGGCCGCTGGCTTAGTGGCCGCTTTCGCTGGTTTATCAGATTTAGCTACCGGTTTTTTCGGGACTGCTGGCTTCGGGGCTGCCGCTTTCGGAGCAGCTTTCTTGGGAGCCGCCTTAGCTGTTGCCGTTACTTGCGTCTCTGCAACCGGGGCCGCAGGCTTTTGAACAGCTTTAGCGGCCTTTTTAGTCGGTGCCGGCTTCATCACAGCTGCCGGGGTTGTTTCCGTAGTAGCAACCGGAACCTGAGCTTCAGGCAGGGCCGGAGCAGCTACGGCCTTCCTTTTCGCTGCTACCTTGCGCTTCGGCGTTGGGGGCGTGTCAGCAGGCGAGGTTTCCGTCACCACTGGTGCGCTTGGTGATGGAACTGCCGGTATTACAGGCGCTTTAGCCGTTTTAGCTTTCGGAGCGGCTTTATTAACAACGGCAATCTTCGCCGTCACTGCTTTGGTAACGGCCGCTTTCGGCTCGGAAGTAGGAGCCACCAGCGTGGCCGATGTGCCCATCATGCGCCCGGCAGCCACTTGCGTACGAACAACCGAAGTGTCAACCACTGGAATTACCGGCGTATCGATGTCCGGCTTCACCGCCCGGCCACCAACTGCGGCCCGTCGCTTACGTCCACCTTGTTTGACTGGAACTGGATTTGCTACGGCGGCATCCACCGCATTAGCTACTACTGTCGTCGAAACGACAGCTGTAGCTTGCCCGCCTACCGGAAGCGCCGCCACCGGTTCCTGTGGCCGGCGTGTATTTCCGCGTCGGTTCTCATCAACTGGTTCTGATGGCCCAGAAAGCTGCTCTGCGCTGGCTATCGGCAGGGTTTGATGCGCATCAGTTACTGGATTTTCTGGGATTGCAGTACCGGCTTCATCAATATTAGCAGCTAGTTTCTTGGCCTTTTTCTTTTTCCGATTGCGGCTACTGCGGGAAGGGGTGGCCGCAATGTTGGAATCAAATTCGGCACTGATTGTCCCCGAATCCGACAATGCGACTACTGCTTCAAAATCACCGGGGGCAAATGCTTCCGCATCAACCATTGATACTTCTGGAGCAGAGCCTTCGGTAGCTGCCGGAGCTGCAAACAGCTCCACGCGCGGCACCCGGCCCGGCTCGTTGCGCCGCCCAACCCGCTTCACCGGCTGCGATTTGGTGATAACGCTGGATTTCTGCGTTTCCGGACGGCCACCCTGTTCAGCAGGCAATGCGCTAGCCGCTACTTCCAAAGCTGCTTCCGATGCCGGCAACTGGCTTTCATCCATGCCCAATTCGGCGGCGAGGCGCAACGCGTGCTTGCGCGCTGTACGCTTGGCTCCGCCCCGTGAACGGCGCTTTTTCTTACGACCTTGCTCTTGTTCCGCAGCCTCTGCGTCCTGCGCCGAAACTGGTGCGCCAATAGTTGCTTCGGGAGCAGCGGCAACAGGAATTAGCTCAGTTTGTGAAGCATCATCATCTATAAATGGTTGCTGCGCAAATTCATCTGCTTCTCCAAAACTTGCAGCCTGAAATGCCTCCGTTTCGGTAGGAGCAGCCACCTGACCTTTGCCCCGGCCATCGCGCCGCCCGCGCTCAGGCCGTCCCGAACGGCCTGAGCGCTGCGCCCGGAACTCTTCGGGCGACAAGCGTGGCTGCCGGCTGGTATCAGCGCTGCTGCTTGGTTGCTCAACTGATACCGCCGCATTAACCTGTGCAACACGCATCACTGCCGAAACTTCAGCGCCTTCGCCAATGTCAATCCGTTCTTCATCGTCCTCCAATTCTTCGGCCACTAGCGGAAGTTGAATTGGCTCCGGCAGCGCCGCAATACGCGCCCGCACCGTGCGCAATTCATCAGCCACATCCACCTTACGCAAACTCAGCTGCTCAAGCTTTTCGCGGGTGCTTTCCAGGAATTGTCGATGCTCAGGCGCACCCTCGTGCAGAGGCCGGTGGCCCAGCGACTGCCGCACTGCCGCCCATTCCTTGCGGAAACGCCCAAAATCAGCATCGAAATACGCCCGGGCAAATTTCTCCCAGATATAATCCTCCGCCACTTCCGACGGATGCAGCATATCCGACGCATAAAAGCGGTAGTCACGCAAATCATCCACCAGCAGCTCGTAAGCCGGAAAATACGCCACGCCCGGTAGCAAGTCGCTCACAATGTGCGTAGCCAGCCGCAGCACCGACTTGCTCACCGCATTCAGCTGCAAGGTATCCTTCAAATGCCGCACCGGGCTCACCGTCAGCACAAAGCGCAAATCAGGGTTGATGCGACGCAGGTAAGCATGCGTTTCCGCCAGCGCATTAATGATTTCATCCGGCGTCAGCAATTCGCGCACGAACAAGTCGCTCGGTTGCTTGTGGCAATTGTTCACCAGCTCACCGGTTTCGCGCAGGCGGTAGGCCCAGGCCGTGCCCAGCGTTAGCATCACCACGTCCGTATTGCGCAGAAACTCGCCCGTTTGCCGCACCACTTCCTGGATGTACTGGAGCAGTTCCACCGGCGAATCGGCCCCGACGCTGCCGTGCAGGTCGTAGCTCTGCCAGCGCCCGCGGGCCTGCACAAGGTGCCGCTGCCAGTCCATGTCTTCGCCAGCGGCAGCACGCAGCAGCCGAACCAGCGCCAACGGCTGAAACACCGTGCCAAACGGGTTCACCCGCGCCTCTACCTTGTTGGCCACCAGCCGCGAGCCAATGCTGTCGGCGAAGCACGAGCCCATGGTGAGCACCCGCGCCGTGCGCGCCAGCTGGCCAGTGGCCGGGGCAATTGTCAATTCAGTTCTAAACATTAAAGCAAAAATAGCCCGTAACCGGGCTATGGCCCGAGAACCGGAATAAAAAAAGCCCCGCCAGCAGGCAGGGCTTTTTCAAACTAGCAATAGAAACCGAGACTACTCGGCTACTACGCGGAAGTTAATCGTGTGCTTCACTTCCTTGTGCAGGTTAGCCGTAGCGGTGTAGTCGCCAGCCGAAGCAGGCTCCTGGTCGAACGACAAACGCTTGCGGTCGATGTCCACACCCTTGGCTTTCAGCGCGTCGGCCAATTGCAGGGTGGTTACGCGACCGAAGATTTTGCCGCTCTCACCCACCTTAGCGGGGATGTCCAGCACC
>NZ_JBCEVZ010000015.1:0-95574 GCF_038448715.1 Hymenobacter segetis | reverse complement strand
GGCATCTGGTTCGAGTAGTCTTTGGTGCTCACGATGTTGACGAGGCCGCCGCGCTGTTTGGCGATGTTCACATCGCCGGGCGTCCAGGTGGCTACGGCATCGGCCACCACGTCCACTTTCACGCCGGTGTTTTTGCCGTTCACCACTTTTGTGCGGGCTTCGGGCTTGCCGAGGATGTACTTCTCGGCGGCCACTAGGAAGTCGGAGGCGGCCATGAAGTTCACGGCTTCGGGGTCGTAGGTGGTTTCGTCGGGGTTCACTTTCAAGCCGTTGTCGGCGCACCATTTCAGGGCGATGTTCTGGTCGCCGTCGCGCAGGTAGCAGGCAATGGTTTTGCCCAGGGCCGTTTTGGGGTTGTCGAGCCACTCTTTCGGGCCCATCAGCTTGTCTTCGCCGAAGGATTTTCCCACCGAATACGGGATGATTTGCAGCTGCGTGCCGGCCTTTTTCAGCTCCGTTTGCACGGCCGAGAAGCCGGGCAGGCCGTCGCCCATGATGCTCACAATCAGGCCCGGCGTGGCGGGGTTGTTTTGCAGGTCGAGGGCGTTTTTCACCAGGTCGGCCTGCATCTTGCTCACGTCGTCCTGACGCACAATTTGCATGTCCAGGCCATTGGCAGCGGCCGCCGAGCCCATTGTGGAGCGGGCGCCGCCGTTGGCCAGCATGCCGGCCATCTGGCTGTTCCAGGCCATCACTTCCCAGGTGAGGGGCGTGCCCTTATCGGCCGGGGCGGTGCCGGGCATGGGGGCCAGCGGCACCACGATGTTGGCCCGGCTGCCGCCGGTGGCCGTGGGCAACTCAATCGAGTTCAAAAGCACCGACTGCGTGTCGGCTTTCTTAAAGACGGCACCGCTGGAAACCAGCTTGTTGATGCCGAAGTACAGGAGGCCCACGAGGAGGAGGCCAATGATGAATTTACCGCGGGTAGTCATTTTAGTATGGGCAAAAGGAGGGTGATGCGCCCGTTTTGGGCGCTAGGTTTTTCTCGGTTTTGGTAAGGTTGGTTAGCGGCTGGCCGTAGCGCTAGCGGCTGCGCAGGCCGTCATGCTGAGCGAAGCTGAAGCATCTCTACCGCTTCGTTTGGCCGGTTGGATTACTACTGAGGTAGAGATGCTTCGGCTACGCTCAGCATGACGTTCAGTAGGAGAGGAGTCTCCCGGCTGGCCCAGCAGGCCCACCAGGCCGCAGGCCAGCAAAAAGCTAATCAAGCAGGCTAGAATAGGCATCATCGGAGGCTTTTTTGGTGGTGAGGATATTCTGGGGAGCTTGCGGTTTTTCGTTGAGCACGGCGTTGAATTCGCCTTTCTGGTATTGGTCGAGCAGGCGCTGGCCTTTCTCGCTCATCACGCCGTTCTGGATGTCCATCTCCTTGACGAACTCCTGGCTGTAGCGCATGGCTTGTTTAATCTGACCCAATTGCTGGGCCATGTCCTCGGCCACGCGGTCGGTGGCCAGGTCGAAGAAATACTTCTTGTCGGGGTCGCCGCGCAGGATGTTCATCGCGGCGCGCATGCCCGAGCTGGTGCGTTTTACCAGGGCGTACTCGTCTTTCAAGAGGTTGACTTTGAACTTGCTGCCGTCAATCTGGCGCAGGGCGGCTTTCAGAATCTGGCGCATCACCAGGCTCACGTTGGCCGTGGTGGTGGCCATGGGCTGCAGGCGCTGGTTGTAGTCCTGAATCTGGGCGGCGCGCATGGCGTAGCTCTCGGCGGCGTCCTTTTCGCCCTGGCGGGTGGCTGAGTCGGCCAGCGCCAGGTACTCCTTAATCTGGGTGGTGTTGGCGGCCAGCTTGCGCTTCACCAGCTCGTGCGCGCCTTCGATGTTGGTGACTTCGGCGTCCATCTTGCGGGCCTCCTTCTCGGTATTCGAGATGTAGTCCTCCATGATGCCGATGGGGTTGGTGTTGACGAAAATGCCCGCCATCGAGCGGAGGATGCGCTGCCCGGCGTACCACAGCCCGGCGTGGATGCGCTTATTCGTGGCGAGCAGAAACAGCACGAACAGCGTGCCGAGCCCGATGCCCAGCTTCACGGTGTCGAACACCATGTCGACAAGGAAGGGCAGGATGCTGCCCCAGAAGTACACTGCCGTACCCACCAGTCCGAGGAGGACCACGCGGCCGGCAATTTTTTCCGGCTGCTGCCACTTGGGGAGGCCGGGGGCGGAATCGAAAGAAGGAAGTGCGTTCATGGCGTTGGTATTGGGGGGGGAGGTGGTGGCCGGTGCGGCCGTTAGTTGGTTACCTCCTGCTTATGCCAATACCAATGCCGTTTCGGGGATTATGTGGGAGGGATTTAGTTAGCTATTGGTTTTCAGTGCGATAATAAAAAATCCCCGCCGGGCGCAGGGCCGGGCGGGGATGAATTTTTTCAGAATGGAAAGCGGATTTTTTCAAATCAGCAAGGCCGCAAGGCGGGCGATGAGGACTCGTGGCCGTCATGCAGAGCGCAGCGAAGCATCTTTACCGCGCAACGCAATCAATCAAAAAGGAATAGTGGTGGCGGTAAAGATGCTTCGCTACGCTCTGCATGACGGCCTTTTATCCTAACGTCTGCGGCCCCGTTTACCGCACCAGAATCAGCGCGGAATTGCCGGGGACCTGCACGCCGCTGGTTACTTCGAGCACGTCGAGGCCTTCTTCCTGGATTTGGTTGCCGCGCAGGACTACTTTGTAGGTGTCGCGGGGCAAGGGCACGCTCCATGCCGAGCGGTTGCCGTTGAAAATGACGGTGATGGTGTTCCAGGTGTCGCCGCCGGCGTGGTCTTTCAGCTGGTAGGCGATGATGCCGGGGGCCATGTTCGGTAGGAATTCGAGGTGCTGCTGGATGAGTTCGGCGGAAGGCAGGCGGAAGGCGGGGTGGCCCTTGCGCAGGGCCAGCAGCTTGCGATAGAACTCGTACACACCCACGTATTTGGCTTTGCGGCCCCAGTCAATCTGGTTCACGCTGTCGGGCTGGTTGTAGGAGTTCGAGGAGCCGCCCTTGGTGCGCAGAAACTCGTCGCCGACCGGCAAAAATGGCACGCCCTGCGAGGTGAACACGATGGTGTTGCTCAGCAAATCCATCTTGATGAGTGAGTCTTCGGAGGTGTTGGGGTTCGAGGCTTTGAGCTTGTCCCAGAGTACCCGGTCGTCGTGACAGGCCACGTAGTTGATGGCTTGGGAGGGCGCGCCGGCCCACGGGGCTTTCGAGTAATTGACCTTGGTGTAATCGAGCTGCGGGTGCTGGGTGGCGGCCACGATGCCGAATTTCACGCTCTCCTCCAGGCCGGGCTGGCCGCTGGCGAAGCCGGGTTCGGTCTGGTGGGCGTAGTGGCCCTTCACGCCGTCGCGCAGCTCGTCGCCGAAGGCCGCGATGCGGTCCAGCTTCATCATGTTGCCTTTGAGGGCACGTTTGTTGTCGGGCAGGGGCGAGGGGCCGGCGGTCCAGCCCTCGCCGTAGATGAAAATGCTGTGGTCCTGCTGGTCCAGCGCCACGCGCACGGCGCGCATGGTTTCGATGTCGAGCACGCCCATGAGGTCGAAGCGGAAGCCGTCGGCGTGGTAGTGCTGGGCCCAGTAGGCCACAGATTCCACGATGAACTTGCGGACCATCGGGCGCTCGGAGGCCACTTCGTTGCCGCAGGCGGTGGCGTTACTCAGGGTGCCGTCGGGGTTGTGGCGGTAGTAGTAGCCGGGCACCAGCTGCTCGAAATTGCTGCGGCGGGCATCGGCGGTGTGGTTGTACACTACGTCTAAAACTACTCGCAGGCCGGCGCCGTGCAGGTTTTCGACCAGCTGCTTGAACTCGCGGATGCGGGCGGCGGGGTTGGTGGCGTCGGTGGAGTAGGTGCCTTCGGGCACAGTGTAGTTCTGCGGGTCGTAGCCCCAATTGTAGCGGTTGGCGCTGGCGGGCGCGGCTTCGTCGATGCTGGCGAAGTCGTTGGTGGGCAGCAGGTGCACGTGGGTCAGGCCCAATTCTACCAAATGGTCTAGGCCGGTGCTCACGCCGTCCGGGCCGCGCGTACCGGTTTGGGCCGCGCCCAGAAACTTGCCCTTGTGCCGCACGCCCGACTGCGGGTGCATGGTGAGGTCGCGGACGTGGACTTCGCCGATGACGATGTCGGTGGTCTGTTTCAGGGCGGGGCGGAGGTCGTCTTTCCAGCCCGGCGGCTCGGCGATGATGGGGTTGAACACGGCCCCGCGCAAGCCGTTCACGCCCACGGCGTGGGCGTAGGGGTCGGCCACTTCGGCCATTTTTTTGCCCGCAATGGTGGCCTGCACGGCGTAAAACCCGGTCGTGCCGGCGGGGAGGGTGTAGGTCCAGGTGCCGCCTTCGGCCTTGGTCATGGCGTAGTCGGCGGTGGTGGTGCCGCCGCTGCCGGTGGGGTAGAGCTTGAGGTGGAGGGCCTCGGCGGTGGGGGCCCACACACGCAGGGTGGCCTGGGCACCGCGCCAGGTCAGGCCCAGGTCGGGGCCGAGGTAGGTGGGGTAAGTGGCGTAGTCGGGTAGGGACGGAGCGGCTGAAGCCGGGGCAGGGGAGAGCAGCACAAGCAGCAGCAGTAGCGGGCGAATCATGCGGGCAAAGGTCGGGAGTAGGGGCGGAAATGTGGGCGGCATTTCTTTCGGATAAGATGGGATTGGCTGGGGGCTGGCGGCAAGTCGTGGATTGCCTCCGGCAAGTCGTGGATAAGGTCCGGCAGTTGTGGATAAGGTCCGGCAAGTCGTGGATAAGGCCCGGCAAGAGGTGGAATGGGTCCGGCAAGCCGTGGAATAGCTCTGGCAAGAGGTGGAATGGGTCCGGCAAGCCGTGGAGAACTGGCAACAAGTCGTTCGGAAGCTCCGGCAAGCCTGTGAATGCCTCCGGCAAGTGGTCCAGAGTCGGGGGCAACTGGTTCCGCGCCATTCGCAAGACGTTCAACGCCCTTACCACCCCCGTCCGAGCCTTCGGCTCGAACATCCCCTCCTTGGTAAGGAGGGGAGTCTTGTTCTGCCGGCCTCTTCTTGTCAAATCCTGCCCTTCCCCAACGGTAAAACGGTGCCCGCCGTCGATACAATTGCGGGGTGTGGTCGGTTTGGCCCGGCTTTGGGATAGGGAGTCAGCTATGTTTGTTTCGATTTCTCCCTCGTCTATGGCCGTCCTCACGCCCCGTCGCTACCTCACGCCGCTCATTCATGTGCTGGTGTGGGGGCTGTTCGGGCTCACGTTTTTGTTGTTTCAGCCGCTCACCGGGCGGCTCACCATGCCGCCGCAGTTCTGGCTGAAGCAGGGGCTCATGTTTGCCGCCTGGATTGCCACGTTCTACTTCACGTCCAAATTCACGGTGCCGCGCCTGCTGCTGCACGGGCGCACCGAGTGGTTTATCCTGGCCCTGATAGCCACGACGGTGGTGGTGCTCAGCTTCAGCAAGTTTCTGGAATCGGTGCTCGACCTGCCGGCGCTCATGGACAAGGCCTTTCAGGCCGCCGTGGGCCGGCCCCGGCTGAATCGGGGCGGCCCGCACATCGACACCATGGGCCTGCTCACCACCATGTTTGTGCTGGGCATCAGCACGAGCATCACGGTGGTGCAGAAGTGGCAGAAGGATGCCCAGATTCGGCAGACGCTGGAGCAGCAGCGCGTCAGCTCCGAGCTGTCGGTGCTCAAGGCCCAGATTAACCCGCACTTCTTCTTTAATACGCTTAATAACATCTACGCCCTCACGCTGCTCGATGGCGAGCAGGCCCGCGTGGCCATTCACCGGCTCTCGCGCATGATGCGCTACGTACTGTACGACACCGCCGGCGGCCTTACCTTATTGAGTCAGGAAATCGCCTTCGTGCAGGACTACATCACCCTGATGCAGCTGCGGCTCGATGAGCGCGTGACCGTCACCTTCGACCGCCCCGAGCCCGTGCGCGACGTGCCCGTGGCCCCCATGCTGCTGCTGCCCTTCCTCGAAAACGCCTTTAAGCACGGCGTGGCCGCCACCCAAAGCAGCAAAATCTACATCGGCTTGAGCCAGCCCTCGCCCGATGTGCTGGAGCTGGAAGTGCGTAACACCCTGCTCGCGCTGCCCAGCACCGACCTGGCCGGTAGCAACGGCATCGGCCTGGCCAACACCCGCCGCCGCCTCGACCTCCTGTACCCCGGCCGGTTCAGCCTGCTGGTGGATGACCACACGCCCGCCAACGAATTTCGGGTGCATTTGACCTTGCACGTTACGTAGGGCCGGGGTCGTACCCGGTAGGACCTGCCCCCGCCCGGACGCTCGCGCCGTTGCAACGACGCCGCCCAACGACGGGCGGGGGCATGCCCCGCCCCTACACCACAAATTGACAAGTATGAACCCTGCTAGCCTCCCGCCCCTCAAAACCATTGCCGTTGATGACGAACCTCTGGCCCTGGGCCTGGTCGTTTCCTTCATCCAGAAAACGCCGTTTCTGGAGCTGGTGGGCAAGTTCGGCAGTGCCGTGGAGGCCCTCAAGTACCTGCACGAGCACCCCGGCACCGTCGATTTGGCCTTCCTCGATATCCAGATGCAGGAGCTCAATGGCCTGGAGCTGGCCCGCGTGCTGGGCCCTACCGGCCCGCGCGTCATCTTCACCACCGCCTTCAGCCAGTACGCCCTGGATGGCTACCGCGTCGATGCGCTGGATTACCTGGTGAAGCCCTTCAACTACGAGGAGTTTCTGCGCGCCGCCGGCAAAGCCCGCGCCTACGCCGAGCTCACCTCACAGCACGCTACTGCCCCGGTTTCCACCGGCCCCGAGGAGGAAGAATACCTCTTCCTGAAAGCCGAATACCAGCTGGTGCGCGTGGCCCTGAGTGATATACTATATGTAGAGGGCCTGAAAGACTACGTGAAAGTCCACCTCAAAAGCACGCCCCGCGCCCTGCTGTCCCTCATGAGCCTCAAGGCGATGGAGGAGAAGCTGCCCACCCGGCGCTTCATGCGCATCCACCGCTCGTTCATCGTGGCGCTCGATAAGATTGAGGCCGTGCGCCGCCTCACCGTCCAGATTGGAGCCGTCACAATCCCCGTGGGTGACCAGTACAAAGACACGTTCCTGCAATTCCTCAGCCGCTGGAGCTGAGGAGCTTGATACCTGATACTAAAAAGAACGTCATGCTGAGCGCAGTCGAAGCATGACGTTCTAATTATTGTTTCCCGTTTCCCTCGTCCTCTCTCCGCCTTCTACCACCCCCGATGCCCCCCACACTCCCTGTCTTTCTGAGCTATGTTACCATTCACCTTTTCCGGGAGCCCCGCTCCCGGCCCGGCCCCCTGTGTGCGGGAGGCTGCTCCGCAATTGGCGGTGCTCTGCCTCTCAAGTAGCCTGGGCGGGCTGGAGCTGAACAGCCTAAAGTTCGCCGGCTGGATGCAGGAGCGCGGGTGGCGCGTCACGTTTTTCGCGCCGCCCGCCACGCCGCTGGCCATGTGGGCCGAAGACTGGTTTGTGCCCCTCGAAACGCTGGCCGTGCGCCGGGGCCTAGCCATGCCCCTCATGGCCTGGGCCCTGAAAGAGCAGCTCGAACGCCTGAACATCGACGTGCTGGTGGTGACGCAGAATAAGGACCTGCCCGTGGCCACGCTCGTCAAAACCCTGCTGGGCGGCCGCCTGCGCATTATTTACCAACAGCACATGCAGCTGGGCCGCCCCAAGCGCAGCCCCGTGCATACCCTGCGCTTCGGCTTGGTGGATGCCTGGCTGACGCCGCTGCCCGGCTTGGCCCGCGAAGTGGCCCACCTCACCCGCTTCGACATGGCCAAGCTGCACCTCGTGCCGCTGGGCCTGCCGCTGGAGCAGTTTGCGCCGCCCACCCACACACCCTTCGAAGCCCGCCACGAGCTGGGCCTGCCCCAGGACGTGCGCCTGCTGGGCATTCTGGGCCGGCTGGATGCCGGCAAGGGGCAGGATTTCGTCATCAACGCCCTGCACCACCTGCGCCAGCAGTACGGCTACGATGCCCACCTCGTCATCATGGGCGAGCCCACCCGCAACGAGGGCGACGACTACCTGCGCCAGCTTCAGCGGCAGGTGGCCCGGCTGGGCCTGCAAAACCAAGTGCACTGCCGGGGCTTTCGGGCCAATCCGGCCGTGTTCTACCACGCCATCGATGTCTTTCTGATGGCCTCCGAAAACGAAACCTACGGCATGGTGACCCTCGAAGCCCTGGCCGCCGGCGTGCCCGTGGTAGGCGCGGCCACCGGCGGCACCACCGAACTGGTGGAGCACACCCAGACCGGCCTGCTCTACCTGCCTGGCGACGTGGCCGCCTGCGCCCGCGCCATCCGCCGCACCTTTGCCGAGCCCGCCGCCACCCACGAGCGGGTGGAGCGGGCCCGCCTGGCGCGCTGGCACTACTCGCACCACCGCCAGTGCGCCCTCACCGAAGACGTGATTCGGGCGGTGGCGGCCGCGCCAGTGGCCACGCCTCGGGCCGCCCGGCAGCGGCACCGGTCCGTGAATACGGCCTTTGCCCACGCCGTAGCCTGATAGCGCAGCCCCGAAAAAAGCCCTTCCGGTCGATACAGTACCGGATTTGGCCGATATCGGTGCCGGCCGGCTTCCCCGGACCGGTAGTTTCACGGCATCAATTCAACTGCTCCCCGGGCCTCCGGGGTGGTTCATTTCTTCAAGCTATGAGTTCCGTTGTCAGGCTTCGTTTTTTGAGTGGGCTGCTGCTGAAGCTGGCCGTGCCCGCCGCCGTGCTGGGCCAGCACGACTGCCCTTCGTTCAGCACCCATCAACCCGAGCTGCGTGCCCTGAGGCCTGCGCCGGTTCCAGCCGGCCCGGCCGCGCTATCCCATAAGTCCTGTCATTCCTAAGCGGCCCGGCAGGCTGCGCGTGGCCACCCACCCGGCGGGGTTATCCCCGCCGGCAGCAGCGCCCAGCCCACGCCCCCGTCCCGGAATGGCAGGCACCATTACCAACCGCCGGCAGTTGCGCCGCCGTGCGTGCAACCACCGACCCCGGCTGTTGCCCGATGCCCCAGAAAGCCCTTGCACCTGCAAGGGCTTTTTTTGTACTTATCTGGGTAGGGGGATGCTTTAACCTCCTCCGAAGACGGTGGGAGCAGGGTTGTCATCAGCCGATTTTAGGTGCCTGAAGACCTGTTTTGGAAAAAAAAAGACCGATTTGACGCTACTGAAGAGGTTATTGGCAGAATATAAAGATTTGATAACGGAATCATGCCCTGAATCTAGTCTCATACAAATATCTTTACGCTCAACGTGTCCACCCTACGATAATTCGGTAAACCCCCTAACAACCCGTTTTTTATGAGAAACCCGTTACCCTGTTTTTCTTCCGCTATCGCCCGCAGCCTCGCGCTGCTGATGATGCTAATGTTACCCCTGCTTGGATGGGGGCAGGTTACGTTAAGCACAGGTGCTAGTAGCTACACCGAAACCTTTGATAACATTGGTGCCGGACTGCCCACTGGGTTTTCTGTTGTAACAGGTGCTACATCTTCAGCATTAGGAACAGCAGCGACTTTTACTTCAACGGCTACGAATTTCAATAGCGGTACTACTGGTTACCGTAACTACGCTTCTGCTGACGGTTTAGCATCAAATTCAACTTCCGCTGCTCAAACGGCTTCACCTGACCGGGCCATAGGGTTGAGGCAAACCAGTGCATTCGGGGACCCCGGAGCCGGGTTTGTCTTTCAAATTGCCAATACAACCAATATCTCAGCTTTGTCGGCAAGCTTCAAGCTCCAGTCGCTGGATGTCACATCAGGCCGTACCACCGTTTTTACCGTGGATTATCGAGTAGGAGCAACGGGTAATTTCACCGCTGTTACCCCATCGAGCGGCAGTACCTCGGTTGTTGGCTCTACATTCTCGAATTCAACCGTTACGGTAAACTTCGGAACGGCACTCGATAACGCCACCGGACCTGTTTACATCCGCGTTGTGACACTGGCTGCGACAACTGGTAGTGGTAACCGTGCAACTACGGGCTTCGATGATTTTGTCCTGAATTATACCTACACGGCTCCCCCCGCCGATACCACGCCGCCCGTTTTCGGCACTACCCCGGCCTCGCCTTCGGCCTCAGCTATTACCACGTCAAGCTTTCTGCTGTCGTCTACTATCAATGAAGTAGGCAAAACCTATTATGTGGTCCTGGCCAGCGGTGCCACCGCGCCCACAGCTGCGCAGGTGAAAGCGGGAAAAAATGCTGCCGGCACGGCCGTTACGCTATCCGGCAACTTCGCCAACCCCACTGCCAACACCGCTGCCACTTCGACGGTAAGCGGCCTCACGGCCAGCACTGCCTATGATGTATATGTAGTGGCCGAAGACGCCGTACCCAACCTGCAAGCTGCTCCCGTGCTGGTCGCGGTGACCACGCCCGCTCCGCCACCCACCATCACCACGGGCGGCATTTTGCCCACCACCGTGCTGGCCGGCAACGATGTGACGGTTTCCTACACCACCACCGGCACCTTCGACCCGGCCAACGTGTTCACGGCCGTGCTGTCCAACTCGTCGGGCAGTTTCGCCAGCGGCACCACTTTGCTGACCACTACCGGCTCCACGGCTACCTCGCTTACGGTCACCATTCCGGGGGCTACCACGGCCAGTTCGGCCTACCTCATCCGCGTAGTGGCCAGCAACCCCGTCACCACAGGTTCGAACTCGACCAATACCCTTACCGTGACCGCGCCGCTGGTAGCGCCCAGCGTGAGCACTACGGCCGCGTCGGCCATCACGGGCACCACCGCCACCAGCGGCGGTAACGTTACCTCGGACGGCGGCGCTACCATTACGGCGCGCGGCGTGGTATATAGCACCACTCCCAACCCGCAGATTGGCGGCAGCGGCGTGACCCAGGTAGCCGATGGAGCACCCGGCACGGGCACTTTCAGCAGCAGCCTCACGAGCCTCACGCCCAGCACTACCTACTACGTGGCCGCCTACGCCACCAACAGCGTGGGCACTACCTACGCCACCGATATTACCTTCAGTACGCTGTCGCCGCCCACGGCTACCACGGCTGCTACCACCGCCATTACGCCTACCACGGCCACCAGCGGTGGCACCGTGGCCGGTACCAGCATTACGGTACGCGGGGTCGTATTCAGCCTCACGCCGACGCCCCGTCTGGGAGGCTCCGGCGTGACTACGGTAGCCGGCGCATCGGGCGCGGGTACCTACAGCAGCAGCCTGACGGGCCTCACGCCCAGCACGGCTTACTATGTGGCCGCCTACGCCACCAACAGTGCCGGCACCGGCTACGGTGCCGATGTGATGTTTACCACCCCGGCTCCAACCCTCACCGCCACCCCCGGCAGCCTGAGCGGCTTCTCTAACTACGCCGGTACGGCCTCGGCCGAGCAGTCCTATGTGCTGGCCGGCAACGGCCTCTCTGCTCCGATTACCGTCACGGCTCCTGCGGGGGTTGAAGTTTCGCTGACCACGGGCACTGGCTTCGGTAGCACCGTATCGGTGCCCGTTGCCGGCGGCACCGTGTATGTACGCGTTGCGGCTGCTACGCCGGTGGGTCCGGTTAGTGGCACCATTACCAACGTATCGGGGGCAGCTTCGCAGGATGTGACGGTGAGCGGCACGGTGCTTTCGCCGCCGCTGCTGGCTTACACCTTCCCGGCTACAAGTTCCACCTCGCCCACTACCCAGGCTACCAACGTAACGGGTAGCGTCTTTTCGCGGGCCACGGGCCTCACCAGCTCTTCTGATACCCCGGACTTCCGGTCCACGGGTTTCCCCACTTCCACGGCTTCGCCGGCTGCTGGCTCGGCTACTGGCTATTATCAGTTCACCTTCACGGCCGCAGCCGGCAACACTGCCAACCTGACTACGCTCATTGTTTCGGACCGTAGCTCCGGCACCGGCCCCACCAAGTGGGAGGTCCGCACCAGCCTCGACGGCTACACCGCTACCGTGGGTGCCGTGCAATCCGGCCCTACCACCACCTTCACTCCCCGCACCGTGAACCTGACCGGCACGGCTGCCTTGTCGACCGTGACGGGCGCGGTAAGCTTCCGTATTTATGCCTACGGCGGCTCCAACAGCGCCAGCGGCACCTTTGGCGTTGATGACGTGAACCTGTTTGGCTCGCTCACGGCCGGCACCCCGCCCGCCGCCGAGCCCACCGTGCAGCCCACTGTCACGGCTTCGGGTGCTACCACTACTACCGTGCTGCTCAACCTGAGCGGTGGTGATGGCACCAAGCGCCTCGTGGTGGTGCGGCCTACCGCCGCCGCCGCTGTAGCCCCCGTTGATGGCACTACCTACACCGCCAATACCACCTACGGCAGCTCCACGGGTACCAACCCTACCACCGGCACCAACAACTTCGTGGTGATTGCCGATGGCAGCACCACCAGCCTCACCGTAACCGGGCTGGCTTCCGGCACCGCTTACACCGTGGAAGCCTACGCTTACAACGATAACGCCACGGCCGGCCTCGAAAACTACCTGACTACTGCGCCCGGCACTGCTACCTTCACCACGCTCACGCCCCCGGCCGTCACCTACCTCTGGAACGGTACCGGCACCAGCTACAGCGCGGCTACCAGCTGGACGCCCGCGCGGGCGTTGACTGCGGCCAGCGACGTCCTGTTATTCGATGGTACGGTGACCCCCACGGCCAACGTGACCCTCGACTTCACCACCCCCGAAACTATTGCGGCCCTCAAGCTGCAGGGCGGCGTTATTGCCACGCTCAGCACCGATGCCAACCGCACCCTCAACCTGAGCGGCGCGGCCACCCCGGCCAACCTCGTAGTGGGTACTGCCGACTCGCTGCGCCTGTATAACACGGTAACCAACGTGGGCCTTAACATTCAGCTCGCTACGGGAGCCACGGCCAGCATCGACGGCGGCATCGCGGCCGATGGCTCGGCCTTCAGCGCCGGTACCACGCACAAGATTCTGGGCACCAGTGCTACTCCAAACGCCATTGTGTTTCACACGGGCAGCGCCATCACGGCTACGGCCAACTTTAACGGCAACCTGTTTGGCAGCGCCGTCGCCTATGCCGGCACGGTGCTGTTTGAAGCCGGGTCGAGTTACTTTCAGCAGGGAGGTGCTTCGCCGTTCGGCGCGGCCGGCACCAGCGCCTCGACCACGTTCCAGAGCGGCAGCTACTTCCGTTTCGTTCCCGCCATTTCGGCTACGCCTTCGTTCTCGGGCCGCACCTACGGTACGTTCGTCTATAACCCCGGCTTCACCTCGGCACCCACCATTTCGGGGGGCAACCCGCTGGTAATCCAGAACGACCTGCGGGTACTCACCGGCAATCTGCCTATCAACCTCACCGGCAGCATTTCCATCAAGGGCGATATCAAGGTGGATGGCAGTGCCGTCCTGTCCTTCCTGCCAGGCTCCGTGCCCACGGCACCCCTGCAATTGAACGGCACCGCTGTGCAAACCATCGGCGGCACCAACACCAGCACAACCGCCCTGACCCTGAGTCCCAACGTAACGCTGCAAATCAACAACGCCCAGGGCGTGCTGCTCCAGCGTCCGCTCGAAGTGCCGGGCACCTTGCAGCTCACCAGCGGCAACATCACCACTTCGGGCACCAACCTGCTCACCCTCTCCAACAACGCTACCGGTGGCAGCGCCAGCAGCTTCGTGAATGGCCCGCTGGCCCGCGTAACGGATGTGGGCGCGGCCACCACGGTATTCCCGGTGGGCAAAGGCGCGTTCTACCGCCCCATCACGCTCATCAGCACGGCCCAGGCTGGTGCTTCGACCTACACCGCCGAGCAGTTTGAGGGCAACCTCAGCCGTAATTTGTCGACGGACCCCGGCAAAGGCACCGCGCCGCTGGCCCGCGTATCGTCGAAGCGCTTCTACACCGTCACGTCGTCCAACACGGCTCCCGGCAACTTCACCGGCACCATCACCCTCAGCTTCGGGGCTGAAGACTACGTGAACGTGCCCAGCAGCACCGATTTCGTGATTGCCAAGCGCGATGCTTCCGGCCCATTCGCCAACCAGTGGACCAACCTGGGCCGCTCGGCCAATACGGGCACCGATTCCGGGGCCGGTGGCCCCTCGGTAGCTGGCACGCTCACCTCGGCTTCGTTCTCTGATTTCTCCGACTTCGCCCTCGGCGCTCAAAATGACCTGTCCAACACCAACGTGCTGGAATCCATCAACCCGCTGCCCGTCCAGCTCACCGCCTTCAGCGCCCAGCGCCAGGCCGACAAAACGGTTGCGGTGAAATGGGCCACGGCCACCGAGAAAAACAGCGCCCGCTTCGAGGTGCAGCGCAGCTTCGATGGCCGTGAATTCGCTACGGTAGCCACCGTAGCCGCTCAGGGCAACAGCATGAGCCCCACAGCCTACGCCACCCTCGACAAAGCCGCTCCCGCCGCTAAGCTCTACTACCGCCTGCGTCAGGTGGACCTGGATGGCACCACCGCCTTCTCGCTGGTGGTCACGGTAGTCGGTTCGGGCGAAATCGCCAAGGTTGAGCTCTACCCCAACCCGGCCCACAGCCGCATCAGCTTCATCACCGAGGCGGCCACGCCCTACCGCGTGCTCAACCAGTTGGGCCAGCCCCTGCTGCGCGGCACCACCGAAGCCGGCACCGCCAGCATCGGCCTCGAAATCCTGCCCACCGGCCTCTACTTCCTGGAACTGCAAACGGCCGCCGGCCGCACCGTGCAGAAGTTTGAGAAGGAGTAACCGCCGAGAGGCAATCAACAAAAAAGCCCCCGTGCAATATGCACGGGGGCTTTTTTGTTGATTTATTGCCGATGTTAAGCCTCAATGTCCGTACATCGGTAGTTGCTTATACCGAGAAACTCTCGCCGCAACCGCACTCACGCGAGGCGTTGGGGTTGTTGAACTGGAAGCCCTTGCCATTGAGGCCGTCGGAGAAATCCAGCTCGGTGCCGGCCAGATAGAGGAAGCTTTTCATGTCAACCACCACGCGCACGCCTTTGTCCTCGAACTCCTGGTCCATGGGCCGCACTTCGTTATCGAAGTCCAGCTTGTAGCTCAGACCCGAGCAACCGCCACCCGCCACCGAGGCGCGCAGGCGATAGGTGTCATCAAGGTGCGCATCCTGAATCAGGCGAGCTACTTTTTCTTTGGCTTTATCAGATACGGTAATCATGGCAGTAGGAGCGGGGCCGGTTAGGCTTAAAAGCAAACCAAATGGGGCCGCAATTTAGACACATTATAAACAAGGCGGCGAATTTCTTTGTTCGCTCGCCCATCAAATAATTTATTCCGGCCCTTACGAGCTCGGGTTCAGCACCACGCTGAACACGGTAATCGTGTTCAAATCACGACCGAAATAGAGCTTGTCCAGCGCCTCATATACGTTGTGCGCCCGGAAATAGGACGTATGCAGCTCCCGGTCGTCGCGGGCGCGCCACTGCACCGTGTAGGAGCTTTCAGTATCGCGGAAGCTCTTCACGTAGCTCAACATTTTCTCCAGACACTCCACTTGGTCGCGCCCGGTTTCATAGCGAAACAGGAAGCTCTGCTGGTGGCGCGGGTTCACCGTAATCAGGTCGAGCCGGGTCTGGCCTTCCAATTCCCGAAACTCAAACTGTAGCTGCGCGGGCTCCAGGCCCAGATATTGCCGAATCTCGCGCTCCAGCCGGGCAATGTCAAATTCGTCCACTAATTGAATAAGTAAGTGAGTGAATGGGCAAAGTGAAAATGGGCGAATGGGTAAAATGACTTTACGCCACTTCACTCATTCACCCATTCAAAATTCACTCAATGATTAGTGGTGCGACAGCTCCAAGGCGGGCAAACCGTTTTTCACGCGGTAGTCCGAGATGGCCGACTTGATAGCATCTTCAGCCAGTACCGAGCAGTGGATTTTCACGGGCGGCAAAGCCAGCTCTTCCACAATCTCCATGTTGTCGATGGCCAGGGCCTCGTCGATGGATTTGCCTTTCAGCCACTCCGTGGCCAGCGACGACGAAGCAATAGCCGAGCCGCAGCCGAACGTCTTGAATTTGGCGTCGGTGATGGTGTTGGTGGCTTCGTCCACCTCGATTTGCAGGCGCATTACGTCGCCGCACTCGGGTGCGCCCACGAGGCCGGTGCCTACGTTTTTCTTGCTTTTGTCCAGCGTGCCCACGTTGCGGGGGTTGCTGTAGTGGTCAATTACTTTATCGGAGTAAGCCATTATTGTAGTGTTGAGTTTTGAAAGTTGAGTTTTGAATGTTTCGGAACGCTGAGTTTGAAGAGTAAAATGGTGCTAGTGCACATCATTCAAAACTCAACCCTCAACATTCAAAATTTCTAGTGTTCTGCCCACTCGATTTTGCTCAAATCGACGCCTTCCTTGAACATCTCCCACAGGGGCGACATTTCGCGGAGCTTGGTCACGGCCTCTTTTACGTGGCCGATGGCATAATCGATTTGCTCGTCGGTGGTGAAGCGGCTCAGGCCGAAGCGCAGGCTGCTGTGGGCCAGGTCGTCGCTCAGGCCCAGGGCCTTGAGCACGTAGCTGGGCTCCAGCGAAGCCGAGGTGCAGGCCGAGCCGGACGATACGGCCAGGTCTTTCACGCCCATCATCAGGCCTTCGCCTTCCACGTACTTGAAGCTGATGTTCGTCACGTGCGGCAGGCGATGCTCCACCGAGCCGTTGATGTAGCTTTCTTCCAGCGTGGTGAGTTCCTTTTCGAGGCGGTCGCGCATTTTGCTCAAGCGCTCGGTGTCGGCTGCCATTTCGAGGCGAGCCAACTCGCAAGCCTTGCCCAGACCCACGATGCCGGGTACGTTGAGGGTACCCGAGCGCATGCCGCGCTCGTGGCCACCGCCGTCCATTTGGGCGGTTACTTTCACCCGGGGGTTCTTGCGGCGCACGTAGAGAGCACCCACGCCTTTCGGGCCGTACATTTTGTGGGCGGTGAAGGCCATGATATCGATGCCATCGGCCAGCACGTCAACTGGAATCTTGCCAACGGCCTGGGTGCCGTCCGTCATGAACAGGGCACCGTGGGCGTGGGCAATTTTGGCGATTTCGTGAATGGGCTGGATGGTGCCCGTCTCGTTGTTGCCGTACATGATGGTCACGAGAATCGTCTCGGGGGTCATCGCGGCTTCGAGGTCGGCGAGGCTGATGAGGCCTTTTTCATCGACGGGCAGGTAGGTTACCTTGCCGCCCAGTTTCTCGATGTGCTTGCAGGTATCGAGCACGGCTTTGTGCTCGGTGGTGGCGGTGATAATGTGGTTGCCTTTCTGGCTATACATCTCGAACACGCCCTTGATGCCCAGGTTATCCGACTCAGTAGCGCCCGAGGTGAAGATGATTTCCTTCGCGTCGCAGTTGATGAGCTTCGAAATCTGCTCGCGGGCGTAGTCCACGCCTTCTTCAGCGGCCCAGCCGAAGGGGTGGTTGCGGGAAGCCGCGTTGCCGAATACATCGGTCAGATAAGGCATCATGGCCTCCAGCACACGCGGGTCGAGCGGCGTGGTGGCGTTGTTATCGAGGTAAATGGGGAGCTTCAGCATTGCGCGCAGCGGTATAGCAAAAAGATAAACCAATGAAAGCTTGGTCGGCCTTTAGAACACGGTTCGGGGGCAATCAGTTTTCTTTGGTCCTACAAAAGTAGACACAATCTAAATAAGGAAATGCGCCGACTTACGGCAACGGCGCTAAATGCGCGGTAAAACCGTCTTTTTTGCCCGGCCAGCGGCATTCTTTCCCGAAATCCCCACCCATGATTACCAACCTCGAACACCTCGGCCTAGCCGTAAATGACTTGGAAGCTGCCACCGCGCTCTACACCAAGCTGCTCGGCGCGGCTCCCTATAAGAAAGAGCACGTGGCCAGCGAGGCCGTAGATACCGTCTTCTTTCAGGTAGGCGGCTCGAAGATTGAACTGCTGGCCGGTACTTCGCCGGATAGCGCCATCACGAAATTCCTGGCCAAAAAGCCGGAAGGCATTCACCACGTAGCTTTTGAAGTCGATGATATTCGGGCCGAGATGGCGCGGCTGAAAGGGGAGGGCTTCGTGTTATTAAATGAAGAACCCAAGCGCGGGGCCGATAACAAGCTGGTGTGCTTCGTGCATCCGAAAAGCGCGGCCGGCGTATTGGTGGAACTGTGCCAGACTATCAAGTAGCGCGGTCGTACCCGGTAGGGACTTTTAGTCCGCAAGAGAATCTGCTGATTTTTTACAATGTTTTCCACTCGCGGACTAAAAGTCCGCGCTACTACTATGAACCGTTTCCAACAAGAAGTAGAAGCTGCTGTTGATGCTTTGCTGCTCCAACAAGTGATTCTGTACCCGACTGATACCGTGTGGGGCCTGGGCTGCGATGCCGAAGCGCCGCCCGCCGTGAAGGACCTCTACAAACTGAAGGGCCGCGAGGCCGGCAAGCCCAGCATCGTGCTGGTGGCGGATTTGGCTATGATGAAGCGCTACGCCGCCGAAGTGCCAGCGGAGCTGGAGGCCATGCTGGCGGCCGATACGCGGCCAACCACCTACATCCTGCCCGCCAGCCGGGCCGTGGCGAAGGAGCTGATTGCACCAGATGGCACCGTGGGCCTGCGCGTAGTGAAGGACGAATTTTGCTTTAAAGTGGTGCGCCGGCTGGGCCACGGGCTGGTGTCGACATCAGCCAATAAGGCTGGCGAACCCACGCCGGCGGTGTATTCGGAGGTGGACCCCGCTATCGTGCGCGGGGCCGACCATGTGGTAAACTGGCGGCAGGACGATGCTACTCGCACTGCTCCTTCGCGGGTGGTGCGGCTGGGCGAGGGCGGTAAGCTGGAAGTGGTGCGGGAGTAAGGGTGGGGACACCTGTCATTGCGAGCGCAGCGCGGCAATCCGTCCTCTCATGAGCGACCAACTCTGAGTTGTGATAAAGCCCTTTTTCAAAAGCAGAAAGCCCCGACACTGTGAAGTATCGGGGCTTTCTGGTAGAAGAAAATGTCTGGGGTTGACAGGACGGATTGCCGCGTTCCGCTGCGCTCCACTCGCAATGACAGGCGGCATTATGCGTTCAGCGCCGAACTTTGCGCTCATGAACACGCCGAAACTGCCCGAATTGCCCATTTTCCATACCATCGCCGAAGCTGCGGCCGAACTCGGCCAGCCAGCCTATGTCATCGGCGGCTACGTGCGGGATTTAGCGCTGGGGCGCGAAAGCAAGGATATTGATGTAGTGACGGTGGGCGACGGCATTGCGCTGGCGCAGGCCGTGGGCAACAAGCTGAAAGGCCGGGGCCGCGTGCAGGTGTTCAAGAACTTCGGCACAGCCATGCTGCCGACTAAGGAGGCCGGCGACATTGAATTTGTGGGAGCCCGTAAGGAGAGTTACCGCGCCGAAAGCCGCAAGCCGGAAGTGCAGGCCGGGACCTTGGAAGAGGATTTGGCCCGTCGCGATTTCACCATCAATGCCCTCGGCCTCAGCCTGAACCCGGAAAATTTTGGCGAGCTGGTAGACCGCTACGAGGGCATGAAGGACCTCGCTAGCAAAACCATCCGCACGCCGTTGGGGCCGGATGTGACTTTCTCGGACGACCCGCTGCGGATGATGCGCGCCGTGCGCTTTGCCTCGCAACTGAATTTTGACATTGAGCCGGATACGTTCGATGCCATTATCCGGAATAAGGACCGGATTAAGATTGTGTCGCAGGAGCGGATTACCGTCGAGCTAAACAAGATTATCGAGTCGCCCACGCCGAGCTACGGGTTCAAGCTGCTGTTTCAGACGGGGCTATTGCAACTCATCTTCCCGAAGATGGCGCTGCTGCACGGCGTGGAAAAAGTGGGCACCCATGCCCACAAGGACAACTTCTACCACACCCTGCAGGTGCTGGACAATGTGGCCGCCGCCGGTGGCGACCTGTGGCTGCGCTGGGCTGCCGTGCTGCACGACATCGCCAAGCCCGCCACCAAGCGCTACGACCAGCGCGTGGGCTGGACCTTCCATGGCCACGAGGACAAGGGGGCGCGCTGGGTGCCCGGCATTTTCACTGATTTGAAACTGCCACTGGGCGAGGAGATGCGCATGGTGCAAAAGCTGGTGAAGCTGCACCTGCGCCCCATTGCCCTAGTGAAGGAAACGGTGACCGACTCGGCCGTGCGCCGCCTGCTGTTTGAGGCCGGTGAGGACATTGACCGGCTGATGCTGCTGTGCCGGGCCGACATCACGAGCAAGGACCACACCCGCAAGGAGCGGTATTTGCGCAATTTCGGGCAGGTGGAGGAGAAGCTGAAGGAGGTGGAGGAGAAGGACCATCTGCGCAGCTTCCGCCCCGTCATCACCGGCGAAATCATCATGGAAACCTTCGGACTGAAGCCTTCGCGCCAGGTCGGCGAGCTGAAGGAGGCCGTGATGGAAGCCATCCTCGACGGCATCATTAAAAACGAAATGGAGCCAGCCTTGGCCTTCCTGTTGCAGCAGGGGGCGGCCAAAGGACTGGCTCCGGAAGGAGGCTTCGTTCACTCACCAAACTAAGCCTGGCTTCTTTTTTTTGATTTCGGGGGATAGATGCAGTTATACGGCGAAAGGTTGCCTACAACGTTATTTGGTAACAATGAAATTCCGGCATTTACAGATGTTTGATGCTGGAGGGGCCGGTGGCGTCCATTTTCACCCGGGAGGGTTTGCCGCTGTAAGCCACTTCACTTGCGCCCACGGCGTCGCCTTCCAGGCTTCCGGTCACGTTGAGGCGGGCTTTGCACACGCCGGCGATGGAAACCTTGGTATCGATGGTTTTCAGGTTGGCTCCGGCCAGCTCGCAGGCGCCGGCGGCGTCGAGGTCGAGGTTGTCGGCCTGGCCGGTGGCGGTGGTGCGGCAGGCACCGGCCTGCTCTAGTTTCAGGGTGCCGAAGCTGCCATTCAGGCGCAGGTGGCTGGCGCCGGCCTGCTCCACGTGCAGCTCTTCCTGGCGCTCGAAGCCACCGAAATCAGCGTGCACGGCCCCGGCCAACTCTAGGTGGTCGATGCTGGGCAGCTCGATGCGGATGAGCACCTTGCTCTGGTTGTTGCCCCAGTTGCCGCCGAAAAAGCCGCGGCTGTTGCGGGGACCGATTTGCAGTTCGTTGCCGTGGAGCTCTACGCGCATTTCGCCCAGCGCCTTGTCGTTGCCGCCGGCTTCCACTTTGAAGCTGTCGCCGTGGCGCACCACCACACGGTAGCCGCCGGCCACGCTCACCCGGCTAAACCCGGATTCCTGGAAGGTGCGGCGGGCGCTGCCGTAGCTGTTCATATCGGTGTCGAAGGAGGGCGCGCCGCCGTAGTTGATGGTGGTGCCTACGTGGTTACCCTCGTCGTCGCCGCTGTCGCCGTCATCGTTGCTGTCGGCTTCGTCGTTGGTGTCGCTATCGATGTTGATGTGTGTTTGGCCATCGTTGTCGTTGTCCTCTTCATCGCGGCCGAGCTGTTCGTCGGTGCAGCCGATGCACTCCAGCTTGTTGCCGCGCAGGCGGTAGCGGTGCTGCTCGGGGTCTTCGGGGCGGCGGTTGCCCACGAAGTCGTCGTCGTTAAGGATGTCGAAGGCGAAGTCGCGGCTCATGCGGAAGGTGCGGTCGCGGGGCAGGCGGATGGTGATGCTCAGCTCCTGCTTGCGGAAGGCCGAGTTGGGCAGGAAGGAGAAATGGTCGTCGAACACCAGCGAAGAGTCGCCGCTTGGCCGCACCGTGTAGTCGATGGTGGTGAGGGCCGTGCGGCGGGCTTCGGCTTCGTTCACGCCTTTGGCGCTTAGGGTGCGCAGCACTTCCACTACTTTGCCGCTATCGGCGGCGGCAAGGTTCACATCGACGTGCTGGTCCCAGTCGCGGTCCACCCGGCGCGAGTCAAACATAATTACCGGTGTGGTCAGCTTCGAGAATTGTTCCAGCTGCTCCACTTCGGCATCATATTGGAAATTACGGTTTTGCTGAACCGCAGCCACCGTCACGCCCACCACGCTCAGCAACCAAATCCCCAGCAGCGACAAGGCCACGGTGCGCGTCATCAGCGAGCGGCGGAAGAGCAGGTTCAAACCGCTCAGCAGCAAAGCCAGGGCCGGAATGCCCATGGCCAGAAAGCCGGCCAGCAGGCCCCACGTAGGCACGCCGTGGAGCAGCACGTGGGTGAATATCATGTTCTCAGCATTGGGAAACAGGCCAATGCTCGCGCCCAATCCAATGGCCAGCGCCAGGAGCAGGCCAAACCCGGTCATCGTGAGCAGAATGCCCGCCACTACCCGAATGGCCGAGCCCACAAAATCAACGGCTGGGCGCAGCGTGCGGGCGGCATCCTCCACAAATTCACCCACGGGGCGGTTGGTCGTGGCCGGGCCGTCGGCGAAGGCGTTGTTGCGGGCACTGCTATCAAAGCTTTCCAGCGTGATGGCGTCGCCGCGCATACGGAGCTTGTCCGAGACCGTTTTGGCCTCGGGCAATACTATCCATAGTATAATGTAGAGCAGGAGGGTGAAGCCTCCGGCAAACAGGCCGGCCAGCATAATCACCCGCACCAGCGTCACATCAATGTTGAAGTAGGCGGCCAGGCCGGCCGATACCCCGGCGATTTTACCGGTGCCCGTGTCGCGGAACAAGCGGCGGCCGGCCAGCGGCCCCGAGTTCAGCAGTGCTTCGGGGTGAGCGGGGGCATCGTAGCGCTTGGGCAGCAAAATCCAGAGGATGATGTAAGCCAGCATTACCCAGCCACCAAAGTCCACTCGCGTGTTGTGGCGCATCCAGATGTTGCTGGCGGGCAAAAAGATAGTGCCGAATACGAAAGCCAGGCGAATCCAGAGCGGGTTCACGGCGAAGTACTGGGCGATGCCGGCGGCTACACCCGCAATCTTGCGGTTGGCCATGTCGCGGTACAGGCGCTTGGGCTCGTCGGTGGCGGCGGCGGCAGCGGCAGCAACTGGCTCGGTGGTGTAGGCGCTGGTGCCGGGGCGGGCGTAGCTGGCCGAGGCGGCGGCTTCGTCGGCGGTTACTTCGTCGTCCTCGTCGGCCTCGGGGGCGAAGTCGCTCACGCGGCCCATTTTGGCCGTCATGGCGTTCACATCGTCCAGGCTGATGACCTGCTGCATGGGCGAGAGGCGGGCCGAGAACAACTCAGCGATGCGGCCCTCGATGTCGGCCACAATGTCCTCGTGGCCGCGGTAGTTGGCAAAGTGGGCTTTCACCTCGGCCAGGTAGCGGCTAAGGACTTCAAAACCGTCTTCCTCGATGTGGAAGATGATGCCTTGCAGGTTGATACTGATGTTCTTTTTCATGTGAAAGAAGGCCGAACGGGCCAATTGAATGCTGGTGAGTGAAGCAGAAAAAGAAGGGGAGTTAGCGAATGTCGCCGGGCGGCCGGCTGTGGCGAATAATGCCCACCGAAGTGGCCATTTCCTCCCAAGTATCGCGCAGCTCCTCCAGGAATTTCCGGCCCTCATCGGTGAGGGTGTAGTACTTGCGGGGCGGGCCGCTGGTGCTTTCCTTCCACACATAGTCCAGGAGGGCAGCGTTTTTGAGGCGGGTCAGCAGCGGGTAGAGCGTGCCCTCCACCACTATCATGCGGGCCGAAGTCAATTCCTCCAGCATGTCGGAGGCGTAGGCTTCGCCGCGGGCGATGATTTCCAGGATGCAGAACTCAAGGATTCCCTTGCGCATCTGAACCTGGGTGTTCTCGAGTTTCATGGGCGAGTAGGTTGACTAGTGGGTGACGAACAGTACAAATGTATGGTAGGTACTTTGTAACGCAAGGTACTGGATAAATAATTCAATCAAATCAATAAAAATACTTTGTTACCTACTGATTATCAGAGATAAAATTTTTGTTAAATCTGATAGCATTTCGCTAATAGCCCAGCTTTATTCTTGGACGGCCCAGCAGGGGAGTGGCTCATATCAGGCCTGGTCAGTAGCACTACAGGCCATAAAAAGCTGGACACTGCCAAGCGGCTTGCAACAGAAATAGCCCGCATCCGGTATTCTGGCTTGAAATTCGCGGGGTCGGACGCACTATAATGGAGTAACTTGCGTTCCGTCCGCGCAAACTTTACCAGACGCCTTTCTATGCCTCAATTTTCCTCAGTTGCCCGTGGGCTAGCCCTCGTGGGGACCACCGCTGTGCTGGCCCTGCCCGCCGCCGCGCAGTCTACCAAAACGCCCAAGTACAGCAACGAATTCCTGAACATCGGCGTGGGGGCCCGTGCCCTGGGCATGGGCAAGGTGCAGGTGAGCCTGGCCTCCGATGCCACCGCCGGCTACTGGAACCCCGCCGGCCTCACCAACCAAACCCACAAGTACGACGGCGTGCTGATGCACTCCGAGCTGTTCTCGGGCGTGGTGAAAAACGACTACGCTGCCTTCTCCATGCCGCTCGATGATAAGAGTGCATTGGGCGTAAGCGTGTTGCGTCTCGGGGTTGACAACATTGCCGATACCCGCGCCCTGGTGAACGAGTACGGCTATGTCGACTACAGCAAGATTGAATATTTCTCGGTGGCCGACTACGCCCTGTTGCTCTCCTACGCCCGCAAGTTGGGCGTGGAAGGCCTGAGCGTGGGCGGCAGTGGCAAAATCATCTACCGCAACATCGGCAAGTTTGCCCACGGCTACGGCTTTGGCATTGATGCTGGCGTGCAGTACAACCGCAAAGGCTGGAACCTGGCCCTGATGGCCCGTGACATTACCACCACGTTCAATTCCTGGAATATCAACTCGGCCGAGTACGTGAAGGGGCTGAACAGCAACGTGGCCGTCAAGTCGGACTCTATTCCGAAAAACAGCACCGAAATCACGCTGCCGCGCTTCGTGCTGGGCGTGGGCCGTCGCTTTGATTTACCCAAACAATTCTCCGCCCTCGTGGCCGTCGACCTGGAGGCCACCACCGATGGCCAGCGCAACACGTTAATTTCCAGTAAAACGGTAAGCGTGGAGCCCCGCCTAGGCGTGGAGCTGGGCTACAAAAACCTGGTGTTTCTGCGCGGCGGGGCCGGCAACTTTCAGAAAATCAGCAGCGTGGTGGATAAGTCCATGCAGTGGAAGGGCCAGTACAGCCTCGGGGCCGGCGTGGCTGTGAGCGGCCTGCGCATCGACCTGGCGCTCTCGCGCCTGGCCGTGGAAAAGCTGGGCAGCGCTTCGCAGACCAACTCGCTGATTGTATCGCTGGGCTACGGCTTCAAATAGTAGTTCGAAATATTTTACTGACACTAGTAGGCTGATTGGCAGCGGACTGCGTAGATGTTGGGAAGTAATAAATAAATTTCAAAATAGAATGAATAAAAACTACAAGTATTCGACGCGGAGGTGGACAGTGCTGCTGATGTGGCTGGGGCTATGGCTGACCAGCGCCGCCGTCCAGGCCCAGTCCGGGCCGGTGGGCAATGAATGGATTGTGCCCGGCCAGACGTATTATAAAATGAAAATAGTCCGGGATGGCTTATATAAAATTGATTATCAGTACCTTACCCAGGCCGGTATAACCGGCGTGGTGCCCAATGAACTTCAAATCTGGCGGCGCGGCCGGGAAATTGCTACCTACGCGGGCGGCAACCAGGCCACGCTGGATGCCACGTCGTTTCTCGAATTCTACGCCGTGCACAACGATGGCCGGCTGGACGTTGAACTATATAAAAACCCGGCCGACCAGCCCAACCAGTATTACAGCCTCTACACCGATACGGCCAGCTATTTCCTGACCTGGCGCAGCGGCACCGCCGGCCGCCACATGCAGGCCCCGGTAGCGGCGGGCGGCACCGTGCACCCGCACTACCTGCGTGAGAAGCTGGACCAGCGAAACTCGCCCACCGCCTCCAACGGATTCATCGACTACCCGCAGAACCTCAATACGTACCTGCCCTGGCTGGAGGCCGGCGAGAACTTCTTTATGGCCTATGGCCACGACGTTGACAGAGTCTTCACCATTGATTCGGTATCGGTTAGCCCGTCGGCCACGGGGCCATTGCCGCGCATCAACGTGGTATTGTTTGGTGGGCAGGATTTCAACCTGTACTCTGGGGGGATAGGCGTGCCCCACCACACCCAGGTAACGGTGGTGCCGCCCGCCGGGGCAGGGGCCGAGCGCGTGTTGGGGGTGGTAAACTACGTTGGTTTGGTACGGGCGCAACAGACGTTCCAGCTCCAGGCCTCTGACGTGAGCAGCACCGGCACGGTCACGGTTAAGCTCAAGGAGATGGCTCCGGTTGCCGCCAACGACAATTTCTGCCTCTCGCTGTTTCGCACCACCGCTGCTCAGGCCCCAATCTGGCTGGCGAACCGCAATCGGCTGCTGTTTCAGAACGACTCGCTGCTGAGCGGCCCCGCCACGTACGAGCTGGCCAATGTGCCCGCTACGGTGGTCGGGTTTGATATCAACGATTTAAATAACGTGCAGCGGGTGGTGGGCACGCAAGGCGCTACGGCGGCGCTGAAGCGCTTCGTGTTTCCGGGCGCTACGGCGGCGGCCACGCACCGCCTCCTGCTGGCCGATGAAGCCACGCTGCCCAAGCCCCTGCCGGCCCGCCAGATACGCTTCCGGACCATCAACCCGGCGGTGCCTACGTTCGTCATCATCACGCACCCGCAGCTGATGCGGGCCGCCGGGACCGTTCCCAACGCGGCCCGTGCATATGCCAACTACCGGGCCTCGGCGGCCGGCGGGCGCTACGACACGCTCATGGTGACTTCGCAGCAACTCTACGACCAGTTTTTTTACGGCGAAAAGTCGTGGCTGGCCCTGCGGCACTTCACGCGGTGGCTGGCGGCGGCCACGCCCAATGCCACCAACCGCTACCTGCTGCTGCTGGGCAAGGGCATTGTACCCAGCGAGCCGGTCCCAGCCGGTGGTTCTTATTTCGCCCGTGGCGGGGAGTTTGGCCTTGACCTGGTGCCCACCAGCTCCCGCTCCGTATCGGACAACCTGCTGACGGCCGATTACATGAACAACAACTTCGTGGCCAAGCTGCACACGGGTCGCCTCACCGTCACCACTCCGCAGCAGATAATGAATTACCTGAACAAGGTAATCGACCAGGACCTGCAGAACCTGGAGCCGCTGGGCACCCAGCCCTGGCGCAAAAATATCCTGCACCTGATTGGGGCAAAGGATGCCAGCGAGGCAGTTGAATACAAGTCTTACATGGATGCGGCGAAGGCCCGCGTCGAGCGCCCGCTGTTTGGGGGGAGTGTGGAGACGCTGGTTCGGAATACGCCGCTGCCGGTCAACGTTGATATTTCGGCCCAGCTGAATGCCGGGGTTTCGGTGATTTCCTATTTTGGCCACGCGGCTCCCACCAGCTTCACCTTCAACTTCGGCATGCCGTCGACCATGCCGGCCTTTGCGAACTACCGCAAGTACCCGTTTTTGTTTTTGAGTGGCTGCGCCGCTAACTCCACCTTCACCCGGGTGAACACCGTGGTAGAAGACTGGCTGTTTGCCGACCGCAGGGGGGCGCTGGGCTCGCTGGCCGAATCAGGTTTCAGCTACGCCACGCCCTTACAGATGGCCCAGGATACGCTCTATCGGTTGTTGTTCAACGACCCGGCCTGGTACGGCAAGCCCATTACGGTGGTGCACGACGAGGTGGTGCGCCGCCTGCAAAGCACCTTCACGCAGGACTACGAAAAGGAGCAGCTGCTGTGCACTGGCTGGCAGGGCGACCCTACCCTGAGCCTGTACGCGCCGCCGCTGCCCGATTTCATTGCCAGCTCGGCCCGGGTTTCCATTGTGCCCGCCCCAGGCCAGACCACGGTGCGGGCCGACTCGCACGACTTTGTGCTGAACGTGGGTGTCTCCAACCCCGGCAAAATCCCTTACGAGCCCCTGGTAATTCGGGTGACGCGGAAGTTTAACACGACAACTCCTACCCGTGCCGACACGGTGTACACCTTCACCCAGCGGGCCGCCTGGAGCCCCGATACCACGTATGCCCTGCCCATGCGCAACAGTGTAGGGGCCAGCGGGGGCAGCACGTTTGTGGTGGCCCTGGACCCGAACAACCAGATTGCGGAGGTCAACGAGAATAACAATACGGCCCAAATCGACTATACCTTTTTGAGTGGGGGCGTGTCAATCCTGAACCCTACCGAGTTTGCCATTTCGGGCACCAACCGGCCCCGCCTGGTGGTGCAGTCGAACACCCTCTTGGGCGTGCAGCGCGACTACGATTTTGAAATTGACACGGTGGCCACCTTCAATGGGGCCGTGCAGCGCACCACCATCACGGCCGGCCTGCTGGCAGAGTGGACGCCCACGCTGCCGGCCCGCCTGGGCCAGCGCGACAGCCTGGTGTGGTACTGGCGCGCCCGTTTCCATACCCCGGCTACCGGCGAAAGTGGCGACTGGGCCACCTCTTCGCTGCGCGTGATTCCGAACAGCCCCGGCGGCTGGTCCCAGAGCCACTACACGCAGTTCAAGCAGGATGCCCGCACCGGCGTGGAGGTGAAAGCCCCCACCCGCCGCTGGGAATTTGCGGCCACGCGGGTGCCGCTGGTGCTGCGCACCCGGGGCGGTGGCCCCCCCCGCAGCCCGGCCAACTTTGTCTCGTTGAGCGGGGCGGGGATTTATATCCGCACGGCGGCGGGGCAGCCCTCGGTGTATGGCTGCGGCGTGCGCTCGCCCAACCTGCTGATTGCCGTGTACAGCGGGGCATCGCTGCTGCCGGTAGCCATGCCGGCGGGCTATCAGCAGTGCGGGCAGGCCCCGGACTATTTTTACTACTTCTCAGCGTCCGACCCGACTGGTACTGCTACGCTTGATACGCTCGATAACCTGAACTACAGTGCCACCCGGCAGCAGCAGCTTGATGCGTTCCTGACTGATATTCCGGCGGGCTCATACGTGGCCGTGGTATCGGCCAACCGCCTGCGCTACTCGCTGCTGCCCACGGCTCTCAAAAACCGCCTGCAAACCCTGCTGGGCTCCCAACTCATCACCCGGCTGGCCGATGGCGAGCCGCTGGCGCTGCTGGGCCAGAAGCTTACGGCCACCACCGGCCGCCTGATGCACGAAACCGGGCCGGATGCCAGCAGCACCATCGCCAAAAATATTCAGACCATTGTGCTGCGCGACACTTTGCAGCAGTCCAATCCGTCGGGCCGCATTGTTTCGACGCGCATTGGCCCCGCCAAGCAATGGACTAATCTGTACAGCACCATCCGCAACCTGACGCCGAATGGCCAGCACACGCTGAGCGTGGTGGGCATCGACTCGCTGGGCCGCGAAACCGTGGTGCTGCCCAATGTTACTACCGCAGTGCAGTCCCTGACGACGCTGGTTCCGGCCAAAACCTACCCTTACCTACGCCTGGAGCTGGCCCTGTCCGATAACGTAACCCGCATTCCGCCGCAGCTGGAGCAGTGGCTCGTAACCTCGCAGGGCGTGCCCGAAGGCGTGGTACGGCGCGACCTAGCCACTGCTGCCGACTACGACCCCGCCAAATTTGCACGCCAGGCCGCTGATTCCGCATACATTACCTTCCCGGTGAAGTTTGAGAATATTTCGGATTCGCCCTTTGCCTCGCCGCTAATCACCCGCGTAAACCTGCGCAAAACGAGCGCCAGCGGTCAGCCGATAGTGAAGTCGGTAGATGTGGTCACGAACACCATACTGCTACCGAGTCAGACGCCGCTTACCATTCCGGTTAAGTTTGACATGACGGGCCAGTTTGGGACATTCGTGGTGGAAGTGGTGGTGAACCCGCGCCTCCAGCGCGAGCAGAACTACGCCAACAACGAGCTGTCGCTGCCCCCGTTCACGGTGGTAGACCGCAACGTACCCCCGACGCTTGATGTGGCCTTCGATGGCCGCCACATCCTCAACGGCGAGCTGGTATCGGCCATGCCCGTTATCAACATCCAGCTCAACGACGAGGACAAGTTCCGCCACATCACCGACGCTTCGTTCTTCACCGTGCTGCTGCAGCGCCCCGGCCAGACGGTGCCGACGGTGATGGATGTGAACAGCAACAGCTTCCACTTCAGCGTGGACCAGACCAACGGCAGCGTGGCCAAGCTCACCTATGAGCCCGGCAAAACCGGCCCTCTGCCCGATGGCATGTACACCCTCGAAGTGCAGGGCCGCGACCCCAGCAACTCCAGCGCCGGTGCCCAGAATTTCCAGGTGAAGTTTGAAGTGGTGAACGCCTCGCAAATCTCCAACGTGTACCCGTACCCTAACCCGGTGGTGAGCAAGGCCCGCTTCGTGTTCACCCTCACGGGCCAGGAACTGCCCCGCAACATGAAAATCCAGATTGTGACCCTCACCGGCAAGGTGGTGCGCGAGATTTTCATGAATGAGCTCGGCCCGCTGCACATCGGCAACAACATTACCGACTTTGCCTGGGACGGCACCGATACCTACGGCGACCGCCTCGCCAACGGCACTTACCTCTACCGCGTGGCCCTCGATGACCCGGGCGCTCAGTTCGGCCACCGCGCCACGGGCGGCGACAAAGCCTTCAAAAACGACTGGGGCAAGCTGGTGCTCATGCGCTAGCCGACCGCAAGGAAAAACAAAAAAGGCAGCCAATCGGCTGCCTTTTTTATTGGCCCACATCTCCGAAACCTACCGCCGCCGCAGCGTCACAAAGCTGAAAGGGTAGGCGTGGCGCTCGTCGGCCTCGTGGCGCTCGCGGGCTTCTTCGCGCCACTCGGCGGGGTCAAGGGTGGGGAAAAAGGCGTCGCCCTCGAAGCTGTGGTGGACTTCGGTGAGGTAGATGACGTCGGCGGCGGGCAGGGCTTCGCGGTAGATTTCGCCACCGCCGATTACGCACACTTCCTCGTCCAGCTCACGGGCGCGGGCCAGGGCGGCTGGCACTGAGGCGGCGGTTTCGCAGCCGGGGGCAGCCCAGCCGGGCTGGCGCGTGACCACGATGTTGGGACGCTTGGGCAGGGCCCGGCCGAGGCTGTCGTAGGTGCGGCGACCCATCACCACGGGGTGGCCTAGGGTGAGGCGCTTGAAGTGCTGCAAGTCATCGGGCAGGTGGCCCCAGGGCAGTTCGCCATCTTTGCCGATGGCATTGTTTTCGGCTACGGCCACGACGAAGGAAACCATTGGTTTGGGGGAGCAGGGGAGGTGATGGGAGTGTTATTAAAACGATGTAGGGGCGGGGCTTGCCCCCGCCCGTCGTTGAACGGAATCATTGAAACGGTGCGAACGGCGGGCGGGGGCAAGCCCCGCCCCTACAATAAAAAAGCCCTAAGCCGGCAGCTTAAACCCGCGCAGCAGTTCCTGCACCGGCATTCGCTTCTTGCCCTCCAGCTGCACATCCAGCAAATCGAGCCAGGCATCGGCGGCGGCCACGCGCAGGTACTTCTTGCCATCCGAAGCCCAGGTGCCGGCGGGCGCAGACTCACCCTCAAAAGGCAGGGCAGCGGCGCGGAAAATCTTGATGATGCGCCCATCGGGCAGGGCGGCGAATGCGGTGGGGATGGGGGAGAGACCGCGCACCCAGTTCACCAGCTCGGCGGCGGGGCGGGCGAAATCGAGGCGGCCGGTTTCCTTCTGGAGCTTGGGGGCGGGGCGGAGGTCGGCCCGTTGTTCCTGCGGGGTGCTGGGGGCGGTGCCGGCCGCGATGGCCTCCACCGAGCGGCGGGCCAGGGCCGCGCCCACCCCTTTCAATTTATCATAGACGCTGCCGAAATCGTCCTCCGGTGCGATGGTGATTTTATCCTGAAAGATGAGGTCGCCGGTGTCGATTTCGTGGCGGAGGAAAAAGGAGGTGACGCCGGTTTCCGTGTCGCCGTGCATCAGGGCCCAGTTGATGGGGGCCGCGCCCCGGTACTGCGGCAGTAGCGAGCCGTGGATGTTGATGGAGCCCAGCCGGGGCATGTTCCACACGGCTTCGGGCAGCATGCGGAAGGCCACGACCACCTGCAAATCGGCGGCGTAGCTTTTGAGTTCGGCCTGAAACTCGGGCGATTTCAGGTTCGTGGGCTGGAGCACGGGCAGGCCGTGGGCTTCGGCGGCCATTTTCACGGCCGAGGCCTGGAGCTGCCGCCCGCGCCCCGCCGGCCGGTCGGGGGCCGTGACGACGGCCACCACCTGCCCGCCCGGCCAGGCCAGCAGGCTTTCGAGGGTGGGCACGGCAAAATCGGGGGTGCCCATGAAAACCAGGCGCAGGGGAGTATTCATGGGGCAAAGAAAACGCCCAGCGCCCGTAGCACCGTAGCACGAACTTTCAGTTCGCGTCCCCGAACGTCAATCGTTGCATTGGCGCGGGGACGCGAACTAAAAGTTCGCGCTACTAAAAACTCCCCGGGGACTGATTTTCAAAAATCAAGCCCCGGGGAGTTTCCCCGAGCCTCGGAATCCCAAAACCGAGCCCCGGGGAGTTTCCCCGAGCCCCGGAATCTCAAAACCGAGCCCCGGGGAGTTTCCCCGAGCCTCAGAATCCGGATTCCAGGCCCCGGGGAGTTTCCCCGAGCCTCGGAATCCGGATTCCGAGCCCCGGGGAGTTTCTATCGCTCCGGGTAGAGCATGTATTTCTTGCGCAGGGCCTTGAACTTGGTCAGCCCCGGAGCCCACGAGGCTCGGATTTCGGCTTCGGTCTTGCCGGCGATAATCTGCTCGCGTAGGCTATTGGTGCCGGATAATTCCTCGAAATACTTCCCGAAGAAATGTGCCTTGTCGGTGCTCTGCTGATAAAAATCGAGCAGGTAGCTCAGCACCAGTCCGCCCGAGGCGGCGCGGGTAGGGGCACCGGCCAGGTTGAGGCCGTGGCAGGCTTGGCCCTTCATCGGCGGGGTGGGCGAGCCAGCATTGGGAACGGGCGTGAAGGTGTAGGGCCGCGTGGCCGGCTGGGCAGGGCTGCCGATGACCTCAAACGGCGTGGCCGTGCCGCGCCCCACGCTCACGTTGGTGCCCTCAAACAGGCAGATGCTGGGGTACAGGGCCACGGCGTGGGCGGTGGGCAGGTTGGGCGAGGGCGCGATGGGCAGCGCGTAGGCTGTGGCGTGGGTGTAGCCGGTGGCCAGCGGCACCACCGTGAGGGCGCATTTCTTGCCCCCGGCCAGCCATTTTTCGCCGTTAATCATTTGGGCCAGTTCGCCCACCGTGAGGCCGTGGGCAATGGGCAGCGGGTCGAGGCCGACGAAGGATTTGTGGGCCGGCTCCAGCATAGGGCCGTCCACGAGGTCGCCGTTGGGGTTGGGGCGGTCGAGGACGATGACGGTTTTGCCCTGCTCGGCGGCGGCCTCCATCACGTAGTGCAGCGTGCTGATGAAGGTGTAGAACCGCGCTCCCACGTCCTGGATATCGAAGATGAGCACGTCCAAGTCGGCCAGCATTTCGGGGGTGGGCTTCTTGGTTTTGCCGTACACCGAGCGCACGGACACACCGCTGCGGGCATCGCGGCCATCGGTGATGGTTGCGCCGTCGGCCTCCTCGCCCCGGAAACCGTGCTCGGGAGCGAAGATGGCCGTCACGTTCACGCCTCGCGCCCGCAGGGTATCCACGAGGTAGGCCCGGCCCACGCGGGAGGTTTGATTAATGACCAGGCCCACGCGCTTGCCTTGCAATTGGGGAAGGTATTTATCGAGCCGCTCGGCTCCTACGGTCACGCCGGCAACGCGGGGCGGGGTGGCCAACGTATGCGGGGCGGCCGTGGCCGCCGGGCGGGTGGTGCCGCAGGCCGGCAGCGCCAGCAGCATCGACAAGGTGATTTTAGCGAATAACCCAACCATAAACAGTGAAAAAGAGGGCGGAAAAAAGAACCCGGCGCGGAGCACCGCCGGACCCAAAGGTCGGGAGCGCGGCCGGTAGCGGTTCAAAACGTAGCTTTACGGCTGAACAATGAATGTCTCCCGCTACATTTCGCAGAAGATTGACGGGGGAGCCGATTCCGGCTCCTTTACCTCGTCGGTTACAAAAATAGCCATCATCAGCATTGCCATGGGTTTGGCGGTGATGGTGGTGTCGTTTGCCATCCTGCAAGGGTTTCGCAACGAGATTCAGAATAAAATCTTTTCCTTCGGCGCGCACCTCCAGATTTCGCGCTACGACACCAATAACTCGCTCGAAGTTGCCCCCATCGCCGGCCCCAAGCTGGTGCAGCAGCTCAAGGCGTTTCCCGAGGTAAAGTCCACGCAGCCCTACGCCGTGAAAACGGCCATCATCAAGACCAAGGACGAAGTGCTGGGCGTGGTGCTCAAAGGCATCGCCGAAACCGGCGGCCCTTCGCCCATGCGCGAAAATCTGGTGGCTGGCAAGTTCATCAGCTTTTCCGATTCCTCGGCCAGCGACGATGTGCTGATTTCGCGCAAAGTGGCCGACAAGCTGCGCCTCGCCGTGGGCGAAAAAGCCCTTTTCTACTTCATTCAGAACCCGCCGCGCATCCGGCAGTTTCGGGTCTGCGGTATCTATTCCACGGGCCTCGATGAGTTCGATGAAGTCTACGTCATCGGTGATATCCGCCAGATTCGGGAGCTGAACTCCCCCGCCTGGCCCGACTCGCTGGTGGGCGGCATGGAAGTCGTCCTCAAAGACTTCAAAACCCTGGACAAAACCGCCGACAATTTCTACGAGCGCCTGCCCTACGACCTCAAAATCGATAAAATCACGGAGCAATACGCCCAGCTTTTCGACTGGCTGCAATTGCTCAACCGCAACGTTATCATCTTCCTGCTCCTAATCATTTTCGTAGCCACGTTCAACATGGTGGCCACCATCTTCATCATGATTCTGGAGCGCACCAACATGATTGGTATCCTCAAGGCGCTGGGGGCGACGGATAACCAAATCAGGCGGATGTTCTTCTTTCGGGGCCTCTCGCTCACTATCCGCGGCATGCTCATCGGCAACCTAGTGGCCGTGGGTTTCTGCGCCATCCAGTATTATTTCAAAGTCATTCCCCTCGACCCCGAGAACTACTACATGGACCGCGTCCCGATTTCCTGGGACCCCAAAATGCTGCTGCTGCTGAACGTGGCCACTTTCGCCGCCTCGCTGCTGGCCGTGCTCATCCCCACATACCTGATTGCGCGGATTAAGCCGGTAGTGGCCATCAAATTCGATTAAACATCAGTCTTGGGTTGCCGAACGAAGCACCAGCGGGGCGGCACATCGGTAGAAACGGCAGGTGCTAAAGTTTCAAAAGCCCCAGCGGGGCGACACTCGTCAGACGAGTGTCGCCCCGCTGGGGCTTTACCGTTCTTATCATTTGGTTTTACTACCGATATGTCGCCCCTACGGGGCTTCTTCGGCTAAACATACCGGCTCCGCAACACCAGATTCGGGTCGGGGCACAAGGCCGCCCATGCTTCCCGCTCGCTGGGCCGGGCAACGCCGGGGAAATCGCCCACCCGCCCTTGCATATCGGCCATCAACTGAAAATGCAGGTGCGCGGGCCAGTCGCCATTCTCCGGAAAAGGGCCAACGGTGGCAAATGCTTCACCTTGTTGTAGCGCCTGGCCCACGCGCAGTGCCCGCCACTCGTGGCGGCTGAGGTGGCCGTAGAGGCTGTAGAAGACCGTTCCCTCCAGCTCGTGTTGCAGGATGACGGTGGGGCCGTAGTCGCCGAAATTATCGTTGTCGGCTAGGCTGTGGACCACGGCGGGCAGCGGGGCCAGCACCGGCGTGCCGGCCGGCAGCCATACATCCACGCCTAGGTGCAGGGAGCGGGGCTCCTCGGCCGCGCCGGGGCCGAAGTGAGCGCTGCGGCGGTAAATAACCCGGTTTTCGAGGTAGCCGCCGATGCCGATGGTGGCATTTTGGTCAGCCAGCATTTTGTTAACTAAATCATCGAAGCCGGCGGTGTCGCGCAGGTCGGCGCTGGTGATTTGGGGGTTGGCGGCGGTGAAATCGAGGCGGGTGACGGTGGAGCCGTTGAGGTCGACGGGCAGCACGGGGCCGAAGCCGGCCTGATGGCGTTGGAGCAGGGTGGAGAGCAAGCGCGAGAGAAGTAAAAGCGTGAGGCCACAAAGGAAAACGGCCCGGCCGCAAACCCGTAATGTGGCTGGCAAGTTACCTTTGCCGGCGGGCCGGCGGGAATATTTTCGCCATCCGGCCCGCTTTTCTGTTACTGCCTTACCGCGAACCAGTGCGCCGCCCCGGCCCCTCGTTCCCCCATTCGCTTACCCCGCTCAATGTACCATACCCTCACCGTCGTTGCCATCACCCAGGAAACCGCCGATTCTATCACCATTCACCTGGAGCGGCCCGACCGGGCGCCTATCGCAGCCCGTCCCGGCCAGTTCCTGACGCTTATAGTGCCCTGCGGGCCGGGCGGCAAGAAGGAGCGCCGCGCCTACTCGCTCAGCAGCACGCCGGCCGAGGCCCCGCGCCTGTCCGTGACGGTGAAGCGCGTGCCGGGCGGCCTGGTGAGTAATTATTTGCTCGATACGGTGCAGGTGGGCCAGGAAATTGAGGTGATGGAGCCGCTCGGCAACTTCACGCTCAGCCCCAGCCCCAAGGCGGCCCGCTCGCTGGTGCTCATCGGGGCCGGCTCGGGCATCACGCCGCTCATGGCCATGCTCAAAGCCGTGGTAGCGGCTGAGCCCCAGAGCTACGTGCTGTTGATTTACGGCAACCGCAACGAGGAATCTGTGATTTTTCAGCAGCAGCTCGCCGACCTCGAAGCCCGCTCCAACGGCCACCTGCAGGTGGAGCACGTGTATAGCCAGCCCTTGCAGCCCATGGCCCCGCACCGCCACACCGGCCGCCTCAACCGCACCATGTTGCTGCGCATTCTGGAGCAGCGCCACCAGTTTCCGGCCGAGCAGGCCGAATACTTCATGTGCGGCCCCGAAGGCCTGATGGCCGAAGCCCAGGCTGCCCTCAGCCTGCTTAACGTGCCCGAGGCCCGCATCCGTCGCGAAAGCTTTGTGGCCAGCGCCGACAACGCCGAACTGGCCGCCGCCCAGCCCAGCGGCCACGGCGACGTGTCGGCCAGCCCGGACGACAACGTGAAGAACACCCGCACCGTCACCATTCAGTACGAAGGCAGCGAGTACCTCATCGAAGTGCCCGCCGGCAAAACCATCCTCGAAACCGCCCTCGACCAGGACATCGACCTGCCGTACTCCTGCCAGGCCGGCCTCTGCACCGCCTGCCGCGGCAAGTGCCTGAGCGGCAAAGTGCACCTCGACGAGCGCGAAGGCCTCTCCGATTCGGAGCTGAAACAAGGCTACGTGCTGACTTGCGTAGGCCACCCGATGACGGAGGACGTGGTGATTGAAATAGGGTAGGATGACAGACGCTTGCCGCTCTAAAAAATTAGGTCGGCCCGGAGTTTGCTCGCATAAAATGGCGACAGTTTCATCTCTTCCGAATTCCGTTCTACTATACTTGTACTATGATGCTTCTAGCTGAACCTACCGCCGAGTCGGCCACTGATACGAGCCGGCCGCCCCGCCAATATTTGCCCGAAGACTTTCTCGTGACCAATTGGGCCGCGATTGAGCCCTTCTTCCAGGAGTTGCAGGCCCGGTCCATAAACACGCCCGCCGAATTGGAGCGCTGGCTGCTCGACCGCTCGGAATTGGAATCGGTGCTCAGTGAGGACCTCGCCTGGCGCTACATTCACATGACCTGCGACACGCAGGACCCGGCGCGCTCCGAGGCCTTCCAGTATTTCGTGAACGAAGTGGAGCCGGAAGTAGCTCCCCACGACCACGCCCTCAACGAAAAGATGCTGGCCTCGCCGCACCTGGCCGGGCTGGATGAGCGCCGCTATGGCGTGTTCCTACGCTCGGTGCGCCGGGCTTCGGAAATCTACCGGGCCGAAAACATCCCGCTGAAAACCGACATCAGCACCAAACAGCAGCAGTACGCCGCCACGGTGGGGGCCATGAATGTGACCCTCGACGGCCAGGACCTGACCCTGCCCCAGGCCGCCGACCGCCTCAAAAACCCCGACCGGGCCGTGCGCGAAACCGCCTGGCGCGCCATCCAGGCCCGCCGCTTGCAGGACGCCCAGCCGCTCGACCAGCTTTTCACCGAGCTGGTAGCCCTGCGTCATCAGGTGGCGCTGAACGCGGGCTTCGCCAATTTTCGCGACTATATGTTTGCCGCGCTGGGCCGGTTCGATTACACGCCGCAGGACTGTTTCAATTTCCACGCCGCCATCCGCGAAACGGTGGTGCCGCTGATTGACGACTTCGACCTGGAGCGCCGCCAGGACCTGAACCTGCCCGCCCTGCGCCCCTGGGACCTCGACGTGGACCCCAGCGGCCAGCCGCCACTGCGCCCCTTCGGCACCGGCGAGGAGCTATTGGAAAAAACCATCACCGTCTTCGAAACCCTCGACAGCTACCTCGGCAACTGCCTGCGCACCATGCGCCAGATGGGCCACCTCGACCTGGAAAGCCGCAAGGGCAAAGCCCCCGGCGGCTACAATTACCCGCTGGACGAAACCGGCGTGCCCTTCATCTTCATGAATGCCACGAGCAGCCTGCGCGACGTGGTGACCATGCTGCACGAAGGCGGCCACGCCGTGCACAGCTTCCTCACGCGCGGCCTGCCGTTGGGTGCCGACAAGCACCCGCCGTCTGAAGTGGCCGAGCTGGCCTCGATGAGCATGGAGCTGATGAGCATGGACCAGTGGCACGTTTTCTTCCCCAACCCGGAAGACCTGCGCCGCGCCAAGAAAACACACTTGGAAAGCGTCCTAGAAACCTTCCCGTGGGTGGCTACCATCGACAAGTTTCAGCATTGGGTGTACGAACACCCCACGCACACCGAAACCGAGCGCCACCAGCGCTGGGTCGAGATTTTCGATGAATTCAACCAGCGCACCGTGGACTGGAACGGCCTCGAAAAATTTAAGCCCTACCTCTGGCAGAAGCAGTTGCACCTCTACGAAGTGCCGTTCTACTACATCGAGTACGCCATGGCGCAGCTTGGGGCCATTGCCGTGTGGCGCAACTTTCGTCAGAACCCTACCGAGGGCCTGGCCGCCTACAAGCGTGCCTTGGCGCTGGGCTACACCGCGCCCATTGGCCAGATTTACGCTGCTGCTGGCATTCGATTCGATTTCAGCACCGAGTACCTGCGTACTCTCGCCGACTTCGTGCGCGAGGAAATGGCCGCGCTGTAAGCAAATTAGCATTCCGTTTAGACACAGAAAAGGCCGGCAATTATGCCGGCCTTTTCTGTTGTGGAGCCACAAGCGGCGCCTATGAATTGCCGCCGGGAGGAGGAGTAGTGGTAGTAGGAGCCGTCGAGCCGCATTTGCCTTTGGGGCGTGGGTCGCGGTCTTTGCAGCCTCCGCACGAAGCCAGGACGAGACTGGTGAGGAGCATAACCGGCAGCAGCCGGCGGAAAAAAGTAGCGGTGTGCATATGTGCGGGGCGTTTGGTGAATGACGTTGAGTAGCTGAGGCTTAAAGATAAGCAATTGCTGCTTTAATACCGAGACTACCCCGCGCAAAATGCCGAGCCCGATTTACTTGTCCCCAATCGTGAAAAATGACAGCGGCTGGAGCGTAGCGTACTTGCCGCCGAGTGATTCCAGTTCGGCGCGGTGCAGCTTCAGGTAGTCGTTGTACTGGTGCACGGCGCGGTCGTACTGCACCCGGAACGCCACTACGCCGGCATCGAGCTGCTGAATGCCCTCCACAAAATTGCGGGCATTTTCGGTGGGGGCGTTGCCGTTGGGGGCGGCCACGGGGTACACGGCTTTCAGCAGCGAGTCCTGGGCCATGTCGTACTGGTCAATCAGGTCCGAGCTGGCCATGGTTTGCTGGGTGTAGCGGCGGGCTTTGAGGCGGGTATTGGCGCGGTCCAGGCCTTGCAGTTGGGTAGCATCAATGCCGGGCCGGCCCTTCAACTCGCGCAGCAGCAGGCGGGTGATGCCGATTTTCTGGTCGTCGCTCTCCGTCATGTTGCGCCATTTGATGTCGACGGAATCGCGCAGCACGTCGAACTGCGCTTTGGCCGCCGCCGCCGAAGCCGGGTTGAAAGCGGCCGTCTTGGCACCGTCGCGCTTGCAGGAAGCCGCGCAGCCCGAGAAAATCAACAGCGAAAGCACGGCGGTTTTGACCGGAGAAGAAAGGAAAGTGCGCATAGATTCAAGAAGTAGCCAGAAGGAAAAAGTCCCGGCATAGCAAAGCTACGGGGCCAGGTGAAAAAAAATGCGCGAACCGGCCGGGCACGTATAGTCCCGGCTCAAGCTGGGCAATATGGGCTGCAACGCCCGAATAAGGCGATTCGGTATGTGCGCCGCACCCATCGGCCCGACCAGGAGCATTATCTATAGAAAAAGGGATTTTCAGGTACGCATAAACGTAATGAACCTAGCCGCGAAAAGCGCGTATCTTTGCCGTTGCACTGACAATACACATTTCAAAAATTATGAAAAAGAACTACTTGATGCTCTCGGCAGCGCTGCTGCTGGCCGGAGCCGCCCATGCTCAAGGCACCGAGCTGTTTTTCTCGGAATACAACGAGGGAGCCCACCAGTCGGGCGTAAACTACGGCGGAACGGCCAACTCAAGCGGCAATGAGCGTGCCCTCGAAATTTACAACCCTACCAATAATACCGTCAACCTGAACCCGTATTCGGTACGGCGCTACTCCAACGGCAACACCCCCATCTTTCAGGAGGAGCGGGTATTCCGTAGCAACGCGGCCCACGTAGCTGTCGGCAACAACAGCATGAGCGCCCGCACGACTTTCGTGATTGCCTGCGGGCAGGCAACGTTGCCGGCCATCGTGAACGCGGCCAACCAGTTTTGCTCTGATTATGCGCTGGCTCCGGCCGCCAACAACACGGTGATTGTGGGCGGCGGCCCCATCTACTTCAGCGGCGACGATGCCATGGCCCTGGTACGCTACCCCAGCGGCACGGCCGGCGTGGGCAATGGCGTGATTGTGGACCTGATTGGCGTGATTGGCGAAGGCCCCGTGTTGCAAACCACCTGCGCAGCGGGCGGCAACTGGAGCGGCACCAACCCCCTCGACGGTACCGGCACCAACGCAATTTTTGTGGCCTCGGCCAACCAGTCCATCATTCGCCGGGCTACGGTATCGCACGGCACTACGGTGAACCCATCTCCGCAAAACGTGCCCGGTTCGTGCCCGCCCGTGCGGGCTGTCGGTGGCTACAACATTGCCGACGAGTGGTACATGTACTCCACGGCCTTCAACGGCCCCATTGTGCCGCCCGCAACTACCCCCAGCAGCAACCCGGCCGGCCAGCTTTACAACCAGCTCGGCAACCACAACGACTACACGGGGCCTTTCGGCACCTACCAGGCCGTGCTGAGCACGCTGGGCAAGTTCGATAGCAACATCAGCGTGTACCCCAACCCGGCCCACGGCAAGGCCACGGTTGAAATCAAAGATGCCAAAGTGGGCAGCGTTATCGTCCTGAACAACCTCGGCCAGAGCATTAGTGCCCAAGCCAAAGGCCAGGGCCAGGAGAAGCTCGAGCTCAACATCTCGGCTCTGAAGCCCGGCCTGTACTTCGTACAGATTCTGAGCGCCGACGGCCAGACCAAAATCTACAAAGAGCTGACTGTTGAATAAGCAGCCGGTTGGTTGAAATCGAAAAAGGAGGGAAGCAATTCCCTCCTTTTTTTGTGGGCGTACTTTTGTGCCTTAGCGGTTAGTTGGCCGTTGTTTGTTGTCAGTTGTCATACTGTTCATCAAGCAGGGATGTGCTGACAACTGACAACGAATAACTGACAACTCAAACCATGTCTGAACTCACGCCCCTCTCCGCCATTGGCGAATTTGCTCTCATCCGCCGCTTGCAGGCCAACATCACCGCGCGCCAGCCCGGCACCGTGCTCGGCATTGGCGACGATGCGGCCATCATCCGGCCCACGGCCGGCACTGATATCGTGATGACCACCGATTTGCTGGTCGAAGGCATTCATTTCGACCTCTCATTCTGCCCGTTGCGGCACCTGGGCTACAAGGCCGTGGCCGTGAACGTGTCGGACGTGGCCGCCATGAATGCCCTGCCCACGCAGCTGGTGGTAGCCCTTTCGGCCGGCCCGCGCTTCACCGTGGAGGCCATTGAGGAGCTGTATGCCGGCATGCGCCTGGCCTGCGAGGCCTACAACGTGGACCTGGTGGGCGGCGACACCACCGCCAGCCGCGGCGGCCTCACGCTGGCCATCACCGTGCTGGGCGAAGTACCAACCGGCGAGGCTGTGCGCCGCAGCGGCGGCAAGCCCACCGACCTGCTCTGCGTGACCGGCGACCTGGGCGGCGCTTTCCTGGGCCTGCAAGTGCTGGAGCGCGAAAAGCAAGCCTACCTGGCCGACCCCGAAACCCAGCCTGAGCTGGCCAACTACGAGTACATCGTGCAACGCCAGCTGCGCCCCGAAGCCCGCCTCGACATCGTGCACGAACTGCGCGAGCGCGGCATCCGGCCCACCAGCATGATTGATGTTTCCGATGGACTGGCTTCGGAGGTGCTGCACCTGTGCGCGGCCAGCGGCACGGGGGCGCGGGTGTTCACCGAATTTATCCCCCTGGCTAACCCCACGCTGGAAGCGGCGGCCGAGTTCAACCTCGACCCGCTCACCTGCGCCCTCAACGGCGGCGAGGACTACGAGCTGCTGTTCACGGTGCCCGTCACGGACCACGAAAAAATCAAGAATCACCCCGACATCACCATCATCGGCCATCTCACCGATAAGGCCGACGGGGCCAACCTGGTGACCAAGGCGGGCCAGGCCATACCCCTCCAGGCGCAGGGCTGGACGAGCTTTTAGCCCGTTTTCTATATAGGATTCCAACCTTCTTTAAGCGCTGCCGTTAGGGAGGGGGAATCAGCCGGTGGCGGGAATGGCACGCTAATTGTCTTCCTATCCATTATCCGGGCGGATTTCTTTTCTCCTTTATTCTTTAAGCCATGAAAAAGCTTCCTTATCTCTTCGCTTTGCTGGTGCTGTTGAGCACGTCTTTTAGCACTCGTTCGGCCCAAGCCCAAATCCTCAAAAACTGGAGCCCGCAGGCGAAGGGCACCGCAATCGGCGGCCTGGGTGGTGCCGCTGCCGGGGCGCTCATCAACAAGCGCAACCGCGTGGTGGGTGGCGTGGTAGGCGGTGTGGCCGGTGGGGCCATCGGCTACGGCGTGGGCAAGCACATTGATAACAAGAATAAGCAGCGCGCCGCCGCTGCCGCTGAGCGCCGTGCCGTAGCTGCCCGCGAAGCCGAGTATCGCCGCGAGCTGGCCCTGGCCCGCAACCGCCAGACCACGACTACCCGCACCACCCAAACTGCGCTGGTGCCAGCCAATAGCTTGACGGCTTCCAACGCCATGGTGGGTAACGCTATTGTGCCCGCCACCTCGAACGCCGCCTACTTGCCCAACGAGGCGTATGGCGATGCTTCGCACCCCTACGGCACCTCGGAGTACCGTCGTAAGAGCTGGTAATGTCCGTTCTTGCTTAACCTTGCAACCCCTGGGCGTCCGCGCCCGGGGGTTGACTTTTTTAGCGTAATGCCACGGTGGGCGATGCGGCCCACCACTATTTCTTTCACCAACCCTCTGGATGTATGAAATCCCTTGTTTGTAGCCTGTTCTTGGCTGCCGCCGCCCTCACTTCCTCGTGCTCGAAAGCGCCGGCTGATTCGGCCAACGTGCAGAACCTGAACCGCGACTTTATCAACGCCTGGAACAGCCGCGACTCCGGCAAAATCACCGGCATGATGGCCGACGACATCACCTTCGTGCAGGGCAACGCCCACTGGAAGGGCAAGGACGAAGTGGGCCAGAAGTGGGTGAGCGCCACGCTGCCGACCATTGCCAACCTGAAAACCAGCGTGAGCAGCAGCAACACCGACGACAACAGCGCCTACGAAGCCGGCACATTCTCGGTGGATGTGCAGCCGGCTGGCCCTGGCCAGCCCGCCGGTTTTGGCGAGGGAAACTACATTTTCTACTGGAAAAAAGCGGCTGATAATACCTGGAAGTTGAGCTACGCGCAGCTAGAGGATTTGCCAGTGCAGCGCCGGAATTAATTCATTGCGCCATCGTGCCGGTTTAGCCCCAGCGGGGCGACATATCGGTAGAAACAGAAGGCGCTAAAGTTTCAAAAGCCCCAGCGGGGTGACATTCGTTGAACGAGTGTCGCCCCGCTGGGGCTTTGGTGTTCCCGATTATCTGGTATTGCTACCGATATGTCGCCCCTCCGGGGCTTTGAATTAATCTTCGGGGTAGGGGACGAATACGAAATTCGTGAACTCCTCATCGAGCACGAAGAGGCAGCAGAATTCGTCGGCGTCCTTGTAGGTGGCTTTGAAGGCTTCGATGCCGCCTTCGTCGATGATGCCTTGCTGCACGAAGAGCTCGAGGTAGCTGGCGAAGACGTGCCACTCCAGATTCAGCTCGTCGGCGTTGACGAGGAGGCCGCCGAGGGGCACTTCCTGCTTGGCAAAGACGAAAATGGGGTATTGGCTGAAGTCGCCCTTGCGAATCTGGGAAGAGGCTTCGGCAAGGGTGTCGCACACCTTCACAAAATCCTTGGTGATGGTGCCGAGGTATTTGCCATTGAGTTCGGGGTCGTTGAAATAGTCCATTTATTTAATTATTGAAATCGTCTGTCATCCTGAGCGCAGCGAAGGACCTTATCACAGCCGCGCCGGTTTCAGGTTTGAATAAACTGCCATTCAGGATTATCAATAGCAATTAACGCGTCTTTTTTAGCCCGCGTCCAGCCCTTCAATTCCTTTTCGCGGGCAATGGCGGCATTGACATCCGGGTATTCTTCGATGTGAACCAGATTGTAGCAGAAGTAGCGACCAGCGAAGGTTTCGGCGGAACCGCGGTTGGCGTAGTGCTGGGCGAGGCGGTCCGCGATGTTATTGGTTATGCCGATGTACAACACCTTTTTGGCGGGGTTAGTGGTGATGTACACGTAGTAGGGCATGGCAGGGTTATTTTAATCGTTTGTCATCCTGAGCGCAGCGAAGGACCTTATCACGGCCGCACGGTTTGAAATTACTGCAAACTGTTCGTGCGTGATAAGGTCCTTCGCTGCGCTCAGGATGACAGACGTTACTTCAACTCCAGCGCCACTACATTTTCCACATGGTGAGTATGCGGGAACATATCCACCGGCTGCACGCGCGTTACTTTATACGCGGCATCTAGTAGTTCCAAATCGCGGGCTTGGGTGGCGGGGTTGCAGCTGATGTAGACAATGCGGGGGGCGCGCAGCTCCAGGAGGCGGGCCACCACGTCGGGGTGCATGCCGGCGCGGGGCGGGTCGGTGATGAGGACGTCGGGGCGGCCGTGGTGGGCGGTGAAGTCGGCGGTGAGGATGTCCTTCATGTCGCCGGCGTAGAACTCGGTGTTGGTGATGTTGTTGATTTCGGCGTTGACGTGGGCGTCGGCCACGGCCTGCTCCACGTACTCGACGCCGATGACTTTGCGGGCTTGGTGGGCCACGAAGCTGGCGATGGTGCCGGCCCCGGTGTAGAGGTCATACACGAGCTCATCGCCCTTGAGGTCGGCGAAGTCGCGGGCTACTTTGTAGAGCTGATGGGCGCCTTCAGAGTTGGTTTGGTAGAAGGACTTGGGGCCGATGCGGAAGCGCAGGCCTTCCATTTCTTCCTCGATGTAGGGCTTGCCTTTGTAGGTCACCACTTCGAGGTCGTGGAAGGTTTCGTTGCCCTTGCTGTTGAGGACGTAGTTGAGGGAAGTGATGCCGGGGAACTTGGCGTAGAGGGCATCCAGCAGGGGCTCGATGGACTCGTGGGGGCGGTAGCACTGCAGAATCACCATGATTTCGCCGGTGCTTTGGGCGGTGCGGATGATGAGGTTGCGCAGGTTGCCGGTCTGGCGCACCATGTTGCCGAATTCGAGGCCGTGCTCGCGGCCGTAGTCGCGAATGAAGAGGCGGATTTCGTTGCTGGGCTCGGCCTGGAGGTGGCAGTGCTGCACGTCGATAATCTTATCGAAGCGGGCGGGGGTATGGAAGCCCAGCACGTTGCGGTCGAAGGTCTGGGTGTCGTCGTTGATTTGCTCGGTGGTGAGCCAGCCGTTGTCCGAGAAGGTGTATTCGAGCTTGTTGCGGTAATAGGTTCGCTGGGGCGAGGAGAGGATGAACGGAATCTCGGGCAGGGCCACTTTGCCGATGCGGGTGAGCTGGTCGACCACCTGCTGCTGCTTGAAGTGCAGCTGGGTGTCGTAGCCGATGTGCTGCCACTTGCAGCCGCCGCAGGTGCCGAAGTGCTGGCAAAACGGCGCGACGCGCAGCTCGGAATACTGGTGGAACTTCACCGGCACGGCTTCCAGGAAGCTCTTCTTGGCTTTGGTGATGTACAAATCCACGACATCGCCGGGGGCGACTTGGGACACGAAAATGACGAGGTTCTCGACGCGAACGAGGCATTTGCCTTCGGCGACCATGTCCTGGATGGTGACGTTGCGGAGTAACTCGGGGGCTATTTTTTTGGCTCGGCTCATAAGAAGACAAAACTACTGCCCGGGCCACGGATTCGCGCGGATTTATCGGATTTCACGGATTTTGTGGGCGGTAGTTGGGGCATGGCTCGCAAGTGGCAGCAAGCATCTTGCGGGTATTAGGGGATAAATAGAAAAGGCCTCCCGATTTCGGGAGGCCTTTTCGGTGGAAAGATGTCGGCTACAAAATCCGTGGAATTCGAAAAATCTGAGCGAATCCGTGGTCTATTTAATCACCTCGAACCAGTTCTTCACGCTCGTGCCGTTGGGCAGGGTGAGGATGTAGAAGTAGTTGCCGGCGGGCGTGCTGTCGTCGCCACCCCAGTTGTTCTGGTAGTTGGTGGTTTTGTACACCTCGCGGCCCCAGCGGTTGAAGATGGTGAAGGTGTTGCCGGGGTAGAGCGAGATGTTGTCGATGACGAGCACATCGTTGAGGCCGTCGCGGTTCGGGGTGATGACGTTGTAGGTCTTCACGGCGTTGGCGAAGCTCACGCTGGTTTCGTTCGAGTTGGAGAGCAGCGGGGTGGCGTCGGTGCTGACGGCCACCACCCGGAAGTTCTGGCTAAAGCCCAGGCCGGTGGCGGTGGCGTTCGGGTCGTTGTTGGTGGCGGTGTATTGCAGCGTGCCCGCGTTCACCGTGGCAATGAGCACTGGCGCACCGGCATCGGAGCGGCGGTAGATGCGGTACTCCTTCACCGTGAAGCCCACGAAGGCATTCCAGGTGAGGGCCGTGCTGCCCTGGTTGCGGCCGCCAGCCGTGGCGGTAGCGGTGGCCTGCAGGCGGATGGTCTGGGCGATGCCGGTTGTGTTAGTCGTGCCGCAACCGTTGGTGAGGCCGAGCTGGTACTCGTAGGAATTGGCGTTGGCATCCACCGCACTGTTGTCGGTGAAGGTGGTAGCCGAAGCCGCTACCTGACCTACTACCGCGAAGGTGCTGGAACCCGCTACGCGGCGCGTGATTTGCACCTGATTGGGGGTGTTGCCACTGTTGGGCACGCTCAGGCTGATGATGACGCGGTTGTTGCTGGTAATGTCCACCGAGGCGTTGGTCAGCACCACCGTCGGGCTATCGAAGAGGATGGTGCGGGTGGTAGCCGGGCCGGTGCAGGAAGCCGGAGCGGCGCTAATTTCAGCAGCGCTCACCGTGTACGGCCCGGTGGCGTTGAAGCGCACCGTAATCTGGCTGCCGGTGCCGCCCGCCGTGATGGTGCCGCCTACGACGGTCCACTGGTAGCTGGCGCCGGCCGTGGGGTTGGCAATGGCGTACGGCTGGGTCTGGGCCACGTTACACACGAAGCCCGAGCCCGAAATGGTAGGGGCCGTGGGCGTGGGAGCCACCGTGAACGGCGTGGAATACAGTGGGCCAACGCAGCCGGCCACCGTGGTTTCCTGCACCGTGAGGGTGTAGGTGCCGGGGATGGGTAGGGTGTTCAACACGCGGGTGTTGCCGGTGCCGGCCAGAGTGGTGGTGCCCAGCTGGAACACATAAGTCGAGCCGGTGAAGCCGCCGGGCAGGCCGAAGGTCACCGGGCCATTGGTCTGGCACACGCGCACCGGGGCGGTGATGGCCAGGGTGGGGCGGGGCGAAGGATTGATGAGCACCTTCAGTGTATCGGAAGTGCCCAGGCAGCGCACGCCGCTGGCGGGGTTGCTGGTTTCCGTCACCACTATTTTGCCGATGGTGGGCACCGCCACGGGCGTCCAGTTCACGGTCACCGTATTCTGGAAGGTGCTCACCTGCGTGCCGCCCACGATGGTCCAGGCGTAGCTGGAGCCGTTGGCGTACGCGCCGCTCACGTAGCGGTAGGGGCCATCGGCCTGGCACACGCCCCGAATTGGGGGCTGTCCCACGCCAATGTCGCCAGGGCCGGTGGGCCGTACCGTCTGCAGACGTGGGTTGATAACGATGGGCAGCGTAGTGGTATCGGAGGAACAGCCCTGGGTATTCAGGCTGAATACTTTCAGGTAGCCGCCGGTGCTGGCCACGCCCCAGTCCACGGTGATGGCCGGGGTGCCCTGGCCGGCCGTGATAGTGCCGCCGTTAATCTGCCAGGTGAAGGGCGTGCCGGGCGGGAAAGCCGTGCCCGTGCCCGTGGGCACCGAGTAGGCAATGCCCGTGACGGTGGGGCACACCGAAGCCGGCCCCACAATAGTCGCCGCCGCCGGACGCGGGTTGATGGTGATGACCACGTCATCGGTGCTCACGCAGCCGTTGGCGGTGGTGGCCGTCACGGTGTAGGTGCGGGTGATGGGCGCGGTCGTGGTGTTCGAGGCCGCGAAGACAGGCCGGGCGACGGTGGTGCTGCTCAGGCCCGTGGCCGGAGCCCAGCTATAGGTATAGCCGGTGCGGGCCGGGGTGCCCAGGGTAATGGTTTTGAGGTCGCAAACGGCTACGTCGGGGCCGGCATCGGCCACGGCGGCGGGGTTCACGGTCACGGTCACGGTGCTGGTGGCGGTGCAGCCGTTGGCGGTGGTGGCGGTCAGGGTGAAGGTGATGGGGTTCGGGGTGGTCGTGGTGTTGGCCAGCGTGAACGTGGGGTTGGCCACGGTGGCGCTGCTCAGGCCGGTGGTGGGGCTCCAGCTATAGGTGGTGCCCGCAATGGGGGCCGCGCCCAGGGTAATGGTTGCGCCCGAGCAAATGGCCTGGCTGGTGCCCGCCACGGCCACAGCGGCCGGGTTGATGGTTACCACGACCGTATTGGTGGCGGTGCAGCCGTTGACGGTAGTGGCCGTCAGCGTGTAGGTCTGGGTGATGGGGGTGCCGGTCAGGTTGGGCAGCGTCACGGTCGGGTTCAGCACCGAGGCGCTGCTGAGGCCGGTGGCCGGGCTCCAGGCGTAGGTGGTACCGGCCACGGCCGTGCCGTTGCCGATGGCCACGGGCACGTTGGAGCAGGTAGCGCGGGCTGGGCCGGCATCGGCCACGGCGGCGGGGTTGATGGTCACGGCCACGGTGCTGGTGGCGGTGCAGCCCTGGGCCGTGGTGGCGGTCAGGGTGTAGGTTGCCACGATGGGCGCGGCCGTCAGGTTGGGCAGCGTCAGGGTGGGGGTGAGGGCGGTGGCGCTGCTCAAGCCCGTGGCGGGCGTCCAGGCGTAGGTGGTGCCGGTCACGGCCGTGCCGGTACCGATAACCACGCCCACGTTGGAGCAGGTAGCCTTAGCCGGTCCAGCCTGGGCCACGGCGGCCTGGTTCACGGTCACGGCCACGGTGCTGGTGGCGGTGCAGCCCTGGGCCGTGGTGGCCGTCAGGGTATAAGTGGTGGTGATGGGCGCGCCGGTGGTGTTGGTCAGCGTGATGGTCGGGGTCAGCGCGGTGGCGCTGCTCAGGCCGGTGGTGGGGCTCCAGGCGTAGGTGGTTCCAGTCACGGCGGTGCCGGTGCCCAGCGTGCGGGTTTCGCCCGAGCAGAACGTGACAGCCGGTCCGGCCTGGGCCACGGCGGCCTGGTTCACGGTCACGGCCACGGTGCTGGTGGCGGTGCAGCCCTGGGCCGTGGTGGCCGTCAGGGTATAAGTGGTGGTGATGGGCGCGCCGGTGGTGTTGGTCAGCGTGATGGTCGGGGTCAGCGCGGTGGCGCTGCTCAGGCCGGTGGTGGGGCTCCAGGCGTAGGTGGTTCCAGTCACGGCGGTGCCGGTGCCCAGCGTGCGGGTTTCGCCCGAGCAGAACGTGACAGCCGGTCCGGCCTGGGCCACGGCGGCCTGGTTCACGGTCACGGCCACGGTGCTGGTGGCGGTGCAGCCGTTAGCGGTGGTAGCGGTCAGGGTGTAAGTCGTGGTGATAGGGGCACCGGTCGTGTTGGTCAACGTCACCGTTGGGCTAAGTGCGGTTGGGTCGCTCAGGCCGGTGGCGGGGCTCCAGGCGTAGGTGGTACCGGTTACGGCGGTGCCGGTGCCCAGCGTGCGGGTTTCGCCCGAGCAGAAGGCTACGGCCGGTCCGGCCTGGGCCACGGCAGCCGGGAAGACGGTTACGACGACCGTGCCGGTGCTCACGCAGCCGTTGGCGGTGGTAGCCGTCAGGGTGTAGGTCTGGGTGATGTTAGCACCGGTCAGATTGGGCAGGGTCACCGTCGGGTTCAGCACCGAAGCGCTGCTCAGGCCGGTAGCCGGGCTCCAGGCATACGTGGTACCAGCTACGGCCGTGCCATTGCCAATGGCCACGGGCACGTTGGAACAGGTGCTGCGGGCCGGACCGGCATCAGCCACGGCGGCGGGGTTGATGGTCACGGCCACGGTGCTGGTGGCCGAGCAGCCGTTGGCCGTGGTGGCCGTCAGCGTGTAGGTCGTGGTGATGGGCGCGCCGGTGGTGTTGGTGCCGGTCACGGTTGGGTTGAGGATGTTCGGGTTGCTGAGGCCGGTGGTGGGCGTATAGCTATAAGTGGTGCCAGCTACGGGCGTCACCGCACCGCCCAGCGGGGCCGAAACCGTACCCGAGCAGAAGCTGATAGGCGGGCTGGGCGTAATCACGGCGGCGGGGTTGATGGTAACAATGACCGACGAAGTGGCGGTGCAGCCGGCGGCGTTGGTGGCCGTCACGGTGTAGGTCTGGGTGATGGGTGCGCCGGTGGTGTTAGGCAGCATCACCGTCGGCTGGGCGGCCGTAGCGCTGCTGAGGCCGGTAGCGGGGCTCCAGCTATAGGTGTAGCCAGCCAGCGCCGGGGTGCCAATGGCCGCCGAAGCCACGCCCGAGCAGGTGTTGCGGGCCGGGCCGGCATCGGCCACGGCGGCGGGGCTCACCGTCACCACCACCGATGAGGTGCTGGAGCAGTTCGGGCCGGAAGACACGGTGAGCGTGTAGGTCTGGGTGATGGGCGCGCTGGTGGTATTGGGCAGCGTCACGGTGGGCTGGGCCACGGTGGCACTGCTCAGGCCGGTGGCCGGGCTCCAGGCGTAGGTGAGCCCAGTGATGGCCGCCACGCCCAGCGGCGTGGAGGCCACGTTGGGGCAGATGGTGCGGTCGGGGCCGGCATTGGCGGTGGGCGGGGCCGTCACGGTCACCGTCACGGTGGTCGTGGTGGTGCAGGTGCCGTCGGTGCCGGTCACGGTATAGGTGGTGGTAGCGGTGGGCGTTACCGTAATGCTGGTGCCGGTCAGGTTGATGCCGCCGCCGGTCCAGGCATAGGTCAGGCCCGTTTGGCCGGTCACCGTCAGCGTAGTCGACGTGCCCTGGCAGAGGCTGGGCGCGAGGGCCGTGGCCGTGATGGCCGGCAAGGGCCGGATGTCCACGGTTTTAACCACCGAATCAGAAAGGCAGCCGTAGGTCGAAACGCCCTTCAGCGACAGCCGGCCGGTGGTGTTGGCGCTGGCCCAGGTCACCTGCACCGTGTTGGTGCCCTGGCCGCTGGTGATGGTGCCTCCGTAGATGCGCCAGCGGTAAGAAGCTGGCACCGGGCCGGCGGCCGTGTAGGAGCGCACCGTGGCCGGGTCGCACACCGTGCTCGGGCCATTGATAACGTTGGGGCCGGCGGCGCGGGTCACCGTCACCCGGAAAATATCCGAAGCCAGCTTGCCGCCGCAGCCGTTGTCCTTCACGGTCACGCCCAGGTCGTAGGGCGTGGTGCGCGACTGGCCGCAGGTGGAGTTATAAACAAAGGTGCCCGATACCGAGCCGGTGCCGGAGGCCGTGGCCGTACCGGTCAGGTTGCCGGCCTGCACTACGCCCGTGCTGCCGTTGAAGGTGGTGTTGAACGGCCCGCTGCCATCGAGTAGGGCACTGTTCACGGTGAGCACCAGCGGGTGGTTGCCGCTGGCCTGGGTGGCCGTAATCGGGATGCTCAGCGACTGGCCTTCTTCAATAGTGTAGTTACGGGGCGTGAGCGCCGGGGCCGGTAGCAGCGGCGGCGTAGTAGGCGGGCATACCGAAACGACGAGCTGTAAGTCTCGTCGGGTAGTCCCAATCAGCACTTCCACACCGTTGATGGAGCGGTATTCTGCCACGTCCACCGCCACTACGTAGAGGCCGGTGGACGTGGCCCCGTACTTGGCAATACCCGTACTGGCGTTAATCTTGGCAAAGTTACCCGCGCCCGTCCCAAACGGGTTGGCCGCGCTGTAAGCCGGATAGTAAGGCACCGACTGGGGCAGGGGTGGGAAAGTGGGCGGGTTGGTGGTGCCGGCCAGGAAGCCGTAGGGCGTGCCAAAGGAGTACACTAGGCGGTCGCCGTCGGGGTCGAAAGCGTTGTTGAGCGAGATGGTGGTATCGTTCTGGCACACGATGGCCACGGCCGTGTCCGAAAATACGGGCGAGCGGTTGTAAATCAGCGGTGGGGCCATGCTCACGTAGAGCGTCAGGGGCACGTTGCCGCCCGTGCCCCCGCTGGGGTTGTTGATGTTGGTGAGGGTGTTGTTGCGGGCGCTCACCGAATACACAGCGTAGTAGCCATCGAAGGAAACCGGCAGGTTCACTACCTGCACGTATTTGCACAGGTAGAATGGCTGACTGGGTCCGCTCACCGTGCAGCCCGCAGGTACGGACGGGGAAATCGGTGGCGGCAGGTTGTTGTTACTCGCCGTGGGCGACGTGCGGGCGAAGTTGTAAGAGCCAATGCGCAACGTGGTGGCCTTGTTGAAGATGTCAATGGTTGCATTCGCCGGCGGAGCCGCAATGCCGGTGGGGTTGGTATAATACAGGCCGTTGCTGTACACCGTAAGGGTGATTTCGTAGCGGAACGGGGTAGCCGTCGGGCCAGTCGCGTCGAGGTAGCGGTAGCTCATCTCGCCACCCAAAAGGTGCGAGGCCTGCGCCGGGCGCGCGCCCACCACCAGCAGCGCCAGTAGTAGCATCGACCCAAAAAAACGCCGTAGTAAGGTTGTAGGCATACAATAAAATGAAGGGTAGGAAAACTGAAAAACTGCCCCAGCCGTCAAAAGGCGGCCGGGGCGGTTAGGGGTTGAGCTCGGGCCTCATCGCCCGAAGAAATGGTTTTGCTATTCGCGCACCAGGCGGCGCAGGGCGGTCTGGCCCTGCGCGTCGCGCAGGCGCAGCACGTACACGCCGGCCGGCAGGGCGCTCAGGTCCAGCTGGGCATCGGCGGCCGGGCCCAGGCGCAGGGCCGTGCGCAGCACCGTAGCGCCCAGCAGGTTCTGCACCTCGGTGGTGTAGAGGCCGGCGGCGCTGGCATCGGGCAGGCGCAGGCTCACCCGCCCATCCAGGGTAGGGTTGGGGAAGAGGCTGAGCGTGGGCAGGGCCTGGGCCTCGCGGGTGGCCAGGGGCAGGATGCGCAGCTGGTAGTCTTCCACCTCGGCGTTGAGGACGTTGGTGGCGCAGGCGCTGGGCGTGCCGCCGGTGGCATTGGCAACCACTATCACCCGCATGCGGGGATTGCTGCCGGCCGTGCCGGCGGGCACCGTGAAGGGAGCCGTGAACGAGTTGGCCGTGGCCGTGCCGTTCACCACCAACTCGGAGGCGTCAAACGTGCCGTTCATGTTCCAGTCTACCCAGGCCGAGGTGCGGTGGTTGGCGGCCAGGTTCGTGGCCACGGTCAGGCTGAGCGAGTTGCCCACGTTGGCCGACAGCGACAGGCTGGTGTAGTTGGCGTAGCCGCCCGTGGCCACGCTGGTGCTGTTGGTGAAGGCCGGCGTGGCATTGGCAATGCTCACGGTGCTGATGTAGAAAGGGCTGGGCTGCTGCTGCCCCGTGGGGCCGGTGCCGCCCGTGCCATTCGAAGCGCAGAAGATGAGGCAGGGCACCTGGATGGTCACCGCGTTCAGGCGCGTCACGCTGGCCGTGCCGTTGGTATTGGTGGCCGTGAGCGTGACGTTGTAGGTGCCCGAGGCGGTGTAGGTGTGCGTGGGGTTTTGCAGGGTGCTGGTGGTGCCGTCGCCAAACGCCCACAGCCACGAAGTGGGCAGGTTGGTGGTGAGGTCGGTGAACACGATGGGGTTCACGCAGCCGCCGGCCACGTAGTTGGTGCTGAAGTTGATGGTGGGCGGCAGCGTGTTGGGCCGGGCAATGACGGTATAGTCTTCCACCTGGCCGCTCACCGGGCTCACGCAGGGGCCGGCCGTGTTGCCAATGGCATCGGCAATGATGCGCAGGCGCAGGGGCTGGTTGAGCGTGGTGCCGGTGGGCAGGGTGAGGGTGGTGGTGGCCCCGGGGGTAGGCGTGTTCAGGCCCGTATAAAGCAGTTCGGAAGCGGCAAACACGCCGTTGTTATTCAAATCCAGGTATACCCGGATGTCGTGCGCGTTCACGCCGCCCGTGTTGATAATCATCTGGTTGCTCACGCCCGCAATTAGTTCGGTGCGCTGCGGGCAGGTGAAATCCTGGTAGCCGGCGCTGCCGTCGGCCGAGGTGTTATCAATGGTGCCCAGCCGGAAGCGAGTGATGCCGTAGTTGGCGAAGTAGTTGGTCGTCTGGGGCGAGCAGCTGGCGGCCAGCGGCACCGTGGTGTTATAGATGATGCTGGTAGCGGCGCTGGTGTTGTTGCCGGCCGCGTTGGTGGCGCGCAGCGTCACGGCGTAGGTACCGGCCGTGGCGTAGGTATGCGAGGGGTTTTGCAGGGTGCTGGTGCCACCGTCGCCAAAGGTCCAGAGCCAGGACGTGGGCAGGTTCTGGCTGGCATCGGTGAACTGCACGGTGCCGGAGCAGGTGGTGGTGCCGTTGGTGGTGAAAGCCGCCACCGGCGCGCTCACGTTCGACGAGAGCCGCACGCTGTAGTCTTCCACCTGCGAGTATTGGGGCGTGGAGCACGGCGCGGGCACGGTGGTGGCCAGCGCGTAGTCCGACGATACCCGCATGCGCAGGTTGGTGCTGAGCACGGCCGAGGCCGGCGGCGTGAACGTGCCCGTGTGCAGGATGCTGTTGGGCGCATCAAACACCAGCTCGTTGTTGCCGGTGAAGGCCCCGTCGTTGTTGTAGTCAATCCAGACCTTCACGCTCTCGTTCACGTTCGGGCCGGTGCGCACGCTGATGGCGTAGGGCTGGCCCACGGTCAGGGCCGCGTTGTAGGTGCAGCTATAGTCGCGGTAGCCGTCGATGTAGTTGCCGGTGGTGTTGTTGATGAGGTTGTTCCCAATATTAACGTTGAGAATGCCCATGCCGTAGAGGTTGGCCTGCCCGTTGGTGGCGGTGCCCGGCGTGCACGTGGCCGCAATGGGGCAGCTCTGGGCGACGGCCTCTGAGCTTAAGCCCAGTCCCAGCAAAACAGCAATAAAACCCGGCGTGAACCGGAACCAGGAACGTAGGTGTGGATGCATACGGTACTTTGAAAGAAAGCAATTGAATTCAACGGATAAATGTAAGCAGAAAGCGGGGATGGCCCCGTTGCAATCGTCCATTATCCACTCTGAGTCGGCCACCCCGCACGCGGGTTCGCCAAACGCCCGCCGCCGCGCGGCCAGCAAGTAGCTGACCAGAACCCGCAACGGAGGTTTAATCAGGCGGCGCAAAAATCGCACCAGCCAGCCGTAAGTTTGCCGGTAGTATTCGCCCATCTTTCTCCCCGGCCCGGCTGGGGCACTATTTTTAGTTTATGCCAACTCCCACTGTTCTCATCACCGGCGGCACGTCGGGCATTGGCCGGGCTTGTGCGCTGGCCTTCGGCCGGGCCGGCTACCAGGTGGCCATCACCGGGCGCGACGAACTTAAACTGACCGATACCGCCGCCGCCCTGGCCGCCGCCGGCGTGGCCCACCTCACCATCCGGGCCGATGTGGGCGACGAAGCCGCTGCCGAGCGCGCCGTGGCCGAAACCGTGGCCCGCTTCGGCGGCCTCGACGTGCTGCTCAACAACGCCGGCATCAGCATGCGCGCCCGCTTTCAGGATGCCGACCTTGAAGTCATCAAGCGGTTGATGCAGACCAACTTCTTCGGTACCGTGTTCACCACCAAGTTTGCGCTGCCGCATCTGTTGAAAAGCAAGGGCAGCATCGTGGGCATCAGCAGCATTGCTGGCTATCGGGGGCTGCCGGGGCGCACGGGCTACTCGGCCTCCAAGTTTGCCATGAACGGCTTCCTCGAAGCCCTGCGCACGGAGCTGCTCGACCAGGGCGTGAACGTGCTCACGGCCGCGCCCGGCTTCACGGCCTCCAATATCCGCAACACGGCCCTAGCGGCCGATGGCTCCTCGCAGGGCGAGTCGCCGCGCGACGAAGGCGCCATGATGAGCAGCGAAGCCGTGGCCGACGAGATTCTGAAAGCCGTGCAGCAGCGCAAGCGCACGCTGGTGCTCACGGGCCAGGGCAAACTGGTGGTTTTCCTCAATAAGTGGCTGCCCGGGTTGAGCGATAAGCTCGTGCTGAACCACTTTCGGAAGGAAGAAAAAGGCGTGGACGTGGGGTGAGTTGAGAACCAAATAGCCACCTGTCATCCTGAGCGCAGCGAAGGACCTTACCACGGCAGAACAACGAGTTCAAAAGTGATAAGGTCCTTCGCTGCGCTCAGGATGACAGGTGGCTATTTGGTTCTCAACTCATTTACAGCGACGCTTTCTGCGCCAGCTTCACCGCCTCGTACATATCCACTACGCCGCCGGTCACGGACAGGGTCGAGAAATCGACCTGCTTATCGCTGCCGGGCGTCTGGACTTTGGTGTGGTGCACCTGGGCCGACTGCATGATGATGCGCTTCAAATCGGTAGCGGTGAGCTTGGGGAAGTACGATTTCAGCACCGCCGCTACGCCGGCCGTCACGGGCGAGGCCATGCTGGTGCCGCTTTCGTTGCCGTAGGTGCTGCCGGGCAAGGTGCTGTAGATGCCCACGCCGGGCGCGAATACGTCCACGCCCTTCTTGCTGTAGTTCGAGAAATCGGCGGTCAGGTTCACGTTGTCCTTCGGGCCGGACGCGCCTACGGTGAGCAGGTTCGGGATGGTGGTGTTGTTGATGTAGAATGAAGCCGGGTAGTTGTCGGCCACGTCGAGGTTGTGGTTTTCGTTGCCGGCGGCGTGTACCAGCAGCACGCCTTTCTGGGCGGCATACTTGTAGGCGGCTTCCACGGCGGGGCGTTGGGGCGAAAATTCCTTGCCGAAGCTCATGTTGATAATCTGCGCGCCGTTGTCCACGGCGTAGCGAATAGCATTGGCGATGTCCTTGTCGCGCTCGTCGCCGTCGGGCACGGCGCGCACCATCATGATGCGCACGGGGTCCGGGGCGAGGCCCTGGATGCCGAGGTTATTGGTCCGCACCGCCGCGATGATGCCCGAGACGTGGGTGCCGTGCATGGGGTCGGGGCCGTGGAGGTCGTTGTTGCCGTAGAAGCGCTGGCTCACATCCTCGGGGTTGTCCTTGATGATGTCGGCCCGGGGGTTGAAGTTCAGGTTCAGTGAATTATCCAGCATGCTGCGCTCCTGCTTCACGCCTTCGTTCAACTCTTTTAGCAACGCGTCGGCGTCGCCGGCCCCGGTCTGGCGCATCATGTCGAGCATGCCGGCCACGGCGCGTTTCAGGTTGGGGTCGTCGGGGTTGGCGTTTTTGAGGGCCGTGGTGTCGAGCTTCTCGGTGCCGAGGGCCTGCTTCATGTTGGTCACCATCTGGGTGAGGGGGCCGCTCATTTCCTCCACCTGCTTGCTGCGCTCGGTTTCCTCCTTGAGGCGACCCGAATAGGCTTTTTCGGCCTTCTGATACAGCACATAGGCGGCTTTATCGGCCGGCTTCACGGTCTTAGCCGTGATGCCTTTGAAGCGCTTGCGGCCGGCGGCCACGATGCGCGTCATCTCTAGGGTTTCGGCGTTCACGTTGCGGCCGTCGGGCGCACCGAGGAAATTCCAGCCGTGCACGTCGTCGATGTAGCCGTTCTTGTCGTCGTCGATGCCATTGCCGGGGATTTCGCCCCGGTTCACCCACAGCACGGGCTTGAGGTCGACGTGGGCCGTATCGATACCCGAATCAATCACGGCCACAATGACCGGGGTCGGAATCAGGTTTTTCAGAATCTCATTGTAGGCGCGGTTGGCCCCCACGCCGGGCACGTTGTCGAGCTGCGGGTCTTTGAGGTACCATTGGGCGGCGCTCATATCGCCGGCCGCCGGGGTGGCGGGGGCGGGGGAGAGGGCATTCACCGATTGGGCCTGGGCCAGAACCGGCAGGGCCAGCAAGGCCAGCGAAAGCGACCAGCGGCGGAAAGGATGAATCGTCATAAACAAAGGTTGGGGCCGCGATGGGCGGCCGGTGTAGGGGATAAACCGATTTTCACACAAATGAAGTTCAGCCGGGGCAAAGACGGGCCCGGGTGGCCCCGCGTTGCGTCGGCTAGGCGGCCGGCGGCCCCACTACCACCAGCAGCAGGGCATCTTCGGCGGCAGGGGTGAGGCGCCAGTAGCGGTAGAGGCCGCGCTCTTCCGGGGTAGCAAGGCCGAACTCGCCCAGCCGCACGGCCACGCGGGCAGCGGCCCGGATGGGCAGGCCCGCCGCTTCGGCCAGCTGCATGGTGTGCCGCTCAGGGTGCTGCATCAGGGCCAGCAGCATGAGGCTCTGGCGCAGGCGGCCCCGCTTGTTGCGCACCTGGTGGCGCTGCAACAGCCATTCCTCGATGCGGGCCTGCACGGCGGCGGGCTCCTGGCTCAGGGGCGGCGGTGGGGGCGGGTTATCGCGCTCAAACACGCGGCGGGCAAAGGCGGCAGGCAGGCTATCGGGCATCTTCATGGGGCTTGCAAACCAGCCAAATCCAACAGCTGGCTGATTTAAGGTAATAGGAGGCAAATTTATTTCATCTTCTATCCAAAATTTTGCATCTCATGTCCGAACCTTTGCGTCCTCTGTCCAAAAATTTGCATTCCCTGTCCGAACCTTTGCATCCCCTGGCTAAACCCACGATGGCGCGGGCCTGCGGCCCGTGCCGACTATTAGCGGGCCTCCAGGCCCGCCGGCATCCGCGCCGTATGGGCAGCCGTAGCGCAGCCATCCAGGCATCACCCAACGATTGCAGGCCGGAGGCCTGCGAATAATCGGCCCGGGCCGCAGGCCCGCGCGATCGGCGGGCATCGGCTGGTAACTTCACGGCCTCAATCTGGTTTCCTGCGCATGATTCGTTCCTTACGCCCGTTGCTCGCGGCGCTGCTGCTGCCCCTCACGGCCCTGGCCCAAACGCCGAAGTCCTACACTTCCTCCGAAATATTGCTGGGGCTGAAGAAGCTCAACGTCCTCGGCTCGGTGATGTACCTGGCCGCCCACCCCGACGACGAAAACACCCGCCTCATCGCCTATATGGCCAACGAGCGCCTGCTCGAAACCAGCTACCTGAGCTGCACCCGCGGCGACGGCGGCCAGAACCTCATCGGCCCCGAGCTGCGCGAAGGCCTCGGCGTGATTCGCACGCAGGAGCTGCTGGCGGCCCGGCGGCTCGACGGCGGCCGGCAGTTCTTTACCCGCGCCAACGACTTCGGCTTCTCCAAAACCTCCGACGAAACCTTTCGCATCTGGGACAAGGAGCAGGTGCTCGCCGACATGGTGTGGGTCATCCGCCAGCGCCGGCCCGATGTGCTCATCACCCGCTTCCCGCCCGATGCCCGCGCCGGCCACGGCCACCACCAGGCCAGCGCCATCCTCGCCGCCGAAGCCTTCGACGCCGCCGGCGACCCCAAGCGCTTCCCCGAACAGCTCCAGTACGTGCAAGCCTGGCAGCCCAAGCGCCTGCTCTGGAACACCGGCAGCTTCTTCGTGAAGCCCGGCGAAAACATGGACGGCTACCTCCGGCTCGACGCCGGCGGCTACAACCCCCTGCTGGGCCAGAGCTACGGCGAAATCGCGGCCCGCAGCCGCAGCAACCACCGCAGCCAGGGCTTCGGCTCGGCCGCCCAGCGGGGCGAGGCGCTGGAGTATTTCCAGCCCGTGAAAGGCTCCACAGCCTCCAAAGACCTGTTCGAAGGCGTGGACCAGACCTGGAATCGGGTGCCCGGCGGCGCGGCCGTGGGCAAGCTCATCGAGGAGGTCATTCGCAAGTATGACGCGAGCAACCCCAGCGCCAGCGTGGCGGGGCTGCTAAAATCGAATGAGTTGATAATGCAGCTTCTCTCAGCGAAGCAAGCTCCTTATAAGATACCATATGTTGGGGCAGGAAGGGAGCAGAGATTAATTCTAGTTGAGAAGTCGCGCGAGGTGCAAAAGCTGATTGCTGCTTGCCTCGGCCTTAGCCTAACCGCGACTGCTAGTGAACCTTCGGTGGTAGCAGGTCAAAAAATGACTGTTGCCATCGCAATACTGAACCGCTCGCCGAAAGAAATTACCCTCAAACGGGTAACTGGTTTTCTGACAATGTTTGATACTGTGATGCAGAAGCCACTTCTTACTGGGAAAGCAGTAAGCTTTAACGCAGCACTTACAATTGATAAAAAAGTGGGTACCTCCCAGCCATATTGGTTGAGGCTACCGAGCAGCGTGGGTATGTATCAGGTGCCAGATTCTATTCTTGTTGCAGAAATGACTAGCAAGATTACTGACTTTATGGGTTCTACAAATGGCGAGCCACTCAAACCAGGTAAAGGATTTACCAAGAATTTTATTAAACCGACTAGGCAAGAAGTAATAGGGATGCCGGAGAATGAGCCTAACGCTTCGGTTATCGCAAACATGGAAGTGGATGGCCAGCCATATTCACTTACTGTCCCCGTCCAATACAAGCACACCGACCCCGTGCTGGGCGAATTATACCAGCCGCTGGCCGTGGTGCCGCCCGTGCTGGTGAACCTGCCGCCCGCCCGTTCCTACGTCTTCGCCGATGCCCAGCCCAAGACCGTGCCCGTCACGCTGCGGGCCGGGCGCGCCGGGGTGAGCGGCAGCCTGGCCCTGGCCCTGCCCGCCGGCTGGAAGTGCGAGCCCGCCACCGTCCCCTTCGCCCTCGCCGCCAAAGACGAGGAGCTGACCGTGAACTTCCAGGTGCAGCCCCTGGCCGGCGCCGCGCCCGGCCGCGCCGAGCTGCGCGCCACCGCCACCGTGGCCGGCCAGGCCTACGCCCGCGGCATCCAGAAGATTGAGTACCCGCACATCCCCACGCAGTTCCTCTTCCCCGAAGCCGTGGCCCCGCTGGTGAAGCTCGACCTGAAGCGGCGCGGCCAAAACGTGGCCTACCTCATGGGCGCCGGCGACGAAGTGCCCGACGCCCTGCGCCAAATCGGCTACAACGTGACCCTGCTCGAACCCAAGGACCTCAGCGCCGCCCGCCTCAAAGAATTCGACGCCCTGGTCGTGGGCATCCGCGCCTACAACACGGTAGATGCCCTGAAAACCAAGCAGCCCGAAATCCTCAAATACATCGAGCAGGGCGGCAACGTAGTGGTGCAATACGTAGTGAACCGCGGCACCGTGATGCCCGAAATCGGTCCCTACCCAATGACGCTTTCCTCCGACCGCGTGACCGTGGAAGATGCCCCCGTGACCCTCACGAAGCACCAGCTACTGGCCGCCCCGAATAAGATTACGGCGGAAGATTTCAAAGGCTGGGTGCAGGAGCAAGGCCTCTACTACCCCTCGAAATGGGACCCGAAATACCAGACCGTCATTTCCAGCAGTGACCCTGGCGAAGCGCCGAAAGAGAGTGCGATTCTGGTCACGGACTATGGCAAGGGGCACTACATCTACACGGGCCTTTCGCTGTTTCGGGAGCTGCCGGCGGGCGTACCGGGGGCGTATCGGATTATTACGAACATGATTTCCTACGGGAAGGAAGTGGCGCAGTAGTGGGCTGTAGCGTGGACTCTGCGAGTCCGCGCGGACTCGCAGAGTCCACGCTACATTGTCCGTCATGCCGAGCGCAGCCGAGGCATCTTGCGTGTGGTAGTAACTCAATCGATTGGTTTACTTCGCCACGCGAGATGCCTCGGCTGCGCTCGGCATGACGTTCTTTTGTGTTCTGATTACCATTTTCAGGCTTACCGGCCTATTGTAAATACCCGTGCTAACAGTAGAAAAAATCGGCGGCACCTCGATGACCGCCTTCGCCGACGTCCTCGACAACATCATCTTCCACGGCCGCGAGGGCGCGAAGCTGTACAACCGCGTGTTCGTGGTATCAGCCTACGCCAACGTCACCAACTGGCTGCTCGAAAATAAGAAAACCGGCGCGCCCGGCGTGTATCACCACATCACCCAGGGCCAGGAGTTCAGCCAGCCGCTGCAGGACGTGGCCACCCAGCTCAAGGAGCTAAACAAGCAATACGAGCCGCTGGGGCTGGATTTGGCCGTGGCCGATGCGTTCATTCAGCAGCGCATCGACCAGGCCCAGACCTACCTCGAAAGCCTCGTGAACGTGCTGGCCTCCGGCTACGTGAATAGCGTGAACATCCTGCAGGCCGCCCGCGAAATCCTGGCCTCGATAGGGGAGGCCCACTCCGCCTTCAACTCCGTGAACATCCTGCAAAACCGGGGCGTGCACGCCACCCTGGTCGACCTCAGCGGATTCGACGACGCCCAGCCGCTGACCATTGACGAGCGCATCCGGCAGGCCTTTACCGACATTGATTTTCCGCGCACCATCTGCATTGCCACCGGCTACACCAAGGGCACCGAGGGCATCATGCGGGAGTTCGACCGGGGCTATTCGGAAGTCACCTTCAGTAAGATTGCCGTGGCCGTGCGGCCCCAGGAGGCCATTATTCACAAGGAATACCACCTCAGCTCGGCCGACCCCAACCTGGTGGGCGTGGACCAGTGCCACCCCATCGGCTTCACCAACTACGACGTGGCCGACCAGCTTGCCGACGTGGGCATGGAGGCCATCCACCCCAAAGCCTCGAAGCCGCTGGAGATAAACGCCATCGACCTGCGCATCAAAAACACCTTCGAGCCCGAGCACCCCGGCACGCTCATCACCCGCGACTACATCTCGCCCACCAAGCGCATCGAAGTCATCACCGGCACCGAAAAAGTCACCATTATCGACATCCACGACCCCCTGATGGTAGGTGCCGCCGGCTTCGATTTGAACCTGATGCAGGTATTCTTCGACCTCGGGGTGAGCTACATTTTCAAGGCCACCAGCGCCAACAGCATCTCGCTCCTAATCTGGGAAAAGGACCTCAAGCCCCAGCTCGTGGCCGCCCTCGAAGCCAAGTACGAGAACGTGACCGTGCAGCCAGCCGCCCTAGTCTGCCTCATCGGCTCCAACATCGACGAGCCCGGCCTGCTGGCCCGCGCCGCTGGTGCCCTAGCCGATGCGGGCATCAATATTCGCAGCGCGGGCTTCGCGCTGCGCAAGGTAAATATCCAGTTCATCGTAGGCCGCGAGGATTACAAAACGGCCATCATCGCCCTGAATCAGGCGCTGGGGTAGCCGTGTAGCGTGGACTCTGCGAGTCCGCGCCCAGGCGAACGACTTACTGACCAACGACACGCGGACTCGCAGAGTCCACGCTACTTTCGCTCTATGACGCTCCGCCAGTTCCTCGTTTTTACGGCCCTCACGCTGCCGGCCTGCGCCCTACTCATTCTGTTTTTCGACCAGCCGCTGGCCCGGTTCATCCACGGGCATTTTGGCGGAGCCGCGCCGTTCTTCGCCACCCTCACCGCCACCGCCGATAAGGTTCACGATGCACTGATGGTCCATTTGCTGGGTCTGCCCATCATTTTCCTGGCGTTGGGGCTGGCCTTCGCCATCGGCCGCTACGCCCTCAAAAAAAAGGCCGCTACCATCTTCCTCATCATACTGCTCACCCACGAATTCAGCATGGTGCTGGCCAATGTGCTGAAAGGCACGGTGCACCGCCTGCGGCCGGAGGTGCTGTTCGGCACAGGCTACGAGGGCACGGGCCTCTGGGCCACCGGCCCTCACAACGACTCATTTCCATCTACCCACACTGCCACTTATTTCAGCCTGTTCTGGCCGCTGGCGGTGGCGTTTCCGAAGTATAGGGGGCCGCTGCTGGTGCTGCCGGGGCTTATCGCGCTGGGCCGGCTGGTGCTGGGCATGCATTATCTGAGCGACGTGTGGTTTTCCATTTGGCTGGTGGTGGCGTTGACATTCCTGTTCGGGCTGCTGGATAAGCCGCAGAAGATGCAGACGGTGTAGAGACGCAATATTTTGCGTCTCGTCGTTGCTGATGTTGTTATGACTGCGCAACTGGCGTGGTTCCAACCGTTCAACGACGAGACGCAAAATATTGCGTCTCTACAACCCACCAGCCCCTTTGCCGTTCAGGCCCCAACCGGCGCATGCCGGCTTTCGCTTTTGCATGAGAAAATACCGCTTACTCCCCGCCGCTTCGCTGGCGCTTTTCTTGGTGTTGACGCTGGCGGCCTGCACCGCCACCAAGCCCGTGGCCAACCCCAAACTACTGGTGCTGGGCCACGCCGGTTCCGGCTTCTACACGCCCATCAGCCCGTTCAATTTCCGGCCACCGAGCAGCTGGCGCGGCGTCCGTCGCGCCCTGCTGCGCGGGGCCGATGGCGTGGAAATCGACCTGCAAATGAGCCGCGACAGCGTGGTGATGCTCTACCACGACCAGCACTTGCAGGACGGCAGCACCGGCACCGGCTGCGTGAGCCAGCGCACCGCCGCCGAGCTCACCCAGCTGCGCTACAAAGGCGGCTTCCCCTACGACCTCCTCCAAAAGGAGCACCCCATCACCTTCGACACGCTGCTGGCCCGCCTCAACCGTCGGCCCACGTTCCCCTTCATCCACCTCGATTTGCATGAGGACGACCAGTGCCTGCCCCCCGGCCGTCAGAACGAGCAGGTGCCGCAACTGGTGCGCCAGATTGCCCGTAGCCTGGCCCGCTACCACGTGCCGCCGGCCAAAGTCCTGTTCATTACCATGGACGGGGCCACCGTCCGGCTGGCCCGCGCCGCCATGCCGGGCGTGCGTGTCGGCCTCGAAATCGCCTCCGATGACTTTGCTGCCGGCCTGAAAACGGCCAAAACCGAGAATGTCCACACCGTGGTGCTCGATGCCGACCGTGTGACGCCTGAGCAAAGCGCCCAGGCCCACGCCGCCGGCTTCAAGGTGGTGGTATTCGGCGGCCGCTCGCCCAAGGACCTGCGCCGCGTGCTCAGAACCCAGCCCGATGAGATTGAGGTCGACAACGTGAAGCGGCTGCTCATTATGCAGGGCCGGGGCCAGAAGTAGGAGAGGAGCCAGGAATTATTGACGAAAAAGCCCGATTCTGCATTGAATCGGGCTTTTTGCTGTCTGTTGCTGCGGCTAATTTCGGTCAGTTCCTTCTGCTTTTGTGGGAGCTGCGCGGCTTTCAAGTGCGTGCAGGAATCAATAGTAACGTGAGCTTTCTGGGGCAAGGGAGGTTACACGGTGCAACTTTGAATTAAATTACTAATCTATATATTATAATAATATATGATTCACCTTAAATCCATCAGCTATGAACGACCAAACCGCCCTCATAACCGGTGCTTCGAGCGGCATCGGTTTCGAACTGGCCCGTTGTTTCGCCCGCGATGATTACCGGGTAGTACTCGTGGCCCGCCACCTGGATGAACTCCACGAAGCCGCCCGGCTGCTGCATCAGGAGTTTGAAACTGTTGATATCGTGCTGCTGCCCTTCGACCTGAGCCACCCCGATACACCCGCCCAGCTCTACGCCGAAACCACGGCGCGGGGCCTGCAAATCGACGCGCTGGTGAACGACGCCGGCTTCGGCGAAACCGGCTACTTCACCGATACCGACCTAGCCACGGAGCTCGCCATCATTCAGGTAAACGTGGCGGCGCTCGTGCAGCTCACCAAGCTCTACCTGCGCGATATGGTGGCTCGCAATACCGGGCGCATTCTGCAGGTCGGCTCGCTGGCCTCCTTCACACCCAGCCCCTGCCAGGCCGTGTACGCCGCCACCAAGGCCTTCGTGCTCAGCTTCACCGAAGCCGTGCAGCACGAGCTCAAGCAGCAGAAATCGGCCGTGACCATGACCGTACTCTGCCCGCCGCCCACCGATACCAACTTCTTCCGCACCGCGCACGCCGAAAATACCCGCGCTGCCAGCCACACCGTATCGGCCCGCGCCGTGGCCGAAGAAGGTTACGACGTGCTCATGGACGGCGGAGCCCGCAGCCTGCCCACCATGAGCGCCAAAATGAACTTCTTCACCAGCCTCGTGCTCCCCGATTCCATGCTGGCCACCATCATGAACAGCCAGCTGCACCCAGTCGAGCACAAGTAATTTCCTCACCACCTGCAACCGACCTTTGCATAGGGATAGTAAAATCAAAAAGGCCGCGACACCAGTGTCGCGGCCTTTTTAACTTCAGAGGACAGGCGTTTTTATTTGCCCATTTTCTTGGCCTCGGCCATCAGGTCCTCGTTCATTTTCACGTATTCGCCGTTCGGCGGCGTGGCGGCCAGTGCGGCTTTCTTCGAGGCTTCGGCGGCTTTGGTGGCACCGGCGTAGTCCTTCATTTTGAGGCGGATTTTGGCTTCCGTGTTCAGGTTCCAGAACTTGGTGGGCTCGGCGGCGTTGGCTTTTTCCATCCAGGCCAGGGCCTGCTTCAGGTCCTTGTTGTTGTCGAAGTAGTACACTGCCGCCGAGGCGAGGTCGGCGGGGGCGGGAGTGGCGGCTTTGGTGATTTTCTCGTCAATTTGGGCCATTACCTTGGTTTCCACGTCGGCGGTTACCTTGAACTTGGCCCCGGTCATTTCCCATTCCATGGCCACGTTGGCGGTGGCGGGGGTGAGGTCGGTGAAGTTGATGGTGAAGGTTTCGACCTTGCTGGCCAGCTTGTAGGGCTTGATGGTGAAGCGGGCCACGTCCTGGTCGTCCTTGAAACCGTCCACATCCGCGCCCTGCTTGAGGCTCTTATTGAGCACCACCAGCCACTCCGTCTTGTTCGGGATGGTGTAGAGGCCGTACTCGCCGGCAGCCACTTTCTTGCCCTCAATCATCACATCATCCGAGAACTTGATGCTGGTGGTGGCATTGGCACCCGTGCGCCAGCGCTTGCCAAACGGCACCACCGTGCCGAAAATATTACGTGCCTTCACGCCCGGCCGCGAGTACACGATGGTAATATCCGTGAGGCCCACGCGCTGGGTCACGGTGCTCTGGGGGCTGGCCGCGGGCGTTTTGATTTGGGCCTGGGCAGCCGGCGCGGCCAGCAGGGTAGCAGCCGCTGCAACAGCGACGGAGAAACTTGCGAAGTGCTTGCTCATCAGTAAGGAGAGAGTGAGGGGGAGTTGTTGAGGGGCTAAAAATACGAAACCCGCGCTTGGGGCGCGGGTTTTGGGTATACTATTCGCGAAAATCATTTATACTGAGTATGCAAGCGAAGGTGGTGAAAACCGCTAGTTTCCAACCGTTCCAACAGACGACTAACATGACCAGTTGTTACTTCAGCATCTATTCTCAGAGATAAGTAGATGGGCTTGTGATATAAGGTCTGGACCGCAGATTTGGCAGATGAAACGCATTCGACAAGTTGCTGTTCACTAAGCGGAGGAAAAGCTTGGCTTTGGTGTGAGAAGTGGTTTGGGTCGGATGCTAGCGACAAAAGCCGGGGAAGGTTTTCAATATTGGTCGCCAAATAGGGAAGGTCTGCCAGTCGATTTAATTGATTGACTGTAAAGCTGATTTTGTGTTGTTGGGCAACTTTCTGGATTGCCAGCGTCTGCGCTTCTCGGGAATCGACCGCAAATGCTAATTGGTTTTCCCGGGTTAGGCTTACAATCGCTTCATTGTTTTCTGGAAAACAAGCACGCGTTGTTGAAAATGGTAAACTTTCAATTCGCACATTGCTGGCTACATGTTGCCTGAACTGATTAGTGAGCAGGTAGAAGCAGACAAGTAGAAAAATGAGCCCCGCAAATGGGGCCATTTCCGGCAGCAAAATTCCGCGGTGTTTTCGGCCTGGGCCGTTGCTTTCATACACTGCTTTCATGCTCATAAATAATTACGGTCCATACTTCGTCAAATCTAACGAAGCATGGACCGTAATCGTGTGTCTCTAAACCGAACGCTACGTCAGCTCAAACTGTAGACGCAGCAGGTTTGCATACAGCCCGCCTTCGCGGTCGCTCAGTTCCTCGTGGGTGCCGGCCTCCACGATGCGACCGCCGTCAATCACCAGGATTTTATCGACTTTGCGGATGGTGCTCAGACGATGGGCGATGATGAGGCTGGTGCGGTGCTCCATCAACTCATCCAAGGCACCCTGCACCAGCTTTTCGCTTTCGCTGTCGAGCGAGGACGTGGCTTCGTCGAGGATGAGGATGGCGGGGTTTTTCAGGATGGCGCGGGCAATGGCCACGCGCTGGCGCTGCCCGCCCGAGAGCTTGATGCCGCGGTCGCCCACCACCGTATCGAGCGCCTCGGGGAAGGCTTGGATGAACTGCCAGGCGTTGGCGCGCTGGGCGGCTTCGATGATTTCGGCGTCGCTGGCGCCGGGCTTGCCGTAGGCGATGTTCTCGCGGATGGTGCCGCCGAAGAGCAGCGTTTCCTGCGGCACGATGCCGATGTGGCGGCGCAGGCCGGTGAGGTCGTAGTCCTGCACGTCGTGCCCATCCACGATGATTCGGCCGCCGCTGAGCGGGTAAAACTGCATCAGCAGGCCGGCGATGGTGCTTTTGCCCGCGCCGCTGGGGCCGACGAGGGCAATTTTTTCGCCCGCCGCAATGTGGAAATCAATGTCGGAAAGCACCGGCACATCGGGCCGGGTGGGGTAGCGGAAAGCCACGTGCTCGTAGCGGATGTCACCGTGCAGGCGTGCCGGCACCAGCCCTACGGCCGGCTCGATGTGCGTGGGCTCGGGGGCTTCGTCGAGGATTTCGAGGATGCGCTCCGACGCGCCCAACGTGCTCTGCACCTTGCCGTAGATTTCGCCCAGGCCCGCCACCGAGGCCCCGATGAAGGCCGTGTAGATGATGAAGGCCGTGAGGTCGCCAATCTGGAGGTGGTTGGGGTCAGTTACTGGCGTGTGCACCAGCGTGGCCCCGCGCCAGAGGATGAGGATGATGCCGCCAAACAGGCCGATAATCACGAAGGACACGAAGGCCCCGCGATACAAATTGCTTTGCAGCGCGGCTTTCACCACTTTGCCCAGCGAGGAGTTGTAGCGCCCGGTTTCAAACTTCTCATTCGTGAAGGCCTTCACCGAATTGATGGCTTGCAGGGTTTCCTCTACGATGGTGTTGGTGTGAGCTAACTCCTGCTGCACGGTGCGCGACAGGGTACGGATTTTGCGCCCAAACAGCCCGGCCGCCAGCACGATGGGCGGGAACGTGAGCAGCATAAACAGCGACAGTTTCCACGACACCACCATGATGAAGCCGATGCCGCCCAGCAGCGTAAATACCTGCCGGAACAGCTCGGCCAGCGTCAGCGAAAATGAGTCCTGAATCTGAGCCACGTCCGAGGTAATGCGCGAGGTAATGGCCCCCACGCGGTTTTTCTCATAAAACGGGATGGGCAGCTGCACGAACTTGGCGTAGAGCGCCTGCCGGATATCGCGTACCGTGAACTCGCTCACCTGCGTGAAAAACCAGATGCGGCCGAACGAGAAAAAACCCTGCATCACCGTCACCACAAACAGCCCGATGGCCACGCGGTTGATGTCGAGCACCAGGCCGCCGGGCAGCACAAGCGGCTGGCCGGTGGCCACGTTCACCAGCTTGCCGGCAATCCACGGAAACGACATGGTGCTTAAGCTGCTGAGCACCAGCAGCACCATGCCCACGGTAAACTTGCTGCGGTAGGGCAGCACGTAGCGGAATATCCGCAGGCCGCGCCGCAGCGATTCCTTGTTGACTTTGGGTTTGGGTAAGTCGGCGGCAACATCGTTGCCGCTGGTATTGAGTCCACTACGGGCCATCGGGTCTTATCTAATTCTGCTAATTATAACGCGGCAATTTCGGCCGCCGGGCATGAGGCGCGGGTGAAGCGGTAGAGACGCATACTTGCGTCTCGGCGTTGAACGCTACCAGCCACGTGGCGAGAACGCCGAGACGCAAGTATGCGTCTCTACTGGTGCCTTCCGCGCGCGGGTTGGCGGCGCACCTGCTCCACGTGCATTACGCCGGCCGCACCGAAGGGCACGGGCAGCTGCACCATCACGGGCAGCGGGTGGCCGCGGCGCATGCCCGGCTGCCAGCCCGAAAGCAGGCTCACCACGCGCAGGGCCTCGGCGTCGCACTCGGGCGAGAGCGACTGGGCGACTACGGGGTTGCTGATGCTGCCGTCCTCGTTCACGGTGGCATTCACCAGCACTTTGCCGTTGATGCCGGCGGCTTTGGCGGCGGCGGGGTAGTTGATGTGTTCGAGGAAGAAGAGGCCCATGGCCTGCTCGCCGCCGGGATACACGGGGGCGCGGTCGGGGCGGTTGGCGGCAGGGTTGCGCTGCACCTGCATCTGGCCGGGCTTCAGAATGATGGTCTGGCCGGTAGCGGGGGCGGGCTGCTGGGCGTGGGCAGCGCCGGCGAGGAACAGCAGGCCGAGGGCCGGGAGAAAGTTTTTCATAGGCAGAATAACAGCCGGGACAGCGCCCGCGCCATTTATAAATCGCATAATAGAGAAGACGAACAAACGGCTCAAATACCTCAAACCCCGGACTACGCCGACAGGTTCGCGGGTGCTACGGCTGCATCGGCAGGGCGCGAAATCAGCAGCAGGCCGAGGTACACCAGTGCGCCGTTTAGCAGTAGGATTTCGAAGCCGAACTTGTAGCCGTTCAGCCACTCCACGGAGTGCGACACGATGAGCAGCGTGAGTAGCACGGCGGCGGTGCAGGTGGGCAATACGAGCTTGTCGCGCAGCTGGCGGTGGGTGAGAATGCCGAAGGCGAACAGGCCCAAAAGCGGCCCGTAAGTGAAGCCAGCGGCCTTGTAAACAGCATCAATCAAACTCTGCTCGTTGAGGACACGGAAAATGAGGATAATGACGATGAGTACCACCGACCAGCCCAGGTGGGTGAGCTGGCGCAGGGTGGTTTGCCGGGCCTCGGGGTATTTTTTGATGTCGAGAAAGTCGACGCAGAAGGACGTGGTGAGGGCCGTCAGGGCCGAGTCGGCAGAGGCGTAGGTTACGGCGATGATGCCCAGGATGAAGATGATGCCGGCCGCCAGCGAGAACTGCGTGGTGGCCAGGAAGGGGAAAACTTTGTCGGTATCGAGGGTGCCTTTGAGGTTGAGGAGCTGGGGCAGCTCGGTCAGCTTGAGGCCGCGAGCGGCGGCGTACTGGTACATGAGCACGCCCAAGGTGAGGAACAGGATGTTGACGCACACGATGACGGGCGTGAACCAGAACAGGTTCTTCTGGGCCTCGCCGAGGCTGCGGCAGCTCAGGTTTTTCTGCATCAAATCCTGGTCGAGGCCGGTCATCACGATGGTGATGAACATGCCCGAGGCGAACTGCTTCCAGAAGAATTTATCGTCCCGGAAATCGGAGAAATAGACCTGCGACATCGGGCTTTCGCGCACCGACGTGACGAGTTGCTTGAAGGAATAATTCAGCGCATCCGACATGAAGTAGATGCTCAGGGCCACGCAGCTCAGCATGGCTAGGGTCTGGAAAGTATCGGTCCAGAGAATGGTTTTCAGCCCGCCCTTGAAGGTGTAGAGGTAGATGAACAGGATGCTGACCACCACCGTGACAGCAAACGGCACGCCCATGGCATCGAAAACAGCCAATTGCAGCACACCCGCCACCAAATACAGCCGCAGGGCCGAGCCCAGCGAGCGCGAAATGAGGAAGAACAGCGCCCCGGTTTTATAGCTCCAGTAGCCGAAGCGCTGCTCCAGATACGAGTAGATGCTGACCAGCCGCAGCCGGTAATAGAGCGGCATCAGGACGGTGCCGATGACCACGTAGCCGGCCACGAAGCCCGAAGCCACGGCCAGGTAGCTCCAGCTTTTGCCGTACACGTTGCCCGGCACCGAGATGAAGGTGACGCCCGAGAGTGAGGTGCCAATCATGGCAAACGCCACCATGTACCACGGCGCGTTGCGGTTGGCCACGAAGAAGCTTTCGCTGGTAGCGCCCCGCGACGTGAGCAGGGCAATGATGATGAGGACGACGAAGTAGCCCGCAACCAGGCTCAATACTAAAGTTGGCGACATAGGGGGCAAAGGTAAGGCCGCCCGGCGGGGTTCGGTAGCGGGGCTGGCGGAGCCTCCGAAGTCGTGGCGGAGCACCCCTACATCGGTCTGCTATTCCCAATCCTGCCAGCGCAGGATTTCGCCCACGGCGGGGACGTGCAGCTCGCCGCGCAGCATGCCGCCGGCCGCCACTTCCTTAATTTGGCGCAGGGGTTCGGAGGCGGGCTCGTCGGCCAGAGCGAATGTGCCGTAGTGCATGGGCACCACGTGGCCGGCGCGCAGTACGTTGGCGGCTTTGGCGGCTTCGTGGGGGTTGACGTGGCTTTTGGCCATCATATAGGCCGGCTTGTAGGCCCCGATGGGCATCAGGGCAATATCGATGGGGCCGAAGCGGGCTTCGATGGTCTCGAAATGCTCGGCGTAGGCCGTGTCGCCGGCGAAGTAAATGAGCCGGTCATTCACCCGAATCATGAAGCTGCCCCAGAGCACCTGGTTCAGGTCGGCCAGGCCGCGGCGGTGCCAGTGGGCGGCGGGCAGATAGGTGATTTCGAAGGGTGAATCGGGGCCGAGGTCGTACTGCTGCCACCAGCCGGCTTCCTGCACGGGCAGGGCGGGGGCCATGCCGCGCAGCAGCGGGGCCATGCGCAACGATGACAGCACTTGCATCTGCGGATTCTGGGCCGCCAGCAGCTTGATGGATTTCTCGTCGAGATGGTCGCGGTGGCCGTGCGAGAGCAGCAGGTAATCGATGCTGCGGATGGCCTCGGGCGCGCAGGGCATGGGGTGTCGGTGCCGCAGCCCGAGCGAGCTGAATAACACCGGGTCAAACAGCAGTGATACGCCCGCCGCGCGCAACAGAAAGCTGGAGTGGCCCAGCCACACCAGCATGTCCTCCGTCGAGGAAAATGCGGCCGCGCAGTCCACCACTTCCGGGGCCCAGGTGTCGCGCTTCTTTTCCTCTTTCTGCGGGTTGGTCGAGAGTTGCCACTTCAGCACCGTGGCGAAGCTGGGCTCGAATAGTTCCTCGCCGTTGGCGAATTCATTGCCGAACAGCTTGTTGCCGGGGTAGCCGGGCCGCACGGTGGGCAGCGCTTCGTTGCGGAGGTATGAAATGCGTTGGGGCATGAGAATAAGAAGAAGCTTCGGGAGCCAAAGAAACGGGCGGGCGATGGAAGTGTTTTGTAGGGGCGGGGGCAAGCCCTACCGGGTACGACCCCGCGCCTACGAAAACGCCCCACCGGCAACCGATGGGGCGTTTTCAATCTGAATAACCAGCCGCTGCTACTTCGGCAGCGTCAGCAGGTAGCCGATGGTGAAATTCGCGTCCCAGTCGAACACAAACTGCTTGCAGCCAGTAGCTTCGGCAATTGATTTATAAATGTTCAGGCCAGCTTTCGATTTGGCGTTGTCGAGCTGGTAGGCGCTGGGCGCGTCGAGCACGGTGTAGCGCTCCTTGCCCTTGCGCACCTTTTTGGCCATCTCAAACGGCACGCCGCCGATGATGAAGCAGGTACCGCGCAAATTGGCTGGCACCTGGCTGGCTTTCTCTTTTACTTCAGCGGCCACGGTGGCGTCGGCGGTGCCTTTCTCGAAATATTTGGCCCCGAAGGTTTCCACCGATTTCGGCTGGTTGCCATCGAGCCACGAAATCTTGGTGTTGCCCGAGCCAATGTCGGCCACGAAAGCGCGGTCGGCAAACGAGGCCGGCAGCACCGAGCGCAGGCCCAGAATTCCTTCTTTTTCGGGCGTCACGGTGTTTACCACGTAGCCCATTGCCTTCAACACTTTCACGATTTTGCCGGTTACTTCGGCCTTCAATGCGCCCGAGCTCACCACGAAATGAATATCACGGCCGCTCACACCAAAGTCCAGCATCTGGCCGATGTATGCCTTAAGGCCCTTGCGGATGTCGTCATCGGTGGCCATGTTTTCCATCACCAGGCTGTTGCCGAAATCGGCTTTTTCCAGCTTCCAGGTGCGGTTTTGGTCGATGCGAACGATGAAGGAGTTGAAGCCGCTGGCCCCCAGTTCCACCACGCCTTTCAGCTTGCCGTCGACGGGCGCGGGCGCTTCGTAGGAGAAAGCCGGCTTGGCCCCCCCGGCCTGGGCCGGCGTATCGTAAGACCCCGACCCGCCCTGGTCACCGGAGCGGCTGGTGGTGTCGGCCACCGGGTCGATGGCCGAGCGGCCGGTTTTGGCTAGTTCCGGGTTGGTGGCCGTGAAGCGACGGATACCGAAGTAAAGGCCGATGAGGATGATGGCCGCGATAATGGCCTTGCTGGCGAAGGTGAGCCGCATGGTGGTTGCAGTTAGAAGGTGATGAAAGGGGAGAGTTTGCTGGGGCAATGTTACGCGGCGGGAGATTAGTAGCTAACCAGATTGGGCTTTGTCATTCCGACGTAGGAGGAATCTGAGGGAACTTGTCCAACGGTTTCCCCAGATTCCTCCTGCGTCGGAATGACAAGTATTAGTCAAGCAGCTTGCCGTAGGCGTCGTCGGTGGCCTGGCGGGTGGTGGCAGCCGTCATCGGCACGGGCGGCTCGTTGTTCATAATGGCGCTGAATTCACCCTTCTGGTACTGGTCGAGCAGGTGCTGGCCCTTCTCGCTCATCACCCCGTTCTGGATGTCCATCTCCTTCACGAACTCCTGCGAGTAGCGCATAGCTTGCTTGATTTGACCGAGTTGCTGGGCCATGTCCTCGGCCACGCGGTCGGTGGCCAGGTCGAAGAAGTATTTCTTGTCGGGGTCGCCGCGCAGGATGTTCATGGCGGCGCGCATGCCGGAGCTGGTGCGTTTCACCAAGGCGTATTCGTCTTTCAGCAGGTTGACTTTGAACTTGCTGTTATCAATCTGACGCAGGGCGGCTTTCAGAATCTGGCGCATCACTAGGCTCACGTTGGCCGTGGTGGTGGCCATGGGCTGCAGGCGGCGGTTGTAGTCTTCGAGCTGGGCGGCGCGGCTGGCGTAACTGTCGGCGCTGTCCTTTTCGCCCTGGCGCTGAGCCGAGGCGGCCAAGGCCAAGTATTCTTTCATCTGGGCGGTATTGGCAGCCATCTTGCGTTTCACCAGCTCGTTGGCCCCCTCGATGTGGCCTACTTCGGCGTCCATATTTCGGGCTTCCTTCTCGGTGTTCGAGATGTAGTCTTCCATGATGCCGATGGGGTCGGTGTTAACGAAAATGCTGGCGGCCGTGCGGAAAATGCGCTGCCCCAAATACCACAGCCCGGTCTGAATACGCTTGTTCGTAACCAGCAAAATCAGCACAAACAACACGCCCAGCCCAATGCCCAGCTTCACTGTATTGAAAACAATATCAATGAGAAAGGGCAGAATCTTGCCCCAGTAATACACGCCCAAACCGACCAGTCCGGCTACGAAAATCCAGGCGGCGGCTTTCTCCGGTTTTTGCCAGGACGGCAGGCCATCGGCGGGCGAGGGCGGACCTAATAACGGAGTATTCATTTCGCAGAAAAAGTGAAGAGTGGAAATCGGAAAAACCTACTTCGCCGCGTTCAAAAACGTTTCGGCGGCTTTGTGGTGGGTGTGCAGGTCGGCCATTGCAGCGGCATTGGCCAGCTCGTAGGAGGCCAGCGCGCTCTGGGTTTTCTGGCGTTCCTCGCCCAGCTGCTGCTGGGTTTGCTGAAGCTGCTGCTGCTTGGCCTGTAGCTGTTGGGTGAGCTCGGCCAGGTCGGCGGCCAGCTTTTTTTCCTGGGCCATGAGCAGGGCTACCGGGCCGGGCGCGGCCCCAGGAGCCGCGCCTTCGCCCATTTTCTCGCGGTGGCGGGCTAGGACTTTCGCGCGGTCATCGGCCAGGGTTTGCTCAAACTGCGTGGCCGAGGCCAGTAGTGCAGGCACGGTGCTGCCGTTCACGGCCGTGAAGGCGTTGAAGGCCGTTTGGTAGAGCATGGGGCCGCTCAGGCCGGCGGCAGCCATACTCTTCACCATCTTCATATAGGCCGCGAAATCCTTGCCATCGCCGGCCAGCAGGCCCGCGATGTGGTCGAGGTGGCGCTGCTCGGCCTGGCCGGGAGCCGGGGCGGCATTGGGTGTTGCGTTAGGGGCGGTGGGTGCGGCGGCGGGCTGGGCAGCGGCCCCGTACTGCGTGGTAGGTGGGGTGGTCGGAGCAACCGCGCCTTCCTCGGGCTCAATGAAAAAGTCCTTGGCAGCGTGGGCGAGCTTATCGAAGATTGCCATGACAGAACGGAAAAAGGAGGTGATAGAAAGGAGACGGCGGGTAAGCGAAAATTGCCGCAACAGTGTAAAAACCGCTGCCAACCGTTCAAAGGTAAAGATTTTACCCAATCAACCGGCCCCAACCACCGCGCAGCAAAAAGCCCCGGCCAACCGGGCCGCTTCACGCGGCACCGGCCCGCCGGGGCCATTCTTATATCAGTTTGTTTTTAGTTGGAAGCTTGGCTGGCTAACCACGCCTCACGCAATACTTTTTGTGCGGGCGAAAGCACCATTTTCTCCACCGATTCCACGGGTTTCACCTGCACGTTGGGGTCTTCGGCGAGGATGAGCTGGGTGGTGCGTTCCACGCCGCCCCGCGTCTTCACTTTTACAAATACCACGTCGCTGGGCGAGTGCTTGTGCAGCACGCCGTCGAGGTCGCCGGAGCTTTTGATGGTCTGGCCATCAAGCACCACAATCTGGTCGCCCCGGTCGATGCCGGCCTTGTACAGGCCCGAGCCAATCTGGGTATTATAAGCTACCAGGCAGCGGCCTTCTTCGTCAAACTCAACCTGGCTGGGCAGGGCCGCGCCTAGGGCACGGGTCGGAATCACGGCCAGACCGGCCACCAGCAGGTTTTCGCTGAAGCGCGGCTGCTCGCGGCCGTACACGTACTGCCGGAAAAAACGGCTGGCAAAAACCGTGTCCTTGCTCACCTCGCCCAGCACGCGCTGCAAGTCGCGGGTGGTGTAGGGATTGGTAGGGGCGTAGCCCGCCTGCTTTTTGCCGTACTGCAGCCACATGGCCTGCATAAACTTGTCGAGCGAGGAGCGGTGGTGCTGGCGCAGTTGCAAATCGAGCACTAGCGCGATGCCCGCGCCCTGGTCGTAGTACGACAAGTTGGTGTTTACCAGGTTCATCGGCGCGCCGGTACCGGCCCCGTCGGTGTAGGCCGCCTGGCGGCTCATGTCGATGGCCGAGGCGTAGCGGGCACCGGGGCTGTTCTGGCGCAGGTTCACCCAGCGGCTGATGTCGTCGTAAAAATCCTCGTCCTCAATCAGCTTGGCGCGGCGCAAGGCCAGGCGGCCGTAATACTGCGTAAAGCCTTCGGCAAACCAGAGGTTGTCGCTCATGTTCACGCGCTGGAAATCAAAGGGCTCCAGGTCTTTTGGGCGCAGGCGCTCCACGTTCCAGGCGTGGAAAAACTCGTGGGCCACGGTGCCCAGGTTTTTGGTGGCATCCTCGTCCTTCAGGGTGCGGGGGCTGGTCACGGACGTGGAGTTGCGGTGCTCCATGCCGTCGCCCTTGGCCTGGCTGAGGTAGTCGGCCACGAAGGTATAGCGGGCGAAATCGAACGTAGGCAGCTCACCAAAAACGGCCTTTTCCTCCTTTACCACCTTCTGAATTTTCTTGGCGTAGGCATCAACTTCGGACGCCGGGCCCATGTACAGCGTGGCCAGCTCAATGGTCTGGTCGCCTTCCTGCCACGACAGCACCTGCTGCGGCCCCAACGATACCGGGCTATCCATCATGTACTGCATGTTGGGAGCCGTGAACACGGACTTATCGGAGCCTTGGCGCAGCTGCGAGGCCACTTTCCAGGTAGCGGGCAGGTCGAACTTGATTTCGGTGGCGCGGCCCTCCAGCCCGGTGGCGTAGCAGAGGGCGGCCGGCAGGTTGAGGTGGGCGTGCTGCTGGTCGATGCCCACGTTAGTGCCGTCCGTCTGGTCGCCGTACAGCGTGTAGCTGAAAACGACGGTACCATCGGCAGCGGGCATCACGTCCCAGCCATAAGGGTCGGGGCGGTTCAGGGGGAGGGGGTGGTTGGCCCCATCAGTGGCCACCACGTAATACACGTTTTTGGCAAAATCATGGATGGCGTAGCGGCCGGGCGAGCTGCGCGCCATACGCACATGCAGCGGTCCGCCACCGGTCAGTCCCGCAAACGTGGCCGTCACCTTAGCCTCGTGGTGCACCGCGTTCGGAAACGCCATGGTATAGCGCACAGCCGGGCCGGTATCGGCCTTGGCCGGGGTTGGCGCAGGAGCCGGAGCAGCTACCGGAGCGGCGGCTGGTGCTGGCACTACTGGCGCGGCACTTACGGGTGCGGGTTTAGGAGCTGCGGGTTTGGCAGGTACTGGTTTACCAGGAGCGGGTTTAACAGGAGCCGGCTTGGCAATTCCCGGTTTAACAGCAAATGGCTTGGCCGGGGCAGGTTTAACTGCGGCAGGCGCGGCCTTCGCCGGCAAGGGCTTGCCCGGAGCGGGTTTTACCTGTGCCTGCGCCTGGAAAGCGCCCAGTCCCAATGAAAATAAAATAGCAGTTGTGACCGTGTGTTTCATGGGCAGAAATAATAAGGAAACAAGTAATGCAATAGAAAGCCGTGAGCGGTGTGGAATACAAAGTTGCAGAAAATTTACAATAAAATAAGGGTAATCATTGTAAAAAAGGGTGTGGATAATGATAAAATCATGTTTCAACTTGGTGAAACAGTGTTAGTAAATATCAAGGTTGGGCCATAGCCGGGTTTTCTGTAAAAATCAGTGCTTCCATAGCTCCGCCAAAAAAAAGCTGCGGGTGCCCGGCCGCCAGCCCCAGCCGGCCCAGGGCCGCGCGCAGGTCGGGCATCTCCCGGGCGCGCAAGCCGGTAGTGAGACGAAAAAACAGGTACATCAGCCGGAGCAGCCAGCGCCGCCAGCCGCGCCGTGCCGGCCGGAAATCAGCCACCAGCCACGGTGCCCCGGGGCGTTGGGCTGCCCGCAGCTGCGCCAGCGCCGCCCCGAGGTCCGCCGAGGGAATGCAGTCCAACACGAAGAAGGTGATGATGGCCCCGAACCGTTCGGCCGGTTGCAGGGCCGCCTGGGTGCCGTGCCGGAACTCAACCTGACCCACCGCCTGCGGAAACTCACGTGCCAGCCGGGCCCGGGCGCGGCCCAGCATTTTGGGCGATGCCTCCAAGTACAGCACCGTAGCGGCTGGCACCCGCCGCAATACTTCGTCCAGCACCCAGCCCGTGCCTCCGCCCAAAATGAGAATGTGCGGCGCACCGCCCGGCAGGCCACGCAGCGCCGCCAACTGGGCCGCCTGCTGCGACGACCCGAACACCAGGCCAGCCAGCGCATCATAAAACCACACCGCCTGGTCGAAGCCAACCAGCTTTTCGGGAGCTGCGGGGGTAGAAAGAGGGGCTGTTGGGGGCAAAGCCATCAGAAAATAACGATTGCAGGAAAAATAATTGGGCCGGCAAGTAACTGAAAAACAATTGCCGGTGCCGTTCAGTAGCCCCGTTCAACTGAAAAAAATGGCCTATGTGTTGCGTGGCGATAAAACAGCACTGTATCTTTGCAGCATCAAAAAGCCACTCCTCCTTCGGGATGAGCGGTTTTTTAGCCCAGCTTGCGCTTGTGGCGAAATTGGTAGACGCGCTGTCTTCAGGCGGCAGTTCCGCAAGGTGTGGGAGTTCGAGTCTCCCCGAGCGCACGTTTTAAAAGGCCAGCCCCACCGGGCTGGCTTTTTTTATTTTCCGTACTGAAAGCAATTGCTGGCATTTTTATTTCCCGGCATTTTTGCCCGCTATGAATCGGTTTACCTCCCGCTTGCTGGCCCTGGCCGGCTTGCTCACTGTCGAAGTGCTGTTTGGACTGGTGCTGTTCATCGTGGCCTTCGCGGTGTTCTTTTACCTGGCGCGGGTAGTGTTCGTGCATCACTCGGTGGCACTCGACAACTGGGCCTCGGGCATTGTGGATGGCTGGCGGCTGGCCAACCCGGGCCTGACCGGTCCGGTGCGGGTGGTCACGTTTTTCGCGGCGCTGCCGTTTCTGCTGCCTGCCAGCGTCATCGCACCGTTGCTGATACGCCGGGCCGGCCACCCGCGCGGGGCCTGGGAAATGCTGCTGGCCATGGCCGGCAGCGTGCTGCTCAATCAGCTCTTAAAGTGGTATTTCAACCGCCCCCGGCCCACCAACGCCCTGCTCCAAACCTTCGGCCTGAGCTTTCCCAGCGGCCACGCCATGCTGGGTATCACGTTCTACGGGTGTCTGGCGTGGCTGCTGGCGCGGCATTTCAAGCGGCCGGTTTGGGTGGTGCCGCTGCTGCTGTGGGCGGGGCTGATTGGCCTCACGCGGGTGTATTTGCACGCGCACTACGCCACCGATGTGCTGGCCGGCTTCGCGGGCGGCGCGGCGTGGCTGGTGGCTTTCCGGGCCGGCCTGAAGCTGTTCTGGCGCGAGGAAGAGGCCGTGATGGAGGAGGAAAGCGCGTCGTTGTGACGCGCTTTCTTGCTACTTAAAAAGACGTTTGGCAAGCGTTATTCGGCCAACCGGACCCGTACCCGCAGGGCCAGCAGGCCTTTCACGCCCTGCAACTCTTCCAGTTCAAGCTCTTCAACCCCCGCCTCCAGCAGGCCCCGGTCCTGGAGGTAGTCGATGTACTCGTAGTATTCCACGGCCTCCCGGGTTTGCGCGTACACCAGGGCTAGGGTGCCGGGCTGGGTCAGGCGTTCGCCCGTGCCCAGCACGGTGGCTTTATCAATCCGCTTCTTGATTATTTCGTAGCGGATGTTGTAGGCGCCGTCCACGTCGAACTGCCGCTCATCCTGCCGGAACCGAATGCTTAGCGGCTGCCCGTGAATGAGAATAAGCTGCGTCGTATCCAGCGGCACGGGCAGGGTGGCCTTCAGCACATGGGTGCGGCGTGTGATTTCCACCATCGTCAGCAGCTGCCACAGGCGCAGGTTTTTCAGGAAAACCAAGTCGAACGGCTTATCCTGTACCAGCGTGCTGCCCACGTAGATATTGAACTCCACGCCATCGGTTTTGTAGCGCTGGAAGTAATGCGGGAACATGGATTGCGCCTTTTCTTCCTCCTCGTCGAGGTAGTCGCTCACGGCATCGTTGAGCGTAGTCACGCTGATTTCAAAGTCCTGGCGGCGCTTGTAGAGAATGCCCAGCTTGGGGTCAATATTATTCCAGTAGCTGGTGATGACGGGCCGCAGCTCGGGCGTGTGCGTAGCCAGATACTCGAATAGCGGCTCCACTTCGCGCTTCAGCGAGTCGTAAATATTGGCCTCATCGCCGGAAAGCAGGCCGTCGCGCAGCCGCTTCAGGTTCTTGGTAACGTAGAATTTCAACTCGTCCAGAATGGGCAGCTGCTGGCATTCCGAAGCCTTTTTCAGGACCTTATTAGCCAGCGTGAGGTGTTCGATGAGGTCACCCTGAATGGCCTCGTTGCGCACCGTGCTGCTGCCGCGAATGTCGCAGGAGCCGTGCAGCGGGTACACGTCCTCAAACACGATGGCCTCCATTTCGGCCGTGCGGTTTCCGGCATCGAGTTGCGTCAGCAGGTTGCGGGCCGCGTCGGCAAAGCGCCACTCCATGGTGGGGTGAATGGCGGTGAATTTCTCCTGAATCACGGCCTGAATGCGGGACTGCAGGTCTTCAGCGTTGCGCTTCACCGCCACCGCAAACAGCGGCACAAACTGCGCTACCTTGTCCATGTCAAACTCATCGAGGCCGTTCACGTCGGGCGTGCCCAGCTCCAGCAGGCCCACCGTGTCGTTGCCGTAGGGCAGCAGCGCCAGAATAGCCGACTTGATGCCCAGCGTAATAATCTGATGGCGTAGGTCGTGCGGAATGTCGGCCGTGGCTACATCCTTGAGCACCAACGGCTCCCGCTCGCGCAGCAGGCGCTCATAAATCTGCCGGAAGCTGCCGTCGGCCGACTGGTGCTGAACCTGCTTGGTGAGAAAGCTGTGGTTGATTTTGCGCCCAAAGTCCACGAAAGCACGCTTTTTCTCGTCATAAGCCGCAATACCCAGCTGCAAGGCCGGCTGCGCAAACAGTACCCGCAGCTTCTCCTGAATCTGCTCGAAGCGGGCGGGGGTTTGCAGCACGTCGCGCTCCAGCAGGTCGTACTTCAGCTCCGACAGGATTTCCTGGTCGGTAATATCCACCAGCTGCAACAGGTTGAAGCCCTCCAGCTCGAAATGCTCGGGCGGCAGCAGCTCATTCCAGAACTCCGGCCGGTGGCGGTTATGAATCAGAAATTCAATCTGTTCGGGTGTGAGTGCGGGCAATTCGCCCACCACCTTCACCATCACAAAATCGGAGTTAAAATCGACCCCGTAGTGTCGGTACAACCCGATTTTGTAGTCGGGTACAGTAAAAACGATGGTGCCCAGGCTCGGCATTTCGGCCCCGTACAGGCGGTGCAGTATCAGGTGGTAGGCCATCAGGCCCATCTGCCGCTCCATGGCCGCCATGTCGATGTTGAGCGGCTGCTTCACGGTGCGGTCCTTGTTCAGCATTATCTCCTCGAACAAGTGCGTGGAGTAGAAGCTGCGCCGCTGAAACGGGGCCACCACGCCGCTGATGTCGGTGGCAAAGGAGGCCGGCGGGAACACGGCCAGCATCAGGGTTTCCACCAGGTCGCAGTTGCATTCCAGCACCGAATAATCGGTGAGCAGGCCCCGGCACCAGCCCGCCTCGGCCACCTGCTGGCCAATGGCCTTGGCCAACAGGGCCACGCCGGCATTGCTGGCGCTTTCGCGCGCATGCCAATAGGCAATCAGCGGCTCCAGGCTGAGCGTGGATTTAAATGGAAAAACAGAAGCAGGAGCGGGCGGGCGCGGTGCAGCGGGCACCGTCGGAGCCACCGTAAGAGTAGGTTCAGCAGCCATAGGAACGAAAACAGGAATGCCCGGCCAAACGTTGCAGCGCGGCGGTAGCTATACGTAGGCAAGCGCCTGGCGGGCTACTTGGTGATGGTGAAGGCGGGGAAGGCCGGGAGTCCTTTGTCCTTGAGGTTAACAGTCAGAGCCGTGGAGGCGCTGGCCGTGATGTCCTTGCGCGTGGTAATGTCCTTTTGCGTGTTGGTGTAGCACGTGCAGCAGCCGTTGCCATCCAGATTTCCCTTCAACGCTACCTTATCAATAACCAAGGCGAAGGCCGGGCTCTTCCGGTGTGGGGCCGGATAATAGCACACGTAGTACTGGTATTGGTCGAGCTTAGCCGTGCTCACCTGGCCAAACGGCGTGCTGTTGTTGATAACAATCGTGTCGTAGGCCTGGGCTACCGAGCGAATCAGGGTCACGGTTTCGGGCTTGGTGCCGGGGTTGGAGCCGCTGGCCGGCACGATTACCAACGGATAGCGCTGAAGCACAATCGTATCGAGGTCAGCTCTAATGGGAAAGTCGGTCTGTGAGAAAACTAGCTTGATGGCATCCGCCTGGGCTTCGCCGGGGCAGTCGCACACGTTATTGGCGCAGCAGCCGGGCAGCAGCCCGAGGCCCAAAAGCAGAATGGCAGAAAACCGGAAGGGCAGGAGGTGGGTCATGGTAATCCCAAAGATAAGGCCCGTCGCGCCCACTGCCCGGAACCGGGAGGCAGGGCACGACGGGCCTTTTAATGCTAACTCAGAAGAGGAAAAAAACGAGCGTTAACCCAAGGGTTAGCGGCTGCCCGTCACCACCGACGAGGCCGGCAGGGTGGGGTTTTCCACGGTGCCGCCGGCCATCAGCAGGGGGCGCAGGCGGGTGGTGGCAGTATCGAGCTGGGGCCGAATCTGGGCCATGGCGCTGCGCAGGGCAATAACGTCGGCCAGGCGGGGCGCGGCCGTCTGCGAGTAGCCGTGGTACATGGCCACTTTCACTTCCGAGGTGCCCGTGCCGAGGTAGGAGCCCAGCAGGTTGCCGGCCGCGTCGCTCACCTGTACTTCAGCTTGCAGCGTGGTTTTATACCATTCCAGTGGCACGCCCACCACAGCGGGAATCATGAAGGTGAGTACCTGCAGGCCCTGCACGGCGCGGCCGGTGCGCAGGGTGCGTACCTTCTTCACTATCAGCTTGGCGTAGCCGTACGTGGCCGAGTCGGTGGGTTCCGTCAAATTCACCCGGCACTCCTGCTGAAATAATTTCAGCGGGTCTTCGGGCAGAGCTCCGTCGTTCATCGCCAGCGGGCCCTGGTCGGCCAGAATTTCCAGCGGCGGCAGGCGTTTGGAGATGGCCGCCGATGGCGTGCCTTTCATCATAGTCTTGACCGACACGCAAGCCGGAGCCAGCAGTAGCATCGGCGAAAGAGCCAGTAATGCGAGAGGACGGACGATTTTCATAGGCGGAAGGTAGAAAATTATATCGTAAAAATCAAATATTACAACAAAAAAATGCCTTTGCCAAACCTCTTGCAATTACTTCAAAGGCATGGTGTAAAATTAGATGATTTACATCAACCAGTTGGCATCTGCTCGGTAAAAGGCTCAAAATACCCCTTAAAAAGAGGAATTCAACCGGCCAAGCCACTTGTTTAACTTGGCTATTATTGAAAAAGTTCTATTGCGAAACGGCTGCCGGGTCGGGGCCATGGTAGCCGTCTACAAATTCTCCTTCCCAACGGGCTACGACGGCCGAAGCTAAACAGTTGCCGAGCACGTTCACGGCCGTGCGGGCCATATCCATCAGGGCATCAATGCCCAGGATGATGAACACCGGCCAGGCCGGCAGGTTGAACGATGCTACCGTGGCCAGCAGGATAACCAGCGAGGCCCGGGGCACGCCCGCCACGCCCTTGCTGGTGAGCATCAGCGTGAATACCATGAGCAATTGCTGGCCGAAAGTGAGCGGCACCCCGGCAGCCTGCGCTACGAAAACGGCTGCCAGCGAAAGGTATAGCGTCGTGCCGTCGAGGTTAAACGAATAGCCCGTCGGCATCACAAAGGCCACGATGCGGCGTGGCACGCCGATGCTTTCCATCGCTTCCATGGCCCGGGGCAGGGCCGCTTCCGAGGACGTGGTGGCGAAGGCGATGCTGACCGGCTCGGCCACGGCCGCGATGAAGCGGCGCAGCGGCAGGCGGGCAAATAATGCTACCGGCAGCAGCACCAGCAGCACGAAGGCAATGAGCGCCCCGTAGAGCGTGAGCAGCAGCTGCAAGGCATTGAGCAGCGGGGCGAAACCCATTTTGCCCACCGTGTAGGCCAGGGCTCCGCCCACGCCCAGCGGTGCGAAATACATCACCACGTTGGTGAACTTGAACATGACTTCCGACAGGCTTTCGCAGAATTCCAGCATCACGCGGCGCGGGCGCTCCGGGGTGAGGGCCAGGCCGATAGCGAAGATGATGGCGAAAATAACCACCTGGAGCACCTGCCCTTCGGCCACCGATTTGGCAATGTTCTCGGGGAAGATGTGCAGGATGATGTCGGCGGCGGTCTGGGGGGCGGCGGCGGTCAGGGCTTCTTCCTTCACGCCAACCTGACTGATGCCCACGCCGGCCTTGGTTAAGTTGATGGCAGCCAGGCCAATGAAGAGGGCAAACGTGGTGACGACTTCAAAGTAAACCAGCGCTTTGAGGCCCATGCGGCCCACCTGCTTCAGGTCGGCGTGGCCGGCAATGCCGACTACCAGCGTAGCGAAAACCAGCGGCGCGATGATGGTTTTTACGAGGCGTAAGAAGGCGTCGCTCAGTACTTTGAGGTTCATGGCTACGCCGGGTGCATCATGCCCAAGCTCGATGCCGATGAGCATACTCACCACAATCCAGAGGGTGAGGGAGCGCCGGGGGGCCACGGCGGCGGCAATGGCCAGCAGGGCCAGCCAGCGGGCCGCTACGGGCACCACGGGCGGCAGGGCCAGCATCTGGTTGGCGGCGAGCACGGTGAGCACACCAGCCAGCAGCACCATAAAAGCAACGAGGAGTAAACGGGATTTTGCCATGCAATTGAAAAAGGCCGTGAATACGGAATGAGGCCTCAAAGAACGGCATTATCCCGCCACCAAGCCCGACCGTGCCCGTTGGGCACTACCGGAAGCCGGCTGCGGGATTTGTTTTAAGGAAGCAATAGGGCCTATTGATTTCTTCCCATCGGTCTAATTCTGCCGTTGGTTGGCACCGAAATAAAATTCTGCTTCTTTCGAGCAGTTTCCAGCAGCTTTTTAAGCTGATGAAGCAAAAATTTCGTTTAATGCCCCGAATTCTCCGTGGTTGTTGCGTTACCCGTCGGTAGCGCTTGCTGCTCAAGCCCCGGTGATGCTGCTTCCCTCTCGCTCATGCCTATCTGGACCCTCACTCCGCACCTGCTTCCGCTTCGCTACGTTTGGAAAATATCCCGCAATGCCTCGGCCACCAAAACCAATCTGGTGCTGCGCGTGGCCGGCCACGGCCAGCAGGGTACCGGCGAGGCCGCGCCCAATGTCCGCTACGGCGAGTCGCCGGAGTTGCTCCAGGAACAGTTCGCCATCCTGCTGGCCAATGGCTTAGCCGAAGTCACCGCCTTGTCGGAGCTTGATGCCCTGCTGGCTACCAACCCTGTAGCGCATGCCCTGAGCTTTGCCCTCGAATCCGCGCTGGTTCAGTGGCTGGCCGCTTGCGCCGGGCAGCCGGTGTGGCAATGGCTGGGTGTGCCGCCGCCCGCTGCCGCCGTGCCCACGGCGTTTTCCCTCCCCATTATGGAGCCGGACGAAGTGGCCGGTTTCCTGCGTGAGCAGGATGCCGCCCGCTTTCAGCTATTAAAAATCAAAGTAAACCAGGCTGGTGGCCTCGACCTGCTGCGCGAAGTGGCCCGCGCTCTGCCCGGCCACGCCCTGCTGGTAGACGGCAACGAAGCCTGGCCCGATGCCGACAGCGTACTACGCTTCCAGGAAGCCGCCGCTGCGGTGCCCGGGCTGTATATAAAACTACTGGAGCAGCCCCTGCCCGCCGCCCTGGCCGACGACTACCGCTACCTATGTCCCCGCAGCAGCGTGCCGCTCATCGCCGATGAGTCGGTGACCGATGCGGCCGACTTTGCCGAAATTGCTCAGCAATTCCATGGCGTGAACGTGAAGCTGATGAAAGCCGGCGGCTTCCGGCGCGGCATCGACCTGCTGCGCCGTACCCGCGCCCACGGCCTGCTGCCCATGCTGGGCTGCATGGTGGAAACCAGCGTGGGCATCGCGGCCGCCCTCGAAATCAGTGCCCTGGCCGAAGTGCTGGACCTGGATGGCTTTCTGATTGTGAAGGATGAGCCGTTTGGGCTGGTGCGGGAAGAAGCTGGGCTGCTGCGGCGGGCTTAGGCCCGGCCTGTCAAGTTGCTGCCATAATAAAGAAGCCCTGGCGGGGCGACATATTGGTAGCAACGGCCGATGCTAGCGTAACAAAGCCCCAGCGGGGCGACACTCGGTTGGTGAGTGTCATCCCGCCGGGGCTTTCAGGTTTTTAGCTATTCGGGCTTACTACCGACCTGCTAGAAGTCGGTGCGCTGCTATTTGGGTTACTTAGGCCCGTTCAGTTGCGCGTCAAGCTGCTTGAGCTGGTCGTCGATGGCCTTGGTATCAGGCTTGGTGGGCTGGCCCTGGCTGAGCACCTGGATTTTCTGGTTGAGCAGCTCAATCTTTTTATTGAGCAACGACACTTGCATGGCGGGGTCGGAGAAGCCGGGGCCGTGCTGCACGTAGGGCTCGAACTTGGTGCCGGGGGGCGTGGTGGGCGGCGTGCCCTCGCCCCGGGCGGCGGCGGCGCTGGCGGGGGTGGCAAATACCACGCCGCCGTCGGGCTTCACGTAGTCGCCTTCGTGCAGAGTGATTTTCTTGCCCTGAGGGTTGATTTTGTCGGCGGGCATTTCTACGATGCCGTTTTTGTAGTTGATTTTCACGCCGCCGGCCAGCTTCACGTTTTGGGTGAGGGGCGTGGTCTGGGTGCCCTCGCGGCGCACTACTTCGCCGTCAAGCATTACAAACTGGGTGCGGCTGGTGGTTTGCACCGGGAAGCCGCCAGCCTGGGCAGCGGCCAGGTGTGGGGCAGTGGCCAGGCAGCCAGCGGCGAATACGAGCAGGAAGAAACGATTCATAGCAATACAGGGAATGGTGAATGTGCGGGGATACGGATTTTAGGCCCCGGCGGTAGGGCAGGAGGAGCAGAAGGCTAAACTTTTTAAAATAATTGGGAACGATGTTGTGACATTAAATGTATGTACATTATATTTGCATCCGATTCCACTGCCTACTATGCGCATCGAAGACGAAATCAAACAGCCCATTTTCCGCGACGAGCACCAAAAGGCCTTTATCAATCTGATATATACGGCTGGCTGGTTGCAGCTACGGCAGGCGGCGGCGTTCAAGCCGTTTGGCCTCACTTCGCCGCAGTTCAATATTCTGCGCATTCTGCGCGGGCAGCACCCGCTGCCGGCCACGGTGGCCCTGCTCATCGACCGGATGCTGGACAAAACCAGCAACGCCTCGCGCATCGTGGACCGCCTCGAAGAAAAAAAATTAGTGACCCGCACCGTGTGCCCAGCCAACCGTCGGGCCGTCGACATCCGAATTACCAAAGCTGGCCTCGATTTGCTCGACCAGGTGGAGCAAACCGGGGTGCTGTACACCAAAGAAAACATGGCGCTGAACGAGGACGAGATGCGCCAGCTGAACGCCCTGCTCGACAAAATGCGAACGGTGGAATAAGCCGTTTTTCAACAACCTAAATCGCCGGAATTCCGGCACGCTTTTTCGTTGCGGCCCGGCCGTGATGCTTACTTCAACTCACACTTCTTACCTTTTTTCAAATCCTTGTTTAAGATGAAAAAATTCCTCTTGCCCGCTCTGTTTGCCGTTGCCACCATCGGCGCAACTTCCGCTGCTTCGGCTCCCAAAGTAGCCACCGCAGCTCCGGCCCCCGCTTACAAGCTGCAGCCGCAGCTGAGCACCCTGGGTTGGGAAGGCAAAGCCGTAACCCACGGCCACGTGGGCACCATGCAGTTCTCCGACGGCGACCTGCTCGTGAAAGGCAACAACATCGTGGGCGGCACCGTGACCGTGAACATGAAAACCATGGTGGCCACCGACATCAAAGATGCCGAAAGCCAGGGCAAATTTGTGGGCCACATGAGCAGCGACGACTTCTTCGGCGTGGCTACTTACCCCACTTCGACTTTCAAAATTGCCAGCGTAACGCCCATCAAAGGTGCCGCCGCCAATGCCGATAACGTGACCATCGCCGGCGACCTGACCATCAAGGGCGTGACGCAGCGCATCAGCTTCCCCGCCAAAGCCGGCGTGAAAGACGGCGTGGCCGCCGCCAGCGGTAAGGTTACCATCGACCGCACCAAATTCGGCCTGAAATACGGCTCGAAGTCGTTCTTCGAAAGCATCGGCGACAAAGCCATCTACGACACGTTCGATTTGACTTTCAACGTAATCGCCAAGAAAGCATAATTGCGGTTTTCACAGCGAATAAAAAAGGCCTGCCGGATTCGGCAGGCCTTTTTTTGTGCGTTTTATTCCGGGATTTCGAATTTTCGGGGCAAGTCGAATTTTAGGTTGTGGCTTTTCTTGCGGCTGTGCAGCTCGCGCAGCACGTCGTCCAGCTCCGACTGGTATTCGACCCAGAGGTCTTCGTGCAGGCTTTTGAGGATGAGGGCGGGCAGGCGGGCAGCCAGGCGGGCGGTGGCGTTGTAGAAACCGTCCCACACGCTGTCGAACTGGCCCGAGTAATTATCGATGCACTGGCGCAGGATGTAAAGCAGCAGGTCGATTTCGAGCTGCTTGTTTTTGGTGATGCGGCGGGCGCGGGCCGCTTCCTGCACGCCGGCGCGCACGGCCTTCACGAGGCTGCGGTTGAGCAGGCGGCCGGTGACGGCTACGGCAAATAGCTCGTGGATGCGGTCGGCGGTTTCTTCCTGAATCTGGCCCAGGGTCACGTCGGCCAGTAATTCGAAGCGGAAGGTTTCGTAGAGTTCGGCGTCGCGGCGCACGGCGCGGAGCAGGAGGGCTTCCTTTTCGGGCTCGGAGAGGCGCTTGAGGGCTTTTTTGAAATCGGCGGAGGGAACGGGCATGGCAAGCGGATGCGGAAAAGGAGCGGGCCGGCGAAAGCTGACGCGGCGAAACGGAAAACTACGCCCGAAAACGGCGGGGCGCGGGACAAATCTCCGGGAACCAACGAAACGAATAAGACGGATTGGGGGTTATTACTGGCTATCTCACGCGGCCTTTCCTGCGTAAATTTGCCCTATGAATACCCGTCCGCAAATTGATTACGAAGATGACGTTCTACTGCTGGAAGAAGCCGTAGAGCTGCGCAACCTGGTGGTGTACAACGACGACATCAACACCTTCGACCACGTCATCAAAACCCTGATGGACGTGTGCGGCCACCAGCCCGAGCAGGCCGAGCAGTGCACCCTGCTCATCCATTACAAGGGCAAGTGCGCCGTCAAAATCGGCACCTACGAGGAGCTGGAGCCTCTTTGCACCGCCATTCACGACCGCGGCATCTCGGCCGATGTCGTTTAGCCATCCATCCCATTTAACTGAATGGAGTTCCCCTCAAAACTGATTGAAAACGCCGTCGGCGAGCTGTCGCGCCTGCCCGGCATCGGCCGCAAAACGGCCCTGCGCCTGGCCCTGCACCTGCTGAAGGCCGAAATGGACACCACGGCCACCCTGGCCGAGGCCCTGGCCAAGATGCGGTTCGAAATCACCTACTGCAAAACCTGCCACAGCATTTCCGATGCCGAGGAGTGCGGCATCTGTGCCAACAAATTGCGCGACCACAGCCTGGTCTGCGTGGTGTCGGACGTGCGCGACGTCATCGCCATCGAAAACACCGGCCAGTATAAGGGCGTGTATCATGTATTGGGTGGCGTGATTTCGCCAATTGAAGGAATTGGCCCTTCCGATTTGCACATTGATTCGCTGGTAGAGCGGGCTGCGGGCGAAGACTCGGAAGTGCGCGAGGTTATCCTCGCCATTTCGCCCACGATGGAGGGCGACACCACGGCCTTCTACCTCTCGCGCCGCCTGCGCGACCTGCCCAACGTCCACATCAGCACCATTGCCCGGGGCATTCCGATGGGCGGCGAGCTGGAATACGCCGACGAAATCACCCTCGGCCGCAGCATCGTGGACCGCCTGCGACAGGCGCGGTAGGTGCGTAAGATATTTGCAGGCAACTACCTACCCACTCCTGAATAAGGCAGCAAGCCCCGGCTCTTACCAGAGTCGGGGCTTGCTGTATAAATAACCTGGAGGAAGAAGATGGCAAAGCACGGTGGGCCGATACCAGCGCCAGCAGGTACTTCCTTGCGTTGTAATCACTTCGTGGCCATTGCTTTGCCGCCTATCCGCACCGACTGGCTGTCCACCACAACCCATTGGCCGTTGCGGCGCACAAATACGTGCATCCGGCGGTAGTCCCCGCTGGTGTCTTTGCCTTTGTCCATGCCGGCGACATTGATGTCGTGCCGAATAATTGCCACGTCGGGGCCGAAAAAACGCACCGAATAGTTGGAGGTTTCATTAGCCGTGGTCTTGGATGCCCCTGATTCCATATCTTTTAGCATCTCAGCCTTGGTGGCTACGGTGCCATCGGCCTCCGTGAATAGGCAGTCATCAGCCACGAATTTCTTCATGAAAGCCATATCGTTATGCAAAGTGGCGGCAGCCCAGTCTTTGTCGAGCTGGATAATCATGGCTTTCATTTTGTCGTTGCTGGCGGACGTGCCGGTCCCTTTCTGCGCGAAGGCGGTTGAAAAGCTGAAACCGATGAGTAAAAGGGCGATGATGATTTTCATGGTTCGGTTATTTTAAGGATTAAACGGCCCGGACACATCATAACCCCATGTCACGATGACAAAGCTTAGATGAATATACAAATTATTGTATATAGACATATTTAATCAATAAAAAGATAAAGCCGAAATCAAGCGGTTACGTCTCCGCTGCATAAATCGGTTGGCTTAGGCGATGCTTCGTGCTCGCAGCGGTAGCGGGCGGCACAATGCGCGTTCTACACGTAATTTCGCGCCCCGTGGTCAAGCTCTCCGTCGTCATTGTCAATTATAACGTCTGCTATTTCCTGGAGCAGGCGCTGCTCTCAGTGCGGCGGGCCGTGGAGAAGCTGGGCCAGCCGGTGGAGGTGTTCGTGGTCGATAACAACTCGGCCGATGGCTCGGTGGCCATGGTGCGGGCGCGTTTCCCGGAGGTCATCCTCATTGCCAACCGCGACAACCCCGGCTTCTCGAAAGGCAACAACCAGGCCCTGCGCCGCGCCACCGGCCAATACCAGCTGCTGCTGAACCCCGATACCGTAGTAGAAGAGGACACTTTCCGCGCCTGCTGCGATTTCATGGACGCGCACCCCAACTGCGGCGGCCTGGGCATCAAAATGCTCGATGGCCAGGGCAAATTCCTGCCCGAAAGCAAACGCGCCCTGCCCACGCCGGCCGTGGCTTTTTACAAGATGTTCGGGCTGGCGGGTGTTTTTCCGAAGTCGCGCACCTTCGGGCGCTACCACCTGGGCTTTCTGGATAAGGATGAAACCCACGAGATTGAGGTGTTGAGCGGGGCCTTCATGCTACTGCGCAAGGCCGCGCTCGACCAGGTGGGGCTGCTCGACGAAGACTATTTCATGTACGGCGAGGACATCGACCTCTCGTACCGCCTCACTCAGGGTGGCTGGAAAAACTATTATTTCCCCGGCACCCGCATCATCCACTACAAGGGCGAAAGCACGAAGCGCACCAGCGTGAACTACGTATTTGTGTTCTACCGGGCGATGGTGATTTTTGCCCAGAAGCACTTCGCGCCGGGCCGAGCGGGCCTGTTTTCGCTGCTCATCAACGCCGCCATCTGGCTGCGGGCCGGGGCGGCCGTGGCCGAGCGTCTGGCCGTCCGCGCCGCCCCGCTGTTGCTCGATGCCGGCCTGATTTGGGGCGGCATGTACTTCCTGAAAACCTACTGGGAGCACAACCACAAGTTTGTACCCGGCGCATATCCGCCGCAGTACATGACGATGGCTGTGCCGGCCTACATCGCGGTCTGGCTCACGTCGGCCTACCTCAGCGGGGGCTACGACCAGCCGGTGCGCACCTCGCGGGTGGTGCGCGGCATCTTCATCGGCACGCTGCTGATTTCGGCGGCCTCGAATTTTCTGGATGCTTGGCGATTTTCGAAGGCGCTCATTATTTTGGGCGGGGCCTGGGCCGTGGCGGCGCTGGTGGGCCGGCAATTGGTAGCCCACTTCATCAAGTATAAAAATCTGCATCTGAGCGAGCGGCGACAGAAAAATATTGCCATCGTGGGCTCCGGCCCCGAGAGCCGCCGCGTGCGCCAGCTGCTGGATGCCGCCCAGGTATCGGCCCGCGTGATTGGCTACGTGAGCGTGGGGGAGGAGGCTGAGCCCTCGGCCGCGCCGGCCGGGGACCATTCGCTCCGTCACTCCGTCACGCAGTCGCTCTTGGAGCCGCTGGGCGAGCTGCGCCAGCTGGACGACATTATCCGCCTCTACGCGTTGAATGAGTTGATTTTTTGCGGGAAGGACCTGGCCGCGAGCCAGATTATCGCCCTCATGCTGGGCCTGCCCGCCGAGCCGCCCGTGGCCTACAAAATCCTGCCTGAGGACAGCCAGTACATCATCGGCAGCAGCAGCAAAGACTCGCCCGGCGACTATTACACCCTCGACATCGCCCTGAACCTTTACCAGCCCCAGCAGGCCCGCGCCAAGCGTCTACTCGACCTGCTGAGCAGCGCCAGTTTGCTGGTGCTGAGCCCGGTGCTGGTCTGGTTTCAGCCGAGAAAAGTGGGGTTCCTGCGCAACTGCGCATCGGTCTTGCTCGGCCGGCGCACCTGGGTGGGCCTGCGCCATCTCGAAGGCCCGGCCCGCGCCGTGCCCGCCGTGCTCTCGCCCGCCGATGCCGCCAACTCCGCAACGCCCCTCAATGAGGTAACGCGCCGGCGGTTGGAGTTGCTCTACGCCAAAGATTACGAGCCCGGCACGGATTTGAGCGTGCTCTGGCGCTGCTGGCGCCGTCTAGGGCAGTAGTGCCGTAGCGCGGACTTTTAGTCCGCGAGTCCATCGGTTCCACTCGCGGACTAAAAGTCCGCGCTACTGCGCTGCTGCCGTACCTTTGCCGTCCCATTCACCGTTGCTCAATATGCCCGATACCACCACGCTCGCGCCCGTTTCGCCGCTCTCGCACCGCCTGCTGGCGATGAACGAATCGGCCACCATCGCCATGGTCAAAAAAGCCCGCGAGCTGATGGCCAAAGGCATCGACATCATCAACCTGAGCTTCGGCGAGCCCGATTTCCAGACCCCGCAGTACATCAAGGACGCCGCCAAGCAGGCCCTCGACGACGGCTACACCTTCTACACGCCCGTGCCCGGTATCCCGGAGTTGCGGCAGGCCATCTGCGATAAATTCAAGCGCGACAACCAGCTCGATTTCCAGCCCAACCAGATTGTGGTGAGCACCGGGGCCAAGCAGGCGCTGGCCAACGCCGTGCTTAGCCTGGTCAATCCGGGCGAGGAAGTCATCGTATTCGCGCCCTACTGGGTGAGCTACGAGGAGATGGTGAAGCTGGCCGAAGGTGTGCCCGTGACGCTGGTGGGTACCCTCGAAAACGAGTACAAGGTGACCGCCGCGCAGCTCGAAGCCGCCATCACCCCGCGCACCAAGCTCATCATGTATTCCTCGCCCTGCAACCCCACGGGCGCAGTTTTCAGCCGCGAGGAACTGGGCGAAATCGCCGAAGTGCTGGCCCGCCACCCGCAGGTCTACGCCTTGGCCGATGAGATTTACGAGTACATCAACTTCGTGGGCGAGCACGCCAGCCTGGCCCATTTCGAGGCCATCAAAGACCGGGTTATCACCGTCAACGGCTTCTCGAAAGGCTACGCCATGACGGGCTGGCGGCTGGGCTACCTCGCCGCCCGGCAGGACATTGCCGCCGCCTGCGAGAAGATGCAGAGCCAGATTACCTCCGGCACCTGCTCCATTGCCCAGCGGGCTGGGCTGGCCGCCCTGCGCGGCGGCCGGTCTTCGGCCGATGAGATGGTGGCCGCCTACCGCCGCCGCCGCGATTTGGTGCTCGACATCGTGAAGGACATCCCCGGTTTCAACACGCCCACGCCCAGCGGCGCGTTCTACATCTTCCCCGAAGTCTCGGCTTATTTCAACCGCCTCGCGCCGGATGGCAGCACCATCGCCACATCTATGGATTTGGCGCTGTACCTGCTGAATGACGCGCACGTTTCGGCCGTGTCGGGTGACGCTTTTGGGGCACCGGAGTGCATGCGTTTTAGCACCGCCGCCGCCGATGACAAGCTGGTGGAAGCCTTCCGCCGTATCAAAGCCAGCCTGGCAAAGCTGGGTTAATTATAAACGTCATGCAGAGCGCAGCGAAGCATCTCGCGTGCTCAAGTAAATCCAATCGATTGAGTTAGTTAAAGCACGCGAGATGCTTCGCTGCGCTCTGCATGACGTTCTTTCGGGCGTCGCAAATTCAGCGAAACCTTGCGCGAAACTTCCCTCACCGACCT
>NZ_JBCEVZ010000014.1:0-102648 GCF_038448715.1 Hymenobacter segetis | reverse complement strand
GACAGGTTCAAGGTAGTGGCCTCGGATATGCATTACTCACAGACTGTGGTGGCACATATCAGTAAAGACGGACACTATTACATTCACCCGGATATCAAACAACGCCGTTCGCTTTCAGTGCGGGAAGCGGCCAGACTGCAGTCGTTTCCTGACAACTACTACTTTGAAGGACCCCGGACTTCGGCGCTGAAACAGATTGGCAATGCAGTCCCGCCGCTGATGGGTGAACGAATTGCCCTAAGCGTTCGCAATGCGCTGAATGGCGTCGGAAATTTTCTACGGCCGGACTCTCCGGTAGGTAAACGCCGCTCCGGCAAAAAAGACAAGCAGTTGGCGCTAAACTACGCGCAGTAAGAATCCGATACGATTCCTGCTGCATATTAATCCGGATTTCAGTCAGACAGCTGGTGCCATCTTCGTTCAGGGGATGTACCAGCTGTTTTCTTCCCCATGCCAAATCTGATATAACTCTTACCTTCATCCGATACCTCCACTATCGGGTTTCTACCTACCGGCAACAGGCCGGCTATCAATGAGCTTTGAGACAATTCCTTTCGAGGAGGCCGGCCCGCGGGCTGATTCCATGCTCGAAACCCTACGCTCCATCGGTTACACGCTGGACACGGCCGTGGCCGATATAATCGATAACAGCATTGCAGCCGGAGCAACGGACGTACAGCTCGAAATCATCTGGCAGGGGCAGCAGTCCACTTTGACACTATCGGATAATGGCCGGGGTATGAACCCGGAAGCGCTACGGGAAGCAATGCGACCGGGCAGCCGGCACCCCAGCCAGGTGCGCCACAAAGACGACCTGGGACGGTTCGGACTGGGCCTGAAAACTGCCTCTTTCTCCCAATGCCGCCGGTTCACAGTTCTTTCCAAGCCCCGGCTGGGAGAGGTGACTTTCCGGTGCTGGGACCTAGATTATGTGAACGAGGCAAAGGCTTGGAACCTGCTGTGCCACGTCTCGGATGAATCCCTGGTGGAACAACTGGCAGCCCAGCCGCAGGGTACCATTGTGTTCTGGGAAAAGATGGACCGGCTGGTGAGAACCCTGCAGCTGGGCAATCCAAAGCACGAAGCGCTTTTTGGCCAGTACGTCAAGCTGGTCGAACATCATCTGGCCATGGTCTTTCACCGTTATCTGGAAGACGGCAGCCTGACGATTTACGTTAACGGAGAGAAGCTGAGCCCCTGGGACCCTTTTCTCACGGCTGAACCCTTCACCCAGCGTCTGATTGACGAAACCCTGCTCAGCGGGCAGGTGGTTATCCGACCCTACATTCTGCCGCATCACCGCCGGCTTTCCCATCCCGACCTGTTTGAGGAAGCAGGGGGCCTGCGCGGCTGGGGTGCCCACCAGGGCTTTTATATCTACCGTAACCGGCGGCTGCTGGTAGCGGGGGACTGGCTGGGCCTGTTCCGCCGCGAGGAGCACTGCAAGCTGGCCCGCATCATGGTGGACCTGCCCAACACGCTGGACGATGCCTGGCAGATTGACATCCGCAAAGCGCAGTCCTTCCCGCCGACCACGCTGCAGGGCGACTTCAAGCGAATCGGCACCCATGCCCGCACCCGGGCGGTGGAAGTCTACCGGGCCCGTGGGCGCAAGCTCAAGCACACCCACAGCATTGGTTTCACACCGGTCTGGCAGGAGAATGTCCGCCTGGGTCAGCGGCACTACACCATCAACCGCCAGCACCCGCTGGTAAAGGACCTGCTCGAAAAAAGCAAAGGCCAGTCTTCCGCGCTGCTGCATGCCGTGCTGCGGATGTGCGAGGAAACCATCCCCGTACCCCTGATTGTGCTGAGTGAGGCGGAAAAGCCCCGCGAACAGGCCGTGCCGTACGAAAACGTCGGCGACGAGGAAATCATGCCGTTGCTGCAGGACCTGTTCAGGGACTTCCGGGCGGCCGGCCGCTCCGCGGCTGACGTGCGGCAGTTGCTGTTCAACATGGAGCCTTTCAATTATTTCCCTCACCTCATCGACAAGCTCCCGAATGCCTGATTCCCACGAGGAGGCCCTGAGTGTGGCCATCACCATGCTCACGCCCAAGGCCCATAAAACCCCGGCTGTTATAACCGAAACGGTGGGCCGGGTCGGGATGCTGTACCCCGAGGCTGACAAAGAGCGGCTGCAGGCGGACCTGCTGGCCTACTACCGGGTGAAATCGCTGGATTACGCCATTCTGGAGGATAAGGCCAACCGGCAGCCCCCGTGGCTGGACAAGGCCCGTGAGGACATCAAATGGAAGTTCTGGAGCCGCTACCGCGACTACATGCAGTTCGACCGGCGGATGGCCGCTCATACCGTAGACCAGCTGGGCGACCTGACCGATGACATCCTTGACCGTCTGAGTAACCCCCGCAGCACCCTGCCTTTTGACCGGCGCGGTATGGTTGTGGGGCAGGTACAGTCCGGCAAGACCGGCAACTACACCGGTCTTATCTGCAAGGCGGCGGATGCCGGCTACAAGCTCATTATTGTGCTGGCGGGTATCCATAGCAGCCTCCGCAGCCAGACGCAGGAACGTCTGGACGAGGGCTTCGTTGGGTATAATACCCAGACGGCCCGTACTCACCGCACCGGAAACCACTGGATTGGTGTGGGGAAGCGTGACCGCAAGGTGCCGGCTCACTCGCTGACCACCAGCGCGTCAAACGGGGATTTTAAAACCTCCTTGGCGGACAGTGTACCCGCTACCATTTTCGGGTCGGACCCGGTGCTGATAGTGGTGAAAAAGAATGTCAGCATCCTGCGCAACCTGATTCTGTGGCTTGCCGCCAAGGGAGAGGAGACCGAGAAAGGGCACCGCCTGCTGAGCGATATGCCGCTGCTGCTGATTGACGACGAGGCTGACAACGCCTCGATTAACGTCAGCAAGGAGAATATATCGGCTGTGAACGCCGCCGTGCGGGTACTGCTCTCTCTGTTTGAGCAGAAGGCCTACGTGGGCTACACGGCGACTCCGTTTGCCAACATCTTCATTCCCGTACTCAGCCGCGCCGATTTTGAGGCATTAAACCTGAGCATCAAAGGGCGCCACAACACCCTGGACGCTGCCGTCGGGCAGGAGCTGTTCCCCCGGGACTTCATCGTCAATATTCCCCCGCCGACCAATTACATCGGCCCCGACAAGATTTTTGGAATCGGCGACCCGGATGACGAAGAGGATGGCTCCCATGAGAACGTCCTGCCGGTGGTGCATGAGCTGGACGAGGAGACCGACAACTACCTAGAGCTGTTTCCCAACAAACACAAAAAGGACGACGACCTGCCCACTTCCCTGCCGGATTCCCTGGAAGATGCAGTGAATCACTTCTTCCTGACCTGTGCGGCCCGCATGGCCCGCGGGCAGACCCGGCAGCACAGCTCGATGCTCATCCACGTCTCGCGCTTTGTGCGCTGGCAGAACCAGACCGGAAAACTGGTCAGCGAGTACCTGAGCGACTGCCGCTCCAAGCTGACCCTGCGCAAAAACAGTCTGGAGCCGGCGCTGAAGGCGTTATGGGAAAACGAGTACGAGCCGGTCACGGCGCGGTTTATCGATGAAAAACTGCTGGATGACCACGCCATCAAACCCCTGAGCTGGGAGGCGGTGCGCAAGCAGCTCCGGCCGGCCATGGAACGCATTAAGGTGCGGGTGGTGCACGGCACCCCGGACCGAACCGGCGATACCCTGCACCTGCCGCTGGCTTACAGCGATTACGACGATACGGGATTATTTGTCATTGCCATCGGCGGAAACAAGCTTTCCCGTGGGCTTACGCTGGAAGGACTGTGCGTGAGTTATTACCTGCGGGCATCGCGGATGTACGATACGCTCATGCAGATGGGGCGCTGGTTCGGCTACCGTCCCGGATACGCCGACCTGTGCCGGCTGTTTACCAGCGGGGAAATCATCAGCTGGTACCGTCACATTACCCTGGCCACCGAAGAGTTGCGTCTGGAGTTTGACCGGATGGTACGGCAGCGCCGCACGCCGGAAGAGTACGGCCTGAAAATCCGCTCCAAGCCCGGGGTGCTCCAGATTACGGCGACCAACCGGATGCGCGGGGCCTGGCCGCTGCAGCTGAGTTTTGCGGGTGAGCTGATGGAGACCTATGCTTTCCCCCGTCGCGACCCCGGTTTCATAAAGACCAATTACGATGCGGTGCAGAAGCTCATCAACCAACTGGGGGCACTGGCTCCGGTGGGCAGGCAGCCCTATGCCTGGCGCGGGGTAAGCGCCGATACGGTGCAGGGTTTCCTGCTGGAATACCTGACGACCCAGCGCAACATCGAGCCGGGGAAACTGACGGATTACATCAGTAAACAGCAACAGGACGGACGCCTGACTAAATGGACCATCATCCTGATGCAGGCAGAAAATGATACGAACCTGAAGGTGCCGTTTATCATCAACGAAAAGCCGGAAATGGTCCGCACCACGTTCCGTAATGCGGCCGGGGCAAAGGATAAGTCCAAAGCGGTCAGTACCGTCGAATACGTAATTCCCAAGGCGCACATTATCAGTCCGCGCCACGAAGCGCTTGATTTGGACGACACCCAGCTGAGCAAGGCATTGGAAGCCACCCGGGCAGAGCGTGCCGGGGCTGCTTACCCTTCCGGGGAGCAAATCCGGTTGCAGCGGCCTGCTTCCGAGGCGCTGCTGCTGCTGTACCCGCTCGACCCGAGGCCCGCAGAATATGAGGATGGTATCCCGGTGATGGGTTACGCCATTAGTTTCCCGGCGCTGAAAGGTGACCGGAAAGTGACTTACATGGGTAATTCACAGTTGCTGGCCGAGTTTACCAATGAAGACGATAACGAGCTGGACGACGAGGCCGACCAGCAGATAACCCGCGACGATGACTAACGCCGGAACCGCCGCTGGCCTAGAAGCCATCTGGAAAGAACTTGCGCTCGAACCGCCGGCATCCGGTAAGGTAGAGGCCCTCCCGTGTTTGCCGGCCAACCCCGAAAGCCCGCTTTCGGCAGGGATACTCAATGCACCCGACGGAGGTATCCGCCGGGTGCTGATGCTTGCGCTGCCGGTGCGCCTGCGTTCGCGCATAACCCCCGACCGTCGCTATTCTGGCCTGAGCCTTGAGCCGCTGCCGGACCCGGATGAACCCGAAAAAGCGTTTCTGCTGGCTCTGATTCTGACGGATGAGCGGTTTTCGGACATCTTCTCCATCCTAGCGGCCGACATCGTGGCGGCTTTGGCAGATGCCCATGACAGCAACGCCCACCTGCGGGCTTTTATGGCCCGGCTCAACCGCTGGCAGGAACTGTTCGGCTTGTTTAACCCGGCCGGGCTCAGTGGTCCGGCGCGGCAGGGTTTGTTCGGGGAACTGCACCTGATGCGGGAACTGCTCGCGGAGGGGCTGGCACCTGGTCTGGTAATAAATGCCTGGACAGGTCCATTGCACGACCCCCAGGATTTTCACTTCGGGCCAAACGCGGTGGAAGTGAAAACCAGCTCCGGGAGCAGTCAGTCCTTTCAGGTCAGCGGCGCCGCCCAGCTGGATGAGAGTCCCTTCGAACAGCTCTTTCTGGTGCATCTGTTTCTGGAGGTAGCGGAAAATGCCGGCGAAACGCTGCCCCAGCTGGTGCAGCATCTGGTTGCACAGCTAGAGTCCGACCCGGCCGTATTCAAGCTTTTTGAAACCCGCCTGCACCAGGCCGGCTACTTCCATGCGCAGGCCGAGCGCTACCACGCGGAGGGATTCCGGGTGCGGCATACCATGCCGGCCCTGGTTCACGAGGCCTTCCCGCGCATCCGGGCGGCGGACCTGCCGCCCGGGCTTGGCTCAGTCGCTTACACCGTCGACACCGACCAGTTGCTTCCCTATCTGATTCCTTTCGCTACCCTCACTGCTACGCTCGATTCCCATGTCTGATACCGACGAATTGCTGACCTTTCTGACCGACCTGAATCAGGAAATCCGTGCTCTTACAGAGGCGGAGCAGGAGGGAGCGCTACTGGAAGAAAAAGCTACTGAGTACATGATTGGCATGCTGTCTGATGCTGGTGAGACGGAGGATGCCCGCGTCTGTACCAGCATCAAAGCAAACAAAGCCAATCAGATTCAGCATAAAATCAACGGGTACGCGCTCAGCGAGGACTACGAAACCGTTGACCTGTTCATTACCTTTTTCCAGGAGGGTGAGGAGGTGCGCTCGTTTCCCAAAAGCGAGGTAACAACAGCTGCCAACCAGTCGGAGCGCTTTCTGAAGGATGTATTTAACGGCTACCGGGAAAAGCTCGATGAGTCGGCTCCGGTCTATGACTTGGCGCAGGTGCTGTTTGAGCACGCCGCCAAAGTGGTGCGGGCGCGCATCTTCATCCTGACCAATGCCCGGCTGACCTCGGACATTGTGTTGCCGGACCGCAAACTGCGGGATACCCTGCACGTCCAGTACCATCTGTGGGACCTTGAGCGCTTCCACCGTCTATGGACCAGCCGGAACCGCCGGGAGCCCATTGAAATAGACTTTGAAAAGAGCTATGGCAAGCCGCTGGCGTGCCTGCCCATGCCGGTGAGCAACAATGATTATCAATCCTGCCTGGCGATTGTTTCCGGGACCATGCTGGCGGAAATCTACGAGCGCTACGGTGCCCGCCTGCTGGAGCAGAACGTTCGTTCCTTTCTCGATTTTACGGGTGGCGTAAACAAGGGAATCCGCAACACCATCCGCACGGCTCCCCACCGGTTTCTGGCTTACAACAACGGCATCGCGGCCACTGCCGAGGATGCCGAAGTGCGGGAGATGCCCGGGGGAGGGTGGGCCATCTACAAGGTCCGCGACCTGCAGATTGTAAACGGGGGCCAGACCACGGCCGCTATTTTCCGCACACAGCGCCAGGACAAGGCGGACATCAGCACGGTCTTCGTCCAGATGAAGCTGACGGTGCTGCGGCGGCCCGAGGAGATGGACGAAATCATCCCGCTGATTTCCCAGTACGCCAACAGTCAGAATGGTATTCAGGCGGCCGACCTGTCGGCCAACAATGCCTTTAACCGGCAACTCGAAAAGATTTCCCGTACCTGCTGGGCGCCAGCAATCAAAGGCTCCGCGCTGCAGACCCGCTGGTTCTTTGAACGGGCCCGCGGCCAGTACAAGGTGGCCTACAACCGGGAGCTGTCGTCGAGCCGGCGCACGGCTTTCGAGAAGCAGAACCCGCGCAAACAGCTTTTCAGCAAGGAAATGGTTGCCAAGTTCGAGCACATGTGGAACGGCTACCCCCACCTTGTGGCCAGGGGTGCCCAGAAGAACTACTCGGAGTTTCTGAAGGATAAGCTGAAGAAGGATTTCCTGCCCAATAATGTCTTCTTTGAGGACCTGATAGCCAAAGCCATTCTGTTCCGGGCCGCGGATACAGAGTATGGCCGGGGGGCTACCAAAATCGGGGATTTCAAGTTCCTTACGGTCCCTTACACCCTGGCCTTTCTGAACCACCTCACCGGAGGGCGGATTGACCTGTTTAAAATCTGGAAGCAGCAGGAGGTATCAGAAAACCTGCGGGAAGTTATCCGCAAGCTGCTCTACGTGGTCGACAAATTCCTGCTGGACAATGCCGGTGGAAAACTAGTAAGTGAACGGGCCAAGCAGGAGGATTACTGGAAGCTGCTGCTTACCAAAGCCCCGACCAGCGACAGTCGCCAGAAGATGCTCAACCTGCTGGCAGATGACTTTGCGGACCCACAGCAGCAAAAGAAACGCTACAGTCAGAACAACGATGAACTGGCAGCTGAGGAGCGCCGGCAGGAGGAAGAGTCACTTCGCTCCCTTGGGGCAAAGGCATGGGAAATCATTGAGCAATGGGGTCGTCAGACTGACCTGCTGACACCGCATAAACGCGGAAAATGTGCTGCAATCGCCCTAAGCATCAATAAAAAACGTCCTCTTACGGATAGCGAAGTTGAAAATGGCAGGTCTGTTGTCGACTTGGTGCTGGAGAAAAATCCGCAGCTGCTTGAAGAGCTGTATGCTGAACAGACTGTATCAGCCACCACTACTGCGCCCCGTAGAATCATAACCATGCAGGATGTTGAGCATCTGGTTGATTGGGAAAAATCGAACAGGAAGCTCAAAGCAGAGGATGCAGGCTTCCTTATCAAAATAAAGAAAGGGGAATTGAGGCTCAGCGATTCGGTCAAAGGCAAAGTATGGTATTTACAGAATAGTGTAGTTCGTAACGGGTATGTTCTTCCTGTACTAACAACGTAGAAAATGTAATGCAACTAAGTGGCTAGTTGTTGTCCCAAAGAGCTAATTCACTATGTATGAACCAAACTAGGCTTGTGTTTGGGTTAGTCGTAATGTAAAATATAGCCTCTTCCAAAAAAGGCATCATGAATTCATTTATCAATTTATACATCGCATCACTAAGCGATATATAAGTTAAGTGAAATTCAGTCGCTTTGTTATGCACAATAGCGTTTCGTATCATGTATACCATTTTTGGCAATACTTCCTTCAATTTAGCAACATTATTGACAGCGCTAATTGTAAAACCATTTTTAGATACAGCAAGCGCATTCATTACAGATTCGACATCAGATGTTTGAGAAGGATTCAGCCCACTAACAAACGTGCTCCACTTCGAGTAAATCAGGTCGGCAACAAAGCCGCCTGCATATGGCAAAGCATTGACATCAGCTAAAAAATCTTTTAACGCTACCAGTTCGCTTTCTGCAATTTTTTTGTTCATTGTACTAAAATCTCTCATCGAAAACATTCTTCCATTATTAATGCTCTCCATCTTCACTAGTAATGATTTATACATAAATTCTTCAATAACATGGTATATAAGCAAATATTTAGATAAAATCTCTTTATTATGACTGTATTCACTCAATACGTATAGAACGTTGTTGAACTGCTGATATTTATTCGAGATGGAGATGTTATCCCGCCATGGATTGGATGTAGCTGAAGTATAGTTCTTGGGGCTATGGAAAGGTAATCCAGCTGAAACGTAATGCATAAGGACCCCAGCGATTGTACTTGGCATACTAGCAAAACTTCCGTTTTTTGCCAATATGTATTTCCTTTTTTCATTTATCGACCCTGCTGCAAGTTTAGATAATAAAACAAGATACAGTGACTCAGGGATTGTGTTTTGCGTTATATAGTCATGAAATCCGGATGGATTGCTGAAATCAATAACAAAAATTGACTCGTCAAAATGACTGCTGTTGTAAAAATGAAAAAATGGTATTATGGTTGAATCAAGCTCTAAGGCTCGACCAATATCAAAATTAACAGTATAGTTAACTGGATTCGGGTCGGTTAGGTTAAATGACTCATTCGCGAGTAGATTAGATATTATTGTAATAAATCGAATTTCGTTTAGATTAAGTATTTGATACAAAGGAAAATCGGATTCAAGTATGGCAATAATAGCCAGTATATTCGGGTAGTCCGCAGGAAATACTTGATTTTCTTTAGCGAGAGTGAGATTAGTTATTATTGTACTAAGCTGTTCGCTGATTTCCACAAATCTCTCCTCATCTGCCGAGTTTAAGGTTCCAACAAAAGCTTCGATTGATGGCTCGTCATTCAGACTCTGTAAGAAGCCAAGAAGGTTGTCAAAGATGATATCCGTTCTATTCATTTGTGGAGCCTTTGAAGAATTCAACCCATGAAATGCCTCCACTATTCCGGCTACTTAGCACGTGTAAAACCCCTCTAAAAACAGCGTTTTTATTAGCTGTTCCGATATTCACTTTTGCCAAATCTAAGCTGTTACGTTCTGTTTCGAACTCGTGAATATTCAATCTGCGGATATTCGTGAGTAATAAGTCTACAGCACCTTCAAATGCGGAATCAATGTTCTCAATGTGAATATTGTGTATTCCTATTGACTTGCCAATTGCTCCATAGATACCGGACAGAACAACTTCTCTTCCAATCCATTTTATCCCTTCAATATCATAATTAGCCAGTAAGCTGGATTCTATTTCAAGAACAGAATTAATATAGCGCACCAAGAATTCATAACTCAGCAACTTCGAATCAATTTCGGTCGCAAAATCTTCATTCTGAGATTTTAGAATGAGTGTTGAGTTTGTTGTGACAGGTTGCCCTACTCTGAAAGATAGTAATGCTGATATTAAATGTGAGAACAAAAACTCGCCCCTTGACCTTTCTTTGCCGTAATGAATTGAACTGGTTTCTCGTTCTCTAACAAGATGAAATCTGCCAATATTGATGTTTTCAAAAACCGGTAAAATGTTTAAAAAAATCAACTCCAGTTGATGCTTAATTTTAACTGGCTTATGTCCAGCATTTAGAATAAGCATTTTATTCACTTCTTCATCCGGAGACAGATTGTACCAGACTTCAAACCATTGATAGTTGTCCTTAAATGATTGTTCAATATCTCCTGATGGTCTCTTTTGCTTGAAATCCTGTACTATATCAAATAATATCTTCGTACTGGAGTTTATGTTCGTAAGCTCCTTAGAGTACCTCTTCGACATCTGATAACGGTTAAGCTCAAGTATGTCTCTGCTGGCACTCAGCTGCTCTTTAGCTAACATTATAGTTTTCCATATCATATGCAGCCTATACGTGCGTTGTAGTCCATCAAGTATTCGAAAAGCAGCAATGTTAACAGTGCCGCATTGCGGAGGATTCTCTTTTGTACTGCTAACAGTCAATACAATTGGGGGAATATGGCTCCCCTTTAATACAGTATTAATCAACGAGTCCAAGTATATATTCGATACTATTCCACGCTGAATCTTATACTCTTGGTAATTCTCTGGAAGGCTGTTTATATAATCAAACAAAGAGGCTTTTATTAAATAACACATTGTAGAGCCTTCAACTCTCGTATCTAATATTTCGGCTTGCATATGCGCTCGATTATTTGTGAAGACTGTTTAGTTGGTTGGTCTATTATGGACAGCCAATTAGCTAAGGTATGGCAGTTTTTAGCTATTCTTCAACTTGCTGGGGCAGATGGTTACCCAAGACAGAGTTCAGAGGTGGAAGCTGATGAAGGCTTCAGGGTGATGGACTAACCTTAGCCAAGCCTCCTTTATTCAGGGAAAGGGATGCTGTTAGGTAGCAGTTCTGTTATGAGCGTGTCTCACCCGGCTTCGGTCTATGCATTGTCGTTCGTGTTTCTCAACTGACTGAAGCTCGGCTTTCCGCTGAGGGCGCGACAGGTGGCGCTGGGCTGCCGTGGCCGGGCATAGGTATAGGGGAATAGGATAGGTCTTGTTTGTTCCCTTGGCGCTGGCGGTTACATCGCACATCCACTCGGCCTCAAGGCGGTAGTACACTTGTACTATCCACCAAGTTTGAGGGTTTGTTTATGGGCATTTGAAGATACGGTCTCTCTGGTCGTTCCGGCCAAGCCAGCCTAGACATTGATTTCGCGGACCATACAGCTACCAGTAAAGTCAAACGTTTTGTCGCCGCCTTTGTCGTCCAGCACACTTACCATATCCAGCACAATGGTCTTACGCATGGCTTCAACGAATTTCTCCATTCCGTATTCGATGTTTGTGGCGTGAATTGTGAAGCCGAGCTTTTGAAGTTTAGTGAGCACCTGAAGATGTGGATGGCGGTAGCCGTCGTGATGACCGGACGAAATCACGGCTTTCCTCCCGGCTTCAGCTGCCAGCCCCTTCCAGAACCTGCCTGAATAATTCTTCTTGGAACCGTGGTGGGGGGCTTGGACAATCGAATATGCTATGCCTTCCAGTTCCGGGTCGCTGTTGAGTCGCTTCAGTGTTGAGGTGACGGCATCTGCAGTCAGCAAAATATTAAAACTGTTGATGGTAATGAGCAACACAGTCGAAAGCATGTTTGCTGCTTGGCTGGCTTCCTTGGGATTGGAACTGGAGTCCAGTCTGACAAGCCGGTTATAAGCTTCCCCCTCCAGATGGGCCGGCGAGAGTGTCTTAATCGCCAGATTTGGTGTGAGCTGCCTTTGCCATCCTTCCATAAGCTGGCAGATTTTACCCAATAAACCCTGTGAACGCAGGGCAGGGAGGAGTTTCACAATTTTGCCCAGTTCCTGAACAGGACCGGGAGTTGGCTCGAAAAACTTCCAGTAATCCTTGTTCAGGTGGAAGACCGTGTGGCCAAACCACCCAATCGGAATCTGTTCTTTCAGGCAATGCTCAAAAAGCTCAATAAAGCCGGAATAATGGTCCTCGTGGGGGTGAGATAGTATCAGAAATTCTATTCTGTCGTAGCCTCCATCAATGAGGTGTTTGAGTACAGGGTTGCTGTCCTCTTTCTTGTTGCAGTCGATAACCCCTATCCGCTTCTCGCTGCCGTCAAGCCATTCGAGTATGATTGAGTCGCCTTGGCCAACATCCTTAAAAGTTAAAGAGACCATTATTCCTCTTTAAATATGCTTTCGTCTACGTCATCAAAATAACCCTCTTTTGAGAAGAGAGTGGCCAGTTTATCGGATTTGGTATTTGAAAACTCAAACACCTTACTTCCTGGCTTGGTAATAACTCTGATGAACATGTAACCTCCTTCTTCCAGGGTCACTGCGCCTTCCAAGGGCTCCAAGTCGAATCTCCTTCGTTGGAATTTTTTCTCTTCCTCGTTGACCAAGCAATCGACCAATACAGATTGCTTTTTTACTTCGATTATCTGCCCGTAAAAACTCTCCGTGGTCGAAGGCGTGCCTATCTCGAAATTCAACTCTGCGAGTAACCTTTCAACATCGTAGGCCCCACCAGCAAGAGAGAACTGTTCTTTTGATTTCAGGTGTACCTGAGTTGGTGTGCGGTTTATATCATCCAGAATATCAATCACATCCTGCGCCTTATTGGTGTCTCTGGACCATACAACCAGAATGTATCTCTTGCCTTCAGGAACGATATTCCTGATGCTTTGGGCGCACCTGTATGGGTCAAACGGCAGGCCAATATTAGGGTCATAGTGCAGGTCAAGAAATACCAGTTCTATGCTCTCGATGGGATGTGGCGGAGCCTGCATTTCCTCCAGATTAACCTCGAAGAATTCTGCTTTTATAAGCTTCCTTCCAAAAGCCGTCTGAATGGGCAATGCGTCAGCCGGCATGTCATCAATCAGTGCCACCTGAGTTCCCTGAAGTTTCTCGAAGAGTAGCATACTAGAATTTATTAAAGAGTAACTCGACCGCTGCGCCATTATACATGGCCGGAATATTCCTCTCAAGCAGTTCTTCCTTGTCGTAGATGATGTTAAGCTTTCCGAACTGCATCATGGCTGTGTCTATCATGTACATGCCAATGCCGATTCCCCCATCCTTTCTACTAAAGAATGGTCGCACGATGTCCTCGATGTTGTCTTTAAACCCAGGGCCGTTGTCAGCCACTACGATGGAGACGCCATCCTTCGACTTGGTCGCGGATATATAAATTCCTTTGTTCGGCTTATACACTGTTTCCAGCCAGTGGATGCTGTTATCGATGAGATTCATCAACATCGTTATCAGCAGGCGCTTGTCACACCTGATTTCGCTGATTCCCGGGTCGACATGCACGCTGACGTTGACCTTTCTCATCTGCAGCCGCAATTCATAATTTTTTACGGCCTGCTCAACTGTCTCAGCGAGCAGAATATTTTTGATGCCGCCCTTTCTTAAAATTGATAGAATTCCGTTTACGTAGTCAGTTAACTCGTTAACCAAGCTTTTCAGCTTTATCGAATCGAGGGGATTCTCTCTGACGCTATCATGTAATCTTGGAACAAGCTTTTCAATCTCATGAATGGCAAAAGAAGCTGTCATACCAACACCAGCAGGAATCAGGAGAGCTGTCTTATCCTGCTGGTACCTTTTCTCAAGAGCACTTACTTCCGATAAAATCCTTTTCTTTTCTTGGGCATTCGGAATAACAGCGCTCTCAACCAGTTCTTTAAAGCTTTTGATGTTGCCCTCGAAAGAGTTAGGGCTCTCTTTATGGTTAAACTTAAGCCATTTTCTGCGGTCAACTGAACGTTCAACTTTAAAATCATTAAAGATGAATTCTAGGCAGAGGATGAATTTTTCGAAGGCTGCATTAGCGATAAAACCTTCTCTGTTCGTTTTTTCAACAAGCACTCCGGATTGCGCAGGGTCCAAGTAAATGAAACCTATCACCTGATTGTTGGAGAACCACTCTTTATTCTGAACCCGCTTGAGGTCAAAACCCAGCCAGTCATTTCCTGGCTCACCATAATCGTAAACGCGCAGGTCACCTTTAAAAACCCGGATGCCTGACTGTTCTTTTAACAGGTCCTTAATCAGGGTAGGTTCAGGCATTGTATCCCGCAGGGATTGAGCATCGAGGTCGTAGGAATAAACCTCCAGTTTTAAAGTGCCAAACGAAGCCGACCTATTCAAAAGCGCTTCGGTATGAGCCTCTATTTCTTCTGCAGCAATCTCCTTGTTTTTAGCGAAGAAGTTTCGCACAGACTGTTTCAGTTCCTCCCTGATATTTCTCTTGTACTTACTCCGGATTACCGCGTCCTTGCTTTTCCCGTCAATATCCCTGTGCCCGAGCGCAGTGTTGTTTTGCAGAGAGAAGTGGTAGTCAAAAGTCAGGTTGTACTGCGGGTCCAGCGCGGCCGTGAGTTTATATGGCGCGGCATCCAGTACCTGGTTTACGCTTGGCAGAGCCTTCAGCCAGTCGTTATGGAAATTGAGGGCTATGCTAAATTCCTTCTCCTCGTTTTTGGGCGAAAGCATGGATACAGTGCTTCGCTTGAGTTGCCTAGCCATCCCCTTCGTCCACGTCTCTTTTAAGTCATTCAGCTCGATGTATGTGCCGGGAGACTTTTTAAAGTGAAATGACTCAGGGGCAGTTACTTTCTTCCAAGAGATAGCAACTTCGTCAAGGTATTTTTGGGAGGAGAATGAGCGCCAGTCTATTTCTACATGTAATTCATAGTCCAAGAGATTTACGTTAGCGGTAGCTCCACTTTTGCCCGGGGTGACTTCAGCAGGTCTGGTTTTAAGTTTTATGAGGTTACTGAGCTTATGAACGGCAAATCGTCCCACGCCTTTTTCACCCATTGGGACTCTTTTGAATACAGGGCTCAGATTGGCCTTTCTTGTTCCATCATCCTGCAATGGTTTGCGGAAATCAGTTCCTGGCTCAAACCAAACACTGGTTAGCACTGCCTCATTTATTCCTGTGCCATTGTCTGTTATTACTATCTGAGCTTTTTGTGGGTCCTCAACGTTGTTAAATTCAATCTTTACCTCAGTGGCATCAGCATCATAACTGTTCTTTATAAGCTCATAAATAGCCATGACAGGACTCTTTATGAGTTCCTCTCCTAAAAGTATCAGAAGGTTAGCTTTTGGCTTAAATTGAACTTGGTGACCGGATGGTTCAGCCATGATACGTGTTGGGGTGATAGTAGTGTGTTATGACGATGTCAAGCAAAAGCTTTCGGAATCGCGGTAAGCGGTACCGTTATTAATCGAAATCCAGATAGAAAATTAGATTATTCAAATCCTCGTCAAGTTCGGATTGATTGGCATAAAAGAAAGTCTCTTCCTCCAGAATTTCATCATGCTCACAAACTGTGAGCATGAGCGTAGGTCCTTCACCGCGTCCACTATCCCGCTTCTTCTCTTTATAAAATTCAGCTTCAGGATATTGTGTACTGATATTGGATACATACTCTGCAAGAGCCTGATTGAAGAGAGTCGGAATGTTGGCTGTTGTCTGCATGGTCAAATCCGGTTTGTGGTTTAATTGGTCTCAATGTGTCAGTGCATTTAACTTCAAGCAGCATCAGAGGCTGATGGCGTACTATGAATAATGCTTTGAGGACTCAGGGTCTGGACAAAAACGATTACAAGCCTAGGGCTTGAGCAGCATTATATGCAATAACATCCGTAAGGCGGGTATACCGGCTAATCATTTCGTCAGTCTTCTGCTTTGTCTGGTTTTTGATAAAGTTATTGGACTGGCCGTTGAGCACGGCAACCGTGATAAAGGAAGCCCGCAGCGAGTGGGCTGAGTACTGGTCGCCCAGGTGCGTCTTGACCACGTTGTTTAGCCGGCCATCGGTCAGGCGGCGGGTGCCCGGCCGGCCCGGCTGCCCCGGCTTTGCGCGCACCATCGACACGAATAGCGGCCCGGACGTGCGGCCGAGCACCGCCACCCATTCCTCGCAGGCGCGAATCGGACAGAACAGCGGGGTCGGCGCGTAGAACACCGCTTTGTCTTCGGTTTCGCCCTGCTGGTTGGTTTTGCTTTTCTCCAGGTGCAGCACCAGTGCCCCGTTTTTGTATTCCAGCGCCTCGACGTTGAGGGCCACCAGTTCCGAACGCCGGAATGCCCCCGCGAAGCCGAGCAGCAGAATGGCCCGGTCCCGCAAGCCAACCGGTGTGGTCAGGTCCAGCCCGCGGATGGCCTGCTTCAGGGCCTCGACGGTAAAGGCCGGCGCTTGCTTCTGCTTTTTGCCCACGACGCGTCCGATGCCGCGCAGCACGGTCTCGACCGGCTTGGAGCCCACGGCCGACGGATGGCCGTGCAACTCGTGCTTCTTTTGGATGGCGGCCAGGTGCCGGCGGATGGTGGCCAGCTTGCGGGGCAGGTCGGCCAAGTGGGCAATGTAAGCCGCCAGGGTCGCTGCGTCGGCCGGGTACGGCGTCAGGGCGTTGGCTTCGCAGTAGGCCTCGAAGCTTTTCAGGTCGGCCGAGTACGCCAGGCGCGTGTTGTCCGCGCCGTGCAGCCCCTCGACAAAGTAGCGGCCGACGTGCGCGGCCAGGGCTTCGCCCATCTCGGCCAGCGATGAGGCCGGCACGACGGCTACTTGCTCTTTCTTTCCCTTTTGTTCGTTCATGGGTACAGGCGTGAGAGAGTGTCCGGCGTCGTGCTCACGGACTCCCGTGCGCGGCTGGATTGGTGAAAATCGGCCGGGTAAAAGTACGAAAAGATTAGGGATGATAATTAATGATTATCATCCCTAATCTCTGGAAATTGACTGAGCCTTTCTAACCCTGCTCATCGAGGTAGTCTTGCCAGATTTCTTTCCATTCGCTCAAATACGCTTGCGCTGATTCATGGCTTGGGAAGTCATAGGTTATGACGTCGGCCAAGTATTCCTTCTCCCATTGCTTCGTGCCCGGGTGCAGCACGTAAACCGGCCGGGTCTTGTATTCCACCACCAGTTGCCGCGTGTCGTTGTCGTCGATAAGAAACGGCGACAATTTGAAGCACTTGATTTGCGCTAGGTCGAGTGTCAGACCCGCGTGCGTGGTAATGGTTGCCTTATTGTTCATGGGATGCTTTCTGGTTCAGGCCGTAAGCGCGGGAGCCGAGCTTTTTCATAAAAAGGTATTCACGTCTTTCAACTTCTAACCGGGTCATGGTTTTGGGTAACGTCATGAGGACAGTAAATTGGAAATGCCGGGCGTGAGATGGGTCGGCTTCCATTAATTTGACGAGTTCCACATTGCCCCCGGTTCCTGCTGAAGTGACGTACTCCCTCCAGCGCCCCCAAATGCCTTCCGTCCCGGAAGCCGAGCCAATGTATTGCTTGCCGCTGGATTTGTCCAGAATAAGGTAGATGCCGGCCACGGCGCTAAGCATCCGGCACCACTCATCCCGTGGAGACTGGCTTTTCACCAAAGTTCGGAGCTGCGCAAAAGTGATGGTAAAATCCAAGTAATCGGTAAACGGCAGACTGAAAGGCCGCGCCTGAATTTCCAGGACCGTTTTAGGGGCCGTATCGCGCATCATCATGTGCCAGTTGCGTTCATTGCCTTTGCCCCAGTCAATAATGACCCGCTCTTTGAGGTCCTCGTACCCGCGCATTTCGGTTAACGTGTAGTCGAGCGCATCTTGGCCCATCGCTTCCACCGGGCCGACGGCATAAACACCAACAAAGCGTGCCCGTCGCCCGTCTTCGCCTAAAAAGGAAACGAGGTATTCACAGTTTTTGAACACCTCTTTTTTCTGCCGGCGCTGATAAGCCAGGAATTTTTCTGGTTCGTCGCGGTACAGGGCATACACATCGACCCCTCCCGTCGTGTCCCGGTGGCGGACCAGTTTCACCCGGCTATGACGGGGCAGTCGGCGATGATGCAACAGTTCCTGCAACGTGAGGGCAATGCCCGGCGCTTCCTTATAGTAATAGATACAGCCATCCAGTACCCCTTGGTCCTGGTCGGGGTAGCTGAACACAATTTCCTGTCCATTGGCTTTGCGCAAAATGGTGCAGAGTTGTTCCGGGCCAAAGCTCATCATGTAGGTTGCCGGGCTCACGGCATCGGGGAACCGCTGATGATACTCGTTCAGCAACGCATCAAACTCGCTGTGGGGGTCTGAAAGGGATTGAGCCGTCATGTAAGCAGGGCTGAGGAATTAGCAGCCGGTCCTAATAAGTGGCAAAAAATCGTTCCGTGCAAATCGAAGATATCCCGAACATTTAGCTTAGCCCCGGCAGCAAATTTTCGGCTCGGATGAGGACGACACGTTCTGTCGTCGTCCGCCTGCACCTTCGTTTAAAATTGGCTCTAATACCCATGCAAATCCCACTCATCCCACCCTTTGCCAGCGGCCCAGCTCAAGCGGATGCCCTGTTCACGTTCTGGCTACAAGAATGTGCCGATGTACCAGCCGTGCAGGCATTGACGCCGGTCACAAATGCCGGCCTGTTGATCGTCTTGCAGCTCATTTTGGCGGATACTGGGGATATCAAAGTGGACCATCAGGACATTTGGACCGTGCTGGCCGGAGCCAACTCCATTCAATTCGGCATGGCAACCGGGAAAGGCCACAACCGCGTCGCAGTAGTCGGGCAGCAACTGTGGGATGGTTCCACCCTGCTTGGCGATGATACACTGCCAGCCCACCGGATTTTACTGGCCATCCAAAGCGGAACGGCGACGGAACTGGAGATGGACGAGCTTACCTACCTCTTGGAGTACGTAATGAGCCAGGCCGGGGACCAAGCCGAAGTCGTTTTTGGGCACGGTCTCAATCCGGCCCTCGGCGAAAGCATCCAGGTGATGATGCTCGTCAGTCGGCAGTAAGACCACCCTTTCTTTTTGAGTAACCCCATGCTACGACCGCTACGCATTGCAAAACTGGAATGTCAGACCGAGGAGGACCGGCAAGCCAGGCAGGAAGTGCTAAACGCTCCGGTGCCTCCCGGCCTGCCACTTGGCACCAACATGCTCCTGATTTCCGTCGCCGGCCGCTTCCGGGGGCGGGGCCTAAGCCTGGCTGAACTGGTCGAGGCCGGGAAACACGGCTGGCAGGGGGCACAGCGCTACTATGGAGCGGAAACCGACAAGTTCGAGCGGTGGGGGTTGCTGTGGGTGCAGGAGAGTATGTCAATGGCGCTGTATGACCACGAAAATAAGGCCGGCCCTCCATCATAGCAGGTGTTTGTCAGCCACCACTAATCCTTACCTTGCACCTTGCTTACGCTTCTTCAGGAGAGCAGGTACCGTCCGTTTGCCTTCTACTTCAGGAGATGAAATTGGGCAGCGTATCCGGTTGAAATCCTGGACGAACGGGAGCAACTACTCTGCTCTGTGACTACCCACGCCCATTTTCTTCGTCACTTATTAGTGGTCCTGCGCCTGCAGCACCTCAAGCGGGCGGTGCCTTTTGAGGAGTTGCGCGACTACCTGTTGGAGCAGACCTCGCTGCGGGACCTGGCCGCTAACTATTCGCAGCGCACCCTGCAGCGGGACTTGCCCCAAATTGCCGAGCGCTTTGGCGTCAACATTGGGCATGACCGGCAAGCCGGCGGCTACGTGATTGTCACCGCAGACCCGTTGCCGGAAGGCTACCAGCGGCTGCTCGATGCCTTTGAGCTGCAGGAGTTCCTGCGGCTCCCGACGGCCCTGAGCCCGTTTGTGCAGTGGGAATCCCGTCGGCCCCTGGGCACGGAATGGTTGCAACCGTTGCTACGCGCCGTGCAGCTACGCCGGCAGGTAGTGTTTCAGTACCACAAGTTTTGGGAAGAAGCGCCCACCCATCGGACCGTTTCGCCCTTGCTGCTTAAAGAATTCAAAGGCCGGTGGTACCTGCTGGCGCACGAGCCGGCCCGCCAGGGGCTGCGGTGCTTTGGGCTCGACCGCATCCGGGCCCTGGAATCAACTGCTCATTCATTTGAACCCCCTGCCGACTTTGAGCCCGATACTTACTACGCCCACAGCTTTGGCATTATCCGCCCAGACCACGAGCCCCCGGCCGAAATTGTCTTGGCGCTGGAACCTACACAGGGTCAGTATCTCAAGTCGTTTCCCCTCCACTCTTCACAACGGATACTGGTGGATACGGACGAGGAGCTACTGCTGCAGCTCACCTTGTACAATACCCACGACCTGCTGATGGAACTCCTTTCGCTTGGAGACCAGGTGCAGGTATTGGCCCCGGTGTCGCTGCGGAAGCAGATAAAACAGATTCATGCCACCGCTATGAAGGCCGTACCCTTGTAGCGGGCAGCAACCAGCCTGTAGCCTACGACCCTAAACCATCACCTTACAAACAACATAATCCCCATTACATGGAAGCATCAAGTACCATCAAGAAAATGCTGGCCGGCAACAAAATTGTCGTTCCAACTTACCAGCGCGCTTACTCCTGGGACACCGAGGCGAAAAAGGAGAATTCCACCAAACAGGTGAATGTGTTTCTGCGCGACTTAGAGCAATACAACACCAGCTCGGCAAAGACCCCTTACTACTTCGGGCACTTCCTGTTTGAAGAGATAACTAAGGAGGACTTCGCGGTGATTGACGGGCAGCAGCGGCTTACCACGCTCGTTATCTTTCTTTCCGCCCTTTTTACCCGCTTGAAAGCAATTCGGAAGTTAACTGACCCGGAAATTGAGGCCAAGGAAGACATGGTAAAGCGGAACTCGACCTACCGCTTTGAAACCGTCGATTACGACCGGCAGCTATTCAAAGACTATGTTATCAACTAGGAGCGGAAGGATAACCGCGGCCTGCAAACCACTTCTGCCAAACGCATCGTAGCCGCATTCGACTTCTTTACCAATGTCCTGGCTGAGAAAGACGAGAGCTATCTGGTGAAGATGCTGGACACCATCAGTGCGGCCACCTGCACCACCCACCCGGTGCGGGACGAATCGGAAGCGATTCAAATGTTCATCTTTCAGAACAACCGGGGAAAAAAGCCCTCGAATCTGGAGATTATCAAAGCGCAGTTCATGTTTGCCGTGCACTTGCAAGGCGGGGAAGCCAAGAATAGTCTCATCGACGAGATAAAGACGCGGTTCGAGAATATCTACAAGTCCATCTCCTCTATTGAAGGGACTATCAAGGAGGATGATGTGTTGGGGTACACCTTCCAAGTGTTTTTCAATTCCTTATCGGAAAGCAACGCGCTCGATAGAATCAATAAGAAGCTGGCGGTTGCCGACCCCGTACCCTTTGTCAAAGCCTTTACTCAAGCCTTGGACACGAGTTTTCGGCACCTGACGACCTTCTTTAGACACGATGAGCCCGAGCACCATGCGATTCATTCACTGGTAGCCCTTGGCGGATATAGCCTGGCCATCCCCTTCATCATCAAAGCCTACACGTTCAGATTGCCCATTGAGAGCATCTGCCAATTGTGCACCTCGTTGGAATCCGTGGTGCTCCGGAGCCGGGTAATTGGTACGCGGGCCGATTTAACTTCTCGTCTGAATGATGTGTATTCGGACTTCACGGAGGATACCCCCAGCATCGAACCGATTGTCAAGCGGGTCAATTATTTGAAAACGACCACTGAGTGGTGGTACGCCTATTGGAATAGAGTGGAACTGGACAAGGCCCTGCAAGGCTGGCTGCACCCGGCCACTGCCCGGTTCCTGTTGTGGAAGTACGAAAATCACTTGCTGGGCAAGGGCAAAAGCGGGTATGCCCTTTCCCGCTTCGATGCCGTTACCCGCCCGGAACTGGAGCACATTGCGCCCCAGACGCCAACCAAAGGGGAACCAGTAGCCGCGGGGTACCCGGCATACGACGAGGAATTCAGAAACCAGTATATCGACTGCTTGGGCAACTACCTGCTGTTATCCAAGTCCCATAACTGCTCGGTTGGGAACAGTCCGTTTCTGGACAAGCGGGCTTCCTACACGCACACGGCGCAGCAACGGGAGATTCAGGACCTTAGCGCGGAATCCAACGTGTGGAGTAAAGAAATGATTACTGCCCGTAAAGCAAGCATCATTGAATTCATTACTGAGAATCTGTAATAGCAGGTAGCTGAGCCACTAGCGATAATGCAGACAGGAGAAGCAAAGAAGCCCAACCATAGTAAGGTTGGGCTTCTTTGTTTGGTAGTGCTAAGCCACACTAATCGATACCTGTTATCTGACGAACAAGACTGAAGCCTTTGGTGCCCGTTAGGTATCATAAGGAAGAGTTATGATACCTAAAGTGCTGATTTTGCTTGACCAGCATAAGTAGCGTTAGTGTCCTGCTCGCAACGTAGATTGCGCTCCTTACTGACCACTGCTTTTTTCATCACGTGCCCCTTACCACGCCTTCTTATATATGTGTCTGAACCCTGACTCGGATGAAAAGTCGGCTGTTCCTCCCGGATTAAATTACAACATCTCCGATAAGGAACTTGACCGCGACATCATCAACCTGCATCTGCCCGAGCCGGATAACTACATCGCCACCGACGAGGAGTTGCGGGCCTTGTACTTGCCGGGCGAGTACGACCGCATGATGGAGGAATTTAAAAACCTGTAGGGCTAACTTGCCGGCCTTGCTTCGCCGGCTCCTGTTTATGGACTCAACCGCATATAAGGAAAGCCTGCAGCAGGCAGCATCTGCCTTGTTCAACATTCGCGAGCGACTTTTCAATGCCGTCTTCTAGGTCGCCATCACCGGGGAACTGAAAGAGTGGTCTGACACCATTACCGTTGGGGAGCAGGTCACTTTTTCCAAAGAGATGTTCGAGGGATGTGAAGATGCTAACGTGCAGTTGCTGACGCAACTTCTGAATAACGTCGAGCAGACCTGCGATTCATTGCTGAATCTGAACAATATCGAGTTGGAAGGCGAATAGCGCATGCGGGCGCATTCGTTAACTGTATTAAAAACTGTATGCTGTAAATATGGTCCACCTTTCCCCAGTTAATACCCTCTATTTTTCCGAACTGCTGCCTGCGGCGGCTCCACGGCTTTGGCAGCAGCTGACACCGGTACTGGAGGAACACGCAATTCCTTATCAGTTGCTGACCCAGACCAAAGACATCTGGGCTGTCGACTATATGCCGGTGCAGGTGAGCCGGACGGAATTTGTGCAGTTTCGCTACGACCCGTCCTATCTGAAATTTAAGAAGTACGCTAATAAGCGCACTGATGCCACCCCGGTATTGGCCGCATTGCCTCTGCCGGGTGCCACACTGAATCCACTGCGTCTTGACGGAGGCAACGTGGTGCGGGTAGGACAGAAGGTTATTGTTACCGACCGGGTCTTTTCTGAAAACCCCGGTGTGCCGCCCGCCCGGGTGCGAGAGCAGCTCAGTGAGGCCTTGCGGGGAGAGTTGATTATTATTCCGGCCGACCCGCACGATTTCACCGGGCATGCCGACGGCATGGTGCAATACTTGGACGAGCGAACCGTGCTCATCAACGACTATCGGGGCAAGGAAGCCCAGCTAGGGCAGCAGCTGGCCAGTGTGCTGAGTAATGCCGGCCTGACCTGTATCCCGTTTCCCTACTTTCCCCAGGCAGGCAGCTATTCATCGGCGGTGGGTGCCTACATCAATTTTGTGCGGGTAGGGCCGCTGGTGCTGCTGCCCGTCTTTGACCTGCCTTCGGACGAAGCGGCGGTGTACCAGACCGAGCGGTTGTTCCCTGGATGCCGGGTGGTTCCGTTGAATGTGGCAGAGCTGGCTAAGGACGGTGGGCTGCTGCATTGCGTGACGTGGGCCATTGACCAGCCCGGTGCGCATGCGTTGCCGCAGGAGCTGCCCGAGCCAAGCGCCCATTCTTATTATGGCCGGAAGCAATTCCAGAAGTGGGGCGATACCACACAGCCGGGCCGGCCGCTGGACCTGCGGGACCGTTACCGCGGCAGCCTATTAGGTGCTACATATGGGGACGCCCTGGCGGCGCAGGCTGCTCCTACGGGAATTCCCGCGCAGGCCACGGCTGTCACACAGCTGATGCTGTTCACGGCGGAAGGCCTGCTGCGGGCAGAGCACCGCAGCGTACAGAAAGGCATTGGCGGGGCCGAGCCGCAGATTGTCTGGGAAAGCTGGCTGCGCTGGCTTGGCACGCAAGGCGCTACCCCTCCCGGAGGGTACAATCCGGAAAAGGTGACTTCGGGCTGGCTCAGCCGGCAGGTGCCCCTGAAGCATTCCCGTAAGCCGGCCCCTACTACCTGGAAGGCCTTGACGACTTCCCGGTATTATCCCCCGGAAGCCGTGCCTAATATGAGCATGGGCGCGGACCCGCTCGTGAGGGTGGTGCCGTTTGGCCTCTTCCATTTTCACTCCACAGCGTACGCCATGGAGCAGGCAGCCAAAGTAACCGCCTACACACACGGGCATCCCGTGGCCCAGGCGGCAGCCGGCTGGGCATCGGCGACCGTGGCACAGCTGGTGCACGGGGCCTCGTTGGAAGAAGCAGCCCGGGTGGCGTACCACCTGCTCCCGCCTGCCACCGCAGGCGGTGACCTGTGCCGGTATGCGGTGGACATGGCACTGCAGCTGCACGGGAAGCCGACACATTTGCTCGCGGCGGACTTTCGGCAGTTTATGGCGGGACGCACTGCGCCGGCAGCCCTGATGGGCGCACTCTACCACGCGCTGCAGTTCCGGGACAAGCCCGAAACTGCCCTGACGGAAGCCGCTCAGGTGGGTGGGCGTTCCATGGCTGCGCTAACGGGTGCCTTGCTAGGCGCGCACCTGGGCGAATCGGCCTGGCCGGGCGGGTGGAGCAGCCGGCACGACCTGGCCGGGCTGACCCTGGCCATGGCCGATGACCTGTTTACCCGCGTGAAAGGCGACAGCTTTACCCTGGACGAGGAGTGGTGGGCGCGGTACCCGGGGTTTTAACCACGTTCTTAAAGTCCGCTTTTAAAGCACAGTACTCACTTTTTTGCAGAGATGGAACATATTAAAAATTACGGCATTCTCGCTTCGATTGCCTGGAACAGCAACGACTGGACCGCTGACCCGACCGACGCGGACCTGAAAAAGTCGAAGTACGATTTTGTCAAGGATAACCAACACACCCACGAAAGCATCAACTTTGGGCACGAACTGTATCCCGCTGAAGCGGATGGCAACTTTATCGGCTACACGCCGATGCTGCGCCGGTTACCGGACGTGGAAAAGGCAAAGAATGTGTGTGCGGTATTCTTTTTAAGCTCCGACTACCAGAACCAGAACCGCAAATGCATTGTGGGCATCTACGGCTTTCCGGAAATCGGTTGGTTTGAGCGGACAGCTGAGCACCCGATTTTCGAGAAGTACGATGCCGGCAACGTACGCTCTCATCTTGATGATATCATCTATTTCAAGAACCCGGTGGTACTCGATAACGAACGCGTCGTCCGGGAGAAGCTACTGCCTGAGGGCAAGCTGATATCCCAGCAAGGGTTTAATTACCTGGATTCGGACAACGTCTTCAACGTCCTGCTGCTGGCTGCCCGGCTAAACCCGGACAACACCAAGCTAACCAACCTGCTGAAGAAATTTCCGAATGACCTGAGCTACATCAACGAGGTGATTGATGCAGAAGATTTTCGCGGATTCCTGGGTAACCAGGATGCGGACAGCTTGGAATCGCTTGCCTGCCTGGAGAAAAAAATGCAGCAGCTGCGCCCGCAGCTAAAAGAACGGGTTTCGTCCTTTATCGAACGGGGCGCCATTGCCAGCAAGGTCAAAGTGCTGACCAAGCACAAATGCCTGGTTTGTGAAGCCATGGGACTGAGCCCCGTCGGGTTTCGCAAGCCGGACGGCACCCCTTACGTCGAAACGCACCACGTCGAGCCGGTTTCACAGCTATCAGTGGGGGCCCTCGGCTTGGCAAATCTGATTACCATCTGCGCTAACCACCACCGGCAGATACATTACGGCAACACCAAACTGACCCAGCAAACCACGACGCATTTCACCTTCATACTGGACGGGCAGAAAGTGGTCATTCAAAAAGTAGCGCTGTAAACCAATCTCAGGCGGATTGCTCATTCAGGTAATCCTGCCAGATTTCCTTCCACTCGCTCAAGTGGGCCTGCGCGGATTCATAGCTTGGGAAGTCGTAGGCAATGACATCGGCCAGGTATTCCATCTCCCACTGCTTCGTGCCCGGGTGCAGCATATACACCGGCCGGGTCTTGTATTCCACCAGCAGTTGCCGCGTGTCGTTGCCGTCCATGAGAAACGGCGACAGCTTGAAGCACTTGATTTGGGCCGGAGAATTAGCAGCCAGACCTGATAAGAAGCGAAAAACTGGCCGGTGCAAACCGAAGATATCCCGAACATTTAGCTTGAAAAGGCATGTTTGCATTTTAAGCAGGAGGTCAGAAATTTTAATCTTCGTCAAGGTGCGCTGATTTATAGAACCAAAGGCCAGTATAGCCTGACTTGCACTTCGGTTAAGTTTTCTGCGTGGCGGTTAAGTAAAGCAAGCTGGATAGATGATAACGGAGTAAGGTTAGTACCTATACCGCAGACTACCTGCCACTCTTCAGTAGTAAGGTCGCGGGCTGCAAGTGATGGGTAGTCTAGCTGTTTCTCCAGATATTCTGTCAGCGCAATGCGATGTTCTCTCGGATTGGCTACCCATTCAGGGCGTAATTGTCTGGCCGCTACAACTGACGGCGGAATATTGCCCTGAGCCAGGTTACTGATAAATCCCGGAATGCTGTTTTCCAGCTTCCAGCCAAGCGATAAATAGGCAACACATTTGCTGTCGTCTGTTGCCCGCTGAAACAGATGCGTCATCATCTGCGAATTCTTGATACGGTTCATAAATAAATCTACCGTGCGGAGCAGCAGCGCTATCGTATTTGGGTAGGGACGGCTGCCTAATGGTCCCAGGCCAGCCCCGGCATCCGATACGATGATGGTGTTGCACTCGTAGCGGCTGGTCGCCTGCGTGAGCTTCTGCAGGCCCTGATTATCATACACTCCGCCATCAATAAGCTGCGGCTGGGCATGGATGGTATCAGTCGGGTCCCGAAAGTATTTCGGGTCAATGGTGATGGGCGTAAAAGCAAACGGCACACAGGAGGAGGCGGTTACTGCCCGGGCTATTGGAAAATCGGCACCATTAAAATGCACCGGATGAGGGGCATAGGTGTAGGTGGAGTCGGCCATGGAATCCCGCGAAAACGTAAAGGGCCGACCTGTTTGCAGATTCGAGCTGCCAATCGCCAGCACAGGCTTTTCAGGCAACTGCTGCAGCGTTCGTCCCTGGTAGAAAAAAGTATCGTAGGCCTTCTCTATTTCCTGGCTGACGGGAAGCAGCCGAAATTGAAACCGGAGCACAAAATAAAACAAGCCAGCCAGCGGAAGCAGGGCAAGCGGGGCCCAGCGGGTAAACAGCAGGAAACCGCTCAAGGCGAGAAAAGCCAGTACCAGCAGTACAGACCGCACGAATGACCAAGAGCGTAGCGCATAGCTGATAACGTTACAATGGAGTAACGCCGCTGTCATACCATCATGGAATTCCTCGAAACTTCCCTCGTGCAGGCAGTAGGCCGCCCCGGTAATGGAGCCTCCGGAAATGGTTGAGATAACTTCGATGCGGGAAAGCAGCTCCAGTTCGTGCAGTTTTTTAAGCGTGCCTAAGTGAAAAGCGGCGGCCCGGTAGCCACCACCGGACAGAGCTAAACCGAAGCGGCGAACGAATGTCATACTAAATCTGTGCTGAAAATACTGGTAAATAACCGATTAGCTGGTATTGGTTAAGACATCTGGCCCAGTGCCTCTTGTCGGGCGGCGTTGGTGCACGGAGTAAAGGCCAGTCTGTTCGTGATAAACCTCTGGCAAGAGCCACGGGGTAAGTCACCGGTGGAGTAAATGGCGCAGCCGGGGACTGTCTGCTCAAGGCACCGTAGTAAATCCGGCCCCGGATGCATGCCGTCATTGGGGGCTGCTACCCAGAACCTGTCAGCTCCGAACTTCTGCATCCGCGCAGCATTCAGATTGTAGCGACTGCCGTGATGAGGCAATTGTACTAAGTGGTAGTGGCTGAGTTGATGACTCCCCTTTTCTATAGCGGCAAACGAGGGCTCACTGGCATCGGCAGTGAATAAGCATCTATCTCCCTGCGCTGTTATCAGTTCTATTACCACACTGGCTTTGTTATCGTGCGAAGGGTCTTGGCGATTGGCAATAGCGCGGCAAGGGTCAATAATGGCTTCCGCCTCAGCAAGTTGTTGACTTGGAAGGAGGTTCCAAGATAACTGCCGCCCGGCTTGTTGCATCATTTGCTGAAAGAATGCTGGGCTTGGTCCCAAAATGCGTAAGTGGTCCTGATGAGGCTTCGGAAGTAGTGTGGTACCAGCAAAAGCGTTCCGGTGTGCAATGCCAAGATGTTGCAACTGCTTTTCGAGGCTGCTGGCTTGCTTTAATGACTCGGCCAGAAACTGTGCCCGTCCCTGGAGGCGGAATTCTGCGAAGAAGAGGAGACGAGTCTTCTGCTGTACTTCCCGTAGTAGCAGGCGGCTCCCCCAGGGACCAACCGGGTTGTTGAAGTAAACAGCCTCTACCTTGTTGCCTTGCTGGTGAAGCTGCGTTAGCAGTTGTTCCATTCCACCCAAATGGTCGCTATGCATGTGCGTGTTGACAGCAATCAGGTAGGGTGATGGCCCGAGGGCGTCTTTTATACAGGCGTTAAAATGGTCAAGGACCAATCCGGCATCTGCCTTCTTTCCAGCATCTAAAAAGACTACGTAATCCCGCGTACTGTCACGGGCCCAGATAATACTGGCATCGGCCTTATCTAGGCTCAGGATATCAATGACAAAATGCATAAAAAAAGCTGGGGTTCTCAATTCTGTGGCGGCTGACCAACCGGAAACAGGTTAAGCCAAGCGGTCAGGCAACTCATATGCTTGCGCTGGATACCAGCCGGCGAAGCTAGACGATTTACCGCACCACACCGCATTATCCCAATACAGGCCTTAGCCAGGCTGCTGTATTTTTTAGCAAAAAAAGCTAAAATTTATGGCAAAGCCATTGTCTCCGCGCAACTTGAACGTTACTTTGCCTGACTGTTTATTTTATTTCGCTCATGCCTTCCAAAGCCAAAGAAGTTATCGTGCCGCCAGTGGGCGTGTTCCGGGTAGTTTTTCTCTATGTAGGGCAGGGCGACGCGGCCATTCTGGCTGTGCCGGACGGGCCGGCATTTCGCTACGTGCTGCTGGACAATAATATCGACCGTAGCGCCGGGGGCATCAATACGGAAAAGCTGCTCAAAGACCTGCTTGATGACGGCCTCGACGTGTTTATAAATACGCACCCGCACCGCGACCACACTGAGGGTATTGAAGTCATTCACGAGGCCACGCCCATCAAGGAAGTCTGGCACTCGGGGCATAAGCCTGGCAAAGACAGTGATGGTGCTTATCAGGAAATGCGCCGGGTAATCAAGGATATCGGCCCGGCCAATGAGTACAAGCTTTTTGGCAGTAACTCGACTAACAAGATTCGCAAGTCTGATGGTATTACTACCGTGACTAAAATGCTGGGGGATATTACCTATCAGGTGTTATCGCCCGCCGAATACCTTTGCGATGACATTGCTGAAGGCGAGGACAAGGAACGTGACCGTCGCATTCACGAGCACTGCGCCGTTATCCGGTTTTCCTATGGAAACCCGGCCCGACATATTCTTGTAACGGGCGATGCTGACCGCGTGGCTTGGGAAGACCACATTATGCCCTACCATCAGACGATGGTTAAGGCCGATGTGCTGAGCGCAGTGCACCACGGCTCGCGTACGTTCTTCAAGTTTCACGGCGACGACGAGGACGTGTATGAAACCCATATCGAAACCATTGCACCGGAGTATGTGATAGTCAGCGCTCCCACACAGGATGAGAGCCGTCACAGCCACCCGCATGATGATGCCATGGACTTGTACAAGGAGCATGTCAGCGACCCGGCTAATGTGCTGCATTCCGGCAAAAACCGGGAGTCATTTATTGTAGACATACACCCGGATGGCAACTGGACGGTAACTCCGGACCAGGAACTGGTAGAGGCCTACGGGTACGACAACGACGGCGGGGATGGCGGCAAAGCCAGCGGGCGCAGCGCGTCGGTCAGTTCCTCGCGTCCGGGCACCCGTCTGGATAAGCAACCTATGGGCGCTGCGCATGAGTAAGTGGTTTGAGCGCCATCCGGACATCCTGTACGCAGAGGCTGACCAGCTGGCCTCTACCAGTAGCTATGAGCAGCAACACCACGAACTGGGTAACCTTTTTGTTTCGGCCGGTAATATTCTCGTCCGGGCAAACGGCCGCGTCGAGCGCTTTCCCGTGGCCATTGTGTACGCCGAAGCTACACCTTACGACCTGCCCAAGGTGTTTTTACTCGACCAGCCGCTGACAGAAAGCGACGTAAAAATTCTGGCCAGACTGACCTGTGATGCCGTTGCCCAAGTGCTTCAGCAGAAAGCCAGATTTTATTTTAAGCGCCACCAGAATCCGGACGGCAGCCTTTGCTTACTGGAACAGGATAATCTGGACCGCCACGGAGCGGAGTTCTACGATGCCCGCAGCATTATCCGCAGGGTTCAGCAGTGGCTGACGGCACAGTTGCTGGGCCGGCCCATGCCGGAGAGCCAAGAAGTAGAACTGTACGCGCATTATCCCCACCGGCTGCCTGTGCACATACTCCTGACGGCGGCCTTTTATATAGCCGGGGCGAGCCGGGGCCATTTCTATCTGTTGCCAGTACCCCTGTATACTGCGCAACAAGACCACCAACTATACATTGGTGCGGGTCTCGTATCCGACTCCGCTCCGACTGACGAAACAATAAACTGGCCGCACATGCCGGAAGGCCTGCGCACTCCGCAACAGTTAACGCGGCAGCCCGGTAAGCTCAGGCAGGCGCTTAAAGACAATAAGCTGGTGGAAGGCTACTGGTGGTCACTGCCTGGCGAGCCGCCCGTTTTTGCCGATGGGGTAGTCCTGCTGCAATATCTGACTGATAATCTTCCCGAGGGTGGGCAACCTGCCGAATTGTTATGGAAACCGCTTAAAGACCGGCGCGATTACATCTTCGTGGGTTTGTGCTTTCCTAACCGGCACGCGCAGCCGGAGTGGCTGCTGCTGACTCTGGAAAGAACGGGCAACCAGTTTAAGGCTGACTATGCCCGGCGCAACGTGCCTGAACTGCTCCGGAACTACCGCCTAGCGTCATGCTACAGTGAGGCGTTTCGCGACCAGGATTACCACCTGCGCAATAGTGGCCGGGTATCTTATGAAGCGGTGCGCGGGCAGGCCGTGACCGTTGTGGGCTGCGGAGCACTGGGCAGTGAGATTGCTGACTCGCTTGGTAAGGCTGGGGTGGGGCACCTGAAGCTGGTGGATAACCAGACGCAGTATCCGCACAACAGCATCCGGCACCTGGCAGGCCTGCACTTGGCCACCCTGCCCAAAGCGGTGGCCGTAGCACAGGTCGTTGCCGACCATAATCCCTTTGTCAAACTCGATGTTGCAGTAGAGGATATACTACGCGGAGAGTTTGCGCACTATATGCTGCCGGCCGGTATTGGTATCTGTTCTATCGCTGAGGACAATACGGAAGCTTACCTGAATGAGCAGGCAATCGCGCACCAGCGCACGATGTTCTACGCCCGTGCACTGCGTGGTGGCAAGGCCGCCCGTATTTTCCGGATTATCCCTGGTGTAGACGCATGTTTTCACTGCCTGACGTTGTATCGCCGGGAACAGCATGAAGACTTTGTGGATGTGCCCGAAGACACCGCGCTGCCCACCCTGCGTAATGAGTGCAACAACCCCATCCGACCGGCCAGCGCGGCCGACCTCAAGCTGATTTCGGCCCTTACCAGCCGTTTATTGCTCGATTATCTGCAAAGCCTTACTCCCACTGCCCCAAACCACTGGGTCTGGGCTACCGAGCCGATTTCGGGCTTGCCCGAGCAAGCGGGGGTACCATTCAGTCTGCACACGCGCAGTCTGCTGCCGCACCCGGACTGTCCCTATTGCCAAGCTCTGCACAGAATGCGTGTGCTAATAGAGCCCGCCGCGCTGGACTTCATGCGGCAACTAACACTGGCTACCCCCGGCGTTGAGACCGGCGGTATTCTGATAGGGAAGATTAGTGCGGGCCTCGTGCATGTCCAGTACGCGTCGCCTCCCGGACCCGGGGCCGTGCGGACGCCTATGCGCTTCGAACGGGATGTTGAGTCTTGTCAGCAGTTTTTGAACGGTTATGCCGCCCAGGGACTGCTATACCTGGGGGAGTGGCACAGTCACCCTGATGAAAATAACAACCCCAGCACCACAGATTTGACTAGTCTGGCCCGGATTGCGCAACAGCCCCAGTACCTGACTACGAAGCCCATCATGCTCATCTTCACTCGTTCCGGTCAGGTAGCCTGTACAGTGCATCCGGTCAGTGCCACTTACTATTTATGCACGTTGGAAACGCTTGCTACAACCGTAGAAAATACAAACCAACCACCTGTGGATTAGCTGTTAGCCCGCAGCCACGTTGCCCGATTGGCAATTTTCTGTCTCCTTACTGCTGTGACTTTAATCGACTGAGTTAGTAATCTTAGGCTAATCCTCAAGTCAAGACCTCCCGTTTCTGGCTCGCCTCATTGAGGACTACGGCATGAGCGTGGAGCCGTTGATGGAACACCTGCAGATGACGTATTGCACCATCAGGCAGCGCGAACCCCTCTCGTCCGGCTTTCCGCTGGCTGGGGATATCCGCGTCGCCGACGTGCAGGCAAGCCCAGCAAGCCAAATCTGAGCTGACTCGATTTTGTGGTAATTTTGGTTGCAAAAACGGCCGCTAAATCGCGCAAAATAGGATGGACATCAGCCCGAATTTTGGTCCTAAAGAGGCCAACTAAGAGCAGCGCCAAGCTCTATCGGACCGTGCTGACGCATTGAATGCAATCCAGAGCCGCAATTAAGCCCCATTGCCGAGCATTTGACCTAGCGCTACATCAAAGGCGAATTGAGTTTGGTCGCAGTACACACACAGCTGGAAGCCTACTATCCGGTAAGTCAAGGTAATTAAGTCGGCTGTCTTATTGTTGGGGGAGACACACATTTTCCACGCTTGCTCTGGCTGACAAACGGCGCTGATTAACCGCTCAGGACCGCCCTTATCGCCGATTTTACGTATCTTGTATTATGGAAAAGACTCCGTATTTCTCCGAAAACGAACGCACTGAGCAGCAGCGCCGCGACGTGGTTAAGTTTGCGGTGGGCGTATCGCTGAGCCAGAGCCAGCCGCCCTCAGCGCAGCTGGTCGAACTGCAAAACCGCTATATAGCCGGGCAGATTGACTTGGAGCAACTGGCCGCCGTACTCGATGCCGAATACGGACCCGCGCCTAGCCCGGACCCGCACGCTAAGTATGCGCCGGGCGAAGGCCCGCTCGTGGAGCCCGCTCAATCTTACGAACCCTATCTGCAATTCGAAGAGCGCATTGTGAGCTTGGCTTAGTAAGCTGGCACTCCAGCATCTTGTATCATCCGCGAAGCCCGGCCCGGTGCCGGACTTTCTGCTAGGCTTGCCCTGGTACTTCCCGCCCTATGGCTGACCTCTTTGCCAACCCCGCCGATGGGTTGCTTTACAATAATGTGCGCGCCACCAGCGAGGTGCAGCTCGACCGCTTCGAAGCCGACCTGTCCATCAAGCGCCTGATGCTCGTTCGGGCGCAGGTAGGGCTAACTACCCCCCGGCCGGCCAACGTGCCCATCGTGGGCCCGGCTTACCCCATTCCTCCTACCCCACTGCGGTTTGACGAGCAGTACCTGCGCGCTATGCACCGGTACCTGTTTCAGGACGTGTACCCGTGGGCTGGCGAAACCCGCCAAGACCGGTCGTTCCAGGGCTACAAGCCTGCCCCCAATGTGCAGGCCGACCACCTGATGACCTATGCTAACCACCGCCGCATCGGTCCGGATGTGGCGGCGCTGGCGGCGCAGCTGGCTGCCGAAAACAACCTGAAGGGCCTGACCAAACCGCAATTCGTGGAGCGGGCGGCATACTACCTCGACCACTTCAATCACGTCCACCCCTTCCGGGAAGGGAACGGCCGCACTATGCAGGCCGTGCTGATGCAGCTAGGGCACCAAGCGGGCTACCGGATAAGCTTTGAGAAAGTCTACAAGGATTTCAATCTAGCGCGGGATACCGGCGTAGTGGGCGTTTCCGCCAATCACCACGAGAACCAGACCCGCCTGCGCTACCTGCTCGACGCGGCCACTACGCCACTGCCCGGCGCTGCCGGCTTGCTGGCCCGTTTGCCCAGCCAGGCACAGCCCTTGGCGGCAACCACGCTGGAAGTAGCCCGCATCGAGGCGCTTCGCGAATTGAAAGCCAGCAGCCAATGGGTAGGAATTCGCCACGCGGAAGAAACTGGAACTTCATTGAAAGCTCCCAACGGGGCAGCGCTTACCTCGCCGGTAATGAACTACGTGCAGGCCGCTATCATGGCCCGGCCGGAGGCGCTGACCGAGCAGGCCACGCTGGATGAACTGAAGAGTGCCTACCTCGTCATTGCCCGCTCGGACCAGCCCCATTTTTCGGACAAATCTGTGCTGCAGCGCTTTACCCAGGCCACCCAGCAGGCCGTTAAACTTCATCAGTCACTTCCGGTGGCTCAGCAGCAAAGAGTACCATTAACACAGCCCAAAGAGGCAGTTGTGCCGCCTGTTACAGCAACTTCCACGAAGCAAAAAGCCCCCGCGCCGAAGCGTCGAGGGCCGAAATTGTAGTTGCCGAAAGCAGTTTAGAACGGTTTGAACCGCTCGTAAGGGTTGTACGGATTGCGGTTGGGTGGCGTGACCTTGCTGGAAAGCCCCCAGAACTTACTCAAGCCAAAAAGCACCAAGCCCCAGGTAGCAGCAGTGCTGCCCCAACTGGGAGACCAGGACGAATAAAGAAAGGCGATAATCGCCGCGAAAATCAGGAAGCTACGCATACCAACACGGGTTAAATCTTCACGCTAACTAGGTAGGAAACGCTACGAGAAGTGCTTTCGTTGCTTTAGCCGCGCCGCTAAGACCGGCGGCCGCTAGTTAAACGTTCGGGCTTTGAGCAAGTCGGCGTTAGTGAGCTTGAGCTTGACGTTGCGCCCGCCGCCCTTCTCATACACCTCGATGATAAGCTGCTTTTGCTCAGGGATGGTGAATTTCTTAAAGATGTAGACCTGCTGGAGTTGGCCTTTGGCGTCAATCTTTTTCAGGCCCCCATTGAAGACGTAGATGGGCGTGATTTCTAAAGCCTGCTCGGCCGTGCGCTTGGCTACCTGTTTATCCTGGATGTAGAATTTGACGAAGTCCACATCGTAAGTTACATTCGATTTGTTGGCAACGTGCAGCGGAAAAAACAGGGTTTCCTGCTTGTAGCCCACGTTGCCGGCGCGCACGCTGAGTTGGTTGGCACTCTCGCTGGCCGAGGTGCCGCCCGCCGCCAGCGCCTGCCGGGAGTAGGCATCCAGGTTGCCCTGCGGGATGGGCGAGTTTGATAAAATGGCTTCGCCCTGTGCCGACGAGGCCGACCCGGCAGCACCGAGGTCGAGGCTGAGCACCTTGGGGTCATGCTGGTAGTTCACCACGAAGGAGTATAGCTTTCCATCCGAGGTGAGCACCGTCATGTTCGACTCTGGAAAGCCCGCCGAAGCTGCTTTCACCCGCACGATGTTTTCCGCGCCGGTAGCCTTCGCCGCAATCAGGCCCGAGCTGCCCAGGTCGACGTAGGTGACCGGGAAAGGAAATACCAAGTGGGTGGTTTTCTGGTCGCTGATGTAGAGTGGGTAGGTCGGCAGCTTGTTGGCTTCCGAGTATTGCAGCATCCGGGCGGCTGAAGTCTGGGCCCGCGCCGGAGCAGCCGCTAAGCCGAGTAAAAGGGCGCTGGTAGCAAATAGGGTGGTTTTCATGGAAGAGGGTCGTTAGTCTTTGTCTACTTTGAGCATCACGTTGTAGCCAGCCTTGAGGCGCACTTTGACTAGGCGAATTTTCTTCTGGCCAATGCCTTTCACGGCACTCACCGCCACGCCAGCTGCGGCCATGGCAGGGTCAGCACTCATCGTCATCATGTCGGCCGCGCCTAGCCCTTCTGCACCGGCTTGCTTGGCAGCATCGCGCGTGATAGCCCCGGGAATGTGCAGGCCTTCCAGGCCGTCCACGTCGTACACTTCCAGCGCCGCCGGAAACACGCTGTTGCCCGATTTCAGCGTTTCGATGGCAATGCTGAGCCGCTCGCCAGCCAGGCTGCACTTGCCGTAGATGAAGGTGTTGGCCGGCAGCGAGTGGCCGTTGATAACGGCCGACTCGGTGAGGCGCATCTTCACCAGTGAGCCGCTGACCACTTCCTGCGATTCGTGGATGACGGCCGGCAGAGTATTGCCGTCGCCACCCGTGCCGGTTTCAGCATCAAATCCCTGAAAAGAGGCCGTGCGCTTGCGCCCCGGCCCATTGGAGCCCAGACGCGATACCACGGCGTCATCATCGATGGCACGCAACCGGGTGGTGGGTTTCTTCTTTTTCGGTAGGGCTGCAACCGCGCGCGGGGCCGCTCCTCCCCCACCGGCACTGTTGGATTGAGCTAGCAACGCCGCCATTTGCAGCTGCGCCTTTTGCTCGGCTAGGTCGCGTTCGTGCTGGCTGCGCATCAACTCCATCTGCTCCTGCGGGGTGAGGGCACCAGGGGCTGTTGTGGTGGGTGCTACCGTGCCAAGCGCTACGCCGCCGTTCATTTGGGCCTGCTGCGCGGCAATGAGCTGCTGCTGGGCCTCGACCACTGACTTGTCGACGGAGCCGTTGGGGCCCGCTTTGCCATCGGCCCCCACCGCGTAGGAAAGGCCCGAGCCCGAAGTCGTATCGAGGCGGGCATCGACTAGGCCCCGGTTGCGCAGGGTGTCGACCGGGCTGGCGTAGGCTTCGAGCTTGCTGCTGGTGATGGTGCCCTTCTCGGCCTTGGGTAGATTGGTATTGAAGCCGGTTTCGGTATTCTGCGCTGCTGCCGGTGTGCCCTGGCCGCCCCCGCCTAGGTAGAACATGACGGCCAGAAAGGGTACTCCCACCATTGGTAAGAAGGTGGCCATCTTGCGGGTGCGAAGAAATTGCGCGTCGTGCGGCGCGTTGGTTGCCGTTGCCATAACTGGGGAGGATTAACGGGGGAGCGTATTCAGGTCTTCATTCTTGAGCACCCGCCAGTTCTCCATCAGGAAGCCGTGGGGGTTGTTCTCCGAGCGGGTCACGTCGCGCAGAGAGCACTCGGAAAGGAAGTTGCGGTTCGTAACCGAGGTAGCCCGAATGACGCGCTGGTGCCCGTAGCACCGCGCCACCATCGGGCGCGAGTTTGTCACCACCACACTGTCTACCGTCATTTCCAGGCTGATGTTGGCGGCAATCAGGTCGTTGTAGAAGCCCTTTTCCTTGAAGTTCTCATACTGCCGCTTGGCCGAGTTATCAGCCAGGTACAACGCCTTATTGACGTTGCTGTCAATGGCTTTCTGGTCGGGGTCGAGGGTGAAGAACAGCTCGTGAAAGCGCGTAACGTGGCTGCGGGCCTCCACCGGCCGGTTGGCCCGCGCATCCCGCGCCCCGGCCGTGAGTAGTTGCCCGCCTTCCAGCACGTAGATGCGATTGGCCGCGGCATTGGTCGTTTGGAAGGCGAAGTAGGCGATGGTGCCGGCCAATACCAGCACGGCCACAATGAAAAGCAGCGCCAGAGTTTTTACCTGCTGAAAAGCCGAATCAATGGTTTTAAGGGAAGCAAACATGGGAAAAGGAAATAGTGGGAAATCACCGCGCGACCAGGGTTAGCCCCGCAGGCGGTTGACGAAGCTGGCCGCCCGCTCGCGCACGGCTGTGCCGGCCCGGTGGCCAGCGGCCTCGCTTCGCGTCATGTTGCCCGAGGCACCATTGCCGGCCAACGCCTGACCTGCTCCAACCGCCGCCCCCAGGCCCGACGCGGCCCCGGATACGCCCGCCGCGCCCGCCCGGCCCGCCGAACCTGCCGCCGCGCCGGCCATTGCCGCTCCCCCACTCATGGCCGACTGCATGGCCCGGGCGGCCATGCCAGCCCCGGAGGCCGCAATCATCATATCGGTGATGAAGGGAATAATCAGGTAGCCCGTGATGGCAATGCACAAAAAGACGAGGTAGCCGAAGTCGGCCGAATCCACACCCTGATTGGAGGTCAGGCGGGTGATGTCGCCTTGCAGCATCATTATTTGAAACTGGCCCATAATGGCCCCGAAAATGTTAGCCACCGGCACCCACAGACTGATGGTGATGAACTGGCCCAGCCATTTGGGAATGGAATTGCCAAAGCCCGGGAAGATGGCCAACCCAAAAGTGAGCGGCCCCAGCACCGACAGCACAATGAGCAGGAACGTGGCCAGCACGTTGATGAGCAGCCGGGCCGCGACGTGGAACAGCTCCAGCGTGTTCTTCATCCACTCGCGGAAGTTCTGGTTCACATCATACTTCAGCTTGTCGAACGAGAGTGACATCTGCTGGCCCATATTCATCATGCCCAGCTCGTCGAGCCGCTTCTCATAGGCCTCGTCGGTGGCGAAGTACTTGTTTTCGGGCCGGGCGGCCAGTAAAGCCTTTTTCTGGTCCTGTAAAGCAGTAATATGAGTGGTCTGGTCTACCCGCACCGAGTCCGTGCTCGACGCCAGCGCGCCGGTGATGCCGCGCAGGCCACCGAGCAACTGCGGAAACAGTAGGATGGCCAAGCCAATCAGAAACGGACGCAGCAACGGGTACAGGTCGATGGGCTCGGCGCGGGCAATGTGGCCCCACACCCGGGAGCTGATGAAAATGAGGGCTCCCACCCCGCCCACGGCCCGGCCCAGGGTCACGAACTGCGCCACCAGGGGCAGCATGGAGTCATATAGCCGGCTGAGCATCTGCTCCATTTCGAGCATTTGCGCGGTGATGGAATTCATTTCCATAGTCGGGTGGGTTAGGGGCTAGTGAATGAAAGCGAAAGGGCTACTGCTTAGCGCCCACGAGGGTGAGCACGGATGCCCGGTCCTGAATGGCCTGCTGCTGGGAGAGGGCTACGGCGCGGCATTTATTGGTGTAGTAGGTCATCAGGTATTGCTGCTGCTGCATCTTGTCGCCAATCTTGTTGATGAATTTGATGCGCTGCGGGTCTGTCATTTCCGCCCGGTTCGTGGTCATGATGGTGGCCAACTCACCAATCAGGGCTACGTTTTCCTGCAGCAGCACTTGGTACACCTGCGCTGCTTCGGTTACCTGATTTGGGGAGAGGCCGCGCCCACGCAAGTCGGCCACACCCGAGCTGAACTGCGATATCATCGAGGCCTGCGCGGCGTAGATTTCCCGCACCCGGCGGTAGTTGCGCACCCCCGCGCTAATCTGTAGCAGGCTGCTGTACCACTGCGCGTGCAGGGCTTGCGTCTGGTCCACGATGCCCTTAATCTTGCCGTTCACCATCTGCATGTCGCCGGCCAGGGCCTTGCCCCGGGCCAGCAGCGTGGTCGAAACGCCTTGGTGCACAATCTGCTTTCGCGAGCTGGATTCGGCGATGGGCGCGGAAATAACGGCCGGAGCCTGGGCAAAGCCCTGCTGGGTGCTCAGCCCCAGGCTAAGCAGCAGCGTCGTGGTAAATGATTTCATCGGGAGAGGAAGAGTTAGTGCGCGCCCATGAGACTGAGCAGCGCCTGGTGGTCCTGCTCGACCTGCTGGGCGGTCTTGAGCACCATCATATTGCGCCGGGTGTAGTAGTTGACCAGGCCCAGCTGGTCGGTGATTTTGGCGTCCAGTGTGTCAATGAACTCCATTCGTTCCGCGTCGGTCATCTTGAGCATGGACGGGCTGGTAATGGTGGCCAAGTCGGACACGGTATTGGCTCCTTCGGCCAGCATCTTCGTGTAGATGGACACCATCTCGGTTAGCTGGACCGGCGTGATGTAGCGCGAGGTACGCAGCACGTTGATGGCGGCGGAGTAAGTCGAGATAATCTGGGTTTGCTTGGCGTAAATGGCCCGCACCCGGCGGTAATCCCGCACCGCGCTGCTCACCTTCAGAAGCCCGTCGTACCAGGCCTTGTGCTGCTCCATGTTCTTGAGCGAATAGGTCTTGGTCAGTTCCTGCTCTTTCACGCCCAGAGCTACCAGCTTATTGGCTGCCGCTTCCAGCCCCTTCATCGTGTTTTGCAGGCCGGTTTGCACGCCGCTTTGCACTTCCAGCACCGGGGCCGTTACCACCAGCTGGGCTGAAGCTTTCGAGGCACTGAGGCCAAGCAGCGCCAGGCTGAGGAAGCCAATCTTCGTTTTCATAGGGAAGGCAAGTAGTTGACAGAGGTGGCGCTACAGTGTCCGCGTGTAGGGGTGCTCCAGATACATCATGTGCCGCTCGGCCGCGAAGCGCACCCGACTGATGCCGGAATGAACGCTCTGCAGCGTCGGCAGGGCCTGGGTGGCCGTCACGTTGGGCTCCTGGATGAGCGGTAGCAGCATTTTCATGGCTTCTTCGCACTGCGGCGTAAAGCCGTTCCAAGTGGCCACGTCTTCGAGCTTCACGCGTTTCATGCCCCGCGAGTGGACCACCGTACGCAGCACGTAGCGGTAGCGCTTCCAGATGTTGGCCACCACGGGGTGCTCCTTCACCGCACCGTTCAGGTCGCTGGCCTCCCAGGTATTCACGGCCTGCGCGAAAGCCCGGGCGGCGGTGATGTCAGCTTTTTCGGCTTTGGGAGCCGATGCTAGGCTATCGGCAAACGCCACGGCGGCCACGGCCACGGGTGAGGTGGAAACGGTTGGAAGAGCTGTTTCGACGGCTTTATTGTCCGTCGCCGTCGTAGCCTTGTCGGAGCCGCAGCCAATTAGCAAAGTGGCCAAGCCTAGTATTGGAAGCGTGATTTTCGTTTTCATGATTTTTCCCTTTGGTTGAAATCAGCCGCCCTACCCTTCGCGCAGCTCGTTGGCGAAAAGCTTAATGGCCGTGGGCATGTCGCCGGTCTGCTTGAGCTTCTCGAACAGCCGCACTTTCTCGGTTTCCTCGGTGGTGTAGGTCACGTATTCTTCCTTCGATACCTCGATGGCATACACCTTCGACACGACCCCACCCAGGCTGATGAATACCTCCGTGTAGCGGCCCCGCGTGGCTTTGTTGTCGCGGTTGATGCTCAGCACCAGGTCCTTTTCCTTGGGCGTGAGCGAGAGCAGCGCCTGAATCTCATCGAAGCGGTTGATGAACTTGCGCTGGTCGAGCAGAATCTTACAGTCCGAGTTGTTGATGATGGCATCCTTGACAATCTCGTTGCCGATGATGTCATCGATTTCCTGGGTCACCACGATGGCCTCGCCGAAAAACTTGCGCACCGTCTTAAAGAGATACTTGATGTAGGCGGCCATGCCCGGGGTGGTCAGCGCCTTCCAGGCCTCCTCAATCAGTATCATCTTCCGCACCCCTTTCAGCTTGCGCATCTTGGAGATGAAGGTTTCCATAATGATGAGCGTGACCACCGGAAACAAAATGGGATGGTCCTTGATGTTGTCCAGCTCGAATACGATGAAGGGGGCCTGCACCAGGTCCAGCTCTTTCTCGGAGTTGAGCAGGTAGTCGTACTCGCCGCCCCGATAGTAGGGCTTGAGCACGTAGATGAAATTGTCGATGTCGAAGTCCTTCTCGCGGACCTTTTCCTCCTCCAGAATCTTGCGATAAGGTCCTTTAACAAACTCGTAGAACGTGTTGAAGCTGGGCTTAATAAGCGCATTGGCTTCGAGCATCACGTAATACAGACTGACGGCCGTGGAGAGCGAGACGTACTCCGACTGGCTCACGCTTTCGTCGTCCTTTTTCCAGAGCGCCTGCAGCAGCGTTTTGATGGATTCCTTCTTTTCGACATCCAGCTTGCCCGAAATCAGGAAGGGGTTGAAGGCAATCGGGTCGTCCTCCTCGTAGGTGAAATACACCCCGCCCACCAGCTCACAGAGGCCTTTGTAGGAGTTGCCGGTGTCCACGAGCAGCACGTGCGCGCCCTGCTCGTAGTACTGGCGCACCATGTGGTTGGTGAAAAACGACTTGCCCGAGCCTGAGGGGCCCAGCACGAACTTGTTGCGGTTGAAGATGATTTGCTTCTTCATCGGCTCATCCGATATATCGACCAGCACGGGCTTGCCCGTGAGGCGGTCGGAGAGCTTGATGCCTTTTGTGGCCCCGGTGCTGCGATAGTTGGTTTCGGAGGCCCAGAAGCAGACGGCCTGCTCGATGAAGGTGTAGAAGGTTTCCTCGCTTGGAAAGTCGCCGGCATTACCCGGAATGCCGCCCCAGTAGAGGGCGGCGATGTCCACCGTGTTCTGCCGCGGCTTGCAGTTCATGGCATTGAAAGCGGCGTTTACCAACTTGCGCACCTCGGTCAGCTCCTCCTCGTGCCGGCCCCAGGTGAGCACGTTGCAGTGCACGCGCACCGGGCGGTGCTTGTGGGCAATCAGCTCATTCAGAAAGGCGTTGTAGTACTCGAAGTTGATGGCGTTCTGCCGCGAGTAGAGCGAGAGCGAGTTAAGCCGGTCCTTCTTCTGCTCGAAGGTTTTGACCGTCTTGGTGGTGTTATCCAGGAACACGTACTGGTTCAGGATGTGATTCGCGCCCAGCAGCAGCCCCAGCGGCGCGGCAAACGAAATGGGAAAGTCCGAATACTCGGTGCTGTATTGCTCGTAGCGAATGTCCGTTTCCACCGAGGTGGGCAAGTCATCAAGGTTGGCCACCGAGAACATCTGGCAGAACTCCGCCCCCACTTTCAGCCCTTCGGTCAAATCCAGGTCCACCTGCAGGGCCTGGTCGGACAGGTCTAGGGCCAGGTACTTTTCCAGCAGCCCGGCTTTTTCGGCCGTGCCAGCCAGCTCATCCGAGGTGAGCCGGTGCGAGCGGATGTAGGGCGCGTTGGTGGGCCCTACCCCTTCCAGCGTGCGCACGAACTGGCCCACGTTGTCGAAAAAGCTCTCCAGCACTTTCGTGTCGAGCATATCCTTGGGCACGATGTTGCGCCGGGCCAGCAGCCCCGAGGTGCTGCCCCAGTTAGGCCGCTCCGACGAGGTTTTGGTGATGTAGAGGTAGCAGAAGTGGTTCAGGAACGGCCGCTCGTTGAAGTGGCGCTCATAGGCCGAGGAAAGCAGCGTGCGCTCGGCCTCGAAGCCCGGGGCGTACTTGTCCTCCACGTACCAGTCCTGCTTGTGCACCACGCAGTGGTCGGGCAGCAGGCGCACGGCCTTCACGAAAGCCGCCTGCAGCTGGGCGTAATCGTCCCGGGAGAGGGTAAAGATTTCCGGCAAATCCAGCCGGAAGGCCACGGTCACGTCCGCATTCTTCGAGATGAGGCAATCCTTTTCCACCTTGTAGATGGGCTGCTTGGATTCCAGGGAAACGGAGGGCAGAACCTTATTGCTCATAAGCGGAGAAAGCACCCAAAACCAGCCGCTAGGCGCGGCCGGCCGGGTCCTCGTTGAGGCGTTGGAATAAGCGGCTGTGCCGGTTGGTGATGTACTTGGGCGACGAGCGCCGGGCGGCGGCCTTCATCAGCCCGTGCTCGCCGTAGCGGCGGTTCAGGGCGAAAACCCCGGCCCACATGCCGCCCCCGGCCCCGAAGGTGACCAGCACGGTGAGCACCAGCGGCACACCCACTAAATAGCAGGTCACGAACAGGGCGAACACCAGCCCGATGCCGGCGGCCAGGAAGTAGATGTTGCTGCCCACCAGCCCCTTGAATTCCACGGGCTTGTTGATGCCGCGATTGAGGTCGTAGAGGGGCATGGCGGCGGTTTAGAGGAAGAACGAGCGCACCACCGTGGCCACAATGACCAGGAAAATCATCGAGCCAAACCACGACACGGCCGTTTTCTGGGTGTCCTGGTCGCCGGCGTTCCATTTGCCGTAGACCTTGATGGCCCCCACCAGTCCCAATACCGCGCCGATGGCGTACATAAGCTTGGTCAGCGGGTCGAAGTAGCTGGTGACCTGGGTGGTGGCATCCTGAATGCCGGCCGTGCCGTTGCCGCCCCCAGTCTGGGCGTAGAGCAGCTGTGAGCTGAGGAGCAGGACCGCGAGAGTCAGCGAGGTAATGAAAGGCTTCTTATTCATGGCAATGGGTAATGGAATCAGGAATATTGGAAGTGGAAATGGAGCGCCGGCTACTCGTCGTCGGGGCCGAAGAGGTCGTCCAACTCGGCGTGGTTGAGGGCCATTTGCTGGGCCATCTGCTCGGCCAGACTGGTGCCGGCCAACTCGATTGGCTGCGCGGGCTGCTGGCCAGCTTGCAGCAGGGTTAGGTATTCAGCGACGGAGGCAGCAGCCACCAGCGTGGGCGGGTCCACGGGAGCGATGTCCAGCCGCGAGGCTACCGGCTCCTCGAACGTGGCCAGCGGCTCGTAGCCATCCGCTACCAGGGGCAGCTGCACGGTTTCAGGCTCCAGTACTGCATCAACCGACGCATCCGCAGCCACGGACTCCGGGGGCAGGTTGTGGGCTTCGCGCCGGACCAGCGCAGCCAGGTGCTCATCGGCCTGGTCGGCTTCTTCAGTGCGGTTTTCATCCTGCGCCTGAGCCTCGTCGCCCGCGGCGGCCGTGGCTTCCATTGGGGTGGTATCGCTGGTGCTTTCGTCGTGGCCGGTGGCCGTGCCGGTGGAATCGGGCAGCGTCCCGCCGACCAGCGGTTCGGCGGCCGCCGGCAGGTTTTGGTCGGCCCCGGCTTCGGGGCGTTCCGCGTCTTCAGCGTCTTCAGCGTCTTCCCGGGTTTCCGTGGCCGCTGGCGTGGCCTTCACGAAGGCCGAGGTGGGGCGCACCAGTGAAGGCGGAGCCACCGCGCTGCCGCCCGCGCCGGCGAGTTGGGCACCGGCCAGCTTTTTGCCCGGCGTCAGCAGGGCCTTGAGTTCTACCCGGTAGTAGAGCAGGCCCACCACCAGGTAGTAGAGAACGACCACAACCAAAACGAAAAGGCCAAACTGGCCCCAGGAATAGGCGCTGAGCATCGCGGGGAAATAGCGTGGCACCCCAGGCCGACCGGCCCGGGCGTGAACTTGCCAAACCGTGATTTGACGCTACAAACCTATGCGGGCTATAAACCGCTTGGGTAGAAAGTTGACGAATGGCTGGAATTCGGTGGTGAGGTGCAGCCCCGACACACGAACGGCACCGCATTCAAGCCTGAATTTTAGAGAAAAGAAACTTGGCTGTTGCAGAACTTGCTGGACGGCTCACTAAGCGGGTAGGCGGGCTGTCAAAAGCACGTAAATGGCCCATTTGCCATTCTTTCCAGTTTGATTCGGCTTATCAAACCCTTGTTTCCAGACGCCACACCGAGTTGTGCAACCGCCACGAGCGACTGATTAGCGGGGCGCAGAGTGATGACTTGCCCGGCTGCGCTCGCCATTCGTTTTTAACTCGGCGGGAGTATTTCCCGTTGAACGGAATCGGCTGTTGACCTTCCCTATGCTCCTACTTTTCCGCATCTCCTGGCTGCGCATGGCGGCCGCGTGGGGGGCGTTTGCCTTCTTCATGATGCTGGTGGCGTACGGGCAGGCCATTACGGGCACCGGGCCGTTGCAATGGCGCACGGTGCTGCTGGGGCCGCTGCTGTACGGGCTGATTGGGACCCTGCTCACACCGGTGGTGTTTGTGCTGGCAGCGCGCTTCGACCTCACGGCCGGCCGCGCCCACTGGCTGCCCTACCTGCTGGTGCACGCGGCCGCCAGCGTGGCCCTCACGGTGGCCTACCGGGCCTTGTTCATGGCCACGCTTTACCTGGTGGGCGGCTCGAAAGCGCCCGTTTCATGGGTCACGATTCTGGCGGGGTTTAATTTCTGGATTCCGCTCTACTGGATGGTGCTGTTCGTGGCCTACGCCCTCGACTACCACGACAAATGGCAGCGCCGCAACCTCGACGCAGTACGCCTGGAAATGCAGTTGGTGCAGGCCCAGTTGCACGCCCTTAAGCAGCAGCTCAACCCGCATTTTCTCTTCAATACCCTAAACGCCATTGCCACCCTCATCGGCGACGAGCCCGCCGCCGCCCAGCGCATGACGGCCAAGCTCGGCGAGTTTCTGCGCTTGGTGCTCGACCACTCCGATGCCCAGCAGGTGCCGCTGGCGCAGGAGCTGCACTTCGTGGAGCTGTACCTGGACATGGAGCAAGTACGGTTTTCTGACCGGCTGGCCGTGACCTACGAGGTGGACCCGGCCGCGCTCTCGGCCCTGATTCCGCACCTGCTGCTGCAGCCCCTGGTGGAAAATGCCGTGCGCCACGGCCTGAGCGCGGGGGGCACCGGCCGCCTGCATATTGCCGCCGAGCGGCAGGGCCAGCAGCTGGTGGTGCAGGTGCGCGACTCCGGCCCCGGTCCTGCGCAGGCCGGCCCCCGGGGCGTGGGCCTCGAAAACACCGAGCAGCGCCTGCGTGCCCTCTACGACGACCGGTATGCGCTGCGCCTGCTGCCCGCGGCCGGGCAGGGCACCGTGGTGCGCATCGAATTACCCTTTCACCACTAATCCGTGGCAATGGCCCCCATTCAAACCCTGATTGTGGACGATGAGCCGCTGGCTCGCCGGCGCATTGCCCAGCTGCTGGCCGACCAGCCGGGCTTTGTCATCGCGGGCGAGTGTGGCACTGGTGCCGAGGCAGTGGCCGCGCTCTCGCACGGACTGGCCGTGGATTTAGTGTTTCTGGACGTGCAGATGCCCGATTGCAACGGCCTGCAGGTGTTGCAGCAATTGCCGGCCCAGCCGCGGCCGTTGGTGGTGTTCGTGACAGCCTACGACCGGTATATGCTGCAAGCCTTTGAGGCCCACGCCGTGGATTACCTGCTCAAGCCCCTGGACCCTGACCGTTTCGCGCGCTGCCTGCTCTACGTGCAGCAGCGGGTCGGCCAGGTGGCCGCGCCGGGCTGGGAGGCGCTGGTGCAGGCGCTGCCCGCCCCGCCGGTGCCGTATGCGTCGCAGCTGCTGGTGAAACAGCCCGGACGTTTCTACTTCGTGCCCGTCGAGCAGGTACGATACCTCGAAGCCACCGGCAACTACGTCACGGTGCACGCGTCCGGTGAAACCCACCTAGTGCGCGCCACGCTCACCCAGCTGGCCAGCCAGCTCGACCCGGCCCGCTTCCTGCGCATCCACCGTTCTCTGATTGTGCACACCACCCACATCAAAGAGCTGCGGCCCTGGACGCATGGCGAGTACCTGCTCACGCTGCACGATGGCACGCACCTGACCTCTTCGCGCAGCTGCCACGAGGGCATTCAGCAGTTTCTGCGGCAATTTGTCTCTTAAGTACAGCTATTGGCTGGGCCAACTGCTTAAGAAATATTGCTGTTCGTCCCGCTAAAAGGCCACTTCGTCACGGTGGATAAACACTGCTTACTTATCGGCCGTATGAGCGGGTGTCGGGCCGCATTCGTGGCGCAGCTATGCTTTGCCAGCTTATATGCCCCAAACTACTACTTCGCTACCTAGCCCCGTGGCTTTACTCCCGGCCCCGGCCGAGCATGAGCTGGTGCAGCGCCTGCTGGCCCGGGACGAGCGCGCTCTGGGGCAGTTGTACGAGCAGTACGCCCGGAATCTGTTCACCGTCATTCTGCGGGTGGTGCAGGACGAGGCGATGGCCCAGGACGTGCTGCAGGAAGGCTTGCTCAAGGTCTGGCTCAGCATTGGCAGCTACGAGGCCACGCGGGGCCGTCTGTTTACCTGGATGGTGCGCGTATGCTGCAACCAGGCCATTGATGCCCTGCGCAGTCCGCGCCATCGCTTTCACCGCCGCAATCCGTCGCTGGAGGCTGCCGGAGCATACTATAGTCCGGCTCCCACGGCCTTTTATCCCGAGCACATTGGCGTGCGCGAGCTCATTGTGCATCTAAAGCCCCGACAGCGGGAAGTCATGGACCTGCTCTATTTCGGCGGCTGCACCCAGGCCGAGACGGCCGAGCGGCTAGCCATTCCGCTGGCCACCGTGAAAACCCGGGCGCGCGCCGCTTTGGCCGTGCTCGCCCGGACGGCCAGCTAGTGGCAGCGCCTACCTAAGCAGCGTCTTACTAACTAACCTGTTTCATCTCTCATTTTTTACTTTACTCCCTGACCTGATGGCCAACTTGCACCACTTCCGAGTGCCCGCCCTTCTTGTTTCGGGCCTTGCCGTGGTGGCGGCGGCCGCCTGCCAGGGTGGTTCCGACACGAAGACAAGTACCGAAACTTCCACCACCCAAGCAGCGACGGATACCACTGGCACCGGCGCCACGCCGGTGGAGCTGCGCACCGGCAACGCCGAAGCCGGGCGCGACGTGTACCGCAACGAAACCTTCGGCGACGAGGGCTTCTGGACCGATGCCGTGCGGATGCCCCAGGGCATGAAAGCCGCCAAGCTCACGGTGCTCGACGCGCTAAAAGCCGGGGTCAGCTTCGACGTGGACGCCATGCCGGCCGACCTGAAAGCGGCCTTTGCGAGCGAGTTGAAAACCGACCACTCGCCCGCCAAAGCGCCCAAGCTTAACGACCCCGCCACCCTGGATGCGCTGGTGAAGGCCAACGCCGTCATCGGCATGGTGCCCAAGGGCGGCAAGGTGGGCGTGACCTGCGCCTTGTGCCACGCCATCACCGATAAGTCGATGTACGAGCTGACGGGCAAGGGCACGATTGGCAAGCGCATCGACGGCCCCACGCCGCACGGCCTGAACGTGGGCAAGCTGCTGGCCACGGCCGCCAACTCCCGCGCCCTGTTTCCCACCTTGCAGCTGCAGCAGCCCGACGGCAGCACCATCGGGCGCGCGCCGAAGGGCCTGACGGCTAAATCGACCGAGGCCGAGGTGGATGCCTACCTCAGCAACCCGAAGTTCTACCCCGTGGGCAGCTTCGACGACTCGCCCGATGGCAACGGCAACGCCGTGCACATCACGCCCTTTTTCCGGCAGGACTTGGCCGCGCCCTACGGTTCATCGGGCCAGAATGATAAGCTGGACGACTTTAACAACACGGTTTATACGGCCCTGTTCGACCAGACCAACCTGCTCTCGCCCGGCGGGCGGCAATTCATGCACGCCCTCGGCGCGGCGGGCGGCGACTCCATCGTGGCCGGCTACGCCAAGGTGCTGGCCGCCACGGGCGTCACCGGCTATCCCTTCGTCACGGCCCACCTGCAGGGCAAGGCCGGCGACCCGCCCACGCCCACCGGCAAGCGCGTGGACGAGCAGAAGCTGCGCGACTTGAATGCCTACGTATCGAGCCTGCAAGCGCCCAAGGGCGTGGTGCGCAATGCTGCGCAGGTAGCCACCGGCCGGGCCCTGTTTATTTCGCAAAACTGCACCTCCTGCCACAACACCAATCAGGGTGTGGCCGTCCAGTCCAAGCTGGTGCCGATGAACATTATCTGGCCCGGCTACGCGCCCAAGGTGCTGGCCCAGCGGCAGGCACCGCTCACCCCCATTCAGAATGCCCCCGGCACATTTGATGACAAAATGGTGGTAGTGGATGCCAGCCCCGGCGGCGGCATGCGCGGCAACGCGCTGCCCCTGCTGCTGGACCTGGCCCGCAAGCCCGTGTTTCTGCACGACGATTCCGTGCACAGCCTCGACGAACTGCTAAATCCCAAGCGGGGCAAAACAGCGCCGCACCCGTTCTACGCCGTAACCCCGGCCGAGCGTACCGCGCTGGTGGCCTACTTGAATAGCCTGGACACCGACAGCAAGTAATAAGCTCCTTGCATTAGCTGCGGCGTCCCGCACGACTTTTTTATCACCGGGAAGGACAAGCTTAGCCGCGACCTGATTGTCTTTGTCACTAACAGAGGGGTACGCGGTGCCCAGAGCAGCTAAGCGAGTACGTAATTGAAAGCGAAAGCCCCGGCCCTGATAAAGGGCCGGGGCTTTATTGTGCCTGGGAACCCGGGCAGCCATCGTGCTTACGCTGGGGTGCTCGCCGGACTATCGCCCCCGCTTTCCCCGCGACGAGAGCAGCCAAAAGCCACCGGCTAGCAGCGCCAGTGCGGCTGCCACGACGGCCGCCTTCGGCAAAGTCGGTGCCGCCACTTCTGCTTTTGACAAAGCAATGGATTCATCGGTGAAGGGCTGGCGGCTGGTGGCGGCCAGAATCAGGCGCGTGGCTTCGGCGGGCTGGTCCCACTGTGGGAAGTGGCCGCAGTGCTCGAACCAATACAGGCGCGCATCCGGGAACTTCGCCAGCGCCAGCGACGACTGGCTCGGAAGGCACACCCGGTCCTGCCGGCCCCAGCCAATGACCAGCGGCCCGGGGATGCTGCCCTTAGGCGCGGGCTGCTGCACTTCGCCGTGCGCCAATTGGTCGAGCAATTCATCAAAGGCAGGCGAGTGGGCGAGGGTGTACATCTCGTCGATGGCCTGCTGCGAATCTACGGCCCAAGGGCGGGCGGAAAACTGCGGGAGCAACACCGTGCGGCCCACCGCCGAGCCGGCCAGGGCGGGCATCACCGGCTGCAGGGCCTTCACCAGCTTCACCGACAGGTCCACCGAGTGGTAGAAAAAAGGAATCTGCCAGCCCTGCCAAAATCCGCCCGGGTCCAGCGAAACCACGGCGCCGAGTACACCGCCGCGCCGGGCCAGCTCCAGCACCAGCCGCGCGCCCATCGAACTGCCCACGGCATCAATCCCGAGCAGGTCATGTTGAGTGAGAAAGGACGTCACCGCGTCGGCCAAGGTGGCGATAGAGTTTTCGCCGGTCAGCTTAGGGGTGTCGCCGTGGCCGGGCAAGTCCACGGCGATAACGTCGCGCTCGGCGGCCAGGGCATCGATGATGGTGTTCCAGGACCGCCAGCTGCCGCCGATGCCGTGAACCAGTAACAGGGGGCGGCCGGTGCCGCGGCGGACAAAATGCAAATCCATAAACGGAAGAATGAAAACGGGTGAAAAAGAACGTACAGCCCTGTAACAGCCGGCTCCGCGAAACGGCTGAGCGAGGCAGGCCCAAAAACGAAATACTGCCCCTAAGGCCCGCAAGCTGCAGGTTGACGCTCTGGCCTTCCAATGGCCCGTCAGCCTAGCCTTTCCGGACGATTGGGAGTACAAACAACCGATTCGAGAGGCTTGGCTGCGGGTTCTGCAACCGCCAAGGTGGATTTTGTAGCCTGATTACCAACCGTTAATAGCGGGCATATAGGCTACCCCACCAGATGAATGCGGTTTTTCAATTCGTCCTTGGATGAACGGCTGACGGGCACGTAGTCCTCGCCGAGCAAAACGCTACTCTCCTCATAAGCCTGTACACGGTCCAGATTCACGATATAGGAGCGGTGGGTTTTAAAGAATTGGTCAGGCAGCTTCTGCTCCAGCTCCTTCATAGTGGAATCGAACACGAACTTTTCCCGCACCGTGTGCATCCGCACGAAATTCTGCAGGGCTTCGAAATAGAGAATATCGGCGAGCAGCACCTTAACGTGGCCGGAGCCCTTGCGCACAAACAGGTAGTCCTTGAACTTGGGACAGCGCTCGGCCGCTCCCAACACCTCCGTGTCGGCGGCATTGGCGGTGTCCAGGACGGGGCCGGTGGGGCCGGCCTGATAGGCATTGTAAAGGGCCAGCTCGACCTGCACCCGCAGCGAATCATCGGTGAAGGGCTTGACCAGGTAGCCGTAGGGCTGGGCCAGCTTGGCACGGTTCAGGGTGTCGGCGTCGGAGCGGGCCGTAAGGAACACCACGGGGATGGCAAACTGCCGGCGTATGAGCAGGGCGGCCGCGATGCCGTCGCAGTCGCCGGCAATGTTGATGTCCATCAGCACCAGTTCCACGGGCTGCGTGGCCAGCACGCGCAGGGCTTCGTCGCTGTTGTCGACGGGTTCGAGTGGAGTGTGGCCGAGACGAACCAGCGTGCGTTCTATCTCCGCGGCAATAAGCAATTCATCTTCAACTATGAGAATGGTAGACATAGGGTGGGATAAGGGACGCGCCGGGCGGTTCCTCATTCACGAGTAACCTCCATGCGTGTGCCCGTGGGAAAGGAACGGGTCACCGACAGCTTCGCTTTCAGCTGTTTGGTGAGCGTGCGGACCAGCTGCATACCCAGGGAGTGGGCTTTAACCGGCGCGTCCCCGGCCGGCATGCCAGCCCCGTCATCGGCGATAACGAGCTGAAAGCCGGTGGGGCGGCTGGTGAAGGAAACGTGCAGATGGCCCTGGGCAAGGCCCTGAAAAGCGTGCTTGTACGCATTGGTTACTATTTCGTTGACCACAAGGCCCAGCGTGCTGGCCTCTTTGGGGCTCATGATTACCGGGGCCAGGTCCGTACTCAACTGAATGGTTTGTTCGGGCGTAGTAAGCGCCGTTTTCAGAGAATCAAGCAGTTCGCGCAGGTACTGGTCCATGCGTACTTCGGCCAGATTATCGGCTTGATATAAGAATTCATGGACTAAAGCCATGCTCTGAATTCTTACCCGGCTGGCATCCAGCGCGGCCACCAGGGTGGGTTCAGGCAGGGTGCTGGCCTGCCAGCCCAGCAGGCCACTCACCAGCTGCAGATTGTTTTTTACGCGGTGGTGGATTTCCTGCAGCAGCACCTCCTTTTCGGCCACGGACCGGCAGTTGGCCTGATTGGCCACGGCCAGCAGCGCTTTCTGCCGCCGCAGCCGCCAGTACAGCCAGCTGCCCACCCCGATGGTGGTCGTGAGCCCGCCCAGCAGCAGCCATAGCGAGTGCAGCTGCGCCCGCTGGCTGCGCTGCTCAAACTCGGCGGCCCGCTTCTGTTCCGTCAGCAGCTTCACATCGTAGCGCACCTGCAGCTGGGCCAGAGCCTGCGCCTTGTCGCCGTTAAAGAGGGAATCGCGCAGGTCCTGGGCCCGGTTGTCGAGGTCGAAGGAGCGGCGCATCCGGCCCTGGTCGGCGTGGGCCCAGGCGAGGCTCGCCAGCGCGTCGGCCTCGTAGTCGGGCATCTTCAGCTCGCGGGCCAGGGTGAGGGCCAGTTCCGCCATGCGCTGCGAGACGGCCGGCTGGCCTTGCAGCCGGTACACGCGGGCCAGCGCCAGCGCCGAGCTGGCTATCTGGGGCCGAAACCCGTGGCGCTGCATGATGCGCAGGGCCCGGTTCATGTTCGTGGCCGCTGAATCCAGCGTGGCCCTGGTCTGGGGCTGAATTATGGCGTACACCTCGCCCCGGAACTGGTACACGTAGCCCAGGCCCCGGGCATCCTTGGCCCGCTGCATATAAGGCAGGGCCCGGGTCGCGTAGTGCAGCACCGAGTCGTAGCGCTGCATGACCAGAAAGGTGTTGGCCAGGTTGAGCAGCAGCCCGCCCCGTTCCCGGGGTGGAACGTTACCCACGGCTCCTTGCTGCTGGTAAGCCTGCCGCATGTATTTCAGGCCTGCTTTCACATCTTTGGTATCGACCGCTACCAGCCCCATGCACTGGGTAAAGCGCCACTCGTCGGGCAATTGGTGCACCCTGGCCACGCCGGCACCCTCCTGGCTGTACTGCATGGCGGCCACGTAGTCGGCCGCCCGCTCACAGTTTACCACCAACTGGTACAGGGCATCGGCCACGCCCGGCCAATCCCGTCGATGACGGGCCAGCTGCACGGCCTGCTCCCCTACCCGGCGCGCCTCCGGCTCATCCTGGGCAAACAGTGCGTCGCTCAGCGCGCGCAGCGTCCGAAACCGGACCGAGTCCGGCAGCTGTGGCCGCCGGGCCACTTCGCGCAGCGAGTCAACGGTGGCGCTGTCCCCGGGCGAGGCCAGGCTGCTTTCAGTTGGCAAACCGGTGGCACCGGCTACCGTACTGGCCAGCAGCAGGGCCAGCACGGTCAAACGCTTACCGCCCGCCACGTCGCTTCGACACACTTTGGGGGCTGAAAATGAAAGTACTGCTGGTACGCATTGCTGGTAGAGTATAGGGCCCCTCCCCTACCCTGCCCAGGTAGGCCGGCAGCGGAGGGCATAGTTTGAAATAGGGAAGGAAGAACCGACGACCCCCCAATCGGGCCGGGCCGGCGGAATAGCCCCTAACGGATACGCTTACTTTTTGGGCGACATCATCTGGCGCAGCTGCCGCTGAAACGCTTTCTGAATCTGGGCCTCGTTCGCCGCCTTGAACTGGGCGAGGATGTTGTGAATAACATCAGTCGAGGAGGCTCCCCCACCCAGCAATAGGCCCATCTGTTGGAAAAACTGCTGGTGGCTGGCCGTGATGCGAATCTGAAAAGTCTTCTTCTCCGCCGAATCCGCAAACAGGGAGGTTAGGTCCAGCTTGTCTTTGCCGTCCCCCGTGGCAACTGGCGTCGGCGCAGCTTCCACTTCAACCTCCTCTTCCTCTTGGTCATCTTCAACGGGCAACTCGGCAGCCGGCGGTGCCGGTGCCGCAACGGCCGATGCTTTTTCTCCCTTCGGTTCCAACGGGGCTGCACTGGCGGCTGGCGCGGGAGCAGCAGCCGATTTAGGCGCGGGCTCTGTTGCGGCAACAGGGGCGACCTGCACCGACGGTTCCGGTTTTGCTGCCGGGACCGCGGGTGCGGCTTCGACTGGCACCGGTGCCGATTCCAGGGCCGTAGCCGCCGGCGTGGGCGTAGTCTCCGGGGCAGGGGTGGGCAGGACGAAGGGCTGGCTGGTCCCCATGTGGCTGATGGCCGCAACGGAGCCCGTGAGGCGGGCCAACTCAGCCATTTGTTCTTCCGGGGTGAGTTTGGGTTTCTTGATGGAGGCTTTGGCCATGACGAAGAAGAATACAGACTTGAATTTTTAGAGGAAAAGCAGCGGTGGATGAGCCGTAGGGCTACGCGCCGGGGGCTGACTCGACGGCCGGGGCCGTAAACGCAATGGTTTTACCCGAGGGCGTGACCGCCCCCTCCCCTACCACGAGGGTCAGGATTTCCAGGATGAGCTGACCCAGGCCGAGCCGGTTGAGGTCACGTTCCGGCAGCGGAAACATCGTGGAGCGGTTTTCCTTGTAGGTCATCAGCAGCTCGACCCGGCTCTTGAGCAAGGGCAAGCCTTTCTCCTGAAACAGCTCCTCCGTCTTGTCATAAATTCCCTTTTTCTCGGACTTCACGAACTTGTTCCAGAAGGCGTAGAAGCCCAGCAGGTTGGAGTCCTCATCGCGGGCCTGCACAAACTGGCCCAGGATGCCCATGTAGGACATGGTGGAGGCAATTGAGCCCTTGTCCGGCTCAATCGGCAGGAAGATGTAATCCACCAGCCGGAGCAGCTCGGGGAGCCCCACCACGTTCACCGTTCCGGGCGTATCCACCAAGATGAAATCATAATCCTGCTCAAACAACCCTTCGATGGAACTCACGGCCTTCTCCACGCTGGAAATGATAACCGGGTACGGCGGGATGCCCTGCTTCAGCAGGCGGGCCTGGAAGGGCGCTTCCGACTGCAGCCGGTTCTGCTCTTCGAGGCGGTAGGCATGCAGGGAATTCTGCGGGTAGTCGCAGTCCACCATGGCCACTTTGTAGCCATAGTAGTAGCACAGCGCCGAGGCCATGTGCGTGCCGATAGTCGACTTACCAGCGCCCCCCTTCTGGGTGGCAAATGCGAGTACGTGGGGTTGATTCATGCGTGGGACCGGGAGATTGATGAAGGCTGGGTTACTAGTTGTAATGTGGCTTTGTTGCAATGCCGCTAAGTTGTATTGTGTGATTGCAACAAAGTTTCATTGGGGCATAGCAACAAAGTTGCGTTATGGCATTGCACCTATACAACTTGTCGCATTGATAAAAAGGTGTATAGGTGCAAAGTTGCAAAGCATCAATAAGCTAATGTGGTATTGTTGCTTAGTTGCAATGTGGCAAAGGTAATATGTTGCGTTGTTGCAAAGCAACATTATGGCAAATAATTTGAAGCGCAAAATTCAGTAAAGTTGCAAAGTTGCTTTGGTGAACTGTTGCAATTTATCCAGTAGGTCATACTTCTCTATGTTGGTTAATTGTGTTGCAAAGGGGCAAAGTTGTAACGGTGCAATGTGGCAATATTAAAATATTAAACGCCACGAATGGCATCATTCCTGATTGATAGCTGTGGAGGTGGAAAGTTGCATTGTGTCAAAGTTGCAATGTGGCATAAGTGCTAATCTATAGTTCTAGCCCTAGCACCGTGCAACGCCCCCGTTCCAGTAGCCCGTTCAATCGGTCAGCAAGCCATGTCATTGTCCGGACAAACTTCGTTTGCCCGAGTCAATGACACCACCAAGTTCGCAGGCTCACATGGCTTGGCTTGCTAGTTTAGCGTATAGAGTTTTACGTTTCGCAATTCTAAAGTAGTTTTAGCAAACTTGGGTAAACTAACGTCCCCAGAATCATTATGGAACCAGAGAAGCAAGTTGAGAATACCATTGAAGCAGTCCGTACTCTGCGTATTGACGTGCGGGTGAGCCCGGATGAGAAAAAGGACTTGCAGGCAAAAGCTACGGCCGCCGGCTACAAGAAAGTGTCGACTTATTTGCGCGACGTGGGTCGTGGGGTGCAGGTCAAAGAAAGTATCCCGCCGGAGTTACGTAGAAAGCTGGTAGGCATCGGCACCAACTTGAATCAGATAGCGCGGCTGGCGCAGGCTGGTAAGTCTTTTAGCTCCCACGAAGCTCAATTGGTACAGGCATTAGCCATCATCAGAGGGTACCTGGTATGATTGCAAAGACCACCACCGGCAATGACTTCGAGGGGGCGCTAACCTACGGCGCGGGGCAGCGCCAGGGCCGGGGCAAGGAGCCGGGGGAGGCCCCACTTTTAGTAGTGGCTAATCTGATTCCGGGCACTCCTGGGGAGATGGCGCAGGATATGCGGGCCGTGGCGGCGCAGAGCAAAAGGATTCAGAAGCCGGTGTGGCATACCGTGCTCTCGTGGAAGGCGGGGGAGGTAGTGAGCCAAGCGCAGAAAGTGGCCGCTGCCCAGCGGTATTGTGAGCTGATTGGCGCGCCCATTGACCGGCACCAGGTGGTGGTTTATGAGCACCGGGATAAGAAGCACGCACACGTCCACATCTACCTGAACCGGGTGCCGATTGATGGGGGACCAGCGCTGCGGACGGATAATAACTTTTACCGGCAGCCGGCTATCACCCGGCAGATAAGTCAGGAGCTGGGCATGGAGCCCATCCCGGAGCGGCGGCGCAGCCTGCGGGCGCTGGACCCCACGAAGGAGGCGGCGCGGGAGCAGGTCAGCCGGGCGTTGCAGCACTTACTCGCTCAAGCCGATAGGGGAGGGGAGGAGTGGCTGGCTTTGCAATTGCAAAAAGAGTTGATTGGAGTGCGGTATACCCATGACAAGGGCGGCGTTCTGCGGGGCGTGAGCTTTGAACTGAACGGCGTGGCCGTCCGGGGGCAGGAGGTGGGCTTTAAAGGGGCGCAGCTGCGCGAAGCCCTGGCCGCGCCCGGGCTGCAGGCGGCGTTGGGGTCGGAAGTTGCGCGGGTGCCCGGCGCGGTCACGCCAGCCGTGCTGCCGAAGGCCAGTCGGAGCGAGCCGATGAAGCGCCCCCGTCGGAAGGGGCCCGCCGGGTAGCGGCCGGACGGGTGGGGCAGTTCATTCGTGTGCCCGACGTGCACCTCACCGCTGACTTTGGACCGCTCGTCAAATAATCCGCGCCGGGTGCTGCCAGCGGGGGTAGGTTGCTTGATTCACCAAGCGTTTCAAGCGATGGAAGACGAGAAAGGACTGCGCAAAATCATGGAGTTTATGCGCCTGTTTGCCATTGTGCTGATGGGCATCAACATCTACTATTACTGCTTCGGCTACTTCAAAAGCATGGGCTGGACGCCGGCCGTGGTCGAGCATATGCTGGAGAGCTTTACCCGGAACACGTTCCTGTTTAAGGCCAGCTGGGTGAGCAAGACACTGGCTGTGGTATTCTTGCTGCTGAGCTGCCTTGGCACGCGGGGGCGGGCCAATGAAAAGCTCAAAGGAGCCTCGGTGGCGGGCTACGCAGCCACCGGGCTGGCGCTGATTTACGGGTCGGATGTGGTGCGCGGCTTCTCGTTGGGAGCCGGGCTGACGACGGCGCTCTACGCTGGGCTGCTGTCGGCGGGTTTTCTGCTGCTGCTGAGCGCCGGGGCCTGGCTAAGCCGGCTGTTCAACAACAACCTGATGAAGGACATCTTCAACAAGGCCAACGAGAGCTTCCCGCAGGAGGAGCGGCTGATGGAAAACGAGTACTCGGTGAACCTGCGCACCGAGTACCAGCTGCGCGGCAAGCAGCACCACGGCTGGCTGAACGTGGTGAACCCGTTCCGGGCCACGATGGTGCTAGGCACCCCCGGCTCGGGCAAGAGCTTTGCCATCATCAACGAGTTCATCCGGCAGCACCTGGCCAAGGGCTTCTGCATGTACATCTACGACTACAAGTTTGATGATTTGAGCCGCATTTGCTATAACACGTTGCTGCGCCACCAGGACAAGTTTGACAAGCCGGTGGGCTTCTACGTCATCAACTTCGATAACCCCCGCAAAAGCCACCGCTGCAACCCGCTGCTGCCCGAATTGATGACCGACATCGTGGATGCCTACGAAAGTGCCTCCACTATCATGCTCAACCTGAATAAGAGTTGGATTCAGAAGCAAGGCGACTTTTTCGTGGAATCTCCCATCAACTTCGTGGCGGCCATCATCTGGTTTCTGAAGCTGTTTGAGAAGGGCAAGTACTGCACCTTCCCCCACGTCATTGAGTTTCTGAGCCGCGACTACGAGGAGATTTTCCCGGTGCTGGCCTCGTACCCGGAGATTGAGAACCTAGTGAAGCCCTTCGTGTCGGCTTTCCAGAAGGATGCTATTGAGCAGCTGGAAGGGCAGATTGCCTCGGCCCGGATTCCGCTGGGCCGGCTGGCTAGCCCGCAGCTTTACTGGGTGATGTCGGGCAACGATTTCACGCTCGACATCAACAGCAACGAGGAGCCCAAAGTGTTGTGCGTGGGCAATAACCCCGAGCGCCAGGCCATCTACGGGGCGGCGCTGGGCCTCTACAACGCCCGGTTGGTGAAGCTAGTGAACCAGAAGGGCAAGCGCAAATCCTCCATCATCATCGACGAGCTGCCCACCATCTACTTCAAGGGGCTGGACAACCTCATTGCTACGGCGCGTAGCAACAAGGTGAGCACCTGCCTGGGCTTCCAGGACTTCTCGCAGCTGGAGCGCGACTACGGCCAGAAGGAAGCCGAAGTCATCAAGAACACGGTGGGCAACGTGTTCAGCGGGCAGGTATCGGGCAACAGCGGCAAGTGGCTGAGCGAGCGGTTTGGCAAGATTCTGCAGCAGCGCCAGAGCCTGAGCATCAACATGCGCGAAACCAGCACCAGTCTATCCACCCAGATGGACAGCATGATTCCGGCCAGCACCATTGCTAACCTCACGCAGGGCAATTTCGTGGGGGCGGTGGCCGACAACTTCGGCGAGGAAATCGACCAGAAGGTGTTTCACGCCCGCATTCAGGTGGACGTGAAGGCGGTGACCACCGAGGCCCAGGCTTACCAACCCATCCCCGACATCACCAGCTTCATTAACCCGGCCACCGGCAAGGACGAGGCCGAGGAGATGATAAAGGCCAACTTCAACCGCGTTAAAACCGAAGTGAAGGAACTGTGCGCCCGCGAGCTGCTGCGCATCGGGCAGGAACCCACGCTGCGGCACCTCATCAAGGAGAAGGCAGAAAAGTAAGGCCTGGACAGGTGGCCTATTGGACGGCACGAAGCCGGGTTTTGCGCCCCGGCTTCGTGCCGTTCGTGTGCCGGAGCGGCACCTCACGGCCCAATTTCGGCCACTCGTCAATATTCTCCCCAGGGCCTGATGGGGGCCGGTAGGTTTGCAGCGTCGAATTCCGGGCTGGCCGCGCCTGCGCCGGTCGGAAGGGCAGCTTTTATTCACCTACCCATTCCTCCTATGGCTGAGCAAGATGAAGTGAATACCCCCACGCCGGAGCGCTGGTACATGAGTGCGGTGCCAACCTCCAACGGCAACCTCAGCGGCCAGGGCCTGCAGCAGCAGCCCGCCAGGCACTCCCTCTATGAGATTCAGGTCAACCCCGCCAACCCCAACCAGGCGGCCCTGCTGCCGGCCCCCGGCGCGGATGGTCGGCTGCTGAATGCCTTCGACCATGCCCTGATGCGGGCCTTTACTACCAACCGGCTCCCCGGCCGGGAAGACAAGTTTCTCACGGTAGAAAAGCCTACGCGGCTGGAAAAAGTGGGCGACAACTGGAAAATCACCGAGCAGGGCCGCGTGGGCTACAGCGCCACCGAGCCCGAGCAGCGGTTGCAGGTATTTGGCCAAGTGCCTCCACAGGCTACCCAGCAAGCTGAACTAACGACGCGGGCCGAGGAGCTGGCCAGCGAAGTAGCTACCACTACCGGCACTGTTCGCACCAAGTCGGAAGTGGAACTGGAAGGAGTGGCCGACCGCGCGCAGCAAGGACCCGACGAGAGCCGGGCCACTTACGCGGATGCGTTACGTGACGAGGCCCGAACGGAATTAGGCGAAAGCACCGACGCGCCGGAGCGGCAACAACCGGTAGGGGAGGGGCAAAGTCGCGAGCACCCGCCCGTGGCCCCCATACCAGCCCCGTATGCTGCGGCCAGTGCGGAGCCGGTCGGAGAGTTGCGCATTACCTGGCAGCAGAAGAGCGACGAAGTGGCTCCGCTACTAGAAATGCGGGCCTACCTCGACCAGCTAAAGGAAGCCGGCGTGGCGGTGGGCGCTTTGCAGCTGGAGCGCGACCTGGCCGGCAAGCTCAGCGGCGGCTTCGCGGTGAGTTACGACCCGGAGTCGCACAAGCTGGGCCAGCTCGAAGCCGCCCTGCAGGGCTTCCGACAAGTGGGGAACGGCATGGCCGTCGTGGAGGAGCCCGAGCAGGCGACTGCCCGACGGCAGGAAGTGGGCTACGATGACGACTACGAGCCGCAGCGCAGTAAGCAGGTTCGGGAAGCCTTCGGCGTGAAGCAGTGGGACGCGCTCAGTGCCCAGCTATCGGCCGTGCCCAAGCACGCTCTCACGGCTCCGGAGCAGGTGCAGCAGGGCGCCGCCGGGCAGCGGGTGCAGCAGCTGGCCCAGCAGCAGGGCAAAACTACCGAGCAGGTCATCCGCGATGGCAAGAGCATTTTTGACATCGACACCAGCGGTAACCCCGCGTCGGCGTTTCTCAAGAACTTCTACGCCCACCTGAACGGCGGCCCGAAGACCCGCCAGAATCTGGAAATCGACTATGAGAAAACCCGTCAGGATTTGCAGGCCCGCCTGACCCGGCAGGCCGGGGCGGCGCAGCCGGAGCTTTCGCCTGGTTCGCCGGCCCCGGATGCCCAGGCCCCCAGCGTGGCGACTGGCCCCGGTGTGGGCGAGGTCGCCCGCAAGACCGCCGCGGTGCCGGCCCCTCCACCGACACTGTTCAAAGCCGATGAAGTGCCGCAGAAAGTGCTGGCCTCTCTCGGGCTGAATCTGGCTGAGTTAACGGGCAGCGGGCAGCTGCAAAAGCTGCTCAGCGGCGAGAAAACCGACTTGTTGCCCATGCAAGTCGTGGGCAAGGAAGGGCAGGAGCCGGTGAAGTTCGAAGGCAAGATGGTGCTCCACCGCGAGGCCGACGGGACGGCCACGCTTAAAATGGAATTGCCCCAGGAAAAGCTGGTCATTCCCAACGAGATTGGCGGCCAGCCCTTCACGCCCGAGCAGCGCCAGCGGCTCGAAACCGAGGGCAACGCCGGCCTGATTCGGGGCCTCAAGGACGAGCAGGGCCGCAAGTTCAACGGCTACGTGGCCGTGGACAAGGCCATGAATAAGGTGGTAGTGCTGCCCGAAAGCAAAGTGACGCTGCACGACACAGTGGCCGGCGTCAAGCTCACCCCCGAGCAGCGCCAAGACCTGCGCGAAGGCAAGGTGGTGGCGCTGGCCAACATGGCCAGCGGCAACGGCGGCCAGAAGTTCGACGGCACCGTGCAGGTGAATGCCGCCAAGGCCTGCATCGAGGTGAAACCGGCCGCCCACGAGCTGGGCCAGCGCCAGGCCCCACGGGCCGAGAAGACGGTGAAAGCCACCCAGACCGTGACCCCGGCCCCCGTGAAGGCCGAGGTGCCCCAGGTGAAAACCCGGGGACCCCGCCACTAGCCGGGCCTCCCCCTTAACCTCCATTTCTCACCCTACAAGCCCGGAAGCCCACTTCCGGGCTTCTTTTTTCTGCCTTCCATCCTTCAAACTAATCCGCTTTGCCATGGAACACGAACTCACCTTCCAGAAGATTAAGGAGCAGGTTGAGCTGCCCGAACTACTGAGCCACTTCGGCTATGCCCTGCGAAAAGGCGAGCACCTGGGCAAAGGCAAGTGGCACGTTTTCGAGGGCGATGACACGCTGGTGGTATTCAAGGGCCGGGGCGGCGACTGGATGTACTTCAACTCCCAGGACGACCGCGACAAGGGCAGCGTCATCGACTGGATGAAAAACCGGGTCAGCTCCGACCGCATCGCCGGCCTTGGCCCGCTGCCGGGCCGCAACCTCTGGCAATCGGTCAACGAGCACTTCCGCGCCTACCTCAACCTGCCCGAGGCGCAGCGCCCCCGGCTCGACCTGCCGCCCATCGCGGAAACCGCGCCGGGGGAGAAATTCCACAGCATCTACACCCAGCACTGCCGGCCGCTCGAAAATACGGCCTACCTGGAAGGGCGCGGTATTACCAAAAGCACGATTGCCAACCCGCAATTCGCGGGCCGCATCCTCAATCAGCTCTACACGGTGCAGAAGGAGGGAATGCCGGCCAAAACCTACGTCAACATCGCTTTTCCGGCCTACCACGAGGGTCGGGTAGTGGGTTTAGAGCTGAAGGGCGAAGGCTTCAAGGGCCAAGCCCCCGAAAGCCAGTTCACCCGCTCGCTGTGGCTAAGCAAGCTGCCCGAGGGCCGGCCGGCGGCGGTGCTAGTAATCAGCGAATCGGCCCTTGATACGCTGTCCTACGCGCAGCTGCACCCCGGCGAAAGCGCCCTGTACGGCTCGACGGCCGGCACGCTCACCCAGAACAAGATTTTCGAGCTGAAGCGGCTGCTTAGCGAGGAGCGTATTCCGGCCATCCGCGCCGCCTTCGACAACGACACGCAGGGCCACCACTTCGATACTCGGCTTCTGGCGAGCCTGGCCAGCGAGCAGAACCCCATGAAAGTGGTTCGGGAGCACGAGCACCTACTGACCGTCGAAATCATGGCCGTCCACCCGGCCGGCGTGCAGGCGCTCAGCCAACACCTCAAAAGCTACAACGACCAGGCCACCCGGCAGTACGCTCAGGAGAATGGGGAGCCGGGCAATCCGACCAGCAGCCAGACCCTCCGCGACGAGTTGATTCACTCCAACAAGCTTGGAGCGCACACTTACCAGTTTCACGTGCCGATGAGCCGCGAGGCGCTGGGCGCTTTCAACCAGGCGGCCAGCCAGGCGCTGGCCTTTGAGCACCGCGTGGAGCTTGTGAAGAGCCAAGGCAAAGACTGGAACCAGGACCTTAAGCAAGACCAGCTGCAGCGGGTGGTGCAGCGCGAGCTGGGTGGCATCTACGAGGACCAGTACGGCTTTGGCCAGCAGCACTGGGACAACTCACCTATCGAGGGCAGCGGCAAAATCACGCAGCAGCACGCGGCGCAGGCCCAGGCCCGGAGCCAGGGCGAGCGGCTGCTCGTGGTCGAGCTGCGGGAAAGCCGCGACGCTGTGGCGCTGCTGCCTACCCTGCGCGAAAACCTCGAAAAAGTCGGGTTCACCATTGACCACGCCGTGAAGCTGGAACCGACTGCAACCCGGGAGATTGCCACTGAGCTAACCCTGCGCTACCGACTGGATTCGCTGCATCTTCCCGCCATTAGCGACGCGCTGGATGCGTTGCGGCAAAATCCCAGAACTACGGTCATTGAGCCGGGGCCGGATGCGTCCGAGCGTCGGCAGCTGGTCGCCGCGCAGGAGCAGCAGCGCCAAGCGGGGCCGAAATTGGTGCCCAGGGACTCCCCCACTCACGACCAGGCCCGGCAATCGTTTATCGAAGCGGCGGGCCAGGTGGCCCGGGAGTTGCGCGCAAGTGCCGCGCTGCTACATGCGGCCCGCCTGCAGGAAGTTAGCCGGCAGCTGCTGACCAGGCCGGCGCTGGAGGGCCTGAACCGGGAGAACGTGGAGAAGGTGCTGGCCGTGGTCAATAAGCTCGACGCGTTGAAGGATAACCCCGCCGTGCAGCAACTGCGCCGGGCCGTGCACCTATTGCAGCAGCCCGCCCAGACGCAGCCGACGCAGCAAAAAAACCGGCCCGGACCTCGCTTGTAGGCCGGTGACGCTGGCTTTGGTTAAAAGTCTGGTCCAAAAGTCGCGTTTGGCCTTGCAGCTGGCTACTTTCAGCAATCAAGACGTGTGCGTAGCTAATTATGCGTTATATGGTTCAGAAACTATAGCTCATAAAGCAACATGCCAAAAACTTTCAGAACCCACTTCTTGACCCATTAAAATCACCTGTTTTGCTTCGCGCAGCCAGTAGGGGAGGGGGTATCAGTATGGCGCACCTTTGTGGTTTCTGCCAAGTGTGTCGGCACGCTCCATCTTCGGGTTACCGAACGGCTACACCTTTCGCTGCTTGCGGCTCAAGAACGTCCAATCTCATCCAGTTCGAGGTTTTCCCACCGCTTGTGCTGAGCTTTTTTTCAGCCGCCGATAAAGCAGCAGCGAGGCAGTGTGCGCCGCTTTCTTTTGCCAGGTTGGCCATGGTCGTGCGCGAACCGCCCGTGGTCCATACAATGCGGCACTGCGAATTGCGCTAATCCGGCAGCTTCACCACCTGCACGTAGCGGGTAACTACGTCTAACGCCACGGCCCGTAAATGGCCCGGTAAACGGAGGCCATGCGTTGGTCCTTGGCCCGCCCGCAGTTACTGCCGTTTTTGTGGACCGGCTCACTGAACCAACGACCGCCTAAGTAAATTATGGTTAGCACAGTATAGCGCCAATACGCTCCTGATATGCCCGTAGACCACTGCTAAAAATAAATGTTAGCTAATCCATTGCTACTTCATGCAAGTCCTGTAATATTGTCGCAGGTAGTCGTGCTGACTTTCCTTTCCATTGAGTTGTCGGTTGTTCGTCTCAATCCTACAAGGCTCCCCTATTCATCCAATTCGCTCCTGACCGAACTGGATTTCTCTCGGACGACGGGTACTTTTCCAGTCACACTACGCGTCTTTAGGCAGCGGTGTGTGCATTCCACGCCCCCACACGTCACTATTTGAGTAAACCCTTACTTTTCCAGTATGCTTTTGCGACCTACCGCGCGAAAAGGGATAGCCATATCCCTGCTAGTAAACACTGTTGCCAATATTTTCCTGCCGGGCATCAGCTATGCCCTGACCAGCGGGCCCAGCCAACCCGAATTTTCGAGCTTCTCGCCGGTGAGCACCGCCGGCATGGTCGACCAATTCACGGGGGATTTCAACTACAGCATTCCCGTGCTGGAAGTCCCCGGGCCGAACGGCAGTTCCTACCCCCTGTCGCTGTCTTACCATAGCGGAGGGAATCCGGAAGAAGAGGCCTCTTGGGTCGGGTACGGCTGGACGCTGAACCCGGGCGCGATTAACCGCGGGACCCGGGGCTTTCCGGACGACTACGACAACGAAACGGTAAAGTACTGGAACAAGGTCCCCAAAAACTGGACCGCGACCATTGGCATTGGCGTTGGGGTCGAGCTATTCAGCACGGACAACATCGGCAAGCTCAACGGCACCGGCGCGCTGCGTTATAATAACAACAAAGGCTTTGGCACGAACTACGGCATTGGCGTCAGCCTGGGCAAAGGGCTGATTTCCCTGGGGTATAATGGGACGGATGAGGGCCATAGCTTCACCGCCAGCATTAACCCCATGGCCTTGTTGTCGCATCCGTTCACAATGGAGAAGAAGGATGCCACCCCCCCTACGGAAAACCCTTCGCCGACCACCGCCAGCAAGGAGGAAAAGGCGACCGGGGGGATGCAGCGGCAAGCCATGCAAATGCTCAATAAGGCGGCCACGATAAGCTTGTTGGGGGGAAACCACGGAATGCTGGACTACGGCGAGACCAATCGCTCGACGCAGGTGAGCGAATACACGGGGGCTTCGTTTAACGTGGGAACCGGGGTGCAGGGCAGTCCGACCTGGCTTCCGGCCGGGGTCACCGCCAACGTGTTTGGCACCTATTCCTACCAGGAAAACGTTCCGCAAACCGATTTATCGGCGGCCGGCTATATGTACGCGGCGCATGCAGGCAGCACTTCGGTTTCGGATTATTACACCGAGAAAGCGTCGTCTTATAATACACGTGATGTTTTTCTGGGCATTCCCTTCAATAACGCCGACGTGTTCAGCGTGAGTGGGGAAGGCATTGGGGGAGCTTTTCGGCTGCACCATGACCGGGTGGGGGAGTTTGCCCCCAACCGCAAGAAAAGCAGTGTCGCCATCGCCAATATTTCCGTAGAGTTCGACGTGCCCCTCTCTCCGCAGGGAAATCTGGGCATTGGCTACGACGGTGGGGTAGGGACGCAAAGCCTGGAGGAAGGCTCCTGGAGTGATTTGAGTGCCTCACGGGTGCCGCCTCCCAAAAGAAGCTTCTCTGACGTTGGGGGCAACACCGGGGATGCTTACGGCGAAGGCGTCTATTTTCAGTTTGCCAACGAACTCACGGCCAATCCCGACCAGCAGGACACGGACGACAAAGCCGTATCGGCCTCGTTATCCACCACTGATTTTCAGAATTTCAACCCGCAATACGGGGCGGCCTTGCTGAAGGCAACGAATCAAGCGGCCACCGCAACCACCGTTTTGCCTGCTCATGCCCGGGAAAAGCGCGGCTCGTATATTGGGTACCATACCCGGGGGCAGATGGGGCATCCTGCCGCGCGCTACTGCCGCAGTGCGGATGTGGCGGACCTGGCTTATGCTGGGGTAGGGAACGAACGCATTGGCGAACTTTCGGTGGTCAACGAGCAAGGTCGCCGGTATACGTACGGCTTGCCGCTTTACTCCGCCCACGAAAAGAACTTGCAGTACGGCGCGCAGGGTACTGCCGGGGCCGGTTTCAGCGAGCACGGCTTCATTCTCTACAACCAAAGCCAGGACACCAAGATTGGGGAGGAACGGGAAGCGGCCTACGCGGCGACGTACCTGCTGACGGAGGCCACGACCCCGGACTACGTTGACCGCACCCTCGACGGGCCAAGTGATGATGATTTTGGGGGGTTCACGAAGTTCAATTACAAAAAACAGAACTCCCTGGATGGGACTCCTTACCACTGGCGTTTGCCCTATACCGGCCACGTGTACGAGAAAAACTCGCTTTCGGACCCGTTGGACGACATGGGCAGCGTCTCGGAAGGCGATAAAGAAATCGCGTACCTGTACTCGGTTCACACCAAAACCCATACGGCGATTTTCCAAGTGAGTGCCCGCGAAGACGGACGCGATGCTGATAACACCGCGACGGCCCGGAACTCGTCCGCCGCCAAGGGCGACCAACTCCTGTACAAACTCGACCAGATTGATTTGTATGCGAACGGCGATGTTCAGGGGTTTGACACGCAATCGAAAACCTGGACGCTGAAATCGACCGCCAAACCCCTCAAGACGGTAAAATTCCAGTACACGTACGAGTTGTGCCCCGATGTGCCGAACAGCTGGACGGCCACGGACCGCCCGCTCAAGAAAGGCGGAAAGTTGACCCTTTCGCGGGTGTGGTTTGAATACCAAGGGCAAGTAAACACCAAAGTCAACCCCTACGAATTCACGTACCGTTACCCCACGGACTTTAGTATCTACCCTGCCCCCTACCACGACCGCATCGTGGCCGAGTACGGCAAGTACAACCGGTCCGGTCATGCCAATGACCAGAACCCCGGGTATCGGCCCACCAATGTGGATGCGTGGGGCAACTACCAGTTCAACCCCGATATCCTCGGCAATAACCGGTACGACAGCTTAAAAACCTGGGTCAACCAGCGGCCCAATTCTAATGATTTTGACCCCGCCGCCTGGCAGCTGAAGGTCATTAAGCTGCCTTCCAAAGCCGAAATCCACGTCCAGTACGAACAGGACGATTACGCTTTCGTGCAGGGGGAAATGACCCACGCCCTGGCTTCGCTCTACCCGGGTAAAGACAACGGGGACATCACGCCCACTGGTGCTGCGGCGGGCACTGGCAACACCTTTTATATTGACCCGAAGTCCGTCGGCGTCGCGGAGCCCACGGTGCCGGCCTCGCCGGCCGCCGCCGATGCGGTTGATTCGTTGTGCACGGCCATTAACACGTTTTACGGACCAAGCAAACGGCCCATCTTCTTCAAGTTTCTGTACAGCCTGGTCGGTTCCGCTATTCCCACGCCGACCATGTGCAACACCGACTACCTTTCCGGCTACGTCAACCTGCGGTCCGCCAGGGTGGTGCAGAAAGATGGCCGCCGGCTCATCGAAGTGACGGTGGGAAATACCAACTCGTCTGGCTACTCGCTGCCGAACCAGGTGTGCCAGGACTTTGTCAAGACCCAGCGCCGGGGCAAGCTTTCCCCCAGCGGCAACTGCGACCCGCGGGTGGCGGGGGTTCCCAGCAATAATGCCAGCGCTAAACAGATTGTGCAGCAAATGGCCAGCTACGTGGGCAGTGTGCTGGACCCGTCGAACATGTGCGCCAAACTGAACCCGCGGCTGTCGTACTTTAAAATTCCGGTCCCCTTCTCCAAAAAGGGGGGCGGCGTACGGGTCCGGCGCTTGCTCACCTACGCCGCCGACCCCGCGCTTGACAACGAGGCCGTGTTGTATGGCAGTGAGTACATTTACAAGCTGGCAGGCAGCAAGTTGAGCAGTGGCGTGGCCACGAACGAGCCGGCGGCCTCCCGCGGCGAAAACCCGTTGGTGCAGTTCATTCCCCGCCGGGGCCAAACCCTGTTTTCGAAAATCATCTCCGGGGAGGACCGCAAGCAATCCGAAGGGCCGCTGGGCGAGTCGGTATTGCCCGCGCCTTCGGTGGGGTACTCGCGGGTCATTGAGCGGAGCATCCACAGCGGCAAAACCAACCCGGGCTTTACGGTTTCCGAGTTTTTTACGGCCCACGACTACCCGGTGCGGTACGAGAACACCACCTTGGAACGGAGAAATTACTACAAGCCCGGCTTTGGCAGCCTGGTTTCCTCCACGGTCAACAACGAGTTTGCGGCGCAGGGCTTTAGTGTCATCCTCAACAGCATGCACGGGCAGCCCAAGCGCACGGCTACGTACGCCGGCGATTACGCGCACATCAACGACGGGACGGGGGCCACGCTCATCACCGAGCAGGTGCAGGAATATTTCCTGCCCGACCAAGCGCAGCCCGTACGGTGGAATGCGCCGGGACAAGGGGACGAACTCGGCACACACTTGCCGGGCCGCGAGGTGGACCTCACCATGGCCCAGCACGCGGTCAAGGATTTCAGCCTGGATGCAAGCATGGAGTTTGACAACACGTTCGGCATTGTCTTCATCTTTCCCATTCCGTTTGTCACGGCCCGCTTATCGGCCACCAAAAACGAAGCGGCTATCTACACCCACGTGACGTCGAAAGTGGTGCGCTACCCGGCCATTGTGAAATCGGTGCGCATGTACAAAGACGGCATCTACCACCTGGAGGAGAACCTCGCCCTGGACCAGAACACCGGGAAGCCCGTTGCGGTCCGGTCGCAGGACGAGTTTCAGGGAACGTACCTGAAGGAGGACGTCATGGCCGCCTGGCTCTACCCGGAGAAACAAAGCAAGGCCCAGAATGAGGGCGTAATTCTTGCCAGTACAGGCAGTAACGCAGTAGCAACGGCTACCGTAGCAGGTGGCATCGGGTCCTACTACCTGACGTTGGTGAGCACGATGAATAGTCAGGGCGCTTGTGACCTGCTTCATTATTTGCACAAGGGCGATTTGGTGGAAGTAAACACCCCCAATAGCGGGAGCAATAGTGGCAACCTGTTTATCTCCGGGGGCGCTGACTATGCCCGCAATCGGATACAAATTTATCCGACCAGTGTTTCGAACACCTTGCCAGCCAGCAGTGCGGTTTCCAGCATCCGGGTAGTCGCTAGCGGGAATACCAACGAGTTATCCATGGAGGCAGGGTCTACGACCTACCACAAGACAGACGCGATAATTAGGCTGCGCAATAATACAGATGCCAACGCTGCGAATGAAACGGCAAAGACTCCCCAGAACAGTGATTTTGTCCAAGCTTTCAATGCGCAGTTAGCCTTGAGCACGCCGGCGGGCATTGACCATTTCACGCTCGGGGGGCCTTTTGCACACATGGATGTGTCCGGCTTTTATAACCGCTTGCCTACGGCATTCCGACCCACCGTTCACGACATGAAAGTGCAAAACATGGTGTTTATGACCAATAAAGTAAGCGGAGCAACGACGTATACCCTCGTTTCCTTTGAGGCCTTGCTTGATGCCCAAGCCGGACGCCCAGCAGCGCTTTACAAAGTAGAATAAGTACGGTTTTTATTCTTTGGCACAATCTCACTTATTGTTCTCTACACATGGTGTTAAACACTACTGTATTAATATGTATTGGGATAGTTCACAAGTTCATGCGTGTGCCGATTACTTTAGCGAAAGTAGCTGTGCAAACAAGTAGTTCGGGCATGGGAAAGTACTATCTCGTACCAAGTGGCGGAGCAAACACGGCTAAGTATGACGTTTTGCGCATCTTGCACAAGGGCGATGTGCTGATGCCCAATGGCCTGTCATCCCAGCCATATCTGTCGGACTGGGTAGATTATGCGCGGGCGAATATTTCACTGTTGTCCCTGACAGCTTCTACAGTCATGCTTCCCAGCAGCAATACTTACGAAATGGCAATGACCGTGGGGGCAACGTCCTATCACAAAGACAATGTGACCCAAAGTACCACAGCCATCGGGTTACGCACAAACCGGACAAAATATTTGGGTACTGCGTCCACTAGCAGCGATTACCGGCCCTTTATCCATGACTTCAACGCGAAATTGCAAACCGTTTCCCTTACAACCGGAGTGCGTTCTCTTACGGTTAGCAACTCAGCGGGATATGCAGCGATTGATGCGGCCGGCTTCTATGGCCAAATAAATCAGTTGGCTCCCGCACTGCGCGGAAAGACGGAGAATCTGACCGTTAATAATTTGCGATTTATCGCGCAGTCGCTTAAGGGTGGTTTAAAAATCGTTTTAGTTTCCTTTGATATTATTGATAATGGGAATACTTATCATATCGGCAGTTAATACAAAATGCTTGTTTTTATCTCATACATAATAAACTACAAACATTGCCTTTTATGATTCTTGACAAACGCTCAACGCTATTTAAACTTGTATTCACTGCTGTATTTGCTTTATGCAGATTTCAGTTAATAGCACAGTCATGCACGAACTTGTCTTCTCCGGTTACAGTCAAGTCGTTTGATTATGAGACACGGGGGACGGGTGCCGGAACAGCAGACAGCCAAGTTTCCTCGGACGAACAACGTGGCAATGGCCCGGCGGAATATGAAGGGGCTTCGCTACTGCCTTATTCTACGAACGCCTACAATCCGGGGTACGCTGGTGGGCAGACGTACTGTATAATCGGCCCGAGTAGTAGTACTTCGAGCGTAACACCAAGCGCGTGGGCAGGCAGTACGTGCAACTTGCGGGGCATCTCTAATCACCTGATGGCCGTTTGGGCCACCGTCCCGGTCAATAACTCATCTCCGAATACTTCCGTGCTGGTGTGGCAAACGAACGTGCGGGTGGTGGAAGGCGGGGAGTACACTTTTTACGCGGAAATGCAGGACCTGATGGCAGACTATACTTCCGGCTGCCCGGTCCTATCGCCTGGCGTCCAAGCGCCAACGTTTGAGATGCGGGTCAACTCGCTGCCAGTGACTCGGACCAACTTCAACACAGCCAAGTATACGGCCTTGTCCCCAGGGATAGCCACGTTTCAAATCTACATTAGTGCCTTCAACGGGCCATTAAATACCCCTTACTATTATCCGCAGTCATTTCCGACTTCCCCACGGACCATGAATTGTCTTGTCGGCATCGATAACGTCAGGATTCAGGAACAGTATTGCTTACCTCCGCCTTGTTCTCCAGCTACAGTTCAAGTCAAGTCGTTTGATTATGAGACACGGGGGACGGGTGCCGGAACAGCAGACAGCCAAGTTTCCTCGGACGAACAACGTGGCAATGGCCCGGCGGAATATGAAGGGGCTTCGCTACTGCCTTATTCTACGAACGCCTACAATCCGGGGTACGCTGGTGGGCAGACGTACTGTATAATCGGCCCGAGTAGTAGTACTTCGAGCGTAACACCAAGCGCGTGGGCAGGCAGTACGTGCAACTTGCGGGGCATCTCTAATCACCTGATGGCCGTTTGGGCCACCGTCCCGGTCAATAACTCATCTCCGAATACTTCCGTGCTGGTGTGGCAAACGAACGTGCGGGTGGTGGAAGGCGGGGAGTACACTTTTTACGCGGAAATGCAGGACCTGATGGCAGACTATACTTCCGGCTGCCCGGTCCTATCGCCTGGCGTCCAAGCGCCAACGTTTGAGATGCGGGTCAACTCGCTGCCAGTGACTCGGACCAACTTCAACACAGCCAAGTATACGGCCTTGTCCCCAGGGATAGCCACGTTTCAAATCTACATTAGTGCCTTCAACGGGCCATTAAATACCCCTTACTATTATCCGCAGTCATTTCCGACTTCCCCACGGACCATGAATTGTCTTGTCGGCATCGATAACGTCAGGATTCAGGTAACAGGGTGTTATACTCCACCGACGGCAGTTGTTTCCCCCAGCCCGCTTTGTGGTACTGGTAATGCAATAATTACCTGTACTACTCCGGGTACTCTACCAAGCGGGCTGTATTTCCGGGTATACAAAAGAACCCCTGGAACATGGACAGATGTACAAGTTGGTAATTCAGCGCAGGGGGTAAGTTCCTTCACTTATAGCGCAAGCTGCCCTGTGTCAACATTAAATTCGATAGTTACAGAAGATTACTACGTATCAATTGCGGGTAGTAACAGTGAAAGCGACCGTACGCTCGCGCGGGTAACCTGGTATCCTCAAATGACGGCACCAGTGGTAAGCTGGCAATACCCTATCGGGATACTCAACCGCCCCATGTCCCTGCTTATCGGTGGAGCAGCGCCGACGGGCACGATATACAACTGGAACGGGCCAGGCCCGCTTTCCCCGCCTTCTACCTCTTATACACCCACCAGTTCATCAGCCAATTTCAACATAACGGCAACTGCACCGAGTGGATGCTCCGCAATTAGTAGTTTGTCACTCGTCTCCTTTCCCCTGGATGTTCCGTCGGTTTCAGCCTGTGGCACGGTAGCTATACCGCTACAAATCCCGGCCTCTTATCCCGCACTGCCTTCCGGCTATCAGTACCAGTGGTATGATGGCACCGGTACTGCTCAGGGCACTAGCTACACCGCAACTTATACGGCGGCAACCCATAGTTCCGGCACTCGCACGGTAGAAGTATCGATTGTTGGGCCAAGTGGGACGGTTACTAATGCCGAAAGTGAACGACTGGCTATTCAACTCACCTGGAACCCAGAAGTAATAGTGCCAGTCATTACGGCAACACCGCCAATTGCACTCAGTGGTCAAACGGTAGCTATTGCTGTATCCTCATCCCAAGCCAATGTTAGATATGACTGGACTGGACCAGCAATAATAACTACCCCACCCACCGGCAACCAAATTACCAGTGGACCACTGACCGCTAACAGTGCTACATTCATAGCAACAGGCATTGGCCTTGGAGCCTGTCATGCAGAATCTGTGCCGTTGACACTACCCATATTCCCATTAGTGGTGAATGACCAAGTGGCCTGTGCACCGACAACTATTACGATACAATTAGCCACATTAGCAGTGGCCGGCTACGAATACCGGTGGTATACCGCCGTTACAGGTGGGCAACGCTTGACGGCTTCCGGCACTTCCTATGATGCGCTGTACTCAGCAGCCGGTGTAACCGGCAATCGCACCATCTACGTGTGCATCGCCAACACATCCAGTAATGCCGAAAGTGACCGACTGGCAATCCAACTTACCTGGCACCCGGTTCCCCCCAATCCGGTATCGGGGGGCTTTACCCCCACACCCATTGTGCGGGGTACGCCGGTAACGCCGGTAACCTACAGTCCGGTCACCACGAGCTATACCTACGTGTGGGACTGGAAAGACAACACTGCGCCCTCGCCGCCGCCCCATACCTACACTGTAGCGGGCAATTACCGCGTGGAACTGCTGGTGACCGATAATTCGCCGCAAGCCTGCGCCACCACCTACTATTTTGACCTGAAGGTTACGGACTTGCTCTGCGAGACGTATTTACCGGCTCAGGGTATGCAACTCGCGCAGAACCCCATCAACGGCACGTTCACCTTTATCAGCACCTGCGCCCCCACCACCGGAACCACGCCCCGGGCAACCTACGGGGAGGCCCGCATTGTCTTTGACTGCCTCAGCGGTATGCCCACCCCGGAGCTTTTTGACCCCCGGCAAGCCGTCGCGGCCTCGGCGCAATCCCTGCAGCCCGCGGTGGTCCCGGCGGATGGCAGCTACGGAGTTACCACCCAAGCGCTCACGAACAACCCTTTTCTAAGCGGGGCCGGCTACCTGCAGCCGCAGGCGGGCTACAGCTGGTCCAGTCCCCTCTCCCGCGACGTGAATAAATCGTCCGGCCGCTTTACGCCGCGCCCGTTTGCCTGGGAATTAAGTGCCCCCAACCGGATGCGGTCCTGGGTGCCGGCGGGGCAGGCCACGCGCTACACCCCCAATGGCGATGGCGTCGAAGAAACCAACGCCCTGGGCACCCCCAGCGCCGTGCGCCTGGGCTACCGCGGCCGTGCCCTGCCCTACATCACTGCCCAGAACGCAACCTACGCCAGCCTGGTGTTCGAGAGCTTTGAGTCGGCCTACGAAGCCTCAACGGTTGCCGCGTTCGAAGACGGCACCCCCATCGGGCAGGCTCCCACGGGCTTAACCGATATCTGCGCCCACGCGGGACGCCGCAGCCTGCTCTTGCCCGCGGCGGGGCAATCCCTGCCGGCTGTCGCCGGCCTGCCAGCCGACTGGACGCGTAGCGGCCTGCGTCTGCTGGTGTGGGTCCGGGTGGCCGCCGGGGCCAGCGCCGCCGTGACTGCCCCCGCGCTGGCGACCACCTCGTGGTGGGCCGGAACCGGGACGTTTCCGCTGTACGCGGAGGTGGTCAGCGCCGGTACTACCAGCCGGACATCGGGCCGGGTGGCGCTGGAACTGGTTGGCCAAAGCGGGGAGTGGAGCCTGTGCCAGGTCACCATTCCGGGTACGTTCCTGCGGTCAGCAGCCGCGACGGCTCCCACCAGCACCACCGTGCGCCTGGGCTGGACGGGCAACGGCAGCAGTTCCTACACCGTGTGGATTGACGACGTACGCCTGCAGCCGTCCGACGCCCAGGCGACGGCTTACGTCTACGACCCCGCCAGCCTGCGCCTGCTGGCGAGCTTCGACGACCAGCACTTTGGCATGTACTACCAGTACGACACCGAGGGACGACTGGTGCGCAAAATCGTCGAGACCGAACGCGGCCGCAAAACCGTGCAGGAAACCCTGTACAGCACGCCCAAAACCGCCAAAATTCCCTAACCATGCGCCGGATATTCACCACGGTTCTGCTGGGGATGGCGGGCGTGCTTGCCGCTACGCAAGTCAACGCCCAAGCCACCGACTGTAAAAGCTTCGCTTTGAAAGCCTATCAGCAAGTGCAGGAACGGTATGCCCTCATCGCGAACCGCGCCAGTGGCAGCGCCAGCTTTGCCCTGCAGGTAGACACTTACCTGCGGGTGCCGGGCAAAAAAGCGCCCGTCAAGACCACGCAGCATGTCGAGATGGCCCTGAAAGGGCAACGGCTGTACTATTCCGACGGGGCCACGGAACTGTACCAGGGGCCGGGCGAGCTGGTGGCGATTTCCAAGGGCGAACGGATGGTGTACGTGAGCAACGCGACCTACAGCAAGCAACAGCAGATTATCCCCAACATTGCATCGCTACGGGACGGGATTATCCGGGAATCGACCGTGAGCCGTTGTGAATCCGTCATCCAAGGTGGCAAAGCGTATCGCCGGGTGCGGTTCGTGCCCAAAAAAGCGTTTCGCGAACAATTCAGCACCGAATACCTGGAACTGCTCATTGACGAGCGGGCAACGGAAATCGCGGAGTACCAAATCGTGTACGGCCCGGCGGCCAAGGTCGCCAGCATTCACTACACGGTGGTGCCGTCGTCGCTGCTTAAAAATGGACGCATGAGCAGCATCGCGGCCCCTTTCACCTACGTCCTGGATGCCCACAACACCCTTTTGCCTAAGTTCGCCGGCTACCAACTCGTCGACCAGCGCAAGCGCTAAGTCAAGTCCCCGCTATCCTGTTTTTATGAAGCAATTCTACTCGCTGCTTAGCAAAAAAACGCCCGTTGCCCAAGCAACTCCTGGCCTCGTACCGCCTGTTCACTGCAGAGCCGGCCGAGCTCATCGGCGTGGCCTGGGACTACTGCTACTCTTGGTTTGCTTATCGTTCAGCAGCCAAGCCCAAACGGTATTGCAACCCGGGGATTTGGTCATTACCGGCCTCAATTCTACCGACGACCCCAACGCTGTCGCTCCGGTTCCGAAGGATGACTTTGCTTTTGCCCCGCTGGTGAATCTGGCGGGCGGCACCCAAATCACATTCACCGACAACGGCTGGCAGGCTGCCGGCAGCTTCCGGGCAACGGAAGGCATTGCAACGTACACCGCCCCCGCCAGCGGTGTGCCCCGCGGGACGATTATTAGCCTCGTGGCCAACCGGGCCGATTTCGCGATAACTTCCGGGTTTGAGCTCTCCGTTTCGGGCGACCAGATTTTAGCCTACCAGGGCAGCAGTGCCAACCCCTCGTTTGTGTACGCCTTGACAACGCGGGGCAGTGGCTGGACCGATGCCACGACTTCTAACACCTCCGCGCTGCCGCCCGGCCTGCAGAACGGGACGACGGCAATTGCTATCCCTTCGGTCAATGCCTTCATGTCGGTAGCGGCCAACCGCCAGGGCACGGTCAGTGCGTTGCGCTCGGGATTTAGCACCGCAGCAAACTGGACGGGCAATAATTCCAGCCGCGTGAGCTGGCCAACCAGCAGCCTGCAAATCCAGGTGTTGCTGATTACCGCAACGACCGTGGCCCCGGAACCCGGCACGGCCCAAACGCGGGTGCGGGAACTCGTATTCACCGAGCCGAACTTTGTAGACCAACAGCTGGCTGGCGAAATCCTGCTGACCGACTTCCCGGGCTGTGGCACCCCCGCAACGAAAGCAGCTTTGCTGTACCTGCGGCTGGATACCGGTCCGGTGCATAACCTGGGCAATGCCGCCGCCACGCTAAGCGCCCAATTCAACGTGAGCGTTAACGGGTGCACGGCCGCAGGCGTTTGCACCACGCCGTTGCCGACCCCGCTCAGCAGCGGGGTTAACCTGCTCATCGACGGGCACACGCCCCAGCAGCTGTTCGTACTGGACTTGGCGTCCTACCTGAACGCCAACCCGTCGCCGGGGGTCGTGAAGCTGCGGGTGGAAATCAATACCCTGGCCGTGGCCCCGCTCGTGATGCGCAAAAACGTGCGGCTGGTCGCACGTCTGGAACAGCAGTTGCAGGTTGCCCCCCCGGCGCTCACCACCATCAACCCGGCCCCGCCCACCGGGGGGCTGGTGTACGACAAATTTGAGTACCGCTTCCAATGGACTTCGCCCTGCGAGCTGGTCCGCAACTACCAGGTGCAGATTCTAAAGTTTGCCCCCGGGGGCACGACCGCGACCAATCAGGACTGGAGCGAACGGGCCTCGTTGCTGGAAACCGAAAGCAGCACGCCGGAACTGACCACCGTGCTGGCCGAAGGCCCCGGGACCTACCTGTGGCGCGTCCGGGCCATTGGCTCTGCCGACGGCGGGGTCGCCAACCCCGACAACTGGGGGACGTGGGCCAACGGCTCGTCAATTAGCTTGGCGGAGCCCACGACCACGGCTTGGACTACGAATTTGAACTGGATTTACAGCCGCACCTTCAGCGAGGGCGGGCGCACGGCCGAGCACCTGACGTTTGCCAATTCGCTGCTGCACACCCGCCAGTCGCTCACGCGCCTGCACTTGAACGGCGGCGCGCCGATTCTCATCGGCCTGCAAACGCTCCAGGACCATGTGGGGCGTGATGCGCTGCAGTCCCTGCCCATACCCTTGCAGGGAAACGCCTCGGTGCAGTTGCCCGGCGCCGCCGGGCCGCCGCTCGGGTTTCAGCCGGCCTTGCTGCTGAATGCCGCGGGTACGGCTTACAATGCCAATTCCTTTGACGGGGACAACGCCTCGACGCTTGCCACGCGGGACAACAACGTGCAAAGCCCGGCCAGCGCCACGGTGCAGGAAGGCTATTACAGCGGTGCTACGAGCACGGCCGTGCCCAATGAGGGCGTGGCCAGCGCAGAAAACGTTCCCTTTACGCGCACCCTGTTCACGCGCGACGGCACGAACCGGGTCCGCGAACAGGGCGGAGCCGGCAGCGTGCTGGGCTTGCACGCCCTGGCGGGCGATACCCATACCATTCGCACGTCCTACGGCTCGGTGGCGCAAAGTGAGCTCACGCGCATTTTTGGCCCCGACGAGGCGCCCCTGGCCAAGAACACGTACAAAATCATCACCCAGGACCCCAATAACACCACCACCGTTACCTACCAGACCAAGGAAGGTCAAACCATTGCCACGGCGTTGTCGGCCAGTTCCGGTACTCCCAACCTGCTGGCGCTGGGCTCGGCAGCGGCGTCGACGTTCAAGGTTGTGGACCACGTCAACGAAAAGATTCCGTTTGGGACGACGGGCAGTTTCGGGTCCAAGCTGCTGGTGGTGCCTCCGGGTGGTATTCAATTGAAGCTGGCTTATACCATCAATCACCAAACCATTACGGATGCCTGTGGGGCGTGTAATACCTGCGACTATAAAGCGGTCATCACCGTGCGGAACGTGGATACGGGTATGCCGCAAAGGCAGCCGTATACATACGAATCGCCCTTTATCAAATGTGGCCTTGCCGAGGCACCCGACAAAATCCCCGATTTACCGCTGGCACAGGGCACCTATTCCATTGAGAAATCCGTGGTGGCCTACAACAATGCCACCAATGAAACCACGACGTGGATTGACAAACGGGCGGCCGAGCTCCGCACCACCTTTGCCGCCTATCAGGCCGTTGGGCTCTGGCCGTCCATCAACGCCTTGCTAACCGCCAAAAAAGTGCAGGATTTGTACGACTTGTTGGATAAGAGCACTTCGGTCACCAAAGTGCCTGCCACGGGTCCGGTGCAGTCGTATCTGGTGCCCTTTGCGCCGGCCACGGCCGGCTGCGAAGCGACAACCATTGAGATTCCCAAGCTGGACCTCACTTGCGGTACGCCTGCCATCGTCTGTACACCCGGTAAAGCAGGCTTTGAATCCTACCTGCAAGACAATGCGCAGACATGCTACGCGAATTTTAACACCTTCTTTCCCGGCATGCAACCTGGGGACTTGGACAAGATGGCGGACGCCCTAATGCAAGACCCGCTGTACAACCAGCACTGCGACTCCCTGCAAAACTGCTGGCACAATACCATTGACTCCTACGAGGCATTTGTGCAGATGAGCAACACGGGGGGGGCCTCCACTCCGCTACCCGACCTGCTAGGAGATTTTCTTGATTGCTTTCGGGTGAAAATGCGCAAGGTGGTTCCTCAGGGCACAACTATTCTGCCCGAAGAGCGCTATTTCACCTTCGTTTTTGACGACAACAACCTAGGGCATCAAAACTGCTTGCGCCAATACCAGCCGTCGGCTGGTAATCCAACGCCGCCCTTCATCCTCTACAGTTTTGCGGATGTTGCCAAACTGGACCCCAACGACGACAAGCAGCTAAAAATCCTGAACGACATCTACCAATGCACCCGGTTTTCGCCCAACGCCCCCTTACCGGCCACGGGCCAAAATGCCGGCGCGTTTACCCAGCAGCAGCTCGACGCCATGCAGGCTAGCGGGGAGCAGCGGTGCGAAGACCGCCGCGAGGAGTTTCGTCAGGCAATCATCGCCGATTTCCACAAACAAAACATTTACGTTTCCACGGACCGCTACGTGCTCAAATTCAGCGACGAATTCAAAACCTATCTGGCTTCCACCGATGAGCGGAAGCCCGAGCCCGATGATGTGGAGGAATGTGAGATTTTGTTTATGGTGCAGGAACTGGTTGATAATTGCAAAACCTACTGTAATCTGCAAGTTACGCAGACAGCCTCTGGGCTGGAATTTGACCAGGACAAATTCAACCTCTTTCAGTCGGCCATGCTCGACCGTGCCGACCTGCACGTGAAGAAAATCGGTGCCGATTGCCAACCGGGTTATGCCCCTATTAAGTTACTGCCGGGTCCCTTGTTGCAAACAGTACGCGTGAGTAAAACAGCAGAAGACCTGGTCAATTACATAAACACCTTGGTCCACAAGGCCAATTCCATTTCCGTAGATGACCCCCGCCGCCAGAAAATGGGCCCGGTGGTTGGAGTGCAAGGCTTGGGCGAAATAGAGAAGGGCATCCTGTGCTATGTGGGCCCTTTGGAAGTGGCCGGCAACCGGCTGTTTAACGATGGCAGTACTTTTGCCGGACTTCGGCGCAACTACTGGGTTACCGTGGTTGACCCCCGTGGGGACCGGACTGCAGACATTGCGAACCCTCCTTTGTGTGCAAACCCTAATTCCACCCTTCCCAATGCGCTGGGCTCCGACTTCCGGGTTATTTGGGCACTTGATGAGAAAGTAGCTACAACGTTTCCCTACGTATGCTACGCTCGTGGAGAAGACGTACCGGGGGTACCGAAACTATTGACGTTTCCAGCCAGTAGCACCTTTGATTACATCCTACGCTTTCTCGACGACAAAGGCAACCCCATTCCAAAAGGGGACATCACCAATATCTCGGCTCCCTACGCCGTGGCCGGTAGCCCTGCGGTCACCGGTTATGGCGACCCGCTTTCGACCGATGGCATTTACGTAATCCTGGCCATGAAAGGAGGGGGCTCGCAACGGGCGCACATTCAACTGCTGCCGCCGGCCCCCTATCCGAAGCCAGCTACTGTGAATATGTCGGATGCGGATTACCTCAAACAGTTTATGATGTGGAAAGACGTGCAGGAGTGCCGCTCCGACCCCCGTCGCTTCACGACCTGTTTTCGCTGGGTAAAGCTGGTTATTCCCCCCCAAGACCCCTATTCCTACGAACCGGTGCTGCCCACCTGCGAAGGCCTCGTGGCAGCAACGCTGACCAGCAACATCAGCGCCCAGCAGGATACCTGGATTGAGAGCAGAATCACGGACTTGCGGTCGCAATACGCCATGAAGTGCGCCTCAACGGACCAGCTCCGGGATGATTTGCAGGTGGAGTACGACCTGGGCTTCCACCACTACACGCTGTATTACTACGACCGCGGCGGCAACCTCATCAAAACCGTTCCGCCGCAAGGCGTAGACCTGGTGGACCTGACCACAACGCCCGTGCGGACGCCGGTGCACCGCATGGCCACCACCTATTTCTACAACAGCCTCAAGCAACTGGAAGAACAAAACACGCCGGATGGGGGAAAGACGCTGTTTTACTACAACCGCATCGGGCAGCTCCGCTTCTCCCTCAACGACAAGCAGCGGGCGGCCAGCGTGTACTCCTACACCAAGTACGACAACCTGGGGCGCGTCGTGGAAGTCGGGGAGAGCTCCCGCGCGTTCACGGCCTCGCTGGACCTGGTGCTGGCCCAGCTGGAGACCAGCAGCTTTCCGCTGAACTACGAGGACCCCAAGTCCCTTCCTTCCACGTCCCTTGTCGGGGTGCCCACGTTAGGCGGGCCGACCAATCAGTTTGTCACGCAAACGGTTTACAACACCCCCGCGCCCAACCTCACGTACCGCGGCAAGGCCCAGCGCTACCTGACCAACCGCATCAGCTACGTCGTGAGCCGGGCCGAGCTCCCGGCCAAATCGGTGTACACTTACTACAGCTACGACCCGCACGGCAACGTGGAGTGGCTGGTGCAGCAGATTCCGGGCCTGACCGCCAAAGGCACCCGGTATGAATACGACCTGATCAGCAACAAAGTGCTGCGGGTGGCCTATCAGGAGGCACAGCCGGACCAGTTCTTCCACCGCTACACCTACGACGACGACAACCGGCTGCTGTCCGCCTACACCTCGGCCGACGGCCAGATTTGGGACCAGGATGCCCACTACGAGTACTACGCCCACGGACCGCTCAAGCGGCTGCTGCTGGGGCAGGACCAGGTGCAGGGCCTCGACTATGCGTACACCCTGCAGGGCTGGCTCAAAGGCATCAACCACCCCAACCTTGACGACACGAAAGACCCGGGCCATGACGGTACGACGAGTGGCGCGGCCAAGGATGCTTTTGGCATGACGTTGGGATACTTCCAGGGTGATTATACCCGCCCCCAGTCATTCCTCAACGCGACAGCTACGGGCAGCGGTACTGCTAACCCGGACTTGTTTGAGCCCAGTGCTACCCAGAGCCTTTACAACGGCAACATCGCCACCTGGCAAACCAAAAGCCGCCAGGACGTGACGGGCAACACCGCGGCGGCCGTGCAGGCTAACGAACTCTACCAGTACGACCAACTCAACCGCCTGCGCGGGAGCACGCAGTATGACCGCGCAGGCAACGCCCGTACGGCCCTCGGCAGTTACGCGACAACCTATACATACGATGCCAACGGCAACCTGAATACGCTCAAGCGGAGGGACCAGGGCGGCGACTTCATCGACGACTTCACCTACAACTACCCAACCACCGGTACCGGAGCCAACGCGGTGCGCACGAACAACAAGTTACTATCGGTAACGGACGCAGCGGGCGCCAGCGTAACGGGTGATGACCTCGGGACCCAGACGACGGACAACTACGACTACGACGCCACGGGCAACCTGATTCAGGACAAGCAGAGCGGCGTGACGAGCATCACCTGGACGCCGTATGGCAAAATTGACCGCATCCGCAAGGACGACCCCGCCCACGTGGGTAGCCTGGCCTACGCGACGCTCATCGACTACAACTACGACGCCACCGGCAACCGCGTAAGCAAAGTATACGCCGCGCCCGGCACCAATACGCGGACCACCTACTACGTGCGCGATGCGCAAGGCAACATGATGGGCGTGTACGAACAGCTCGACAACGCCACCAGTGGCACGAGCGAGCTCCGCTTGCTGGAGCAGCCCCTCTATGGCGCGGCCCGCCTGGGGGAGCGCAAGCCTAACCTGTTGCTGCCTCCTGCCGGAGCCCTCCCGAACCGCTACTCGCGCGTATTGGGCCTGAAGCAGTACGAACTCAACGACCACTTGGGGAACGTGCGCGCTGTTGTCACCGACGAAAAGCTCGCCACCGTGACCAACGGGACCCCGGATATAACCAGTTTTGTGCCTAAGCTGACGGCTTACTACAATTACTATCCTTTCGGCATGCTTCAGCCTAATCGTTATGGCCCCGGCAATAGTACCTTCTCTGCCACTGGCTACCGGTTTGGTTATAATGGTAAAGAGAAGGATAACAACGGGGAATTGGGGTTGACTAATTATGACTATGGCGCTAGGATTTACAATCCTAGCGTTGGAAGATGGCTTAGCCTAGACCCATTGCAGAGTAAGTATCCTGCTCTAAGCCCTTACCACGCCTTTAATAATAACCCTAACGTTTTTGTGGACCAAGACGGAAAAGAAAATATCATATATATATATGTGTCTTCTTCAATAACTACATCTGTTAAGAAATTTGATAATGTCAAATTGCAAAAGGAAACTGAGCGACTTTTATCAATTCACGGCCTTACCAATGTTCGTGTAATGATTGTAAATACTCCTCAGAAAGCAAATACGCTGGATGGTAGTGACACTTTTGTTGCAGTAGTAGGTGGCGCGACTCGCACAACAGGGGATAAAAGCGATAAGGCTGGGCTAGAATTGAATGATATAAATGAAAAAACTGCTAGCTATGCTTCTGTTGGTTCGGGTAGATTTATGCTTAAGGGAGCATTTACTGCAGGTGCTGAGAACTTGGACCTATCCTCATCCAATACCATGATTGAAGACCAGAAGAACGGTGATTATGGTTCAAATCCTCTTACACCGGATATCATAGGTATAAAAATGGATAACGTGACGCAAGCTGTTCAAGACAATGGCATGAAAATTGGCAACGAGTTAGCTGTTGCCACTATTATAATTCATGGCATAATCCACAATGGTGGCAGAAGCCACATTCCAGGTCCCCCACCTACAGGCACTAATAATAACGATGCTCTTACAGTCGGAAGTTATGACGGAGAATTCGTTTTTCGAAGAAGAGAAACTTCTAATGAGGAAGAGAAAGTCGCAATGCGTCGCCAATTTCCAAGTAAAAACAAACCTGCGGACAACAGAGAAAAAAAGGTGAAAGAATCTAAAGGGAAAAACTAAGTATGGAATTTGTTTTAACAAATCGCATTATTGGGCTGTCATTGCTCATCCTATTAGGATGCTCGCCCGTGATTGAACAAAATCATGATGATATAACTTTGTTTAAAAAGTTATATGCAGACTTAAGAGTCATGAACAAGTCAACAGAGAATGTTATCGATGGTAAAGTAACGCCTGTATTTATAGGGGGCAATCTTATACAACTATCCATTGTAGATATGCCATTAGATAGTATACCCTCATCAATCAATATGTTACGACACCTGTATGAATTAACAATATTTAATTGCAAATTAAAAGATATAAAAAATATACATAATCCAATTATAACGTCTTTAAATATATCTAAAAACAATTTCTCAAATATTCCAAACCTAAAAAAAGCTCTTCCGAACTTAAAATACTTAGATATTAGTGACAACCTTTTGGAAGGTCGCATAAACATTACAGGGCTTAACGATTCTATATCCTCTATAAGCTTTGCAAAAAATAAGATTAGAGTTTTAACATTCAAAGAGCCGTTAGAAAATTTGACATCCGCTGATTTTTCGTACAATGAATTATCAGAAATTGATGCGTCAATCTGCGAGAAAACAGCTTTGAAGTATATTAATATATCAAATAATCCATTAAAAAGCAAGACACGTACAACTGCTTGTGGCACGGTTTTAATAACAACAAAAAACTATATTGATTAATCAAAGCGTGATGCAATAGCAAGCCCTTGGTGTATAGTCACAAGGTCAGGTAGGCTGGGCTTGGGTAAAGATAGTCGGGTTCATCTGCCACTGGGCACAGACGAATCCGTATAGAGTCAGTCCGCGCAGCGTCTTCGGGAGCTTGGCGTGGTTGTAGGCCAGCAAAAAGGCTTGCAGTTGCTTGTTGAGTTCGTCGGTCGTCTGGTAGTGGTAGCGCTGGACCGTGGCCTCTTTGATAGTGCGGTTCATGCGCTCGACCTGGCCGTTGGTGCACGGGTGTGCCGGTTTGGTCAGGCGGTGCTTCACGCCTAAGGCCCGGCAGATGCGGTCAAAGATGTGCCCGCCCGGAAACCACTGGAGGGGCTGTAGCGTGAATTGTACGCCGTTGTCGGCCAGCACGGTATGGGATTCGTAGGGCAGCTTTTCCTGCACCCGCCGCAGAAAGTCAACCGCGACCATGCGCGTGGCCCGCAGGTGCAACTCGGCAAACGCCACTTTGCTGGTGCGGTCAATGGCGACAAAAAGTACTGGCGGCCTCCTTTGGTGCGTACTTAGGCGAAGTCAACGTGCAGGTAACCGATGGGGTAGTCTTAAATTTCTTTTTCGGGGGACTCTGCCCGTTCTCGGTGAGGGGCAGGCGGCTGATGTTGTGGCGTTGGAAATAGCGGTGCAGCGCCGAGCGGGAGAATTGCGGAATCGTGGCTTGCAGCATGTATATACAATCGTCCAACGCGAGCAAGGTGTGCCGGCGAAAGGCCACGGCGATGGTTTCCTGCTCGTTCGTAAGCACCATTGAGACTGGCTCCGGGCCCATGCGCGCGTCCTGCACACCGGGGAGCTTGCGCCACTTGGCCACCGTTTTCGGGTTGATGCTGTAGCGCGTGGCTAAGCTTTGTAGGCTTTCCTGGCTGTGTTGGATAGCGCACCGTAACGCTGCCCTTGCGCGGGTGCTGCCGTGTAGTACTTATCTCATAAGTGTATGCGAAATTCCAGCCCAGCAAATACACCATCGCTCTCTGGGGCTATACACTGAGGACACCATGCTGAACATAGTTTAGCGGCTACTTATTTGTACTTTGCTGTGCATTCAATTCTACGAGTACTGGGACAGTAATATCAAACCCGTTCTTGGAATACGCAATATTGTCCCCTTCAGCAGTAAGAAATATCAAATCATAGTTATGCTGCTGGCCATATTGCTTTAGAAAAGCATTAGTGCTGTCTACCACCGTGCGGGTAAGCTTTTCCTGCGCTTCCCGGTCCTGGCCCTGAATGGCCAGTTGGTACTCTCCTAACTGCTTTTGACGGACCCGCAGGGCTGTTTCGGACTCAACACGTTGCGCCGACGTGAGGCTGGGCCGTTTTTTGCGGTATTCCTGAATGCTGCGGGCCGTTTCCGCCTGCAACGTATCAAAGTTGCGCTGCCACTCCTGTTGCTGACGGTGGTAGGTGCGCCGGGCCTCCACCATGCCCTGGAAATCGCTGAGAAGCCGGGTAGAATTCACGTAGGCAATGCGGGGCGGGCGGTGCGTGAGGTAGAGCGTGATGCAGCCGACCAAGGCCAGCAAGGTCAAGAGTCGAAAAAGCCAGTCGAGGCGGGTAGTAGGGGTAGGGGACATTTATGACAGAAGAAATGGGTGCGTCAAAGCTAGAAACAACAAGCTGTTTCGCGATGAGTTAATTAAAAATCCGGGCTTGTTTATTCCAGCACGAGTCGCCGCGATGCCGTACCCGTATCCCCAATGAGTTGCACCAGGTACAAGCCGCGCGCCTGCTGTGTCAAATCCAACGCCACGTCTTCGGCTTGCTCGTGGACGGTGAGCACACGGCTAAGCACAACCTGCCCGGTGCTGTTCAGCACCCGTACGCGTTGAAAAGGCCGCAAAGGGTTGGCAATGCGTAGGGTGACCGCGCCACTTGCCGGATTCGGAAAAAGGGTAAAACCTGCCGCTAGTTTTGTGGCCCCGGCAGCGGTGGCCGCGGGCGTGCCTACCTGCAGGTAACGGGCAGTGGTCAACTGGTAGCCCGCCGGGCTGCGCACCGTGAGCAGGTAGTAGCCGGAGTGGGCCGCCGTCAGGTTGGTAAGCGTCGGGCGGGCCTGGGTGGACGTGAAGCCCAGCGGCCCTTCCCACAACGCCGTTGCGTTGGGGGCCAGTGCCACGCGGGTGCCCAACTGCACGGAGCCGCCGACGCCCTGCGTGCCGGTGACCGTAATGTCCGGCGGCGCAAACGCCGACAAGCTCGCCACGGTTACCGTGTAGTCCTGGGTTTCGCCCCCCGTGAAGCGCGTGCAGGCCCCGCCCGCCGGAATCTGCGTTCCCGCACAGCGTACGCGCAGGTGCAGCGGCCCCAGCGGTTGGGTAACGGGCAGCGACAGCCGAAACGCCGGGCCGAGGTTTGACAGGGGGAGGTATTCGCTGGCCTCAAACACCCCGTTGCTGTTGAAGTCGGCCCATACGGCCGTCGAGGATCCACTGGTGGTGGACACCGTGCAGACGCAGCCGGCCCCGGCCGTCACCACGGCGTGCGTTGAGTCGGTCATCCCGTAGGTTCCGTAAATCGAGGCCGCGGGCGAAGCCGTTCGGATGCCGCTGGTGTTTGCCACCAACGAGGCCCCGCCCCCGTCTATTCCGAAGGCGCGGATGCCGTCCGATATCGTACTAAAGCCGCCCAGGTTGCTGGTGCAGGGGCACGGCGCGGTGGGGGCCACCGTCACCGGGGCCGACACGGCCGTGTTGGCTCCCGCCGTCACCCGCACCCGGAAGGACGTGGCGGTGGTGATGGGAACGGAATAAAGCACGTCCTCGGTGCTGGCCAGCGCCTGCCAGGCCGTGCCCACCAGCTGTTCCCACTGCAGCCCGCTGCCGCGCGAATAGCCAGCCGTGGCCAGGCGCACCGGCTGGCCGGCGCACACGCTGGCCGCGCCGGTGACCGTGCCCGCCGACAGCGGCAGCGCGGGGGCCGGGGGCCGGGCCAGGGTCACGAGGAAGTCGCGCAGGTACGACACGTTGGGGCCGCACTGGGTCGAGGCCGCCAGCAGGCCCTGGCCGCTCATCACGCGCATCCGCACCACCCCCGGGCGGGCCGTGGGCGGCACGGTCAGCGCGGAAAGCGTGTCGTTGTTGGCGTAGGCAAAGCCCTGGCGCAGCACGGTGGCCTCGTTCTGCGTGAAACGACCGTCGGCGTTGTAGTCCACCCAGACCGTTACCGGGTACAGGCTTTGCCCGTAGACGTGCTTGAGGTACACCGGGTACGAAAGGCCGATGAGCAGGGTCGCCGTGTTGGCGGGCACCGCAGGCGGATAATACTGGTATACCATCAGGGGTACCGAGGCACTCTGGCGCACGTACAAGGGCGTATTGCCGATGGCAATGGACGCCAGCGCGATGCTGGAGCTGCCCTGCTGGGTCCTGGGCGTACAGAAGCACAATTGCGGGTCGGGCCGCAGGTACACGGCCGGCGAATAGGCCGTGCGCCCGGTGCACTGCACCCGCACCCGCACGTAGAGCGAATCCTGGTAGCGGCTGGCCGGGCCGCTCAGCTGGGCAGCGGTGGCGCCCGGCACGTCGGTCCAGGCCAGGCTGTCGGGCGAGGTCTGCCACTGAAGGGCCGCGTTGGGCGTGGGGGCCAGCACCGAGACGGGCGGCACCGTGCCGGGGCAGAAGGTGCGCGGCCCCTGCACCTGCCCGCTCACCAGCGGCGACGCCGCGCAATCCGGCGGCCCAATTGTGACGAGTAAATCCAGGGTTTCGCCGGTGCCCTCGGGCGTGCAGCTGAACGTGGGTATCAGGTTAGGAAAGCCCAGGCTCTGTACCTGCAAGCGTAACCGCAGGCCGGTGAGGCCCAAGGTCGCGGTGGCCGGCACCGTAACGGTGGCCTGCACCTGGGTATTGCCCGGGCCGCTGTTGGTGAAGGCCAGGTATTCGTTGGCCTCAAACACGCCGTTGCGGTTGAAGTCAATCCAGCCCAGCACATACTCCCCGGCTGGCACCACGGCCCTGAGCAGGTACACGCCCCCGCGCTGCAACGTCACCGTTTGCGAGGCCGGGGACAGGCTCAGGATGCGGCCCACTTCGTCGGGCTGGGTGTCGCAGCCTGTCGGGGGCACGTCCAGAGTTGTATTGGGCATCCACACCCGGCCCAGTCGGCTCAAATTGCCGCAGGTGCTGGTGCTTGAGATGGGAGGGCGGCAGTAGCACAGCGCGGGCACCGGCACGGGCCGGAACGCCGGGCTGTAGCGCGTGGAAGTGCCGCACACCGCCCGCGTCCGGTAGTAAAGCGGCGTCGCCGTGATGGGGGACGTAGTCAGCAGGTCGGTGGTGGCCAGCGGCACGGTGGTCCACGTCAGACTATCGGCCGACGACTGCCACTGCAGGCTGGCCCCGGCCACCGCGGCCGCCGGGTAGTAGAGCGTGGCCGGCAACCCCACGCACACCTGCGGGGCCGTGATGCGCGGCATGGCCACCGGCAGGCCCGCACACGGCGACGGCGTGATGGTCAGGCTGTAGTCCTCCACCTGCCCCAGCGAAGGGGCCGAACAGCTCGTCACGGGCTGGCCCACGATGTCGGCCACTACGCGCATACGCAGCGGGGTGCCGGTAATGCCGCCCCCCGCAATGCCCACCCGCGCCGACGGGCTAATAGCCGACAGCGATTCCATGACCAGTTCCTCGGGCTCGGCAAAGCTGCCGTTGTTATTGTAATCGATGTACACCCGCACCTGGTGCGGCGAGGTATTGCCCGTGGTTACTTGGATGGGGTAAATCTGGCCCTGCTGCACCACGAAGCGCCGCACGCAGCTAAAATCTTCGTAGCCCGCCCGGCCGTCGGCCGAAGCATGGCTTTGCCCAGCCAGGCTCACCTGCGTGATGCCGTAGCCGCAGCAGGGGGCCGTGGCGACGGGGGCACAGGCGGCGGCCACGCCCAGCGCCGGGTACCAGGTCACGGCCGTGGCCTGGGTCACCGAATCGCAGCCGAAGGCGTTGCAGGCGCGCAGCTTCACCGCGTAGGTGCCGGTCTGGGTGTAGGTATGGCTGGGGTTGCGCAGCGTGCTGGTGGTGCCGTCGCCGAACGTCCAGCGCCACGTGGCGGGGCCGCGCTGGCTGAGGTCGGTAAAGCCGAACGTGCCGCCGCAGGCCTGCGTGGCATCAACGCTGAAGGCAGCCACGGGTGGCTGGGTGGGCACGCCAAGCAGCACGCCGTAGTCTTCTGTCTGGGAGTATTGCGGAGTCGAGCAGGGCGTGGGCAGGGGCGAGGCCTGCGCATCGGCGGCCACGCGCAGGCGCAGGCGCACGCCCAGCACCGCCGTGGTCGGAATAACCGCCGTGACGCCGGTGTGCAGCCGGGCGTTGTTGGACGAGAACAGCAACTCGCCCACCGGGTCGAACGCCCCGTCGTTGTTGTAGTCCAGCCACACGCGCACGTTCTCGTTCGTATTGGCATTGGTGGTGATGCTGATGGGGTAGTTCAGGCCGGGGGCCAGCGATGTGCGCTGCGTGCAACCGTAGTTCTGGTAGCCATCCGCTGTGCCCGCCGTCGTGGTATCGATGCTGCCGAGCCGGACCCGGAAAATACCCATCCCAAACGCCGCTGCCTGCGGGTTACTGGCCCGCCCGGGGGTGCAGGTAGCTGCCACCGGGCACTGGGCCACCACCGTGGCCGGACGAAAGGTAAAAGCAGTAAGGAGGGAAAAGAAAAAAGAAAGGTAGAATTGCTTCATCAGGTAGAAATTAAGCCGTTGAAAATTGTCACAAAAGGAAGCCAAATATAAACCGGTTTCCGCTCCCCCATTGCCGGTCGACCATATTATTGAATAGCGTTGCTAATCTGGAAGATGGGCAGGTACATCCCGATGAGAATCAGGCCCACCACCCCGCCCAGAAAGAGCATGATGAGCGGCTCCAGGGCCGTGCTCAGCAGCGCGGCCCGGTGGTCCACCTCTTCGCCGTATTGCTGGGCCAACAGGTTGAAGAAATAATCCAGCTTATTGACCTCTTCCCCGACTTTAACCAGGGCCACCAGCCGGGCATCGAACAAAAAGCCAAACTCCTGCAGGCTGCTATGCAGCGGCGCGCCCAGCAGCACCCGGGCCTCTACCTCCTGCAACGCCCGCGCCAGGGGCGCAAAGCTGAGCATTTGCCGGGCCAGGGCCAGGGCTTGCAGCAGCGGTACGTGGGCACCGGTGAGCAACGCCAGGGACCCGCACAACCGCCCCAAGTATACGCCGCGAAGTAGTGGCCCCAGGATGGGGATGCGCAACATAAAGCGGCTAAGGAGGTAGCGATAGGTCGGCACGTTGGCCAGCCAACGGCCCAGCAGCACGAGGCCGAATACGAGCGCGACCCCTAACAGGCCGTGTTCGCGCACGCCGGCCGACAGGCGCACGATGGCCTGCGTCAGGGGCGGCAACTCGCCGCCGAAGCGGCGAAAGACGTCGGCGAACATCGGCACGATGAAGCGCAACATGAACAGCACCGCCCCGGCCGCCGTGGAGAGCACCAGCGCCGGGTACGCCAGGGCTTGCAGCAACTGCCGGCGCTGCTTGATTTGGCGGGTGTAGTAGCGGGCCAACTCGTGCAGGATGTCGGCCAGGCGGCCGGTTTCCTCTCCAATCCGCACGCTGTGAAACTCGTAGGCAGAGAAATGGCCCGATGCTTCCAGGGCCGCGGCCACCGTGCTGCCGCTTACCACGGCGCTGCGCAGTTCCTCCAGCGTCGTCCGTAAGGCTCCCTTGTGCTGGTCCACCTGCAAGTCCAGTGCCGTTTTGATATCGACGCCGGCCCCGAGCAACATGCCCAGTTCCAGGTAGAGGGCCTCGCGCTGCTTCGCGGTGGGCTTGCCCCGGTTTCCAAATGAAATGTCCCGGCTCAACAGGGTGCTGAACTGCCCACCCCTTGCAGAGGAGGGAGCGGCCAAGGGTGGGGCAACGGGGCGCAGGCGCAAGCCATTACTCATAGCGGGGAAGCGGTCAGGGGCAGGGAGGGTACCTGTTCTTGCGCCGCGTATCGCGCCGCGGCTTGCAGGTAAAACGTGTCGCGGGCCGCGGTGCCCGCCGTGATGGCCAGCTCATCGATGAAGCCGCTCGTGCGGGGCTGGCCTTGCCAGTAGTAAGTGCATTCCCGCACTGTCATCGGCAGCGTATCGATGACTTCGCCTTGCTCGCGCACCAGCACCGAATCCCGGAAGGTATAAAGCACCCGCCGGCCCTCGCGTTCACAGCGCACCTGGTCATCGGCCACGGCGACTATGGTGCCGGCTCGGAAGTCCGCTGCCAACGCCGTTTGCCAGGTGCTGACCTGGCTCAGCGCCGCTGATTTGCGCTCGATGGCCCGTTGCTGGCGCTGCACCATGCGCAACGCGGCATAGGCCATGCTGAAGAGCAGGGCACTGACCACCATCACGAGCAGGAGCTCAAGCACGGTGAAAGCATTAAGGCGAGACGAGCGGCGGGGCATAAACGAGCTGTTGCAAATGGGCCATTTCGTGGCCGCGCACGGCCGCCGTGATGCGCAAGGTAATCAGGTAAGGCGCTTGCGGCGAAGTACTCACTACTTGTTCCAGTTCCAGGGCTCCTTCGTGCCAGACGCGGGATTGCCAGGTCCGGTCCCGAATCGTCTCGGCGGCCACCCGGGCCACCACTTGCCGGGCGCGCAGCGGCAATCGCTGCGGCCCGCTGACGACCAGCCGCGTGAGACTGGCCATCGCGAGGCTGAACACGAGCACCAGGATGACGGAGGCCACGGTGACTTCGACCAATGACGAGGCCACCAGCCGGCGGCGGCTTAGTGAAGCCATGCGATAATGCCAGTAGGCGCTCCTGCGTTAAGCAGGGGCGAGGTAAGAAACGTGGCGGGGAGCGCCGGCCGGTCCAGCACGGCGTTCACCAAGTAGTTGTCGTAGAAGGTGGCGGGCGTGCGATATACCAAGCGGCGGCACATCACCGTGCCGCGGACTGTGCCGCAGTTCTCAATGATGCCTGCCGAGAACACCTGGCCCTGCACGGTGGCCCCTTGCCCCATGCGAATGGTGCAGGGTACATTGCTTCCACTCGTGGTTTGGGCAGCCACGACAACGCCGTTGATAATACTATTCTCGCCGAGCAAGACCTGCGCGGTCGCTGCTGTGGGCACCGCTCCAACTGAATTAAAGGCACACACGGCACTTGGGTACAACAATTCACAGTTGGACTGGACGTCGGCGGTGTCGCGGGCCATAATCTGAACCCGGCCCCGAAAACCGGATTTCACCACGACCACTGGCGCAATCAAAAGAACATTATCAAAGTGATTAGAGGCCTCCACCACCAAGCGACGCGAACTGATGACCACAATTTGTCCTTCCAGGGTGAGCCCCGTCAGCGTGATAGGCTCGGGCCGGTACAGCACGGCCGCCGCCCCGACGAAGGAAGTGCGCAACGACCGTAGGTTGCCAGTCGGCTTGCTGCCGGTAGCCAAAAGGTGTTCCAGACGCAGGGTGGCGTATTCGCCCAGGCGCGCCAAGCTGGAATCCGCACTGATGGGCAAACCGGACCGGCTGGGCTGCCGGCGGCCGGTCACGGCCGGGCCCGTGCGCGCGGGGCCGGTCAGGGGCAGGTTGGCATCGCGGGCGGTTTCGCCCTTGGGCAGGTAGGCCCCACCCCGAACCTGGGCGTCGCCATTAAGGCTGAGCGGAGTGTTCTCGTTGGCCAGGTATAAGGCGGCTTGGTTGGCTTCTGAAAACTGACTACCTAACAGCGCCATAACGGTATCGGCCAGCGGGCCCCGAGCCGCGATGACCACCGCCACGTCAAATACTCCCCAGGGCTTTTTCTCAATCATCACCGAATCGGTGCCTTCCCCGAATAAGTCCCGCGACTGCCGCCTTAAGTAAGGCAGGCTGGTCGATGCCTGGGCATAAGCTAGTCCGGATAACAGATTGCGACTGACGATTTGCCGACGCTCATCCCGCTGCATCAGCAGCCGGCGGTTGCTGGTCAAAAACAGCAGAGACAGCAGAATGGCCGCCACCAGCATGCTGACGACGATAACCAGCATCAGCGCCCCCGCGGGCAGCCGCTGGGGCCGGCCGAAGTTCCGGGTCACGAACCGGCCTGCTTAGGCGTTACCGGCGGGAGCACCTCCTTTTTCGAGCCGCTCTTTTTCTTTGGCATCGGAGCAGGCGTGACGGGGGCACTGCCCGGGGCGGGAATCGCCCGAGTCGCCCTGCGACGCTTGAGCTTGATTTTCCAGTAGGCCGGCTGCCACCAGCGCACCACTGGCGCAGCGGCGTTTGGAGCAGCCGGACTGTGCTTCGGGGGCGCGGCGATGGGCAAGGGCCGGCTGTTGGCATCGTAGGCGATGGTTCGCCCCCGCTGCCGCCCCTGCCGCCAGTGGCTGGTACTGGCCAGGCTGCCATCGGGACGCCAGGTGCGCCACGTGCCCGTTTTCAGGCCCTGGCGCAACGCCCCGTTGCCCAGCAAGTGGTCGTCGCGGTCAGTCAATTGGTAGGAACCATCAAGCAAATGGCCGTTGTAGCCCCCCGCGTTGCGCTGGATACGGTCTTGGCCTTGCCAATAATAAAACCGGTCGGGCCTGGGTTGTGGGTGCCGCAGTGTGGTGGTGAACCGCTGGATGGTGTCCCCATTGACGAGGGTAATGCGCGTGCGGTTAATAGACCCGCGCTCCAGCTTGCGCAGTGACTGAGCGTGCAAGCCCCCCGGAATCAGTCCGCTCAATAACAGCCCCCAAAGCACGCGGCAATAAATAGTATTCATCAGCGAATCGTCCGGATTTGTAAATAAGGTAGATGCCCGGCGAATTGTGCGGGAAAATACTAGTTATTTCTTTACTTTTAGCCCCCGATTGTTTATCGTCCTTTCATTTGCCTACTCCATGGTTTTTTCTACCCCTGCTATTCGGAAGTCCGTTTCCGCGGGTCGCCTGCCGGCGTTCACCCTCACCGAGCTGCTCATCGTCCTGGTTATCATCGGTATTCTGGTGCTGATGGCCCTGCCCGCCCTGATGCCGCTGATTAGCCGCACCCGGAGCGTGGAAGCCAAGCAGATGCTGACCCACCTGCAGGCACTGGAAAAAACGTATTTCTACGAGCACTCGCGCTACACCAACAGCCTGGACGACATCGGCTTCGAGCAGGAGAAGCTGGCCACCGAGAACGGCAAGGCGAACTACCAAATCGTGATTACCGCCGCCGGCCCCACCACCTTCGCCGCCCGCGCGACCTCGGTGGTCGATTTTGACGGGGACGGGGCCTTCAACGTGTGGGAAATAGACCAGAATCAGAACCTGGTCGAGGTCACCAAAGACTAGGCCCCGTACCTGCCATGGAACAGTATCTACCACTGGGAATTGCAATCGGGGCCGGCAGCATTCTGGCTTTGATGTGTTACCAGGATTGGCAGGCCCGCAGCATCAGCTGGCCCGCCTTTCCGGCGTTGGGCGTCGCCTTAGTGGCGTTGCATCTTTTGCGAACCCCGGCGGCCGAGGTCGTCGGGCAGGTAGCCGTGAGTTGGACGGCCCTGGCCATCTTGCTGACCGCGCTCACGGTCTACGTGCGCCTGCGCTTCCGAGGCCTGCGCCTGCGGGACTGCTTGGGCAGCGGCGACGTGCTGTACTGGGTGGTGGCGGCCCTGTACTTCGCCCCGGCGGAATTTCTGCTCTACTTCCTGGGGAGCTCGGTGGTGGCTCTGGTCACGGCGGCCGTGGCGCAGTGGCGACGGCCGGCCGCCCCCGCGGCTTTTCGCATTCCCCTGGCGGGGGTGCAGGCCGCGTGTCTGCTGCTGGTGCTGGGCATTCAGACCCTGGTGCCGGCCTGGCCCGCCCCGGGGTCGGACCTTGACCGGCTAACGCTGCTGCTGCCGTGATGGACGCCGAGCCCCTGGTTATCGCCGCCGAACTGCTGCCCTTGCTCAACGCTCAACTGGCGTGGCATTACCGCGTGGTGCCGTTTTCAGCCACCGCCCAAGAGCTGGAGCTTTACACCGAGCCGGACCGGGCCACCCCGGCGCTGGCCGAAGAGTTGGAAGTGCTGCTCGGCCGAGCCGTGCGCCTGCGCCCCGCCCCGGTGGCGCAGATAGAGCGCACGCTCAACAAGTATTTTCTGCGGCAAAATACTGCCGGGTCCGCGGCCCCCGGCCCGGCCGCGGCGGTCAGCAAGGCCGTGGCCGCTTCCGACGACTTTCTGCTGCAGCTCATCCAGGAAGCGCGCAACCTGGCCAGCAGCGACATTCACATCGAAGTGTACGCGGCCAAGGCCCGCATTCGCATCCGCATCGACGGGCAGCTGGTGGAGCGCTACCACCTGCCCCGAACCGACTACCCGGCGCTCATCAACCGGGTGAAAATCATGGCCGGGCTCGACATTGCCGAAAAGCGCCTGCCGCAGGACGGCCGCTTGTTCATCGCCGCGGGGAGCCAGCAGAAGATGGATGTGCGGGTGTCGGTGATGCCCACCCTGCACGGGGAGAAGGTGGTGCTGCGCCTGCTCAACAACGAGGCCGTGGCCGTGGAGCTGTCCTCGCTCGGCTTCCACCCCGACGATTTGGCCACCTACCTCGAAGGCGTGCGCCGTCCCAAGGGTATGCTGCTGATTAGCGGACCCACGGGCTCGGGCAAAACCACGACGCTCTACGCCACGCTCAAGCTGCTGAACCTGGAAAGCCGCAACATCCTCACCATCGAAGACCCCATCGAGTACACGCTCGATGGCGTCAACCAAGTGCAGCTGCGGGAAAACATCGGCCTGACCTTCGCCGCCGCGCTCCGCACGTTTCTGCGCCAGGACCCCAACGTCATCATGGTGGGCGAAATCCGGGACCCGGAAACGGCGGCCATGGCCGTGCGCCTGGCCCTGACCGGCCACCTGGTTCTCTCCACCATCCACACCAACTCGGCCTGGGGCACGGTCTCGCGCCTGATTGATATGGGCGTGCCGGCCTACCTGGTGGCCAATACGCTCAACACCAGCGTGGCCCAGCGCCTGCTGCGCCGCCTCTGCCCGGTCTGCAAGCGCGAGGAGCCGTTCAGCCCGGCCCTGTACCCGCGGCGGTTCGTGCCCTTCCGGCCGGTGGCCGCCCACTCAGTGGCAGTGGGGTGCGAGCAGTGCCACTTCACCGGCTACCGGGGCCGGCAGGCCGTGTACGAAGTGATTCCCTTGGATGAAGAATTAGCCGACCACCTGAAAGCCAACAACCTGAATGTGTCCCACCTGCTGGCCGAGCGCGGCATTATTTCGCTCGCGGAGAATGCCTTCGCTTTATTCGAACGGGGGGAAACGACCTTGGAAGAAATCTACCCGTTACTCTTTGGCAACTAACCGACCGGAGCGCCTCCGACCACTCGGCTGGCTCCTTCTCTTTCTCGTGCTGCTGACGCCGCGCGCGCAAGCGCAAACCGCGTCGACCAGCAGCACGTTTCCCAGCACCGACCGCTTCACCGTTATGGGCCGGCGGCTGCAGGCCCTGGGCGACTCCACGGCCCCGGGCCTGAACCAGCGCGCCAGCCTCTCGGTGGCCGGGGTGTCCATTCAGGAGTTCCTGCGGGGGCTGGCCGAAACCCACAGCCTGAACGTGAGCATCGACCCGGCCCTGCAGGTGAAGGTGAGCAACAACTTCACGGACGTGAAAGTGGTGGACCTGCTGTTGTTCCTGGCCCGGGAATACGACCTGGACGTGCGCGTGACCGGCAATATCATTGCTTTCTACAAGTACGTGCCGACCCCCGAGGCCAGGCCCGCGCTGCTCGCCAAGAAGCTGCGCCTGACCTACGATGGCCCCCAGGACCGGTTCACCGCCGACCTGGCCGGCGATAGCCTCAGCAGCTTCGTAAAGCAAGCGACCCAACTTACCAAGCGCAACATCGTGCTGGCTCCTGGACTAGGCGGGCGCACCATCACGGGCTACGTGGAGGCCCTGCCCCTGGCCCAGGCCCTGGACCGGCTGGCGTATGCCAACGCCCTGCGCCTGGTGCGCGTCGACGACCAGTCGTACGTGTTGCAATCCACGGAACCGGCCGCCGGTACAGCCACGGCGGCTACTGCGGCCCGCCCCGCCCGGACTGGCCGCGGTACGGCCGGCAATGGCGTCGGATTATCCAACCCCGGGCGCAGCAGCCTGAGCGGGGCCGACGTGGTGGTGGCCGCCGGTGCCGACGGCCAGTCGCGGGTCAGCATCGACGCCGACAACGTGCCCATTGGCCAATTGCTCACCGACGTGTCGCTGGACATGGGCGTCAACTACGTCCTGTTCTCGGAGCTGACCGGCAACACGACCATGCACATCCGGCAGCTGGCCTACGCCGATTTTCTGGCCCTGCTGCTGCAAGGCACCACCCACACCTTTGAGTTCACGGCGGGGCGCTACGCCATCGGCGGGCGGGCCCTGGAAGGGTTTCGGCGCTCCAGGGTGGTCAAGCTCCAGTTCCGGCCGGCCGACAAGCTGGACGAAGTCATCCCGACCGAGCTTAAGAAGGGCGTCGAAATCAAGGTGTTCAAGGAGCTCAACAGCGTCATCCTGAGCGGGAGCCCGCCGCAGATTGACGAAATCGCGGAGTTTCTCAAGAGCATCGACAAGCCGGTCGTCAACGTGCTCATCGAAGTAATTGTGGCCGAACTCCGCCGGGGGCACACCGTGAGCACCGGCATCAGCGCCGCCCTGGGCGACTCCACCGTCAAGACCGGCGGCACGGTCTTCCCGGGCCTGGACATGACCCTCAACTCCAAGAGCATCAACTCGGTGCTCAGCAAGCTCACCTCGCGGGGCCTGGTGGACCTGGGGCGGGTAACGCCGAATTTTTACGTGACGCTGCAGGCCCTGGAGCAGAACAGCTACCTCAACATCCGCTCCACGCCCAAGCTCGCCACCCTGAACGGGCACGAGGCCAGCCTGAAAATCGGTCAGTCAGTGTACTACGTCGAAACGGTGCAGAACGTGAGCGGGGGCGTCACGCCCATCATCACCCGCAGCCAGGTGTTCAAGCAGGTCTCGGCCGATTTGTCGATTAAAATCAACCCCATGGTGTCGGGCGACGACAACATCACGCTGACGGTGGACGCGCAGTTTTCGGATTTCATCGACCCCGTCATCGTGGGCGCGCCCCCCGGCAATGCCACCCGGCAGTTCACGTCCATGATTCGGGTGAAGAACGAGGACATGATTGTGCTGGGCGGGCTGGAGGAAGTGCGCAAAACCCGGAGCGGTTCGGGGGTGCCCATCCTCTCGCGCATCCCCATCCTGAAGTGGCTGTTCAGCTCGCGCCGGGATGCCAAGCAGACCAACAAGCTGGTTGTATTCATCAAGCCCACCATCATGTACTAACCCGCGATGCGCTTACCGATGGTCTTTTCTGCCCTGCCCGCCGTCACCGGCGTGGCGCTCACCTTCCAGGCGGACGGTAGCTGGCGCGCTGATTTCTGCGGAATCAGCCGCCAGCGCGACCTGGTGCGCCTCACCCAGCAGGGGCAGGACCTAACTTCGGCCGCCGCGCTGGGCGAAGCCCTGGCCCCGGGGCCGGTGCCGCTGGCCCTGGTGCTGGCCGGGCGCGGGGTGCTGTGGCGCGCCCTTCCCGGTCCGGCCCCGGAGTCGGCCGCCGCCCGGGCGGAGCCACTCATGGCCGCGCTGCCGGGCGTTAATCTGAGCGACTTTTACATCCAGTACCAGCCCGGGGCGGGGGAGACGCAGGTGGCCCTCATCCGCCGACAGTTGCTGGACGCGCTGCTGGCCGAGCTCCACACGGCCGGCCTGTGGGTGGTGGCCGTCAGCCTGGGGCCGTACGATTTTGCCACCCTGCTGCCGTATCTGCCCGCGGCGGCCCAACGCCCGGTGCTGGCCGTGGGCGATTTTCAGGTGCGCCTCAGCGCGGCCGGCGATGGCCTGGCGGCCGTCGAATACCAGCCGGGCGAGGAAGCGGTGCCGGCGGCCTTCGCGGTGGGCAACGACGTTTTTTCCTCCCGCCAGGTCCTGCCCTACGCGGCCGCGCTCACGGCATTGGTGCAGCCGCCGGCAGCGGGGGAGGAGCGGCTGCCAGTCCCCCGCGTACGGGAACTCCGGGCCGAATGGAGCTATCGCGGCCTCTACCAGCGCCTGCGCCTGGCCGTGCCCCTGGTCATCCTGGTACTATTGCTGACCAACTTCTTCGTAGCCCAGCACCTAATCGACGAGCGGGACCATCTGACGGCCCGCCTCGGCAATAACCAGCACCTGCTGCAGCAGGTGCAGCAACTGCGCCAGAGCACGGCCCAGAAACACCAGTTTCTCACCAGCACCGGCTGGGCTCAGCCCTCCTGGAACAGCGTCTGCGCCGACCGGCTGGCCGCTTCCATGGCCCCCGGGCTGACCCTGCTCAGCCTAGACGTAGCGCCGGCTTCGGCGGGCGGCGGTGCCCAGCCGCAAGCAACGTTTCAGCCCGATTTGGTGACGGTCAAGGGCCAGTGCCGCGACGCCCAGCAGTTTAACGCCTGGCTGCAGCGCATTACCAAGCGGACGTGGGTGCGGGCCGTGCGCGACCAGAATTTCACCTACGACTATGCTGCCGGCGTGGGCACGTTCACCTTTACGCTGGTGATTAAACCCGCCGTGCTCCTCTCCTGATGCGAACCCTTACCTACCGGCAGCGCACGGCCCTGGTGCTGGGCGCGGGCCTGCTCTTCTTCGTCATCGTGTGCGCGGGTTACCTGCAGCCCACCTTCGCCCTGTGGCGCAGCAACGTCGCGCAGGCGCAGGCCCTCGTGGAGTTGCAGCGCGCTCCCGAACAGCTCCAACAGCTCACGGCCCAGGCGCGGGCCGACGCCTGGCTGATGCGCGGCTACCGCATCGACACCACCCGCCAGGAAGGTTATCTACTCAACCAGCTCAGCCAAACCGCGCGCCAGTACGGCGTGACGTTGGCGGCCCTCTCGCGCGGGGCAACCCTGAACCACGCCGGCTACCAGGTGCAGACGCGCATTGCCAAGCTGCGAGGCCCGTTCCGGGGGCTGGTCCAGGCCGTGCACAGCCTGGAGTACGAGCGCCCGGTGGGCCGGCTCGCCTCGGTGCGGTTCGTGGTGGAAGAAGACCGCAAGCAACGCCGCGATTTTCTGTTTGCCTACCTTTATTTACAAAGCATTTCCCGCGAAGTCCATGAGAAGCCTCTGCCGTAATTCCTTGTTGCTCCTGTTGGGCGCGGGCCTAATGGGGCTATCGCTGGCCAGCTGCGACGACCTCATCGAGCCGGATATTTCGGCCCGGCACGTGTTACTGCTCACGCCCACCGACAGCAGCCGCACCGCCGTCGTGGTCCAGACCTTTCGGTGGGAGCCCGTGGCGAATGCCCGCAGCTACCGGATTCAGGTGGCATCGCCTTCGTTCGCCAGCCCCACCAAAGCGTTCCACGACTCGACGGTGACCCGCACCTTCTTCACCACGACCCTGGTGCCGGGTGCCTATCAGTGGCGGGTGCAGGCCGTGAACGGGAGCTACGAAACCGCGTTCAGCACCCGGGGCTTCCAACTCGACACCACCACCCGACTGACGGGGCAAACGCTACAGCTGGGATTGCCCGCCGCCGGGGCGGTGACCAATGTCCCGGTCGTCAACTTTAGCTGGACGGGCCTGCCGATGGCCCAGCGCTACCAACTAGTTATCTCGCCTAATCCGCGGGCGGGGGGCGGAGCTGCCCTGGATACGCTGGTGGGTACGGCCACGGCCGTTAGCCTGCGCCTGCCGCGCACCAGTCAGGTGTACCAGTGGCACATCACGGCCCTAAACGCGAATAGTTCGGCAACCTCGGCCACCCGAACCGTGGAAGTAGACGTGACGCCGCCCGCCGCTCCAACCCTGGTGAGCCCGGCGGCTTCGGCCTTGTTTCTGACCTTGCCGGTAACACTCACCTGGTCCCATCCTTCGACGGATGTCGTGCGGGACAGCGTGTTCTTCTACGAACCCAACCAGACAGCGCTTTTCAGCGGTTTTCCCAAGGCCAGCAGCGGCACGACGCTGGTGTTGCCTGCGCCCGCCATTCCGCTGTCCACCGGCACCTACTACTGGTCGGTGCGCTCCGTCGACCGGGCGGGCAACGTGGGGCCGGCAGCTGCCAAAAGGCCTTTTATCATCCAATAACGCGGGTCCCGAGTGAAAAATAAGCGTTTGCTCTACGTGCTGCTGCCAGCGGTGTTGGCCATCTGGGGCCTTATTTTTCAGCGCCTCTGGTCAGCGGCGGAGGGTGGTCCGGAGGCGGCGGTAACGGAAATAACCCCACCGCGCTTCATCCACCGCCCGGTAGCCTCGCACGGACCACCAAAATTGCTGCTGAATTACGTCGACCCGTTCAAAGGCGGGAAGATAAACCCGCCCCTTTCGGTAGGGGTGGCCGG
>NZ_JBCEVZ010000013.1:0-106734 GCF_038448715.1 Hymenobacter segetis | reverse complement strand
AATGCCGGTGCAGTGGCCGCCGCGTACTCCACCGACAACTTCACCACCAGCACCTTCGTGCTGGGCACGCTGGCCGCGCCCGTGGCCGCCACCAACTACAACACCGCCAGCAGCCTGGCTACCTACCGGGTGGTCCTGGGCGGTGTTACCCGCGCCAGCGGCCAGACCCTGAAAGTGCGTCTCTACTTTGGGGCGGGCACCAGCAGCAGCGGCCGCTACGCCCTGCTGCGCAACGTGTACTTCGCCGGCGAGGGCTTCGTCAACAACCTGCCCAACCTGACCATCGGCGACACCCGCGCCGTGAGCAGCGCCACCACCTACGGCAACGTAACGGTGCTGTCCGGCGGCACGGCCACCCTTACCGGACCGCTCACGGCTCAGGGAGCCATTACGGTACAAACCGGCGGCGTGCTCAACACCAATTGCCAGCCTCTGACGGGCCTCGCCACCTTCGCCCTGAATGCCGGGGCCGAGCTGCGCATCTGCGACCCGGCCGGCATTTCGGCCGGCGCGGCCAGCGGCGCGGTGCAAACCACGGGCACCCGCTCGTTCAGCGCTGATGCCATTTACACGTACACCGGCACGTACACCAATGGTGCGAACCAGGCGACCGGCGACGGACTGCCCGCCACGGTGCGCAGCTTGAAAGTCAACCTAGCCACGGCCACCGATACGCTCCAGCTCAACAGCGACGTGACCGTGAACACCGGCCTCGTGCTCAGTCGGGGCGTGCTCAAGGGCTACCTGCCCGATGGCTCGGGTGCCCACCTACTCACGCTGGGCCGCAACGCCACCATTAGCGAAACTGCTACCAGCTTCGTGCTGGGCCAGGTGCAGTCGGCTACGCTCAGCTTCGTGGCCGATGGCAATTCCACTGGTTTCGGCGGCCTTGGCCTCACCCTCACGGCCCACACCACCGGCGGCGCGGCCCTGCCCGGCAACACCTACGTGGTGCGCACCACGGGTACGCCGGTCTACGGCATCACGCCCACGGCCGGGGCCAATGCGGGCATCACCAGCCGGAGCATCCGCCGCCAGTACCGCATCGTGCCTACCACCGAAACCGGCCTCAACATGGACCTGGTGTTCGGCTTCTCACCCAGTGTGGCCGAGCTGAACGGCATCCCCGCCGCCAACCTCCAGCTATTCAGCCGGCCTATTGCCGGCGGCCTGTGGCGGCCCGAAGGCGGCACCGCCAGCGCCAACAGCGTCACCCTGACCAACCTCACCCACCTCTCCGACTGGACGCTGGGCAACAAAGCGGCTCCCCTGCCCGTCACCCTCACCCGCTTCGAGGCCGAGCGCCAGGGCCAGCAAGCCGTGCTCACCTGGGCCACCGCCACCGAGCAGAACAGCAAAGGTTTCAACGTGCAGGTTTCGGCCGATGGCCGCGAGTTCCGTTCGGTCGGTTTCGTGCCCAGCGCCAGCGCCAACAGCCTGCAGGCGCAGTCCTACCGCTACATTGATGCCCCGGCCAACCCCACGGGCACCCGCTACTACCGCTTGCAGCAAGTCGATTTGGATGGTACCAGCACCTACACCGCTCCCAAAGCCGTGGTGTTTGGAGACGCCAGCACCCTCATCCTAACCGCCAGCCCCAACCCGTTCAGCGAAACCCTGACGCTGACCACGCAGGCTGCTTCCGCCTCCACGGCGCTGCTCACATTCACCGATGCCACTGGCCGTATCGTGCTCAAGCAGGTAGCAGAAGTGCCCGCCACCCTCAACAAGCTGCGTATTTCCGGCCTTGCACCCCTACCCCGGGGAATTTATGTGTTGCATATCACGCTGGACGGCAAGGCTCAGCATTTGAAACTGGTGAAAGAATAAGAGTCGTCCACTGATAATTAGCCAGCAAAAAGGCCGCTCCTGAATCCAGGAGCGGCCTTTTTGGTAATAGCATGTCCGTCTACTCCACGGCCAGGCGCTGGCTGGCAGTTTGGCCGGCGGCGGCTACCCGCAGTGTGTAGAGGCCGGGGGGCACATCGGCGAGGTCGAGCTGGGTGCGGGTTTCGCCGGCTTTCGGCAGCGCGATGGTTTGGGTGCGCACGGCCTGCCCCAGGGCATTGAGGAGGGTAAGGCGGGCCTGGGCCGCGCCGGCCACGGCCGGCAGCACCAGGCTGGCGCTGCGGTGCGCGGGGTTCGGATACACCTCCACGGTGCCGGCCCCCAGGGCGGCGCGGGCCGCCAAAGCCCCCCGGAACACGAACGAAACCGGCGTGGTGCCCACGGCATAAGCCACGCTGCTGCCCGTGCCGCACCCACTGATGACCCGGATGTAGTAGGTGCGGCCCGGCACCAGCCCGGTGAGCACGGCGGGCGAGGCAGTGGTAACGACCACCGAAGAATCGGGGTACGCATAGCTAACGATTCGGAAGGTGGTGTTGCTGGTGCCGGGCGTGAAGGTGACGGTGGCCGTGGTGGGGCTGGTGGCCGTCACCACCACGTTGGTGGCCGGGGCGCAGTTATTGAGGTACGGGGTGGTGAAGTTGACCGTGGCCGGCTGCGACTGGTAGCCGCCGGTGCCGCAATTACTGAAAATCTCGGCCGTGTAGCTGGTGCCCGGCTGCAACGTGGCGAACACAATGGGCGAAGCCGTGGCCGTTTGGCGGTACACCGTGCTGCTGCCCACCGCGTGGTACTGCACAAAATACGAGGCCACCCCCGGCACCGGCGTGAAGCTCACCGAGGCCGTGTAGCTGGTCGTGGTGGTGCTCACATTGCTGATGGCCGCGCAGCCCGGGGCCACGTACTGCGAGCTGAAGAAGCCGGTGGCCCCCGCCGATGTCCCACTGGCGCAGTGCGCCACGATGGTGAACCCGTAGGTAGCTCCCGCCGCCAAACCGGTGAACACCACCGGCGACCCGCTCACCGTCATCGCCCCGATGGTCGTCGTGTCGTTGTACAAATGGTAGCGCACCGTGTAGTTCAGCGCCCCCGCCACCGGCGTGAAGCTAACCGTGGACGTGCTGGCCGTGGAGCTGCTATTCACCAGGTTGGTGACCGCGCCGCACCCCACCGTGCCCCCGCCGCTGGTGTAAAGCCCCGTCCAGGACGAGGCCGTGGTGAGGCCGCCCGCGCAGTTGCTCACCACCGACACCCGGTAATACGTCTGCCCCCGCAGGCCCGTGATGGTGACCGGCGAAGTGGTGGTGTTGACGCTCATCACGTTTGTCATCAGCGAATCATACACCCAATAGTAGCGCACCGTGTAGCTGGTGGCCGTGGCCGAGGGCGTGAAGCTGACGGCCGCCGTGCCGGGGCTCAGGCTGCTGGCCGCCACGTTGGTGGGAGCGGCACAGGTCTGGGCCTGGGCCAGGGGCCGCAGCCCAAGCAGGGCCATCACCAGCAAGAAGCAAAAGGTAGCAATGCGTTTCATAAAGAGAGAAAAAGAGTGGAAAAGAAGAACCTAAACCCAACCGCTGCGCCGGGCTTTTCTTCCGGACCAGCCGCAACAGCAAAAGGTTGCCGGAGCCAGTCACCTTTTATTGGTACGGCCCAATTCACCAATGAGTTAACACTCCTCTCCCCCAGCCCCACCAACGCAAAAAGGCCGCCCCTGAACCCAGGAGCGGCCTTTTTTTTTAGTTTATCAGATTCCTCGCTGCGCTCGGAATGACCGGTATTTACACCGCGTACTCGTTGGCCGTAATCAGCTTGGCAGCGATGCGGCGACGGGCTTCTTTCACGTTCAACAGCTCCGTTTTGGTGAAGCGCTTCAGGCCCATGAGCAGCAGGCGCTGCTCGTCGCCCTCGGCCATGCTGCCGATGGCATCCTTGCCGGCTTTCTCCACGATGTCCACGGCATCGGCCAGGTACACGCGGGCGATGTCGGCTTCTACCGACATTACCTCTTCGCCTTTGGCGGCGGCTTCCTTCTCCACGCGGAGCAGGGTGCTCTCAGCGATGTAGGTTTTAATGGCCATATCGGCGATGTTCATCAGCAGCTCCTGCTCCTTGGCGAGGGTAGCGGTGAACTTCTGCACGGCCGAGCCAGCCACCATCAGAATGGCCTTTTTCAGGTTGGCGATGGTCTTCATCTCTTTGCTGAACAGGCCGGTTTCCTCGTCCTGGCTCATGCTCGGGATGCTCAGCAGCTCCTGCTGCACGGCCTGGGCGGGGCCCATCAGGTCGATTTCGCCTTTCAGGCCCTTCTTCAGAATCATGTCAACGGCCAACAGGCGGTTGATTTCGTTGGTGCCCTCGAAGATGCGGTTGATGCGCGAATCCCGGTAAGCGCGGTCCATCGGGTAGTCGGCCGAGAAGCCGTAACCACCGTAAATCTGCACGCCTTCATCCACCACGTAGTCGAGCACTTCCGAGCCTTCCACTTTCAGAATGGCGCACTCCACGGCAAACTCGCGGGCCGCGCCCAACAGAGCTTCGTTGGCACCTTTGCCTTCGGCGATGAGCTGCTGCTCCATGCGGTATATGTCGGAACCCGCACGGTAAATGGCCGATTCCACGGCGTAGATGCGGATGGCCTGCTGCGCCAGCTTGTAGCGAATGGCACCAAACTTCGAGATGGGCATCTTAAACTGCACCCGCTCATTGGCGTATTTCACACTCAGGTCAGCGGCCATTTTGGTAGCGCCCAGGCAAGCCGCGGCCAGCTTGATGCGGCCGATGTTCAGCACGTTGAAGGCGATGAGGTGGCCTTTGCCAATCTCGCCCAGCACGTTCTCCTTCGGCACCTGCGCATCGGTCAGGAACACCTGACGGGTCGAAGACCCCTTGATGCCCATCTTGTGCTCCTCGTTGCCGAGGCTCAGGCCGGGCGTGTTTTTCTCCACGATGAAGCCGGTGAACTTGTCGCCGTCAATCTGGGCAAACACGATGAATACGTCGGCAAAGCCGGCGTTCGTAATCCACATTTTCTGGCCGTTCAGCACGTAGTGCGTGCCTTCGGCGTTCAGCACAGCCTTGGTCTTCGCGCCCAAAGCGTCGGAACCGGAGCCGGGCTCGGTGAGGCAGTAAGCGCCCATTAAGGTACCATCGGTGAGGCCGGGCAGGTATTTGGCCTTTTGCTCATCGTTGCCGAAGTACAGGATGGGCAGCATTGCTATGCCCGTGTGCGCCGCAAACGCCACCGGGAACGAGTGGCCACCGCCCACGCCCTCGGTCACCCGCAGGGCCGTGGTGAAGTCCATGTCCAGCCCGCCGTACTGCTCCGGAATGCTCACGCCGAACAGGCCGAGCTGGCCGGCTTTCTCCATCAGGCCACGCATCAGGCCTTCCTCGTGGTTGTCGAGGCGCTCCAGCAGCGGCTGCACTTCGGCGGCCACGAAGTCCAGACAGGTCTGGTGCATCATGACCTGCTCTTCGGTAAAGTCGGCCGGGGTGAAGACGCTCTGGGCATCGGTCGGCTTGATAATGAATTCGCCGCCCTTCAGGCTGGCTTGCTGCGTTACTTCCATGACGGTTTGGGGTGGGGTGTGGAGTTGAATAGTGTTAGGCTAGCCTACTAGTTAGAGAAACAATTAGCCAGCCGGTTTAGTGTTGCAAGTTAAGAAAAAATGTTAGGCACGCCTACTATATCGGCGAAAGAAAACCCCGGTTGAGCGGGGTTTTCTTTTTGTCAAATTGTGCTGCTACTCGAAAGAGCCATGCCAAGCGTCCACCAGCGGACTCACATTTACTGCTGATACTTCCGGCTGCTGGTGTAGCCAAGTCTCAATGGCTTTCCGGTCAGCTTCGGTAGCAGTTCGGCGCGAATCAGTACCTACAAAGAAGTTATTGAGCCCGCCGCCCATGAGCAAATGGTTGGCTTCTACTACTTCGACCAACTTATCCCAGAAAGTGAAGTAAGCTTCGTCGCTTCCAAGCTCAGCTAAATCGAACTTCACAGAGAAGCCCATCTCCTGAAACTCCCGTAGCCGAAGCTTCTTTCGCAGCCGCTTTTTCATCTATTGAGGCTTAATACAGCTTATCGGAATCGTCAGACGGACTGGTACTGCTTGACCATCATGGTAACCAGGGCTTAACCGAGGCAGACTTCTTACGGTTGCCAGTAGTGCATTGTCAATGATGGGATTATTGCTGCTTTTCGATATTTCAGCATTTCGCACCTGTCCATCAGTACCGACTACAAATGTTACGTGGATGCCTGAATAACGAGTATCCCCGTCATCGGTAAATGCCGGTATCTGCAACCGTTTTGAAAACTCATTCACAATTCCTGTAACCCCACCACCCCCAAGCAATTGCGGCATCTTTTCCACGTAAGTGTACACATGTGTGGAATCAACAGCTTCTTTTGAAACTGGCAGTTTTTGAGCGCAGGCTGCTAGTGAAGGCACAATCAGCAGAAAGAATAAACTGAGAATCTGTTTCAGAACTGCCATTTGCTCATGCTGTTTGTTGAGCTGAATGTGTGAAGCATCTCTAACCTTTTACAATCAATCTCGATTACTCTCGCGGTAGAGATGCTTCACTGCGTTCAGCATGACGTTCTGATTGGCGGCGATACAGAAGGTTACTTCAGCAGCTCGTAGATGCCGGCGACGCCCTGGCCACCGCCCACGCAGGCCGTGACAATGCCGTACTTCTTGCCGCGCTCGCGCAACTCGTCGAAGAGTTGGATGCTGAGCTTGGCGCCGGAGCAGCCCAGCGGGTGGCCGAGGGCGATGGCGCCGCCGTTCACGTTCAGTTTCTCGGGGTCGATGCCGAGCTCGCGCACCACGGCCAGCGACTGCGAGGCGAAGGCTTCGTTCAACTCAAACAGGTCGATGTCTTCGAGTTTCAGGCCGGCTTGCTTGAGCACTTTCGGCACGGCTTTGATAGGACCCATGCCCATGATGCGCGGGTCAACGCCTTCGGTGGCGTAGTTCACCATGCGGGCGATGGGCTCCAGGTTCAGCTCCTTCACCATGCGCTCCGACATCACGAGCACGAAGGCCGCGCCGTCGGATGTCTGGGACGAGTTGCCGGCCGTGACGGTGCCGTTGGCGGCGAACACGGGGCGCAGCTTGCCCAGGGCTTCTACCGAGGTGTCGGCGCGGGGGCCTTCGTCGGTATCTACCACGTAGGAGCGGTTTTTCTTCTTACCGGTGGCCTGGTCCACGTAAGTTTCCTCTACCGTGATGGGCACGATGCTCTTGGCAAACTTGCCGGCCGCAATGGCCTTGATGGCCTTCTGATGGGAGTTATAGGAGAATTCGTCTTGGTCCTGGCGGCTGATTTTGTAGTCGTTGGCCACAGCTTCGGCGGTGAGGCCCATTCCCATGTAGTAATCCGGGTGCGCCATCGCCAGCTTGTAGTTGGGTACGGTTTTCCAACCCACGGTGGGCACCATGCTCATGCTCTCGGTGCCGCCCGCGATGATGCAGTCGGCCATGCCCGAGGAGATTTTGCCCACCGCCATGGCGATGGTCTCGACGCCGGAGCCGCAGTAGCGGTTCACAATGAGGCCGGACACGTTGATGGGCAGGGCCAGCAACGAAATCAGGCGGCCCATTTGCAGGCCCTGCTCGGCCTCAGGCACGGCGTTGCCGACGATGACATCGTCAATGCGCGTGGGGTCAAGGGCCGGCACCTGGGCCACGAGGTGTTTGATAACGGCAGCGGCGAGGTCGTCGGGCCGGGTGAAACGGAGGCCACCACGGGGGGCTTTGCCCACGGCCGTACGGTAGCCTGCTACGATATATGCGGTATTAGACATGGTCTTTATCGAATCAGAATGAATTAATTGCGCAGCGGCTTACCCGTCGTGAGAATCGACTGAATCCGCTCCAAGGTCTTGCGCTCGCCGCACAGCGACAGGAAGGCCTCACGCTCCAAGTCCAGCAGGTACTGCTCGCTCACTTCGGTAGGCGACGACAAGTCCCCGCCGCACATCACATAAGCCAGTTTGTCGGCAATGAACTGGTCGTGGGTCGAGATGTAGTTGCCCTGCTGCATGGCGTACACGCCGGTTTTGAACATGGCCAGTGCGCCTTTGCCGTGCACTTTGATGTTGGTTTTCTGCATCGGCTGGGTGTAGCCGGCATCCGCCAGGTCCAGCGCGGCCGATTTAGCGGCGGCGATAACGCGGTTGCTGTTCAGCACCACTTCATCGCCCCGGCGCAGGAAGCCCAGGTCGAAGGCCTCAGCGGCGGAGGTTGAAACCTTGGCCGTGCTGATGGTCATATAGGTGTTGCGCAACAGGTTGAATTCGGGCTCACCGTCTTCGTATTTGAGGGCGGTGCGCAGGGTCATTTCCTTGGTGCCGCCGCCGCCGGGAATCAGGCCCACGCCGAATTCCACGAGGCCGATGTAGGATTCGGCGGCTGCTACCACGCGGTCGCAGTGCAGGTTCAGCTCGCAGCCGCCGCCCAGCGTGAGGCCGTGCGGGGTGCCCACCACCGGGATGCTGCTGTAGCGCATCCGCATCATGGCCTGCTGGAACTGCTGAATCATCATGTTCAGCTCGTCGAAATCCTGGTCGAGCGCCTGCATGTAGACGAGGCCCAGGTTGGCACCGGCCGAGAAGTTCGGCGCGTCGTTGCCCACCACGAGGCCACGATAGCCGGCTTCGGCCATCTCCACACCTTTTAGCAAGCCTTGGATGACATCGGTGCCCAGCGAGTTCATCTTCGAATGGAATTCCACGTTCAGAATGCCATCGCCTAGGTCGATGACCGATGCACCGGAGTTTTTCCACAGCACTTTGCCGCTGGCCCGCAGGTTGTCGAGAATGATGAAATTCTCCACGCCCGAAATGGCCTGGTATCTCTTGCTGGCCTGGTCGTAGAACTTCCGCACGCCGTCTTCTACCTTGTAGAAGGTAGCATTGCCGGCGGCCAGCATTTCCTCTACCCACGGGGCTACGGTGCGGCTGGCCGCTTTGGCCAGGTCCACGCCGGCCTGCACACCCAGCGCATCCCAGGTTTCAAACGGGCCCAGTTCCCAGCCGAAGCCAGCGCGCAGGGCGTCGTCAATCTTATAGAGTTGGTCCGAAATTTCCGGCACGCGGTTGCTCACGTAGGCAAACAAACCGCCGAAGCTCAGGCGGTAAAACTCGCCGGCTTTGTCCTTGCCGCCCACCAGCACCTTGAAGCGGTCGGCCAGCTTCTCGATGGTTTTGGTCATTTCCAGCGTGGCGAATTTCACCTTTTGGCTCGGCTTGTACTCCAACGTGTTCAAATCCAGCGCGTGGATTTCCGACTTGCCGCCCTCCCCTTTCACTTTCTTATAGAAGCCCTGGCCAGTCTTGTCGCCCAGCCACTTGCTCTCGCCCATCTTCTTCACGAAATCGGGCAGCACGAATACGTCTTTGGCCTCGTCATCCGGCAGGCCCTGGGCCAGGCCGTTGGCCACGTTGATGGTCGTATCAAGGCCCACCACATCGGAAGTACGCAACGTGGCCGACTTCGCGTGGCCGATTACCGGGCCAGTCAGCTTATCGGTTTCCTCCACGGTTAGGCCCAGCTTCTGCATGGTTTGCATGGCGTCGAGCAGGGCCCACACGCCCACGCGGTTGGCAATGAAGCCGGGGGTGTCCTTGGCCAAAACCACTGTTTTGCCCAGGTACAAATCGCCGTAATGCTGCAGGAAATCCAGCACCTCCGGCTTGGTGTCCGGCGTCGGGATGATTTCCAGCAGCTTCAAATAGCGCGGCGGGTTGAAGAAGTGCGTGCCCGCGAAATGCTGCTTGAAATCCTCCGAGCGGCCCTCCGCCAGCAGGTGAATCGGGATGCCGCTGGTGTTGCTGGTAATGAGCGTACCCTTCTTGCGGAACTGCTCCACCCGCTCGTAGAGGCTCTTTTTGATGTCGAGGCGCTCGATAACCACCTCAATCGTCCAGTCGCAGGTGGCGATGTCCTTCAGGTTATCATCGAAGTTGCCGGTTTTGATGCGGCTGGCATCGGCCTTGCGGTAGAGCGGCGACGGGTTGGCAACGATTGCAGCCTGCAAAGCCGCATTCACAATGCGATTCTTCACCGCCGGCGCGTCGAGTTTGAGGCCCTTCTTTTCTTCGTCGGGCAGCAGCTCTTTGGGCGCGATGTCGAGCAGCAGCACCTGCACGCCGATGTTGGCGAAGTGGCAGGCAATGCGCGAGCCCATGACGCCGGAGCCGAGCACGGCCACTTTCTTGATGATTCGATTCATCCTCTTTTGGGGGTGATGAGGTGGGTGGTAATGAGTTTCTGGAAAGAATGAGAAACCGTCATGCCGGTATTGTTGAGGCATGATAGTCTATTCCATTTATTGCGAGGCTTAAGAAGCCGAAGACTCGGTACGTAACGGCTTCAGCACAAATTCTTCAAACAGGGTTTTGCCCTCAATCATGCTCGTAATCTGGGCCGCGACTTTGAAGAAAACATCCAACTGGCTCTGCGGGATTTTCTCCCGGATTTTCAGGTTGAAGTGCCGCACCGTCTGGCGCGAAACCTCTTTTTTCTCCAAGCCGAGTTCGGTCAGGAAAATGCGCACCGAGCGTTTATCCACCGAGTCGGCCTGTTTGTAAATCAAGCCTTTTTCCTCCATGCTACGCAGGATGCGGGTGAGGCTGCGGGTTTCGAGGCCCAGCAGCGGGGCGATTTTGGTGGCCGGCGTGCCGCGCTCCTGGTCGATATTGAGCAGCACGAAGCCAATGCTGGTCGTAATATCGTTTTGCGCGGCCTGGGTGTTATACATCCGCGAAATCGCGTGCCAGGCCACTTTAATGTTATAATCGACGGTTTCTTCGGGTTTCATGGGCGGGCTGATAGTGCGGTAAACTTACGAAAAATTTGTTAGGCTTGCATAACACTTAGCAAAAAAGCAGCGCGGACTTTTAGTCTGCGAATGGATTGCCCCACTCGCGGCCTAAAAGTCCGCGCTGCTTTATTTGCCTAATGGGCCGTCCGCTCGTGCGGCTCCTTCTCGGCCCGCGCATACATTCCCTCAATCGCATCCTTGTGGTTTTCGGTGATGACTTTGCGCTTCACCTTCATCGTGGGGGTCATTTCACCCGTTTCTACCGTCCACTGCTCGGGCAGAAGGGTGATTTTCTTCACTTGCTCCCATTGGGCAAAGCTTTGGTTGTACTTCTTTACGAGGCCCTCGTAGAGATCTACGATTTTTGGGTTTTTCACCAGCTCTTCGTTCGAGGCATCGGGCACGCCGTTGCGCTTGCACCAGCCTTTGAGGTCGGAGAAGGACGGAATGACCAGCGCGGCGGCAAACTTCTGGTCGGCCCCCACCACCATGGCCTGCTCGATGAGCGGGTCTTCCTTGAGCTTGCCTTCGATGACCTGCGGGGCGATGTACTTGCCGCCCGACGTTTTGAACATCTCCTTCTTACGGTCGGTGATTTTCAGAAACTTGCCGTTCACCAACTCGCCGATATCGCCGGTGTGGAACCAGCCTTCCTCGTCAAATTCCTTGGCCGTAAGCTCGGGCTGATTGTAGTATCCCTTCATCACGGAGGCCGACTTGGTCAGGATTTCGCCGTCGGCGGCGATTTTCACCTCCACATTATCGATGAGCGGGCCCACGGTGCCAATCATGTTATTCTCCGGCTCGTAGCCGCCCACAGCAATTACGGGCGAGGTCTCGGTCAGGCCGTAGCCCTCCATCACCCGGATGCCCGCCGCCCAGAACACGCGGGCCAGACGCGGCTGCAAGGCTCCGCCGCCGCTCACAATGCAGCGCAAGTTGCCGCCCAGCGCCTCGCGCCATTTATTAAAAATGAGCTTATTGGCCAGCGCCAGCTGAGTATTATAGAGAAAGCCCTGGTCTTTTTGGGTATCGTATTTCAGCCCCAAATCCAGGGCCCAGAAAAACAGGCTTTTCTTGATACCCTCCAGTTCGTGGCCCTTCTGCACGATTTTATCATACACTTTCTCCAGCAGGCGCGGCACGGTGGTAAAGATTTCGGGCTTCACCTCGCGCAGGTTGTCGGCGATGACGTCCATGTTTTCGGCGTAGTAAATACTCACGCCGTTTATCATGTACAGGTAGGTCACCATGCGCTCGAAAATGTGGCAGAGCGGCAGGAAGCTGAGCGCCTTATCTTCTTTCGTGACGGGCACGAAGCGCTGCGAGTTGCGGCAGTTGCTCAGGATGTTATCATGAGTGAGCATCACGCCTTTGGGCTGGCCGGTGGTGCCGCTGGTATAGATGAGCGTGAGCAAATCGTCGGGCTCGACGGCGGCTTTCAGCGGTTCCAGGTCGGCGGCATTCCCTTTTTTGCCAATTTCTAATAGCTCACTGAAGTGGCGGGCCCCTTCAATTTTATCGAAGGTGAAGATGTTTTCGGCGGGAATATCCAGGCCCTGCGTGGCCTCTTTCACCTTGTCGAACAGCTTTTTATCGGCCACGAACACAGCCCGCACGCCGGCATCGGTGAAGATGTACTTGTAGTCTTCAACGGTGATGCTCGGGTACATCGGCACGCTGGTGGCCCCGATTTGGGAAATGCCGAAATCGGCCATCATCCACTCCGGGCGGTTCATGCTGATAATGGCCACTTTATCGCCGCGCTTGAGGCCGAGTGACATGAGGCCCAGCGACACCAGATTGGCTTGGTCCTGTAGCTGCTGGCTGCTGATGGGCACCCATTTACCGTCGATTTTGGAGGCCAGGGCGTCGGACTTGGGCGACTCGGCAATTTGGTGGGCTAGGATATCAAAGGCGCGACGAACGTCCATGGGTGGGGTCGGATAAGGCGTATTGCGTGAAATTCAGCTTAAATAAAGCGCTTTTTTTGGGGCTACACGATGGCAGGCTAACCACATCTGTGGCATTGCTCTTACGGCTAAAAACCAAATTGACCGCGAAAACGCTCAAAAAGCCCCAAAATCCGGCTTTTTTCGGCGTAATTTTGAGCTCTAGCATTCCCGCTCCCAATGAATCTGGCCCTGTTTTTTGACCCGCTGCCGGAAACGCTGACCGAAGCCTCGCCCGCGCCTACCACGCTGGCCGCCTACGCCACCCGCTTCACCGAAACTTTTCCCGACTGGCGCACCGCCGACCTGGCCCTCATTGGCCTCGATGAGTGGCGCGGCAGCGCGGCCGGCCCGCCCAATGCCCGCCGCCACGGCCCCAACGAAGTGCGTCAGCGCTTCTACCAGCTGCAAAAAGGCTCAGGAATGCTACGCCTGGTCGACCTCGGCAACCTGCGCCCGGGCCTCACTTTGGAAGACACCTACCAGCGCCTCCGCGAAATCATCGGGGCGCTGTTGGAGGAAAATACGGTGCCCATTCTGCTCGGGGGCAGCCACGACCTAGACTACGGCCAGTTTCTGGCCTACGAAGCCCAGGACCGCACCATCAATGTAACGATAGTGGACTCGCGGCCCGATATGGCCGAGCCCGGCCCCGGCACCCCGCCCGAGGAAAGCCACCTGCGCCGCCTGCTGGTACATGAGCCCAACATCGTGTTCAGCCTGGCCCACCTCGGCCACCAGCAATACCTCACGCCGCCCGAAGTGATGGTGGCCCTCGAAAAGCTGCATTTCGATACCATGAGCGTGGGCGAGGTGCGCGCCGACCGCCGCCTGGCCGAGCCGCTGGTGCGCCAGGCCGACTTCATGAGCGTAGACATTGCCGCCATTCGCTGGCAGGACTCACCGGGCTATTACCCGGCTAACCCCTTCGGCCTGGGCAATGAGGAAGCTACGCAGCTGTGCTGGTACGCTGGTCACAACGAGCAGCTTAGCTCCTTCGGCCTCTACGGTTACCGCGCCGATGTGGACCCGAATGGCCTGGCCGCCGCCACCATCGCCACCATGCTCTGGTACTTCGTGGAAGGTTTCTATCACCGCAAGCCCGAAACCGGCTTCGGCACCTTCCGCTTCCTCACCTACACCGTGGTGCTGCCCGGCAACCCCGACAAGCTGGTGTTCTACAAGTCGCGCCGCGCCGAAAAGTGGTGGATGGAAGTGGAACGCCTCGGCGACAATGCCACTAAGCGCGTGGTGCCCTGCACGTATGAGGACTACCTGAACGCTTCGCAGGGCGACCTGCCGCAACGTTGGATTCGCTTGCAGGCGCTGTTGAGCTAGATTTCGTTGATGGAAACTTTGCCCCTACCCTCCTACACCATTCGTCAACTGGCCCTGCGGAACGGCCAGGACCGCGACGAAATCTGGGTGGCGTACCAGGGCCAGATTTACGATGTGAGCCGCTCGCGCTTGTGGCGGCGCGGCAACCACTACGAGCACTGGGCCGGCCAGGACCTGACGGCCGAACTGGACAAGGACGCGCCCCACACCGCCAACGTATTCGATAATTTCCCCGTCATTGGGGTATTGCTGTAGAACATGCTTTAGCTTGTTCACCATCTGAACTTCTTTTTTCTCTGAACATGCCAAAGCATGTTCTCCACTATGATGACCACCGAAGCGCCCTCCGAATTCAATCACCTCGAAACGCTGTCGACCACCGAGCTGCTGGCCGGCATGAATCGCCTAGACCACACCGTTCCTGATGCCGTAGCCAAAGCCCTGCCGCAAATTGAGCGGTTGGTAGAAGCTACGGTGGCCCGGCTACGCGACGGCGGGCGGCTGTTCTACATCGGGGCGGGCACCAGTGGGCGTCTGGGCGTGGTCGATGCGTCGGAGTGCCCACCTACGTTCGGGGTGCCGACCGAAATGGTGGTAGGCATCATGGCGGGTGGCGACGGGGCCATCCGGGTGGCGGTGGAAGGTGCGGAAGACGATGCTGAACAGGCCTGGAAAGACCTGCAGGCGCATAATATCACCGCGAAAGACGTGCTGGTGGGCATCGCAGCTTCGGGCCGCACGCCCTACGTCATTGGCGGGCTACAGCGGGCCCGGGCGGCCGGTTTAGCAACCGGTTGTGTGGTGTGCAACGCTGGTTCGGCAGTGGCGGCGGCAGCCGAGTTTCCGGTGGAAGTGGTGACGGGGCCGGAGTTTATCACGGGCAGCACTCGCCTGAAAGCCGGTTCGGCCCAGAAAATGACGCTCAACATGCTCACCACAGCCACTTTTATCCGCCTGGGCTACGTGCGCGGCAATAAGATGGTCGACATGAAGCTATCCAACGTGAAGCTGGTGGACCGGGGCGAACGCATGCTGATGGATGAGCTCGGCATCGGGCAAACCGAGGCGGCGGAGTTGCTCAAGCAGCACGGCAGCGTGCGCGCGGCACTGAATGCGGCCCAGCAGTAGCATATGCTTTAGCTTGTGTCTCACAGGCTTATTTTTTCGGGCGAACGATTCAGCATTTATGGCGTTTCTAGAGACGCATCAGCTATAACCGGTGCGTCCTCTGCCCTATGCACACCATCGAGCCGCACTACAACTGGATTGAGCAATATTCCGCGTCCGAAGACCCGCGTTCGCCGCTCTTCGAAGCCGAAAACAGTCTCGACACTTACACTAATACGATTTACGGCTACTACATCCACCCGCAGTGGGACAGCCTGGGGTCGGACACGCTGTTCGTCAAAATCCTCTTTGCTGATTACGAGTTAGGCATTGCCGTCCTCGAATTTATCGGCGAGTGGAATGATGCCATCGAAAACGACATCATGGAATTGAAACGGAATATCATCGATATTCTGGTGCACGAAGGCATTCGCAAGTTCATTCTCATCGGCGAAAACGTATTCAATTTCCACGGCTCCGACGATGATTATTACGAAGAATGGTACGAGGACGTGGAAGACGGCTGGATTGCGGGCATCAACTTCCAGGAGCATGTGCTGCGCGAAATGAAGCAGTACAACGTCGACAATTACGTGAACTTCGGCGGGCAGCTCGACGACCTGCCCTGGCGCACCTACGAGCCGCGCCGCCTGTTTGAAGTAGTAGATGGTTTGCTGAACCGCCGACTTGGTCTGCCCGAAACCGATTTGTAGCGTGGACTTTATAGTCCGCGTCTGGAAACGAATCACTCGCGGATTAAAAGTCCGCGCTACGGTCCAAACGCAAAAAAGCCTCTCCGTTGCCGGAGAGGCTTTTTTTTACGCTAAAGCAGCAAGAATTACTTCTTAACTTCTTCGGTCGTGGTAGTGGTGGTGGTGCCGGCAGCGGGAGCAGCAGCGTCCATTTTGTCAGCGTTGTCCTGGATGGCTTCGCCTTTGGCATCGGCCGAGTCACGTACGGCATCAGCCTTGTCTTCCATGGCATCAGCTTTGGCTTCGCCAGCTTCTTTCACGTTTTCGCCAACCTGCTCTTGTGCATCTTCTTTCTTGCTGTCGCACGACGAGAAGGTGAACGAACCGAGGGCCAGGGCGAGGAACAATACTTTTTTCATCTTGGGGTTTGTTTTAAATGTGGTTGATTTTCAAGCAACTTCTGAAGGTTTGGCCGGAGCTTAACTTCAAATTCGGGGCTTTATACCCCGACCGTAAGAAGGTAACCCGCTGCTGAAAAAAAATTGTGAAGAATGTATGAGGCCAATATAGCCTTGCTTATTTCTTGCGGAACAGGATGCCGATGGGCACGCCCGTAAAGTCAAAATGCTCGCGCATGCGGTTTTCGAGGTAGCGCACGTAGTTGGTCTGCACGTACTGCGGCAGGTTGGCGAAGAAGGCGAACACGGGGTTGTGCGTGGGCAGCTGCGTCACGTACTTGATGCGAATCATCTTGCCTTTGAGCGCGGGCGGGCCGTATTTCTCAATCTCCTTCAGCATGATGTCATTAAGCTGCGAGGTCGGGATTTTGCGGCGCTTGTTGTGGTACACTTCGATGGCCGTTTCGATGGCCTTGTGCACGCGCTGCTTGTTCAGCACCGAAATGAACACAATCGGGATGTAGGCAATCGGCGCAATCTTTTCCAGGATTTTCGCCTCGAAATCCTTGGCCGTATTGGTTTCCTTGTTCTCCACCAGGTCCCACTTGTTCACCAGAATCACGATGCCCTTGCGGTTTTTGTCGGCCAGGGTGATGATGTTCACATCCTGAGCCTCGATGCCACGGCTGGCGTCCAGCATCACGATGCAGACGTCGCACTCTTCCAAGGCGCGTAGGCTGCGCATGTTGGCGTAGAATTCCACGTCCTCGCTCACCTTGGCCTTGCGGCGCAGGCCGGCCGTATCAACTAGGATAAACTCCTTGCCGAAGGCATTGTAGCGGGCCGAAATCGAGTCGCGGGTGGTGCCGGCAATTTCCGTTACGATGCTGCGGTCTTCGCCAAGCAGCAGGTTCACGAGGCTGGATTTGCCCACGTTGGGGCGGCCCACCACGGCAATGCGTGGGATTTCCGACTCGGGCTCTTCAATGCCCGGGTCGTCGAAGTTGGCCACCACGGCATCCAGCAATTCGCCGGTGCCGTGACCGTTGGCGCTGCTGATGGCGTAGATTTCACCGTCGCCGAGGCCCAGCGAGTAGAACTCGCCCACGCCGTTGGCGCGCAGGTTGGTGTCGGCCTTGTTGGCCACCATGTAGATGGGCTTTTTGCTGATGTAGCGGCGCAGCACGTGCGCAAACTCCTCATCGAGGCCGTGCACGCCGGCTTCGGCATCTACCATGAAGAGGATAACGTCGGCCTCTTCAATGGCCAGCTTCACCTGCTTGTTGATTTCGCCCTCGAAAATATCTTCCGAATTGTGCACGTAACCGCCCGTATCAATCACGGTGAAGTTCTTGCCAATCCAGTCGCCGTAGCCGTAGTGACGGTCGCGGGTAACGCCGCTCTCGTTGTCCATGATGGCCTTGCGCTGGCCCACGAGGCGATTGAAAAGCGTGGATTTGCCCACGTTGGGCCGCCCAACGATGGCGACCGTGTTTTGCTTTGACATGATGTCTTTGCCCCAGCCGCCGACCCGACCTAGATTCGGCAGTGCCCGGGGTGTGTTAGTTATAGATGGTCGGAATATTTGTAGCGCGGACTAAAAGTCCGCGAGTAGATTACTTTAAATAACAGTTTAGTCGCGCACTAAAAGTCCGCGCTACAGGCCTATTGATACCCGAACCGGCTCAGCGCTTTGGGGTCGGTGCGCCAGTTCTCGTTCACTTTCACATACATTTCCAGAAACACTTTCTTCTGGAAAAACTTCTCCATTTCCTCGCGCGCCCAAGTGCCTACTTTCTTCAGCGCCTCGCCGCCCTGGCCGATAACGATGCCTTTCTGGGAGTTACGCTCGACGTAGATGATACCGCGAATGCGGATGATATCATCCTCTTCCTTAAACTCTTCGATAACAACTTCGCAGCTGTAGGGAATTTCTTTTTTGTAGAGCTTGAAGATTTTCTCGCGCACCATTTCGGCGGCGAAAAAGCGTTCGGGCTTGTCGGTTAGCTCGTCTTTGGGGTAGTAAGGCGGGTGGATGGGCAGGCGCTCCATCACCAGCTGTAGCACGCCGTCGGTACCGAAATGATTGAGGGCCGAGATGGGCAGCACTTCGGCGGCGTTGGGCAGCTGTTCTTTCCAGTAGGCCAGCTTGGCTTCCACTTCTTCCTGGTTGGCCTGGTCGATTTTATTGACGAGCAGAATGATGGGCGTGTCCGTCATTTTGCGCAGGCGCTCCACTACGGGTTCCTCGTCGTGCTTCTCGTAGATATCGGTCACGAAGAGCACCACGTCGGCATCTTCGAGCGACGAATACACGAAGCTCATCATGGCATTGTGCAGCTCGTATTTGGGCTGGATGATGCCGGGGGTATCAGAATAAATCAGCTGAAAATCATCGCCGTTGAGGATGCCCAGGATGCGGTGGCGCGTAGTCTGGGCCTTGCTCGTGACGATGCTGAGCCGCTCGCCCACCAACGCATTCATGAGCGTGGACTTGCCCACATTGGGCTTGCCAATGATGCTCACGAAGCCGGCGCGGTGGGGTTTAGTTTCGGGGTTCACGATGGATGGGTTTGATAATCAGGGCCGCAAAGGTACGGCTTGCGGCGCGGAAAAGCTAGGGTGGGATGGAAATCGGGCAAGTAGCAACTCGTCTGAAACCATGCCGGTTGCCAGCTGTTTGCTGGGCAAGCGCGTGTAGCGTGGACTCTGCGAGTCCGCGTTTTGGTCGAACATCCAACCACGCGCGGACTCGCAGAGTCCACGCTACACTTCCGAACTTTGCCTTAATGAATTCTCCCGCTACTCCCGGCCGCCGCATCGGCGTGCTCCTCGTCAACCTCGGCACGCCCGACTCGCCCAGCACGCCCGACGTGCGCCGCTACCTCAACGAATTCCTGACCGATGGCCGCGTGATTGACATGGCTGCCGCCATTCGATACCCGCTCTTCCAGGGCATCATCGTACCGCTACGGGCCCCGAAATCGGCTAAAATCTACCAGCAGCTCTGGGATGCCGAGCGGGGCTCGCCCCTGCTCTACCACGGGCTCGATTTGCAAGCCAAGCTGAGGGAAGTGCTGGGCAAGGACTACGTGGTGGCCTTCGGCATGCGCTACCAGAAGCCCAGCATCGAGAAGGCGCTGGAGGAGCTGCGCGATGCGGCCGTAGACCGCATCATCGTGCTGCCGCTGTTTCCGCAGTATGCGTCGGCCAGCACGGGCTCGGTGCAGGAGAAGGTGATGGACATCGTGAAAGACTGGTGGATAGTGCCGAATATCAGCTTCATCAGCACCTTTGCCGATGACCCCGGTTTCATCAGCAGCTTTGGGGCACGGGGCAAGGCCGAAATGGCCAAGCACAGCTACGACCACATCGTATTCAGCTACCACGGCATTCCGGAGCGGCACGTGCTGAAGGGCAGCTTTAAGGGCTACTGCAAGCTGGGCACCTGCTGCGCCAGCTACAATAAGAACAACCGCTACTGTTACCGGGCGCAGTGCTTCGCAACTTCGCGCCTGCTGGCCGCCGAGCTGGGCCTGCGCGACGACCAGTACACCGTCACCTTCCAGAGCCGCCTGCAAAGCCGCCTGCGCGACCCCTGGCTCCAACCCTACACCGACGAGGTTATCAAAGAATTCCCGGCCAAAGGCATTAATAATGTGCTGGCCTTCTCCCCCGCCTTCGTGGCCGACTGTTTGGAGACGACCATCGAAGTGGGCGAGGAATTTAAGGAAATGTTCGAGCAGGCCGGCGGGAAGCACTGGCAGCTGGTGCCTTCGCTGAACTCAGAGCCATACTGGGTGGAGGCCGTGGCCAATATGATTCGGCAGAATTAGGCACGTAAACAATCGAATAGCTAAAGAAGGCGCTGTTGAGCTTAGCTCGGCAGCGCCTTCTTTTATTTTCATATTTCTATTAACGCGCCTTGTGTAACTTTAAGGTTTCTTAATCAGCAAATTCCCACCCAGATGCGCATTCGTTACACTTTAGCACTTGCTTTCGGGCTACTGGCCGGCACACAGGCTCAAGCTCAGCAAGTCGTTAAAATTCTATTTGATGCCACCAAAGCCCAAACCGCTGGCAATGCCGATTGGGTGATTGATTCTGATGTTTCGGGCAGTCCCCAGCGCCTGCCCACGCCCGCGCAAAGCACCATCACGGCCAGCACGCCGGAAACGTACTGGACCGGTGCCCTCTCCTCTTGGGGCATTGCCTTGGTGAAGCGCGGCTATCAGGTCGAAACGCTGCCCAGCAGCGGCCGCATCACCTACGGCGATGCAACGAATGCCCAGGACCTGCGCAACTACGCCACCTACATCGTGGACGAGCCCAACACGCGCTACACTGCCGCTGAAAAAACGGCCATTCTGAGCTATGTGCGCAACGGCGGCGGCTTGTTCATGATTTCGGACCACACCATTTCGGACCGCAACGGCGATGGATGGGATTCGCCCGCCATCTGGAACGACCTCATGGCCTCGGCCAGTCCCGTCAACCCGTTCGGCATCACCTTCGACCTCAATAATCTCGTCTTCACCACCGGCGTGGGCGCGGCCACCGCGCCGGCCGACTCGCTGCTACACGGCCCCGCCGGCAACCCCGTGGCGATGGAATACCATAACGGCGCCAGCATAACCCTCGACCCCACCGCCAATGCCAGCGTACGCGGAGCCTTGTTCAAGCCCGGCGCGGCCACTACCGGCACCACCGGGACCATCGTGGCGCGGGCCCGCTACGGCCGGGGCCGCGTGGTCGCCCTCGGCGATTCGTCGCCGCCCGACGATGGTTCGGGCGCGCCCGGCAACAGCCTGTATGACGGCTGGGCTGCCGAAGCCAACGGCGACCACGCCCGCATCCTCCTCAACGCCACCATCTGGTTGGCTACGCCCAACCGCACCGCCACCGCCACGCGCCGCGCCACCGAGGCTGATTTCAGCATCTATCCCAATCCCAGTACCGACGCATTTTTTATCAGCGGCAACGTGCTGCCGACGGAAATTCGCTGCCACAATGCCGTGGGGCAGGAATTTGCTGTAAGTAGCACGGCGGCCGGAGCGGGTGCCGTGCGGGTGCAAACGACTGGGCTGGCTCCGGGCCTCTACGTGCTCAGCCTGCGCCTGCCCGATGGGCAGATACTCACCCGCCGCATTGCGCGGCAATAATTTCCGACCAGTTCAGGAAGCCCGGCGGCGATTGTAGAAGCTATCTGCGTCGAATGAATCCTGCTCGTAGAAGCGCGGGTTGGCGGTGGTGCTTTCCTTGCCCAAGGCCCGCAGCATGGCTTCCTCGTACTCGCGGGTAATCTGGACTTCGACGTAGTGCGGGTAATTCAGCACGGATTCAGCATTGAGTGCGGGCACGAATACGTTGTCGCCGTCTTCATCCAGCGCAGCGGCTCCTATGGGCAGCAGAATGTGGTTTTCGTGGTCATTGAGGTTGAAACGGCTATCCAGCTCTACGTCCAGGTAGCGCACTTTCATGGCCTCGGGCTCCACAATCAACTCGAAGACGGTGCCCAGGGCCTGGCCATCGGAGCCGCGCACGGTCCAGCCGCGCACGTCGGGGTTGCCATCGGCCACTTCAAAATCGGTGAGGTCGCGCAAGCGGCGCAGGACGGGAGTTTCCATGGGAAGGTTAGTATTCGGTAGTGGGTAGTTAGTAATCAGATATAAGGTGGAATGGGCAGCTGACTACTGATTGCCCACTACTGAATACCGCTTTTACTGTTTCGGCTCGCTGAGCACGCGCACGGCAGCGGCAGCCTGGGTCAAAAACTGCTGATTCTGGCGTTGCTCAGCCGCCGTGGCGCTGCGGCCGGATAGCTGGCCCGCGAGGCTTACCAACGCATTGGCCTGCTCTTCCAATTCGGGATAAGCCTTTTGCTGCATGGCCCGGATAAGGCCTGCCACCGCCACAAAGCCGGGGCGCAGGCTGGTATTGGGCTCGCCGAGGCGGGCGGTGGCGCTGGTTAGGTTGTCGCGCTGCTCGGTGGTGGTAGGGTCGCGCAGGTCGTCGCGGTCGGTGAGCGACACTAGTACGCCAGTCAGTTTTTGCAGTCCATTGCGGGCATAGTCGGGCGCGGCGGGGTCAGAAGCGGCTTGCGTGGCCAGAGAGGCCGCCGTTTCGGTGCTCCCGGCATCCTGGGTGGTGTCGCCCTGCGGAATGGCATCAATGGCGGCGCGACGTGTGGCCTGGTCTACAGCCGCGGCGGCGACCAACGTGTCCGGAGCAGTAGCGGGAGTAGCTGCTTCGGGAGTAGCCACGGGCGGCGCGGGCTCATCGGCCGGGTCGGGACGCAGGAAGAAATAAGCGGCCACTGCCACCACTACGGCCGCCAGCAGCACCAGCAGCCACGGGCTGGGCGAAGATTTTTTGCGTTGAATATTGATATCAGCCATGCAGAAATAAGTTGTCGACGTAGTTTACGGAAGGAGCCGAAAAGTAGTCATCATTAAGCCAGGCAACACGGTTTGCCAAGGCACCCAATCTCAGGCCTCGTCAAAGACCTAAAAAAAAGTCCGGCTACATCTGAAATGCAGCCGGACTTTGTCTATTTAAACGAGGCAAGCCACCTACACTGCCACCGGCCGGTATAGCTTGGCCAGCACGGCCACGGCATAGTCTACTTCGGCTTCGGTATTCATCTTGCTCATCGAGAAGCGCACGGTGGCGCGGTCGGGGTCGCAGCCCAAGGCCTCCAGCACGTGCGAGCCGGCCTGCGCCCCGCTGGTACAAGCCGAGCCACCCGAAGCCGCCACCTTACTGATATCAAGGTTAAACAACAGCATTTCGCTGATGGCCGACGGCGGCAGGCTCACGCTCAGCACCGTGTATAGGCTCTTGTCGGCGTATTCCGACAAGCCGTTGAACTGCACATCCCCCACCTCAGCGCGCAGCTTTTCGATGAAGCGGGTTTTCAGGGCCTGCACCTGCGCGTGGTGAGCCGCCAGGTCGCGCACCGCAATTTCCAGCGCCTTGGCCAAACCCACGATGCCGTACACGTTTTCGGTGCCCGAGCGCACATTGCGCTCCTGCGAACCGCCGTGGATGAGCGGGCTCACCTGCAAGCCGCTGCGGGTGTAGATGAACCCCACGCCCTTCGGCCCATGAAATTTGTGCGCCGAACCCACCATAAAGTGATTTTTCAGCTGCTGCACGTCGTGCCGGTAGTGGCCCATCGTCTGCACCGTATCGGTGTGAAAGATGGCATCGTACCGGGCACAGATATCGCCGATGGCAGCAATGTCGTTGAGGTTGCCGATTTCGTTGTTGGCGTGCATCAGGCTCACGAAGGTGCGCGACTGCGTGGCCAGTAGCTCTTCCAGATGGCCCAAATCCAGCGCGCCCTGCGCGTCATGTTTCACATAGTGCAACTCAATCTCGCCGCTCTTGGCCAGCGCCTGTAAGGGGTGCAGCACGGCGTGATGCTCCAGCGGCGAGGTGATGGCGTGCTTCAGCCCCAGCGTCCGCACACTGCCAAAGGCGGCGTAGTTGTCGGCCTCGGTACCGCCGCTGGTGAAGATGATTTCGGCCGGCGCGGCATTCAGCAGGTGCGCCACCGTCTTGCGGGCATTCTCGATGGCGGCACGCACCTGCCGGCCGGGGCCGTGCAGGCTGCTGGGGTTGCCGTAGTGATTCTGCAGAAATGGCAGCATAGCCTCCAGCACTTCGGGGTCGAGGGGCGTGGTGGCAGCGTTGTCGAAATAAACGAAAGCGGGGGCGGTGGGGGAAGTTGTCGTCATAGATGTCATTTCAGCAGAAAAAGTCAGAAGCCGGGCGTGGGTGCACCCGGCTTCTATCAAGCTATACACAAATACAAATTTCGGCTTTCAAACTGAAACCAGCCCACAGTAGCCGCTCTAATTGGGCAGAACACCGACTAATTAACTCTTGGCAGCAATAATCTCCTTGATATCACCAATAATTTTCTGGGCCAGATAATCGGCCGTAGAATTCGAATCCGATTCGGCGTAGATGCGAATAATGGGCTCGGTGTTGGATTTGCGCAGGTGAACCCACTCCTTATCGAACTCAATTTTCACGCCGTCAATCGTGTTCACCGGCTGCTTGGCGTAGCGCTGCTCCATTTTGGTCAGCACATCGTCGGTATTGATGTCGGCCGTCAGCTCAATCTTATTTTTTGAGATGAAATAGCTCGGGTACGAGTTGCGCAGGCGGCTCACCGTGAGGCCAGTTTTGGCCAGGTGCGTCAGGAACAGCGCAATGCCCACCAAGGCATCGCGGCCGTAGTGGAGCTCGGGATAGATGATACCGCCGTTGCCCTCACCGCCGATTACGGCGTTGGTTTCCTTCATTTTAGTCACCACGTTCACCTCGCCTACGGCGGCGGCCGAGTAGCTGCCGCCGGCCTTCTCCGTCACATCGCGCAGGGCGCGGGTGCTGCTCAGGTTACTCACGGTGTTGCCACCGCCCAGGCTTTTCAGCACGTAGTCGGCCACGGCCACCAGCGTGTATTCTTCGCCGAACATTTCGCCGTTTTCGCTCACCAGCGCCAGGCGGTCCACGTCGGGGTCCACCACGATGCCGAGGTCGAAGCCGCCTTTTTCCAGCACTTTGGCGATGTCGCGCAAGTGCTCGGGCAGCGGCTCAGGGTTGTGGGCAAAGTCGCCGGTGGGCTCGCAGTGCAGCTTCTCAATCGTCGTCACGCCCAGCGCTTCCAGCAGCTGCGGCACGGCAAAGCCGCCCGAGGAGTTCACCGCATCCACCACCACCCGGAAGTTGCGGGCCTTGATGGCCGCCACATCCACCAGCGGCAGCGCCAGAATGGCCTTGATATGCTTTTTGAGGAAAGTCGCGTCCGTAGTGTACTGGCCCAGCTTGGTCACGGGCGCAAAGTCGAAGTCCTCGCTTTCGGCCGAAGCCAGCACCTGTTGTCCATCAGCTTCCGAGATGAATTCGCCGGTTGCGTTCAGCAGTTTCAGCGCGTTCCACTGCTTCGGGTTGTGCGAGGCGGTGAGAATAATGCCGCCGGCCGCCTTCTTGGCAGGCACCGCCATTTCCACAGTGGGCGTGGTGCTCAGGCCCAGGTCGCACACATCGAGGCCGAGGCCTTGCAGTGTAGCAGCCACCAGGCGGCTCACCATATCGCCCGAAATGCGGGCATCGCGGCCGATGACAATCAGCTTGCTATCGGTATTCTGGGTTTTAACCCAGGTGCCATACGCCGCAGCGTACTTCACCACGTCGAGCGGCGTGAGGCCCTGGCCCACCGGCCCGCCAATGGTGCCACGAATGCCGGAAATAGATTTTATTAAAGTCACGGAGGTAGTTAATTTGAAAGACCAAAATTAGGCATTAGCAACCGGTTGGCGTCACAGAGTTTTATCTTTGGAATAATGGAAAACCTTACGCCCCCCACTAGTTCCCTGTTGGCCAGCACGCGCCGCCCGGCCCAGCTCGAAGCTTTCGGCCGCCTGCTCGACGTGCTCGACCGTCTCCGCACCGAATGCCCCTGGGATAAAAAGCAGACGCTGCAATCCCTGCGGCACCTCACCATCGAGGAAACCTACGAAATCAGCGACGCCATTCTGCGCGACGACCTCCCCGACCTCAAAAAGGAGCTCGGCGACGTCATGCTTCACCTGACTTTCTACGCCCGCATCGCCGCCGAACGAGGAGCGTTCGACATCGCCGATGTGCTTAATGCACAGTGCGAAAAGTTAATTTACCGCCATCCGCACATTTACGGCGACGTGCAGGCCGACGATGAAGAGACGGTAAAGCGCAATTGGGAGCAACTCAAGCTCAAGGAAAAAGGCAATACCACCGGAGTTCTCGGCGGCGTGCCCACCTCCCTGCCCGCGCTGGTGAAAGCCATGCGCATTCAGGAAAAAGCCCGGGGCGCGGGCTTCGATTGGGAGCAGCCCGAGCAGGTATGGGACAAAGTGCAGGAAGAATTAAACGAGTTTGGCGCGGAGTACAACCACGGCAATCCCGACCGGATGGACGCCGAAAAAGCGGCCGACGAATTCGGCGATTTGCTCTTTTCGCTGGTCAATTTTGCCCGCTTCGCCGGCATCAATCCCGAGGAAGCACTAGAGCGCACCAACCGCAAGTTTATCAGCCGCTTTCAGTACCTGGAAACCGCCGCCGCCGCCAATAATGAGCGCCTCGCCGACCTCTCCCTGGCCCAGATGGATGTGTACTGGGAAGAAGCCAAACGCCGCCCAACTCAACCCAAAGGCACAGTTTAGCGTTGGGGAAACTTCATCCAACTTTCATTGCAATTCTAGTGGGTGCAGGCAAGTTTTCTTTGGTCAGGCCGCACTTTTTGGTTAGGTTTGCCCAGCTAAGACGGCTCGTCGGGTAGTTTAGACTTCGGTAAGTGCTATTTTAATCCTCTCATTACGGGATTATCGATTGTCTTTTTGCCGTCGCCTGCGCTCCCAACCAACTTTTTGCATTTTCTTTACCCACTCAATTCAACTACTTCACTCAATAACCCCAAACACTCCGGCACAATGGAACAGAAAAATGCCATGAATACGAGCCCACGGCCCGCCGCAACGGCCGCCAAAGCCGAAGCCCAAAGCAGCGGTGGCGCCTCGCTGTTCTCCGTGATAGTTATCATTTTGGCCTTCATCATCAGCTATATCGTTTACAAATTTGTTTTCGGTGATGGTAGCCACTTCCAGGGCGGTAACAGCGAAAACAACCCCAACCCCGGCGATTACCTCGGTGTGATTTACAAGGGCGGTGTTATCGTTCCGTTCCTGCTCACCATGTTCCTCTGCGTTATCACGTTCTCGATTGAGCGCATGCTGACCATCGCCAAGGCTAAAGGCTCGAAAGGCATTGAGAGCTTCGTACGCACCGTGCGTCAGAAGCTGAACGCCAACGACATCAACGGTGCCCTGGCTGCCTGCGACGCGCAGAAAGGCTCGGTTGCCAACGTGGTGAAAGCCGGTCTGATGAAGTACAACGAGATGACTCGTGAGCGCAACATGACCACCGACCAGAAAGTACTGGCCATCCAGAAAGAAATCGAGGAAAGCACCGCGCTGGAACTGCCCATGCTGGAGAAAAACCTGGTTATCATCTCGACCATCGCTTCGATTGCAACCCTGACCGGTCTGCTCGGCACGGTATTCGGCATGATTCGCGCCTTCGCCGCTCTGGCGCAGGCTGGTACTCCCGACGCAGTTGCACTGGCAAACGGTATCTCGGAAGCTCTGATTAACACGGCACTGGGTATCGGCACCTCGGCCCTGGCCATCGTGGCTTACAACTACTTCACCAGCAAAATTGACGAGCTGACCTACAGCATCGACGAGGCTGGCTTCAGCATCATCCAGACGTTCGCTGGCCAGCACGGCCAGACCACGGCTACCCAGACGGTTTAATTCCGTTTGCGCAGCTACTGGCTGATGCACTAAAACGCGGGGCGATTCGTTCTTCGGAATGAGTCGCCCCCTTTTAACCCCACCTCGCAATGCCCAAAGTAAAACCGCACCGTACCTCGCCGTCGCTCGATATGACGCCGATGGTGGACCTGGCTTTCTTGCTGGTGACATTCTTCATGCTCACCACCAAGTTTGCCCCCGAAGAGACTGTGGTGGTGGACACGCCGTCATCGACTTCGGAGCTTAAATTGCCCGAGAACAATGTGATTACGCTGACCGTCGATGCTAAGAAGCGCGTCTTCTTTGGTGTTGATGCGCCGCAAACCAAGATTCAGGCATTGCAGAAAGTAGGCGCTAAATATGGCGTAAACTTTACCGCAGCGCAGGCCAAGGAGTTCAGCAACCTGCCCAACTTCGGCCTACCCATCAGCCAGCTGGGTTCTTACCTGAACATGGCCAAGGAAGACCGCAAGCAGGTGAATGCCCAACAGCCCGGTGTTCCGCTCGACTCGCTCAATAACCAGTTGATTGACTGGGTGCTGGCGGCTCGCACGGCTAACCAGGCCATCTTCCACAAGCCTACCTACATCGCCATCAAAGGCGACGGCAATGCTGATGTACCCACGGTGCAGCAGGTTATCAAGGTATTGCAGGAGAAGGATATCAACCGCTTCAACCTCATTACGGACATGGAAAACAAGCCCGTAGCCGCCGCCAAATAATATTGGCTGCTCCTACTGCTTCAGTTTCTAATCTCCTCACTTAACTAAATCCCATGGCAGAAATTCAAGGCAAAGCCGACTCCGGTGGAAAAGGTGGGAAGAAGCGGGCCAAGAAAATGTCGACCAAAATCGACATGACCCCAATGGTGGACTTGGCCTTCCTCCTGCTCACCTTCTTCATGCTGACCACCACCTTCGCCAAGCCCAACGTGATGCAGCTCACGATGCCGGTGAAGAAAACGGACGATGTGGAGGACACGAAAATCAAGGCCTCGCAGGCCATGACCATCATCCTCGGCAAAGACAACAAGGCGTATTACTACTTCGGTCTGAATACGCCCAATGACAAAACCGTAGCCAAGCCCGAACTGAAGGTGACGAACTTCTCAGCCAATGGCATTCGCCAGGTCCTGTTGGACCGTCAGCGCCAGAAGCCGGAGCCCATCATCCTCATCAAAGCAACCGAAGACGCCAAGTATAAAAACATGGTGGATATTCTGGACGAGATGAACATCACGAACCAGAAGAAATACGCGCTGGTGAAGGTACCCAAAGACGACCTGGACCTTATTAAAGACTCAGCCCTATGATGGACAATGCGCAAATTGCCAAGGCCAGCTTAAACGACATCGTTTTTGAAGGCCGTAATAAGGCATACGGTGCTTACGTACTGCGTCGCTTGTACCAGCGGCACGTTACCCGGGCACTGATTATTGCTACGTCGGTATTCGCGCTCCTCGTGTTTTTCCCGCTCATCGCTCAGTATCTGAAAGACAAGATGCCGAAGGAAGCTCCGAAAAACCTCAAGGAGAACGTGCTGATGGACGCTCCGCCTCTGGATGAGACGAAGCCACCGCCCCCCCCTCCTCCCCCCGAGGCACCGCCACCCCCTCCCCCCAAGCTCACCACCATCAAATTCACCCCTCCGGTGGTGAAAAAGGATGAGGAAGTGAAGAAGGAAGAGGTTCCGGACCAGGAAGAGTTGAAGGACAAGACGGTAGCCACCGTAACCGTAAAAGGTAATACGGATGCTCCCGACCTTTCCGAACTCTCCGGAACCGGCGACAAAGTGGTTGAAGAAGTGGTTGAGAACAAAGTCTACACCTACGTAGAACAGATGCCTCAGCTGCCCGGTGGTGGTGGTAACGCCGCTATCGTGAATGCCATCCAGAAGGCGGTGAAATACCCCCCTCTGGCGCTTCGCAACCAGGTTGAAGGTCGCATCTTCGTTAGCTTTACGGTGAACCCGCAGGGCGACGTTTCGGATGTGAAAGTGGTAAAAGGCCTCGGTTCGGGTCTTGACGAGGAAACGATTCGGGCGGTGAAAACCCTGCCCAAGTTTATCCCCGGTAAGCAGAACGGCCGTGCAGTAAGCGTTTCGTTTACCGTACCGATTACCTTCAAAATTCAATAGGTTTTTAATTCGGAGTTAGCTCTGAATTAGTAAAAACCCTGAATTGAGCTTCATGGCTCGGTTCAGGGTTTTTTTATTGCATTCAAACTCAGCGTAACATGAGAAAATCTGCGCCTTCGAATACCGTTTAATTGTGGTAAGTCGTTGAATGCTTCTTATTGGAGAATCAATTTCAGTGGCCGCTTGATTCAAGAAATACCTTGGCTCACGAAGCAAATAATGGTGCAAATCCGTTAAAGTCAGAAAAATGCAGGTTTCTATGAAAAGCAGCGTTTTTTTGGCTTTTTTGTAGCCCGGTTCAGGACCTTCACTATTGCCCGTCGAACCTTTACCCAGTTTTTTTGGGTTTATTATATATTCATTTCTGAATTTTCCTGTTTATGCTCAACCTGCCTACTACCGAGGAGCGGCTCGGTAAGTCGCCCCAGCGGCTGGTGCGTTACTTTGTGCTCCTGATGGCCGTGGTATATATGGGACTTGGCGTGTGGTTGTGGTGGTCGGCCAATAGCCCTTCTGCCGGTGCAATCATTCAGCTGGGCCCAATAGCCCGCCGGGTTCTGGGTTCCGTTTTCATTCTCTATGGCCTGCTTCGCTTTAGCCGAGGCTACCAAGAGCATTTCCGCAAAAAAACCATTTCTGACGATAATGATTAAGCGCGCTCACTTTTTGACTGCTGGTGTTACGGTGCTGGCCGGAGCCATTGCCATTGCTTCCTGCAACGGCCCAGGCTCGCCAGGAGCCCAGGACACCCCTACCAGCGGAAACGTTGCGGTGAGCGTCGATGAAACATTTGCGCCCATTCTGCAGGCGCAGATAGACACGTTTGCTAAGCTCTATCCGAACGCTCACGTCAAGATGAGCTTTCAGCCGGAGGAAAAGGTGATGCTGGACCTCATCAACGACAAGGTGAAGCTGGCCGTGGTATCGCGCGAGCTGAATGCGGAGGAGCAGGCCGATTTTGCCAAGCAAACCATTGTGCCGCGCACTACGCGCATTGGCATCGACGGTTTAGCTATTGTCCTCAATCGCAGCAACCCGGACTCGTTGCTGACGGTGGCGCAGCTGGCGGATATTTTTACGGGCAAAACCAGCAAATGGAGCCAGGTTAGCGGCAAGAAAGGACTAGCGGATATCAATGTGGTATTTGATGCGAACCGGAGCAGCACGACGCGTTTCGTGCGTGACTCGGTGACGCACGGGGCCGCACTTACCAGTCGGGTTTTTGCCGCCACATCGAACCCCGCTTTGCTGGATTATGTTGCAACTCACCCCAGCGCCATTGGGGTGGTGGGCGTGAACTGGATTTCGGACCGGGACGACCCGGCCGCCATGAAGTTTGCCAATAAGGTGCGGGTGGCCAGCATCACGGCCCGGCCCAATCCCAAGCCGAACGACTTCATTCAACCCTACCAGGTGTATCTGGCGGAAAAGACGCCGGAGCAGCTGGCGCAGGACCCGGATTTGCAGAATTACCCGCTCCGGCGCAACCTTTACGTCATCAGCCGGGAAGCGCGGGCAGGATTAGGCACAGGGTTTGCATCTTTCGTGGCAGGCAAGAATGGTCAGTTGATTTTTCAGAAGTCGGGTTTACTACCGGCTCAGATGCAGGCCCGAATAATTACCACGCCTAAACTGTAAGTGCGCTTTTCGCGTAACAATTTCTCATTGCTTTTTCATCCTTTTTCTTCTCCTATGAGTTTCAAGCCCTGGAAACAGCCGCTGCTCGCTGCCGTTGCGATGGTAGCAGGTACTACGGCGGCCACCGCCCAAAACGTGCAAACCGCCCAACGCGACATTGAATTGGGTCGGTATAACGAGGCCCGCGCCATTTTGCGCCCCGGCTCCACGCCCGAAACTGCTTTCGAGCTGGGCCGCCTGTATCAGATGCGTGATATGCCGGATTCGGCTGCGTTCTTCTTCAACAAAGCCGCTGGCTCTACTCCTTTTGGTCAGGTAGCAGCTGGCCGCGCATTGCTGGCCAAAGGTCAGGTTTCTCCAGCTGAGGCTCAGTTTGATGCCGCTGCCAAGGCAACCAAGAACAAAGACGGCAAAGTGCTGACGATGATAGCACAGGCATACGGTGAGTCTGACGGTAAAAATACCGGCAAGGCCCAGACGTATATGGATGCGGCTCAGGCCGTTTTCAAAAAGGACGACCCGGCGCTAATGGTTGCTCGTGGCGATGTATTCCTGCACTCCGACCAAGGCGGTGGCGAGGCCATGACCAGCTATGACCGGGCTATTGCTGCTAACCCCAGCTACGCTCAGGCCTACTACAAGAAAGGTGCATTGAGCGTGCGTTCGCGCAACTTCAACGCGGCCCGTGAAAGCCTCAACAAGGCAATTGAACTGGACCCCAGCTACGCCCCGGCCTACCGTGAGCTAGCCGACATGTACTATTATGCCGGGCAGTATGACCTAGCCTTGAGCACATTCAAGAAGTACACCGACTTGGCCGAGAATTCGCCCTCGACGAGTGCTCAGTACGCGTCGTTTCTCTACCTGACCAAGAAGTACCCGGAGGCGCTGACTGAGGTAAACAAGGTGCTGCAAAGCGACCCCAACAACCTCACAATGAACCGCCTGAAGCCGTATTTGCTATACGAAACCGGTGACTTTGCTGGTGCTTCGACTGCTATGGATGCGTACATGAAAGTTGCCCCGGCTGACAAGGTCATCCCGGAAGACTTGGCTTACAAGTACAAAATCATGAGCAAAACTGGTAAGGGCACCGAAGCCATTGCCGGTATCAGCGACATCATCAAGAAAGACCCGAGCAAGGCTTGTGACTTCCAGAATGACCTGGCTGCCATCTATGCCAACCAGAAGGACTACAAAGGTGCCGCCCGCGTGTACAGCTACAAGCTGACCAACTGCAAAGGCGACCTGACCGACCAGTTCCGCTTGGCTACCGCCCTCACCGGCGACAAGCAGTACACCCGTGCTGACAGCGTTTATAACATCATCCTGACGGCTAAGCCTACGTATGGTCCCGGCTATCTGGCCCGCGCTAAGGTGAATTCGTACCTCGACCCCGAAGCCAAACAAGGCTTGGCCAAGCCGTATTACGAGAAATACATCGAGCTTTCGAAGGCTGAAGGTGCTGACCCCACCAAGTTCAAAGAAGGCGTAGTGGAAGCCAATGGCTATCTGGGCGTATATAGCTTCCAGAAAGGCGACAAAGCGGCCGCTAAAGGCTACTTCGAGCAAGTGCTGGCTTTGGACCCGGAGAACGCAGGTGCTAAGAATAACATCAAGATTCTCAGCGCCCCCACCAAGGCCACCAAGACTACTACTACGAAGACCGCAACCAAGACCACGGTTAAGAAGAAGTAATTGCTTTGGCAATTAGTGTAAAAAGGCCCCTCCGCAGCTGCGGAGGGGCCTTTTTTTTGTATTATCTCTTATAGTTTAGCTGGCCCAGGCCCGCCATTTTTCCAGTACGGCGGCGAAGTCCTCTGGTAGCTCGGCTTCAAATAGCAGCTGCTCGCCGGAAGTAGGATGTACGAAGCCAAGGGAGCGGGCGTGCAGCGCCTGACGCGGCATCAGTTGGAAAGCATTTTCTACAAATGCCTTGTATGTTCCGTTGCTCTGGCCCACGCGAATTCGGTCGCCCCCGTAGGTTGCATCGGAAAACAATGGATGGCCGAGGTATTGCATGTGGGCGCGAATCTGGTGGGTCCGGCCGGTTTCCAGTACGCAGCGCACCAGCGTCACCGGGCCGAAACTCTCCAGCACCTCATAATGCGTCACTGCGGGCTTCCCTTGCTCGCCGCCGGGATAGACGGCCTGCACCTTGCGGTCGCGCACGCTGCGGCCGATATGGCCCGTTATCGTGCCCGTAGGGCCGGGCGGGGTACCCCACACCAGAGCCAGATAGCTACGCTGAATGGTGTGGTGGAAAAACTGCAACGACAAATGCGTCATGGCAAACTCAGTTTTGCCAATTACCAGCAGGCCCGACGTATCCTTGTCGATGCGGTGCACCAGCCCTGGCCGGATTTCCCCATTGCGCCCCGTGGGCAGGTTGGCGAGGTGATGCGCTAGGCCATTTACCAGCGTGCCCTGCCAGTGGCCATAGGCCGGGTGCACGACCAAACCGGCCGGCTTGTTCACGATGAGCAGTTCCGCATCCTCATAGCGAATATCCAGGGGCATTTCCTCGGGTATCACGCGGCCTTCACGCGGCGGCTCGGGCAGCGTGACGGTGATAATATCCTGCGGCTTTACCCGGTAATTGGGCTTTACGGCCACCCCATTCACCTCTACGGCCAGCGCCCGGATGGCTTCCTGCACCTTATTGCGTGACGTATTACGCAGCCGACTGTGCAGGAACTTATCAATCCGCAGCATTTCCTGGCCGCGGTCTACTACTATGCGGTGATGCTCATAAAGCTCATCTCCACCTTCTTCATCGGCCTCACTATCGAGCAGCTCATCCGCCTCAAATTCGTCGTCTATCATTTCCCAAAGTCGTGGTATATGAAAAAAGCCGGAGCGAGTGCTCCGGCTTTTTTAGGCAGGCGGCGGTTGCCGCTTACTTCTTGGTTTTGGTCTTGGTCTTGTTCACACCAGGCGCAACGGGCGCAGGGGTAGCCGGCGAGGCCGGGCCCGATTTAATGGGGGCCTGAGCACCGGGCGTGATGCCCATTTTCTTCAGCACGAGGTCCGAAATATCGCCGTCCTTGGGCGCGTGCAACAGCAGCGGGCTGCCACCACCATCGGAGTTGAACACGTAGGTGAAACCGTTCTCGTCAGCCACGAGGTCGATGTTCTTTTGCAGCTTGTCCAGAGCGGGCTTCAGCAGCGTCTGCTGCTTCTGCTGCAACGACTGCTCGGCCGTGCGCTGAAACTCCTGAATGGACTGCTGCAAGCGCTGCAACTCCTTTTCGGTGTCAGCCTTCACTACCTCCGTCATGGTGCCGGATTTCTGCTGGTAGTCCTTCACTTTGGTTTCGAACTCGGAGCTTTTGCTTTTCAGCTGGGCCGCAAGCTGGTCGTTGTAGGTTTTGAGCTCCGACTCAATCTGCTTGCTTTCGGTCATCTGGGATAACACGTACTGAACATCGGTGTAACCAATTTTCAGGGGGGCCTGGGCCTGCGCGGAAGTGGCAGCCAGGGTTCCGGCGGTCAGCAGAGCGGCGGCGAGCGTCAGACGAAAGATTTTCACGAGATTCATCAAAAAGGAAAAGGGTCAGAAAAATATTGGGGCAAAGGTAATTACTTCTTATTAGTCGGCCGCGCTGGCTTGGTTACCGGCTTGGTACCGGGCGCAGCTTCGGGCGTACCCGAGTCCGATTCAAAGTTAGGGTCTACCGGCGTTTTGGGCGGGGCCACCGTCTTTACCGCGCCTTTGGGGCCGGGCTGGTTGCGGTCCTCGGCACCCAGGCCCAGTTCTTCGAGCACAAATTCAGTATAATCGTGAGCAGGGTTGGTATAGAGCATGGTCAGGTCGCCGGATTTATCGAAAACAACAGCCAGTGATTTCTTCTTGGCCACCTTTTCCACGGCCTCAAATACCTTATCCTGCACCGGCTTATTCAGCTCCTGGCGCTTTTTGAACAGTTGGCCTTCGTAGCCAAACTGTTTGTTGCGGTAGGCTTTCAGCTCCTGCTCCTTGAGCAAGATTTCGTCCTGCCGTTTCTTTTTCATGGCCTCCGTGAGCACCACTTCTTCGTTCTGATAGTTGCGATGAAGCTTGTCGAGGTCTTTTTGCTGGGCTTCAATTTCTTTCTGCCAGGTATCCGACAGCAGATTCAACTCCTGTTGGGCCTTGGCGTATTCCGGCATTTTGGCCATGATAAACTCCGAATCGACCCAGCCAAATTTCTGAGCCTGGGCTTTCGGGGCAACAATTAGCAACAACAAGGCCAGTAGCAGGCCACCAAAATTCTTCATACGGGAGGAAACGTGAAACTCCGCTCGCTAGTGCCTTGCTAGCGAATTTGCTGGCCAATGATGAAGTGGAAGTGGTTGGGGTCCTGCTTGGTGCCGGCAGGCGTGCCCACGGGCGGAATCACAGAGTCGAAGCCGTGGCCGAAGTCGAAGCCCAACAAACCGAAGGCCGACATGAAGATACGAGCACCTACGCCCGCCGAACGGTACAGCTTGTAGGGGTTGTAGTTCTGATAGGAATCGAAGGCATTACCTGCTTCAGCAAAGCCCAGCACGTACACCGTAGCGGCTGGGTTGAGGCTGACGGGGTAGCGCATTTCCAGCACGTACTTGTTGAAGGCAATGCCGCCGGCCTGATTGGCCTGCGCCGTCGGAATGGCGAAGGCCGCGTTGGGGTCGTCATAACCACGTAGGCCCACGTAGTCGGTACCCACCAAATAGTTGCCGCCGCCGTTGTAGCCCAGGCCCGCACCGCCCATTTTGAAGCGTTCGAACGGCCCTACGTCACGCTTCGAATTGTACGTTCCCAGGTAGCCAAAGTGTGCGCGGGTGTTCAACACCAACTTGCCCACAATCGGAGTAAACCACGACGCATCGAACATCCATTTGTGGAATTCAATCCACTGGTTGTTGCTGGGGTGGTCCGGGTTAATCAGCGAATAAGGCGGCGTCAGGTTCACGCTCAGGCTTAGCGACGAGCCCCGGCGGGTGTAAGTCGGATTATCGATGCTGTTGCGGGCCAGCGTGGTGTTCAGGGTAATGTTATTGAACGTACCCGAAGCTGCCCCGGCAATAACCGCGTAGTTCTGCGTCTGGTACTGGCTATACGACAGCGAGTTGCTGAGCGTGAAGTAGTCATCCGGCACGCGCAGCTGGCGGCCCAGGCCCACCGTGGCGCTGTTTACTTTGATAAACTGGTCCGAAGCCGCATCCAAGGCCGCACCGGTCCGCTGCACACTGTGGTTCAGGCTGAACGAGAACGAGTTTGGCCGACGGCCACCCAGCCAAGGCTCCGTAAATGACAGGGAATAAGCCTGATACTGCAGACCATTGGCCTGCACGTTGAGCGACAGGCGCTGGCCATCGCCGGCTGGCACTGGCGTCCAGTTGCGCAGCGTACCCGCTTTGCGCAGCGAGAAGTTGTTGAAAACCAGGCCCACCGTGCCAATAAAGCCGGCATAGCCACCCCAGCCGCCCGACAGGGTAACCTGGTCCGAAGGCTTCTCTACCACCGTGTAGTTGATATCAACCGTGCCATCGGCTTGGTTGGGGATGGGGTTGATGCCGATTTTTTCCGGGTCAAAATAGCCCAAAGTGGCAATTTCCCGCTGCGAACGGATGAGCAATTCACGATTGAATTTATCGCCGGGCAGCGTGCGCAGGGTGCGGCGCAGCACGTGGTCGCTGGTTTTGGTATTGCCCGAGATGTTAATGTCTTTGATGTGGGCTTGCACGCCTTCGTTCAAGCGCATCTCGATATCAATCGAGTCGCCTTCAACCTTGGTTTCCACCGGGTCGATGGTGAAGAACAGGTAGCCGTCGTTGAGGTACAGCGAAGAGATGTCCTGCCCGGTTGGGTTGTAGTTCAGGCGCTTATCCAGTATTTCCTTGCTGTACGTGCTGCCGGGTTTGATACCTAGTACGTTAGCCAGCGTCTTATCGTCGTAGAGGTAGTTGCCGTTCCACGTAATGTGGCGGAAGTAGTATTTGGGGCCTTCGTCTACGGTAATGCGCAGGGCCAAACCTTTCTCGTCGCGCGTCAGCGTATCGCTCACAATGGTTGCGTCGCGGTAGCCTTCGGCATTGTAAAACTCTAGCAGCTTCTTCTTGTCCTCTTCGTACTCACTACGCTGAAACTTGCCAGGGGTCAGGAACTTATATGGCTTGCGCTCCTTGGTTTTCTTGAGCTTGCCTTTCAGCTTCCGGTCAGTAAAGGCTTTATTACCTTCAAAAGTAATTTCGTGGATGCGCACTTTCGAGCCTTTGTCCACGTCAATGCGCAAAGCCACGCTATTCGACAAGCTCGAATCGGCAACCTGCACAATGTTCACCTTAGTATCCAGGTAGCCTTTGTTCACAAAGAACTTGCGCACTTGCGTCCGCGCATTGTTCATCAGGGCATCCGTTACCACCTTGCCCCGAATCAGCGTAATTTTCTTGGTCAGGTCTTCGGTTTGCCCCTTTTTAATACCCGTGAAAGTAAACTTCGACAAGCGCGGCCGCTCCTTCAGGTTATAGTCGAGGAAAATCTTGTTGCCCTCGATGCGGGCCACCGTCACACTCACGTCGCCGAGAATACCCTGGGCCCACAGCTTGCGGATGGATTTGCCAATCTCCTCCCCCGGAACACTAATGGGGTCACCCACGCGCAAACCAGTCAGGCCAATCAGCGTATTGGGGTCGAGGTAACGGGCACCGCTAATGGTGATGCCCCCCAGCTCGTACTTTTTGGGCTCATCAGCTCCGGCAGTTCCCTGGGCCTGCACATGCATTGGCTGGGCTACTAGGCCTGCCAACACAGCCACCACAAGCGCACACTTGATAAAAAAATTACGCACAATAAACATTACAAAAATTTAAGATACAGTGACTTGCTCACTGGTTTTGCCAAACCGCCGCTCCCGGCGCTGATACGCCCGAATGGCCTCCTGGAAATGCTCCTTCCGAAAGTCCGGCCACAGCAAATCGGTGATGTACAACTCAGTATAGGCCAGCTGCCATAGCAAAAAATTACTAATCCGCTGTTCGCCGCTGGTTCGGATAAGAAGTTCCGGGTCCGGCATTTTAGCCGTCACCAAGTAGCTCGCCACCGTGGTTTCGGTTATCTGGCTGGGCTGGAGCTGACCGGTAGCCACATCGGCAGCCATCCGCTTGGCCGCCTGGGTAAGGTCCCAGCGGCCACTGTAGCTCAGGGCGAGCACCAGCGTCATGCGAGTGCCCTCCTTGGTCAGTTCCATTGCCTCGGCCAACTCACGCTGGCAATTTTTGGGCAAAGTAGCCAAGTCGCCAATGGCTTCCAGGCGAATGCTATTCTTCAGCAGCGTAGCCGTTTCCTGCCGGATGGTGTGCACCAGCAGCTGCATCAGCGCCATTACTTCCAGCGCCGGGCGATTCCAATTCTCCGTAGAAAACGCGTATAGCGTCAGATAGCGCACCCCTAATTCGGCCGCTTCCTCCACAGTTTCACGCACGGCAGTGATGGCGCTCTGGTGACCAAAGACGCGCAAGCCTCCACGTTGCTTGGCCCACCGCCCATTGCCATCCATGATGACGGCGACGTGAGCGGGAATATTTTGAGTATCAATTTCGGCCTTGCCGGTCATCTTTGCGGTTTCGCTAAAAGAGCCCGCAAGTTACGGAAATGGTTGCATTTAGCAGCCGAACACCAATACTGGCCTTCCGCTATATACCTCTCACATTTATACAGGAGCCACCTACCGCATTAAAGCTAACTACTACTTTAGCAGCTTCTTATTCTTTTTATATTGGTCGGGGCAGCGGATTTTATAGAACGTATAGGATAAGCTGACACCACTATAATAATACCAATCCTGGTCATGAACATTTACCAGCAGTGGGTCTTGCGTACTCAAATGGTCGAGTTGGTCCGTAAATGTTTTGCGCACCCCCACTTCCAGACCCAGATTCAGGTGTTCCGAAAGGGCATACTTCATACCCACTCCGGCCGGAATAGCCAGTCCCAACATGCTGCCTTTCTGGTTAAAGCTAGCCTGTAGAAGCGGGTTGTTGGATACCGTAGTGGTATTGGCGTAAAATCCGGCCAGGCCGGCAAATAGATATGGCGTGAAATGCACCTTATCGGTCCGGTAATGATAATCCATGAAGTTGTACTCCACTACCGCCGATGCTTCGAGCACGCTGCCTTTGGTATTGGCCTGGCGGTAGGCCTGGAGCGGGGGCACTCCGCCATTCACACCCGTCACATTATCGTCAGCCCCCCGCAGGAAGCCGGCGGTGAAGCCTCCCCGTAAGGTGATGGGCACCGATACATCCTTACGATAAAAGGCGGTGAAAGCGGGCCGACTGTTTTGCAGCTGAAAATCGGGTGATATTTCGCCCCGATAATTGGTAGCGCCAATACCAATACCTATTTCGCTGGTATTCTGAGCGTTGGCCGAAGCGCAAAAAAACGTACTCCCCGCCTGCATGAAGCAAGCGAGGAGTACGTTTTTGAAACCTGAATTCGTCATTTAGTAATTGCTGACTCGGAAAGAGAAACCTAAGCCAGCAGTCGCTGGCTAGCGGAATTTGGGGTTCTTGATGCGGGGCGTCAAGATGTAGTTCAACGTTACACCTGTTACGATGTACCAGTCGGTTTTATTGCCCGAGTCGCCACGCTGCTCACCAGCATTGTCGAAACCGGGGAACTTGGTGCGGTCCTTAGTGATGTTGTGGCCAAAATAAGCCGCTGCATCAGTGGTTAGCTTGGACTGGTCAGCATATTTGCCTCCTACGTCGTCAAGGTAATCGGTGAATGTTTTGCGCCAGCCGATTTCCAGGCTTGCATCAAAGTTGCGGTTGATGCGGTAGCGGATACCACCACCGAACGGAATCGAGAGCTGCGTCTTGCCGTAGGCAGTTGCCTGACCTTCGGTTTTCAGCGGCTGCAGGTCAACATAGTTACCAGTACGGTTATCCAGGCCTTGGGGATTGGAGTAGAAACCGGCTACACCAGCAAAAACGTAAGGCACAAAGTCCGGACGCTTGAGGTAGTTGTTGCGGTTTTCGATAAGGTCAACGATGGCAACGGCCGAAGCTTCCAGAATATCATTCCGGAAATTCATGTTGCGGTTGTTGCGGAAGCGAGCATCCGGGTCCTGGTCGTTAACGAACGAGTCATCGCCCGAGATACGACCGTAAGACAAGCCGAAGCGGCCCGACAAACGTGGGTAGAAGCGACGGGTAATAGAAACGCCAGCACCAACCCGGGTAGCGCCTAAACGCAAGCTAGTGAAGCTAGTTACGGGCGTCAAATCCCCGAAGTAGTTCATAGCATTCAGGCTGAAGCCTATGGAGTTGTATTGCTTCCGCTTGCTGAACTGCTGGGCATCCGCCTCTGGTGTTGCCACCAAAGCCAGCCCGAGCACTACGGCCGTAGAATACGTGAAAATATTTTTCATAAGGCAACTAAAATGATGATACTAGGTTCGGCGGGTAAGAGCAGTGCAGAGAGCGCACAGTTTCAGACGGTGACAAAAGTAGGGCTAATCGGGAACTAAAAAAAGTTTCGACAATTTTTTCAACAAAAAACTCTGTTTTTAAACCTGGATGCCGGCTGGGTTCCGGCGGTCGAGGCCCCAATTGAGTTTGCTGCGCAAGGTACTGAGGAAGTTAACGTGATTGAGTTTTACTAGACGAGCATTGAAAGCTTCTCGGCGAACGGCTATCTGGACGGACGCTTCGACGGGCAGGGAGCGGGAGTCGAGCGCCAGCATGTAGCTGGAACTGCGGCCTTCAATTTCGAAGGAAATCACGCTCTGGTCGGACACCACCAAGGGGCGCACATTCAGATTGTGGGGGCATACGGGAGCAATGATAAAATTGTTTGTCTGGGGTAGCATTACCGGGCCGCCGCAGCTCAGGGAGTAGCCGGTGGAGCCGGTGGGCGTGGCTACCACGAGGCCATCGGCCCAGTAGGAATTCAGGTATTCGCCATCGATGTAGGTGTGAACGACAATCATGGACGAGGTGTCGCGCTTGAGGACGCTGAACTCGTTGAGGCCGAAATTGAGGCTCCCGAACACGTCGGGGTCGGTATCGACGCGAATCAGGCTACGCTCCTCGATGGTGAAATGGCCTTTGAAGAGGGCATCGATGGCCTGGGAAATGCGGTCGGGGGTGATGGTGGCCAGGAAGCCCAAGCGGCCGGTGTGGATGCCGAGAATCGGAATCTGGAGGCTACCAACGTAAGTGACGGTGTCAAGCAGGGTGCCGTCGCCACCGATGCTGAGCACGAACTGGACGCCGCGCAGCGAGTCGCCGCGGTGAAACTCGGTGGTGCCTTCGGGCAGGCGCAGACGGTTGTCGAGGAAGGTGCGGAAGGCTTCGCCAATGCGGACTTCGGCCCGGCGGGCGGCCAAATCGTCGAGCAGGGCCTGAATGGCCGGGGCGGCTTCGTCGTCGAAAGGCTTACCGAAAATGGCGATTTTCATGCGGAGGGGAGAGCGGATTACGTAACGCGGCGGCGGGCTTACGTAACAAATAAATAACCTGAGTGGCGAAGATAGAGCGGCTAAATCGGGAATTCGGCCCGGAAAAAGTAGCCGGTTTGTCCTAATCCGTTGAGGGTGTATTCGGCGGTAAACACGCGGTCGTAGTAGGTGACGAGGTGCAGGCCGAGGCCGACGGCACTCAACAGCTGATTGGGCAGGCGGTTTTGGGGCAAGGGATGAGGGGCGACGACGTAGCCGGCATCGGCAAAGATATTGATATAGAGGGCGAGCGGGATGGTGTTGACTTTGGGGTTGTCGATGGATTGCAGGCGGATGGGCTGGGGCCGCAGCAGCGGGTACGAGATACCCTGCTGCAACAGGGCGTAGTGGCGGCCGTCGATAACGTACTGGTCGTAGCCGCGCACCAGGTCGTCATAGCCGAGGGCGCGGCTGTCGGCGTAGGCAAGCTGGCGGGTGAGGCGGGCTTGGCCGGTGAGGCCGACGCTGTAGTAGAATTCGCGGCCGAGGGCCAGGTAGCGGGTGTAGTTGAGGTGCAGGGTGGTGATGCTGGGCGTTGTGCCGTCGAGGAAGACGCGGTGCGTGAGCGCGGCCTGGGCATACTTGCCGGTGAGCGGGTAGGCGAAAGTATTGCGCTGGTTGCGGGTGCTGGTGAGGTTCAGGTCGAGGTATTCGCGCTGGGTGCGGCCTAGGTAGTAGACGGGGTTGTGATAATTGACCGAGTCGCTGATTTGCTCGCGGTGGTAGGACACGTTGATGGCCGTGAGAAACTGGACGGTGTGCCGAAAGCGCAGGCCACCCGTGACGTAGAAGCGCTGAATGGGGAAGCTTTCATCGGCCCGGAATGGGGTGAGGCGGTCGGCCAGCGTGCTATAGTCGAGGGTGTGGCTTTGGAAATAGGACGCGCCTACGCCGAGGCCCAGCCGCCGATAGTGGCCCAGGCCGGGGGCTTCGTAGAACAGCTCGTATTTGCGATTGAAACCTAATTGCAGGTTGGCGATGAGCTGTTCGTTGCGGCCGCGAAAATTGCTGCGTACAAGATGCACACCGTAGTCAACGCGCCGCCAGCGGTCGGCGCGGTCGAGCCAGGAACGCAGGTTGCGGTCGGCCAATGAGAGAATGGGCACCGGGAAGGTGTACCACCGCTCCTGCACCCCGAACACGATGAGCAGTCGGCCACCGGTGCAACTGGATTGCACCACCACGGCATGAAACAGTTGGAGATTGAACAGCCGGCGGCGGTTGGACTCGAGGCGGGCCGGCAAGTCGGCCAGGGCCAGGGTATCGCCTTCGTGAAAGTCGAGCTCAGCCCGTAGGATGCGGTCTTTGGTGACGGCATTGCCCGCGAAAAGGATGGTACCGACTGGTGCCCGTTCGATGCCTGGGCAGGGCACGATTCGCACGAGCGTATCGGCGGGGGCGACCACGGGGCGTAGCGGACGCGGCAACGTATCGGCCTGAGCTGGCACCAGACTAGCCAGCAGCAGTCGCAACGAAAGAAGGATTCCGAACAGCACCCGACTTTACACGCTCAAGTAGCGCAGGAGGGCATCGTAGCGCTCCTGCTCGTCGTCGTTGGCAACGGCGGTGCCGCTGAACTGGGCCGTCACGACGTAGCCGAACCGCTCCAGCGTGGCCGTGATGCGGGTCAGGTTGTCGGTATTCAGCTTCAGCGTGAGGCGGATGCGGTGGGGGTCGACTTCATCCTGAGCGACCAGGGCACTCATGATTTTGGCGTTGTTTTCCTCGACATAGCGGCTGATTTGGGTGAGCGAATAGTCGCGCTCCTCCATGGTGAGGACGATGATGCCACCCTGGCCGCCGGCCGGTTGCTGCCCGAAAGCAGCCAGCGCATCGGCAATGGTGACCACGCCGGCGTATTCCTGGTGCTCATCGACGACGGGCACGAGCTGGATTTTATTTTCAATGGCCAGCTCCATCACGCGGTAGAAGTGCTGGTCGGGGCGCACGAAGGCATCGGCGTAGCCCAGGGGCATTTCGGAGAGGGGTGTTTCGGGGTCGTCGAAATCGGCGAGGTCGGCTTCGGTGACGAGGCCGCGATAGTGCCGGTTGTCGAGCACGGGCAGCTGGGCCACGTGAAATTCATCGAGCCAGCGCGCTGCCTTGCCCGCCGAATCGGTGCCCTTGAGGGGCGGAATCATTTCGTTGAGGAGGTCTTCGGCAAGCAGGGCGGGCATATTAGTAGCAGTTTAGGAGGGATGAGATATAGATGCCGAATTGGGTGAAAAGAAATAAGTGAAAGGCATAAATTATCACCGGGCGGGTGATGGAATAGTGAACAACAATCGGGCCGGCAGAAGGATATCGGCCTTTTAGGCAGCCAGGGCGGGGGTGGCTTCGGTAGTACGCAAAAAGTGGCGCAGGTAGGCATTGAAGCCGGCGGGGCGCTCCATCATGGGGGCGTGGCCGCAGTGGTCGAGGAAGCGTAGCTCGGCGTGGGGCAGCAGACGCTCGAACTCGTGGGCTACGGGCGGCGGCGTGATGGTATCATTCAGGCCCCAGACCAATAGCGTGGGCACGGTGATTTTAGCCAGTTCCTTGCTCAGGTTGTGGCGCTGGGCCGAGCGCGCGATAGCAATTATGCGCAGGCACTTGGCATTGGAGTTGGTCACGTTGAACACTTCATCGACCAGCTCCTGGGTGGCTACTTTGGGGTCGTAGAAAGTATAGCCCACCCGCTCCTGCACGTAGGCGTAGTTGCCGCGCTTGGGGAAGGAGCCGCCCATGCTGTCCTCGAACAGGCCGCTGCTGCCGGTAAGCACCAGCCGGCTGACGCGGGCGGGGTTTTTCAGGGTGTAGACCAAGGCGATGTGGCCGCCGAGGGAGTTGCCGAGCACGGTGAACGTGGCCGGTAATTCAAGGGCTTTCACGAACCCTTCGACGTAGGCGACCAAGCCCGGTACACCGGCTTGGGTTAGGGGCATGTCGTAGACGGGCAGCAGGGGGATTATGACGCGGTAGTCGGGCGAGAACTCTTGCACTACATCCTGCCAGTTGCTCAGGGCCCCGAACAGGCCGTGCAGCAGCAGCAATACCGGCCCCTGGCCTTCATCCACAAATTCGTACCCGTGCTGGTGCTGGCGGCGCAATTCCATCTCGTATTTCCTCAATTACCGGCGGTTTTGGCAATGATACAACAGCGGAGCCAATTGCCCAAAATTGCCAGCCCGTGCGGGGTGAGCAGGGCTTCGGGATGAAACTGCACGCCGTAGAGCGGCAACGTGCGGTGGCGCAAGGCCATAAGCTCGGGGGCCGGGCCAGTGGTGTGGGCCAGGGCCTGGAGCACGGCCGGCAGGGGCTCGGCGAGAATGAGCGAGTGGTAGCGCGTGATGGGTTGCACGGCCGGCAGCCTGGCAAAGAGCGGGTCGGAGGTATCGCAGCGCATGTCGGTGACTTTGCCGTGCATGGGGCGGGCGGCCCGCACCACTTCGCCCCCGAAAAACTCACCCAGCGCCTGGTGGCCCAGGCACACGCCCAGCATGGGCATTTGCTGATGAAACGCGTGGATAACGGCCGGCATAACGCCGGCTTCGGCCGGGGTGCCGGGGCCGGGCGAGAGCACGACGCCATCGAACTCGGGCACGTTTAGCTCGGCCAAGGGCACGTCGTTGCGGCGCACTACGACTTCGGCCCCCAGTTGGCGCAGATAATCGGCCAGGGTGAAGGTGAAGGAGTCGAAGTTATCAAGCAGCAGCAGGCGCATGGTCAGCTTTTAACAAACGCCGCCCGCATTCGTCCCAGCAGGTCCTGCCCAACGGGCAGCACGTAGCCCGTGATTTGCAGGGCCAGCGGCGTGGCCTGCTTTACAATGGGCAGGATTTGAGAGCCCGCCACCAAATTGGGCGAGAGAAGCATCAGGCCCGATATTCGGGTGCCGTAGAGCAGCAGGCTCAAGCCCAGCAGCCACTTAATGACGCCGGCCGCGCCGCCCAACAAATTATCGAGCACGCCCAGCGGGGTGAGGTGGACGGCGGTTTTGAGCAGGCCGCCCAGCAGGTGCACACCCCACATAATGGCCACGAACACCAGCGCGAACGACACCAGCGGTAGCATTCCGAAGGCATCGCCCACGTACTGCCGCACCAGCGGCACGGCGGCCGAGAGCAGGCTCAGCCCGCCCACCACGCCCAGCACGAAGGCCAGCAGCGACACCACTTCCAGCACCAGCCCGCGCCGATAGCCCTTCACGGCCCCGATGCCGAGCGGGAGGAGCAGGAGGATGTCGAGGGCCGTCATTGCTTACAATGGGTGAATGAGTGAATGGGCGAATGGCTGAATTATCAAGCGAGTTTATTCACTTATTCAGCCATTCGCCCATTCACTCATTGATTATAGGTTCGTGTTGTTCAGCAAATGCCCGAGTACGTCGGAGATGCGCTTGCCGTCGGCCTGGCCGGAGAGCTCGCGGGCGGCTACGCCCATTACTTTGCCCAGGTCGGAAGGGCCAGTGGCACCTACGCGCTGGATGATGTGGACCAGCTTCTCCACCAAATCGGCTTCGGTGAGCTGGGCGGGCAGGTATTCTTCGATGATGGCCAGTTCGGCGAGCTCGGTTTCTTCGAGGTCGGAGCGGAACTGCTCTTTGTAGATGGCGGCGGCGTCGCGGCGCTGCTTGGCGGCTTTGTTGAGGAGCTTGAGCTCGGCTTCGGGCGTGAGGCCGGCTTCGCTGGCGCCCTCGGCGGTTTCGGCCAGCATGATTTGCGATTTGATGCTGCGCAGGGCGGTGAGGCGCACCTTGTCTTTGGCGAGCATGGCTTGCTTGATGGCGGCGTCGATAGTGGTTTTGAGCATGGGATGGATGGTTGGGCGGGTTAGCGCAGGTTGTACGAGGGAAATACGGCCGGCCGCGCCCGACGGTGGCACCAGACGTAATTTCGCCCCGAAGCTACGGCAACCAGCCGGCAAGGATGACAACCGGCCCGCGCCCTCTCCTACCCTTCTTTCTTTAATTCCATGACCAAGCTCAGCGTCAACATCAACAAACTGGCCACCCTGCGCAATGCCCGGGGCCACAACCGCCCCGATATTCTGCAGGCCGCCCGCGACATCGAGCGCTTCGGGGCCGAGGGCATCACGGTGCACCCGCGTCCCGACGAGCGTCACATCCGCTACCAAGACGTGCGTGACCTCAAGCACATCGTGACCACCGAGCTGAACGTGGAGGGCAACCCCACCCCCGACTTCCTGGACCTGTGCCGCGAGGTGCGCCCCGAGCAGGTGACGCTGGTGCCCGACGCGCCCGACGCCATCACCTCCAACGCGGGCTGGGACGTAGTGACGCACCAGCAGTTTCTGCGCGAAGTGGTGGCCGAGCTGAAGTCCTTCGGGGCCCGCGTGAGCATCTTCCTCGACCCCGACGTGAACCTGGTGGAAGCCGCCGCCAGCACCGGCACCGACCGCATCGAGCTCTACACCGAAGCCTACGCCGTGCAGTACCTCGCCGACCGCGAAGCCGCCGTGGCCCCCTACCGCGCCACGGCCGCCCGCGCCGGCCAGTTGGGCCTGGGCGTGAACGCCGGCCACGACCTCGACCTCGACAACCTGGCCTGGCTGCACCAGCAACTGCCCGAGCTGGCCGAAGTGAGCATCGGCCACGCCCTGGTGTGCGACGCCCTGTATCTGGGCCTCGAAAACACGGTGCAGCTGTACCTGCGGCAGCTGAAGTAGCACCCGCCGGCGGCGGCGGGCCATGCCCAAGGGGGTAAGTGGCACCCGCCGCCGGCGTCCGGCGTCTCCGAAGTGCGGCCGGTCCTTTTCACTATAAGCACGTACACATCCGCCATGCCCCGCCATCCTCTTTCTGAATTCCAAGACCTCCCCTACCCGATTCTCGACGTGCGGGCCCCCATTGAGTTTGCCCAGGGCCACGTGCCGGGCGCGCTCAACCTGCCGCTGTTTACCGATGAGGAGCGGGCCCGCATCGGCACCACCTACAAGCAGGTGAGCCAGGAGCGGGCCGTGCACCTGGGCCTGGAGTTTTTCGGGCCGAAGATGTCCCAGATGGTGAAGCAGGCCAAAAAGCTGGTGCCCGGCAAGGAAGTGCGCCTGCACTGCTGGCGCGGCGGCATGCGCAGCGGCGCGGTGCTGTGGCTGCTGGAGCTGGCCGGCTTCAAAGTCCACCTGCTCGACCACGGCTACAAGGACTACCGCCGGGCTGTGCTGGCCTCTTTTGCGCAGCCCCGACAATGGCGGGTGCTAGGCGGCCTCACCGGCAGCGGCAAAACCGACGTGCTGCACGAGCTGGCCACCACGCCCGACCAATTGGTGCTCGACCTCGAAGGGCTGGCCCACCACAAGGGTTCGGCCTTCGGCAGCATTGGGCAGCCAACCCAGCCCACGCAGGAGCAGTTCGAGAACAACCTGGCCGCCGCCCTGGCCCGGCTGCCTACCGATGCACCTATTTGGGTAGAAGACGAAAGCCGGCAGATTGGCCGCCTCACCATCCCGCCCGGGCTGTTTGCCCAATTGCAGGCCGCCCCGCGCTACGTGCTGGAAGTGCCCCGCGCCGCCCGCGTGGCCAAGCTGGCCGCCGAGTACGGGGCCGAAGACCCGCAGCTGCTGGCCGAGGCCATCGAGCGCCTGCGCAAGCGCTTGGGCGGCTTGGCCACCCAGCAGGCCCTGGCCGCCGTGGCGGCCGGCGACTTCCCGCTGATGGTGGAGCTGGTGCTCGATTATTATGACAAGACCTACACCTACGGCCTAGCCCCGCGCCCCGAGGAGCCGCCCCGTACTTTCGTACCGGTACCCGGCTGCGATGCCGCCGCGAATGCCGCGCGGCTGCTACACGCCGCTGCCGAAACGGCCCAAACGTCGCGGTAAAAGCGCTGTCAGTCGATAATTGTGCAACAGTAGCCGGCACGGCACCGTCATTTGCCGGTGCACTAAGGCTGCGGCCTTTTCTATTGATTACCCATTGGATGCCGGCCCCGCGCATCCTATTTTTTTACCTTTTTTTATTCCCCACTTCTCCACCCTCCTCATGTTAACAAACTTACAAACCCGGCTTAAACACGCCGGCCGGCTGCTGCCGTTCGCGTTATTGCCGTTTGCGGCCCACGCCCAATTGGGCTATGACCCGGCCAATGTGGTGAACACCGCCGGCACCTACACCGACCTGGCTGCTACTGGCACCGCCATCGCCACGGCCAATACCGACGACGCCAACTCGGCCGCCCAGCCGATTGGCTTCACGTTTACTTACAACGGCACGGCCTTCACCCAATTCGTGCTGAACACGAACGGCTTCCTCAAGCTCGGAGCCACGGCCCCGTCGGCGGCCGACTTGTTTTTGCCGGAATCGGGCACGGCTACGCAGGAAGACCCCATCTACAGTGCCGATGCCGCCGATGTTAACATCATCGCGCCCTTCAACTTCGACCTGACCGCCGGCTCGGCCGCGGGCGGTACCGAGTACCGCGTGGCCACCACCGGCACGGCCCCCAACCGGGTGTGCACCATCCAGTGGAAAAACGTGGCCGATAAAACCCTGGAATACGACCTGCAATACGGCTCGATGAATTTCCAGGTGAAGCTGTACGAAACCACGGGCAACATTGAATTCGTGTACGGCACCACCACCCAGGGGCCAAACCCGGATGACTACCGGTTTGCCGTGGTGGGCATCAAAGGCTCGGGCATTGCGAACGGGCAAACCGTGCTGGCCGACCGCTCCAGCTCGGCCGCACTGTGGAGCACCACGCCTTTCATCACCGGCTACTACGACTTCACGAATAACTTCTACAATTATCGGGGCTCAGTTCGGCCCGATGTAGGGCGTACCTACCGCTTCGTGCCCGGCACCGCCACCGCCCCCACGGTAGCGAATGACGACTGCGCCACGGCCACGGTCCTGACGCCCGGCACCACCTGCACCCCCACGACCGGCAGCGTAGCCGGCGCCACCCAGTCGCTGGCACCCATCCTTTGCGGCGGCTACACGGCCACGGCCGCCCAGGATGTGTGGTATAGCTTCACGGCCACCGGTTCTACGCACACCATCGCCATCACCGGTGCCTTTGATGGCGTGATGGAAGTGTTTTCCGGCGCTTGCGGCGCGCCGGTTAGCCTGGCCTGCTCGGATGCAAGTGGCAACAACGAAACCCTGACCCTGACCACGCTCACGGCCGGCACCACGTATCTGGTGCGTTACTACTCCTACTTCGCCAGCCCCGCCAGCGGCGCGTTCTCCATTTGCGTCACGGCGCCGGCCGCGAATGATGCAGCGGTAAGCGCCATTTATACCCTCGGGCAGCTCTCGCCTTATGTGTCTCCCCACGCGGTGCAGGCCGTGGTGAAGAACGTGGGCACCGCTGCCCAAACCAATGTGACCGTGACGCTGAACGTGACGGGAGCCAATACCTTCACCAACACGCAGACCGTGGCCAGCCTGGCCGCCGGCGCTTCGGCCACCGTGGTATTCGCCGCCTACCCCAGCGGCACGATTGGCACCAACACCGTGACCGTCAGCGTCAGCGTACCCAACGATGCCGTAACCACCAATAATTCGCTGGCCGAGCCCCAAGTTGTTTCCGCCAATGGTCTGAGCTACGTATCGCCGGCCACCACCACCTTTGCGGGTGGCATTGGCTCGAACTCTACCACGGTGACCACGGCCGCCTTCTACGCCAAATACACCGCCAGCACCGCCAACGCCGCCGTGACGGCCGTAACGCCCACCTTCGTAGGCACGGCCACCGCCTCGAACAACTATCAGGTGCTGGTAGCAGCCGTATCCGCTACCGGTACCCCCGGCACGGTGCTATACACGTCTCCCGCCCGGGTGCGGCCGTTAGCCGGTGGTGCCGATGTGGTGACCATCCCGGCTACTGCGGTTACCGGTGATTTCTTCGTAGGGGTGCGCCAGCTCACGACCACCAACCTAGGCCTGGCTTACCAGACCGAGTCGCCGTTACGCCTGAATACCTTCTATGTTTTTGATGGCACCACATTCGCGGACCTGGGCAGCCTGGCCGGCGTTACGTTCCGCCCGGCTTTGGCCGCAACGCTGAGCACCATCACGGCCACTACCAACGCCGCCCTGGCCGCCACCGTGAGCCTGTACCCCAACCCCGCGCGCCAGAGCTTCCAGCTCAGCGTGCCCACCAGCCTGCGCACCGCCTCGGCCACGCTAAGCAACGCTCTGGGCCAGGTAGTGCAGTCGCGCCAGCTGAGCCTGCCTGCCGCCGGCGGCACCGCCGATTTCAACGTGAGCAGCCTTGCCCCCGGCATCTACACGCTGGCCCTGAAATCCGGCACCGACCTCGTAGTGAAGCGCGTGGTAGTGGAATAACCACCCCCACACTGCATAAAAAAGGGCTGACCGCATGGTCAGCCCTTTTTTATTGCCCTTGCTGCATCGTGCATCTAGCTGATGGGCACCTTCCGCAGAATGGCCTCAATCAAATCCTGGGTGCGGATGCCGTCGGCCTCAGCCTCGTAGGTGAGCAGAATGCGGTGGTTGAGCACATCGGCCGCCACTTCCTTAATGTCTTCGGGCAGCACGTAGTCACGGCCTTCGAGGTAAGCCACGGCCTTGGAAGCGCGGTGCAACGCAATGCTGGCCCGGGGACTGGCCCCAAACTGCACGGCCTGGGCAAATTCGGGCAGGTCGTAGTCGGCGGGCCGGCGGGTAGCAAACACCAGCTCAATGAGGTAATTTTCCAGCGTATCCGAAATCTGTACCTGGTTGATTTGCTGACGGATGCCGAAAATATCTTCCTTGGTCAGAATGGGCTGCACGTCCTCCACGAAGCTGAGGTTGGCCATGCGGCGCATAACCTCCAGTTCGTCGGCCTTCTTGAGGTAGTCCACGTGCACCTTCAGCATAAAGCGGTCCACCTGGGCTTCGGGCAGCGGGTAGGTGCCTTCCTGCTCCACGGGGTTTTGGGTGGCCAGCACCAGAAAAGGCAGGTCGAGCGGATATGTGGTATCGCCGATGGTCACCTGCTTTTCCTGCATGGCTTCGAGCAGGGCGCTCTGCACCTTGGCCGGCGAGCGGTTGATTTCATCGGCCAGCACAAGGTTGGCGAAAATCGGCCCCTTCTTCACCTCAAAAACCGACTGGTTCTGGTTGTAAATCATAGTCCCCACCAGGTCCGAAGGCAGCAAATCCGGCGTGAACTGCACCCGTTGAAAGTGCAGGTGCAACACCTTGGCCAGCGTCGAAATGGTGAGGGTTTTGGCCAGGCCCGGCACCCCTTCCAGCAGGATATGCCCGCCAGTAAACAGCCCAATCAGCAGGCGGCTGAGCAGGGGCTGCTGCCCCACCACCACCTTGCCCATCTCCGCAAATACCTGGCGGATGAGCGGATGATAATCAATGGGTGCCGCTGGCACGGAAGTATCAGAAACAGGGGTCATACGTAAGATAATGGGCAAAACAGTAGCTGCAAGGTAGGCACAACGCCGGTGCTAGCGGGTACCAGAGCATCCTATTTCTTAAGCCCTGCCAGGCTTCCCAGTTGATAGTCCGAGCCTACTCAACCGAGACTATTTTGCATACTAATACCTTGATAATAAGAACTTAATTGAGTCATACACGTATCGAACAACAAAGTCAGCCCATAATTTGGCATCATTTAGAGGTATAATTAAAAGATTCTTCTACTTTTACACTCTCCTACTTTCACGTGCATTTATCAAATTTACCCCACTGTTTGGCACCTTACGTATGAAGTTACTTCTCCTCAAGCGCTTACTGCCGGTGCTCGCACTGGTAATGACCTCCAGCGCCATTGCCCTGGCACAGGGAACGAATCCGAATAACGGCGGCCCCGGTCCCGACCCGGACCCCATCGACACCCCTATTGACGGCGGCGTGTCGCTGCTGCTGGCCGGCGGCGTGGCCTACGGCCTCAAGCGCCTACGGGTACGGCGCAAACAGGCTTAATGGTCCTGGCCCAGGGTAGTTGCCCTGGCGCTGCTTTGCACCTTACTCTTGCGGCTTATGGCTGATTTTTTGGCTGCCTCCCCCACTGCACACAACGCTGGCAATCGGCTTCTGCTCCGCTTTCTGCTGGCGGCCACGGCGATGTATCTGGTCTGGTTTTTTGGCTACGAGCGGTGGCTGTCCCTCGATGGCCGCCTGGATACCGCTTTGTGCGCCAACATTGCCCGGGCCAGTGCCCGGGTGCTGCAAACTGCTGGTTTCGATGCCGCCGTGGCACCGCACAACGCCTACCTGCTGCTGATGAGCGGCCACCCCTCCGTGATTGTAGGCATTCCTTGCAACGGGCTGGTGCTTTATGCGCTTTTCGCGGGGTTTGTGCTGGCTTTTCCTGGCTCCTGGCGCCGGAAGCTATGGTTCATTCCGGCGGGCATTGCGCTTATCTGGGTACTGAACGTGGTGCGCGTGGCGGCCCTGGCTATCAACCACCATTACGCCCATAAATCCGTCGACTTCAACCACCACTACACGTTCACCTTCGTGGTGTATGGCTGCATTTTCGGACTTTGGATGCTGTGGGCCAAACGCCTAGCAACAACAAATAGCCCGCGCCCTGCCCCGCCAATTGCACTTGCCAGTGCCTGACCTGCCCCTGGCCCGGCCGGCAACACGCTCCCGGCCAGCGGGCCGCAGGGCACTGGTAGCGCTGCTCCTGCTGGCACTGCTACTCATTGGCGTGTATGATGAGCAAACCCTCTCCTTTCTGACCAACATGTGGCAGCGGCTGTTGGCCGCCATTGGCCTCCAACACATGGCAGCAGCCATGCAGCAAGGCATTAACGGCGGAATCACTAAGCGGCTGCTGCCCGCCGTGGCCACCTACGCGGCCCTTTACCTTGGCATTTGCTTGCTGCTGCTTCGGCTGCTGTTGGCCCCAGCCCAGTGGCGCGTGGCGGTGGCACTTTATGCTGGCACGCTGGCTGTGTACGTGGGCATTGTGCTAGTGGGCAAGCTGGCTGGCGATGCTGTGTGGGCCTACCGGCTCAGCCGCCAGATTCTGGACTTCGTGGTAAGCCCACTGCCGTTGGCAGGCCTGTATGTGCTATTCCGGGCAGGATTCGGCCCACAGATGCCCCGTGTTTAGAGTCTATCAATGTGCTGTGAATGTTAGTAACGGCGGTGATGCTCTCAGGCGCACCAATCGGTAGCAACATCATGTTCCACGCTCCCCAATGGCCTTGAGCGCTGTGGATACTAGACTGTTGCGTCAACTACCATCCTCAAAATGGGCTCTACTGTGAGCTAATAACACAATAAAAGCCGGCCACTTTGCGAAGTGGGCCGGCTTTTTTGCGTCCTTATATTTTGTACCGGAGACGGGACTCGAACCCGTAAGCCCGTGAAGGCAAGGGATTTTAAGTCCCTCGTGTATACCATTCCACCACTCCGGCAGGCTTGGCGAATGCCAAAACTACTCTAAAAAATCTGGACTCTGTTTAAACAAAAAACGCCGTCCGAAGACAGCGTTTTTTGTTTTTGGAGCGGGAGACGAGGTTCGAACTCGCGACCTCGACCTTGGCAAGGTCGCGCTCTACCAACTGAGCTACTCTCGCAGGAGGTTCAGAACAATTTTCGTTGTGCTGAATGGTGCGACAAAGGTAGGGCGATTTTTTGAGGAAGCAAGTAGCAGGTGTGGAAATATTCATCCCAGAGGCCTTTCTGCTTCATTTTCAGGCCGAAAAATTTAACCTTTCCCTAATGTCAGCTTCAATTCGTTCAGCTTCATCAGCGCTTCGATGGGCGTGAGCGTGTTCACATCCAGGTGCTGGAGCAACTCGCGGATGCGCTCCAGGGCCGGGTCGCTCGGCTCGAAGATGCTGAGCTGGGCGCGGGGGGCAGTGGCTACGGCCGTAGTGGCACGGGGTTTGGGCTGAGCAGGCTCACGGGGCGGCGGCACGGCTATACCGGCGCGCGTGGCATTGCCATTGGGCTCAATGCCGGCCAGCACATCGTCGAATTCTGTCGGCATGTTGTCCTCGGCACCGGCGCTGGTGCGCTCCACTTCGAGGTGATGCATGATTTCGTTGGCGCGCAGGACTACGCTGGTGGGCATGCCGGCCAGCCGCGCCACGTGGATGCCGAAACTATGCTCGGAGCCGCCGGGCTGGAGCTTGCGCAGGAAGAGGATGCGGCCGTCGGCCTCCTTCACGGCTACGTTGTAGTTGCGGACGCGGGAGCAGTCGTCGGCCAGCTGGTTGAGCTCGTGGTAGTGGGTGGCGAAGAGGGTTTTGGCCTTGGCTTTGGGGTTGTTGTGCAGGTGCTCCACGATGGCCCAGGCGATGCTGATGCCGTCGTAGGTGCTGGTGCCACGGCCGATTTCGTCCATCAGCACCAGGCTTCTGTCCGATAGGTTATTGAGGATGGAGGCGGTTTCGGTCATCTCCACCATAAATGTGCTTTCGCCCTTGCTCAGGTTGTCGGAAGCGCCAACGCGGGTGAAAATCTTGTCGATGATGCCGATGGTGGCGGCATCGGCGGGCACGAAAGAACCGATTTGGGCCAGCAGCACGATTAGGGCCGTCTGGCGCAGCAGGGCAGATTTGCCGGCCATGTTGGGGCCGGTTATCACCACAATCTGCTGGTCGTCCTGGTCGAGGCAGATGTCGTTGGGGATGTAGCTTTCGCCGGGCGGCAGCTGGCGCTCGATGACGGGGTGGCGGCCGGCTTTGATGTCGAGAAGGGTGCCGTCGTTCACCACGGGCTGCACGTAGCGCTGCTGCCGCGCCGTGAGGGCGAAGCTGGCTAGGCAATCCATTACGCCAATGGCGCGGGCATTTTGCTGAATCTGGGGCACGAAATCAAGCGCCGCCAGCACCAAGTCGTTATAAATGCGCTGTTCAATCACGAAGAGTTTTTCCTCGGCGTTGAGGATTTTCTCCTCGTAGGTTTTCAGCTCCTCGGTCACGTAGCGCTCGGCGTTCACCAGCGTCTGCTTGCGAATCCATTCGGCGGGCACCTTGTCTTTGTGGGCGTTGGTGACTTCGAGGTAGTAGCCAAACACTTTGTTGTAAGCTACTTTCAACGACGAGATGCCGGTATTGCGCTGCTCGCGCTGTTGGAGTTGCAACAGGTAGTCTTTGCCCGAGAAGGCCAGGGCGCGCAGCTCATCCAGCTCGGTATCAATACCCGCATTCAGCACGCCGCCTTGGTTGGTGAGGATGGGCGCATCGGGCTTGATTTTGGCGAAGATTTCCTGGCGCAGGTTGGCGCAGGGGTTGAGCTGCTCGGCCAGTTTTACCAACGCCTTCACGCCGGAGGCGGCCAGCCGCTCGCGCATGGGCGCCACGGCTTCGAGGGCGCGGGCCAGTTGGAGCAGCTCGCGCGGGTTCACGCGGCGCACGGCGACTTTGGAAATCAGGCGCTCTAGGTCGTTGATTTGGCGCAGGTGCTGAGTGAGGTCGGCCAGCAATTCTTCATCGGCAACTAAAGCCGCCACGGTATCAAGGCGGCGCTGAATCTGGCTTACTTCTTTGAGCGGCAACACTATCCACTTGCGCAATAAGCGTGCTCCCATCGGCGTGAGGGTCTGGTCGAGCACGTCGATAAGGGGCACGCCGCCGGGGTGCTGGGCGTGCACCAGCTCCAGGTTGCGCACCGTAAAGCGGTCGAGCCATACGTACTTGTCCTCCTCCAGCCGGCCGAGGCTGGCAATGTGCTGGATGTCGGTGTGCTTGGTTTCGGCGAGGTAGTGCAGGATGCAGCCGGCCGCAATCACGCCTTCTTTCAGGTTGTCAACACCGAAGCCTTTCAGCGACGTGGTGCGAAAGTGGCGGGTGAGAATGTCGTGGGCGTAGTCAGCCCCAAAAACCCAGTCATCGAGCGCGTAAGTGCAGTAGTCGGGGCCAAAGTTTTGCTCAAAATCACCCCGGCTTTTTTTGCAGAAAAGCACTTCGGCGGGACTGAAATTCTGCATCAGCTTGCCCAGGTAATCCAAGGTGCCCTGGGCGGCCAGGAATTCGCCGGTACTGATATCGAGGAAGGAAATCCCGGCTTCTGTTTTGCCGAAATGGATGGCGGCGAGGTAGTTGTTGGAGCGGCGTTCGAGCACGTTGTCGTGCATGCTCACGCCGGGCGTCACCAGCTCGGTAATGCCGCGCTTTACCAGGCCCTTGGCTTCTTTGGGGTTTTCGAGCTGGTCACAGATGGCCACGCGCTGGCCGGCGCGCACCAGCTTGGGCAGGTAGTTATCAAGCGAGTGATGCGGGAAGCCAGCCAGGGCCACTTCGCTGCTGCTACCCGCGCCGCGCTTGGTGAGCGTGATGTCGAGAATGCGGCTGGCCGTGACGGCATCTTCGCCGAAGGTTTCGTAAAAATCGCCCACCCGGAATAGGAGCACCGCGCCCGGATGCTGCTGCTTGAGCTGGTAATACTGCTTCATCAGCGGCGTTTCGGTCACGGCCGGGATGGGCACGGTGAAGTGGTCGGGGCCGACGGACTTGATAACGAATTCTTTTTTGGGTGCAGGCAAGGCAACGGCGCGCGACCTTTGCAGGGCGCAGCTTTTTGATGTGAACAAGAGGGAGCGGCAGTTTCCGAAGTTGTGAACGCAGCTTGACGAAGCGCATCAAACCTGCCTGCCACCCTATTTTAAACCGACAAAGCGAACCGCAAAGTTCGCGCTATTTCCATGCGAAAACTCACAATGGCCGAGCTGAACCGGGCCTCGGTTGATGACTTCAAAAGTACGCCCAAAAGCCCCGTGGTTTTGGTGCTCGACAACGTGCGCAGCATGCACAACGTGGGAGCGATATTCCGCACGGCCGACGCGTTTGCGCTCGAAAAAATCTACCTCTGCGGCTACACACCGCGCCCGCCGCACCGCGAAATCACCAAAACGGCGCTGGGCAGCGAGGAATCTATGGCCTGGGAATACGCAGCCGAAACCGTGACCGCCGTGGCCGCCCTCAAAGCCGCCGGCTACCACGTTGCGGCCGTGGAGCAAACAACTGGCAGCGTCTCGCTGCCGCAGTTTCGGCCCGAGCCCGGCCGCCCGCTGGCGCTGGTGATGGGCAACGAAGTATTCGGCGTGGACGATGCCGTGCTGGCGTTGTGCGACGTGGCCGTGGAAATCCCGCAGTTCGGCACCAAGCACTCGCTCAATGTGGGCGTGGCCGCCGGCGTGGTGCTTTGGGACGCGCTGGTGAAACTGGGCGTGGTGTAGCGGCAACCATTGACGGGCGCGCCGGTTTCCCTGCTTTCGCCCGCCATGTCCGTCCCTGAATTCGCCCGCCCCAATGCGGCCCTGCTGGCCCTGCGCCCCGTCGTCGTCACCGAAACGACCGACGCAGATGGCACCGTTGGGGCTTTCCTACACACCACGCTACGCCCAGTGATGAAGCTGCAAAATGACCTGCTGCTGGCCGTGGTGGCCGATTTCGTGTGCGACCACCACATCACCCTCCGTCCCACCGACCAGCACCACCAGCTAACCGAGTTGCTGACCCGCAATACCAAACTGCGCTATACCGTGGTGGGCCTGATAACTGGCTTTTTCACGTCTGATGAATATGCCTTCTACCGCCAGCAGCGCTCCGAACTGAACCGCCGCCTGCTCGAGATGGCCCAGCGCCGTGTCCTCGTCCAAGCGAATGAAGTAGCAGCAATGGCCATCGTGTAATTCTCACTGAAGCCAAAAGGCGCAGAAGTTGCAGAACGTTCTGCGACCTCTGCGCCTTTTGGCTGCGCTTTCTGGAGTAAAAATTTCTTAGTCGTACTGTGAGTCGCGCAAGTGTACGGGCTTGGTTTTCTTGCGCAGGCGCAGGTTCAGCACTTCCACCGTCAGCGAGAAAGCCATGGCGAAGTAGAGGTAGCCTTTTTCGATTTCCTTGTGGGCGGCTTCCATCACCAGCATGAAGCCAATCATGATGAGGAACGACAGCGCCAGCATCTTGATGGTCGGGTTGTTATTCACAAAATTGGCCACCACGCCGCTGAAGCTCAGCATGATGCCCATAGCGCAAATCACGGCTGCAATCATCACCAACACGTTGTCCACCAGGCCCACGGCCGTGAGGATGGAATCGAAGCTGAACACGATGTCAATCACCACGATTTGCAGAATGATGCTCATCATCGACGCGCCTTTGCCGCCCATGGTTTCCTCTTCCTCCTCGCCCTGCAGCTTGGTATGAATCTCGGTGGTGCTCTTGTACATCAGGAACAGGCCGCCGGCCAGCAGAATCAGGTCGCGCCCGGTCACGCCAAACGGCTTGTCGTCCAGCCACGGGAAATTGGGCAGGTTGAACAGCGGGTTGCGCAGGCTCACAATCCAGGAAATACTCAGCAGCAGGCCGATGCGGAACACCAGCGCCAGCAGTAGGCCGATGGTGCGGCCCCGCGCCTGCTGCTCCTTCGCCAGCCGGTTCACGACGATGGAAATGAAGATGATGTTGTCAATCCCCAGCACGATTTCCATGAACGTGAGGGTGAGCAAGCTAACCCAGGTAGCGGGGTGGGCAAAAGCCGAAAAATCGTACATTAAGTAACTCTGGGGGTGATATCTGGGGTTGTGAAAAAGCTTAATCGGAGCAAGCAGCCCCGGCATTACAGCTTTCCCACCTTATTTCCTCGCGCTAGGATTTCATGTTCACGAATTGCAGCGGCAGGCCGATATCGGCCTTGCGGAGCACGGCAATGGCCGCCTGCAAATCGTCGATTTTCTTGGCCGACACGCGCACCTGGTCGTCCTGCATCTGGGCTTCTACTTTCACCTTGGCATCCTTGATGGCCTTGATGATTTTGCGGCCGAACTCCTTGTCCACGCCGGCGCGCACCTTGATGGTCTTCTTGATTAGCTGGCCGCTGGGCTGCTCATCGGCCGAGAAGTCGAGGCTGGTGCCGTCGATGCCCTGCTTCACCACGCGGCCGAGCAGGATGTCTTCCAGCGCCTTGATGCGCATCGAATTCTCCGACGACAGCAGGATGGTGTTTTCCTTTTTATTCAGCTCGATGCCGCCCTTGGTGTCGCGCAGGTCGTAGCGGGTCTGGAGTTCTTTTTGGGCCGTATTTACCGCGTTTTCGAGGGTTTGCGGGTCAACTTTGCTCACGATGTCGAAGGATGCCATGGCGGGTGGGGCGTAGTTTTGAGAAGATTAAACCGGGATTGGCCGGGCCGCAAAGGTAACGCCCCGCATCGGCCTTGGTTGCGCTCACACTTCACGTTTCCCTCATGAATTCAGCCACCGCCATCCAGCCACCCCACACCCCCGCCGAGTGGGCCGCCTACTATGCCCTGCGCTACGCCGTGCTGCGCCAGCCCTGGCAGCAGCCCCCCGGCTCGGAGCGCGTGCCGGCCGATGACGAGCCCGGCACCATCCACGCCCTGCTGCTGGCCGAAACCACCGGCCCGCCCGCCGCGCTGGCCGTGGGCATGCTCCAGCCCACCAGTGATGAACAGGGCCAAATCCGCTTTATGGCCGTAGCACCGGAGGCGGCGGGCCAAGGCTTGGGGCAGCGCGTGGTGGCTTATCTGGAAGCACAGGCGCGGGTGGTGGGCTTGCGAGAAATCGTGCTGCACTCCCGCGAAAAGGCCGTGGGATTTTATGAAAAGCTGGGCTACGCAGTGGTCGAGCCTTCGCACCTGCTGTTTGGTGAAATCCCGCATTTTCTGATGCGGAAGCAGCTTTAGAATTTCTCGCGGCCGCGCCACAAGTCGAAATACATGCGGAAATCGCCCAGCAGCGAATACCACGGGTGCTGGAAGGTGGCTGGCCGGTTGTGCTCAATAAAGAAATGGCCGACCCAGGCAAAGCCATAAGCCGCCACCACGCCGGCCGCCAGCCAGTTCCAGTTGCCAGTACGCAGCAGCATCACGAGGCAGATGATAAACAGCGTAGTGCCCACGAAATGCAGCACCCGCATACCCCGCCGACTATGCTCGCGCAGGTAGCGGGGATAAAACTCGGCAAACGTGAGTGGCTGCAAGGACATGGCGGGAATCAGAAAGAGGGGAAACTACGGCTTTTCGCCCCCGAAAAATGCCGCACTCAACAAATCAAGCAAATTTTTCGGCAAACTTGCCGTGGCAATTCCCGCCCTCACCCATGTCCGACAAAGCCCCTGTTCTCCCCGACCTCGCCACCATGGTGGCTGCTTACAACCAGATGAACCACTACGGCCGCACCAACGGCATGGAGCTGACGGTGAGCACGCCCGGCCAAATCGAATACCGCATGGTCATCCGCGACGAGCACCTCTCCTCCCCCAACACCTGCCACGGCGGCGTGCTGGCCGGCCTGATGGACGCGGCCCTGGGCGCGGCCGCCCTTTCCCTGGCCTTCACCAAAATGGAGTTGGTATCCACCGTCGAATTCAAGATGAACTACCTGCACGCCGTGCATTTACACGATGAATTGGTAGCACGCGGCGTAGTCGACCATAGCGGCAACTCGCTGGTGGTGAGCAGCTGCGTAGTCTACCGCGTGAAGGCGGGCCACAGCGATGTAGCCGTAGCGCGTGGCTTAGGCACTTTCAACCGCTACCCGGCCTCCAAACGCGACTTTGCGCAACTGTTGATGGGGTAGGCATTACCTTAGTTAAGACAAAAAAGCCCGCCAGAATTATCTGGCGGGCTTTTTTTATCTTAACGAGTAGTCGAATTACAGCTCGGCGGTGGCGTGTACGCCTACGGGCTCGTACTCGTCGTCGCCGTCGGTCATTTGCGGGGCGGGCACTTTGCGCACGTTGCGGGCGCAGTCCTCGTCGCGGTGGTTGCGGCCCACGGTGAACTCGACCCAGTCGCCTTCGCGCAGGTCGTTGAAGTCACCTTCGGTCAGGTCGGCGTAGCTGAAGAACAGGTTGTTCGGGGGCATTACCACGAAGCCAAAGCCGTTTTTCAGGTTTTTGATGGTGCTCATGCCGAGCGTGCCCACGGGGCCGGCGGCGGTGGGGCCGGTGGGACGGGCCAGTTTGGGCGCGGCAGCGGTGCTGGGCGCAAAAGCGGCGGGCTCCGACTGGTTCACAAACATGGCTTCCACCACCTCGTCCTGCTGGGCGAGGCCGCGGTCAATCACGTCGTGCATGGCCACGGGGTAGGTCACCTGCTCCAGCAGCTGCTGCGAGGCGCGCGTAACACGGGTTTCACCCTTGAAGTCTTCGTATTTGAAGTCCCAGTTCAGCAGCATCACGCGGGTGCCCACGGTGTTGAGCTTGCGGATGAGGGGCACGTAATCGGAATCGCCGGCGATGAGCACGACCACGTCGAGGGTTTTGTGCAGGGCGAGTTCGAGGGCTTCGAGGCTCAGCCACACGTCGATGCCTTTTTCCTGGAGGCGGCCGTCGCGGGTTTTGAGGGCCATGTAGTGCGTCTGCACGCCCAGGTTCATCAGGATGTCGTCGAGCAGGCGGTCGTGGAACAGACGGTCCTTGTCGCGGGCTTCGGTGGCGGAGAGGCGGCCGCGGAAAAAGTGGGCATCGGTGATTTGCGCCAGGCGCACGTCAACATCTTCTTCCTCAGCAACTTGGTGGCGAATGTACTCGTGCAGGCCTTCCAGACTAATGCGGGCTTTGCGTTCGTGCTGGAAATAATAATAGTCGCTAATTTTTAAGAAATAGTTGCCGTCATAAAAGACACCAACCCGAATCAAGGGGCTGTTCATCTGGTTCATGGGATGCGTTAAGTAAAGTTAGAGAAGTGTTTTGAGTGGGACTAGGAGTGTGAATCAAGAGAAATGCCGGAACCACACGCGACAAATTACTCGTCACCCGTTCCAGCTTTCAGTATAGTCAGTAGGCAACCCCAGGCAGCAAAGCGGCCCGATAGAAGGCGGCCGTTGATGGGATTAAAATGTAGCTTAATTGATTTTAAAGGATACCGGCTGGCGAAAACGATTGAAAACGCAGAATAATAACACGATTCAATACAAAATCGACCCTATTTTACCAGCATATCTGCTGCGAAGCTAACGGTCTTAGCTGACTTATGCAACAGCGCCCACAATCAAGCGGATGGCGTTTCTGGTACCACTGCGCCAATCGGCGGAGCCGCGCCCGGCTAAAAGCCCATGTGCCCCACCACCAGCCCCAGCACCAGCAGCGCATAGCCCACGCAAATGCCCACTTCCAGCAGGTTGCCGCTGGCCGAGCCGGTGCTGATAAGCGGCACTTTAAAGGAGAACTCCGAGATGGGCAAAAACCACCTCACACCCGATTTGGTGAGGGTATCGGCCACCAGATGGGAGGCGTAGCCGCTGCCCGCGTACAGGGCCACGCCGCGCCAGCCGAGGTGCTGGTCGGCGAGGTAGCCGATGTAGGTCCAGAGCGCGGTGGCCCAGATGGTGTGCGTCCAAGAGCGGTGCGCGGTGAAGGGCGCCAGCGCCACAAACGTGCCCAGCAGGCTTAGCCACAATTGCTCGGTATAGAGGCCGGCCACCACCGTGCCCAGGCCCGTGAACAACAGCGCCAGCCGCCGCGTGGAGCCGCCCTGCATCCCCACGCCAATCAGCCCAAAGGCCAGCGCGCCGGTGTAGAACAGGCGTTGCTCGGCCCCAGGCCGCAGCTGCAGGTAGGCGTAGGCGGCCAGGGCCAGCGCTGCGGCCACAAAGGCCCAGCGCACATAAGTCTGGGTGAAACCGAGGCGCTTGCTGAGGCGGCTATCGGGGTGGTCGAGGTCGGGGGCGAGGCTGGAGAAGCCGGCCAGGGCAATACCGGCCAATGAGAACGGAATGCCCGGGGCCAGCCCGGCCACGGCCACGCCGGTGATGAGGCCGATGGCCAGGTGAGAAGAGCCGCGCATGCAAGGAATGGGGAATTGGGGGCACGAAGCTACCAGTTGTCCTGCTGAGCACCGCGAATTAGCGCGTGATTATCGCAAATCGATTAGTGGTCAATTCCACATTATTCAGATTCTTCGTGCCGCTCAGAATGACGAGGCTAGTCCGGAAACCTTCGTTACCATTGCGGTGTATTTACCCCGCTGCCCGACCGGATTTTCATCTGGCCGGGCTACTTCATTTGCCCTGTCCTAGCCTGATTCTTTGTGCAAGTAGCTGACTTTCTTCGTTTATATCGCCTTTCCCCCGAGCTCCAGGTGCTGGCCTCCCGCTTGCGCGAAGCCGCCAAGCCCAACCCCAGCAGTCTCCGCCTGCACCTGCGCGGCCTAGTGGGCAGCCAGGACGCGGTGGTAGCGGCCGCGGTGGCGCACGCCCAGCACCCGCACGTGTTCATCATGCACGACAAGGACGAGGCGGCGTATTTCCTGGCCGATTTGCAGCACCTGCTGCCGGAGGGACCGGAAGTGCTGCTGTTCCCAAGCTCCTACAAGCGGCCCTACCAGTTTGACGAAACCGAGAATGCTAACGTGCTGATGCGCGCCGAGGCGCTGAACCGCATCAACACGACGCGGGCGGCCAGCACGGGCAACAGCGTGTTTATCGTGACCTACCCGGAGGCGCTGACGGAAAAGGTGATTAACCGGCAGAGTTTGGTTAAAAACACGTTCAATGCGAAGGTGGGCGACAAGCTGGACGTGATTTTTTTGGGCGAGCTGCTGGGCGAGTACGATTTTGAGAAGACGGATTTCGTGTACGAAGCGGGGCAATACGCGGTGCGCGGCGGCATTGTGGACGTGTTCAGCTACGCGAATGAATTGCCGTTTCGGCTCGAATTATTCGGCGATGAAATTGAGAGCATTCGGACGTTTAATCCCGAGACGCAATTATCGGTAGAGGCGCGGCCCAGCATCAGCATTATTCCCAATGTGCAGACCAAGATGCTGACCGAAACGCGGGAGGCATTCTTTGATTTCCTGCCCCGCACGGCCTGTATCTGGGCCAAAGACGTGCGTCAGACGCTGGACGTAGTGACGGAATTATTCGAGAAAGCGGAGGCGAATTTTCAGCAGATGCTGAGCGAAAGCGGCGGCATGCAAATAGTGAGCAAGCCGGGAGATTTATTTGAATCGGGCAAGAGCTTTAAGAAGCTGCTCGATGAATTCGCGGTGGTGGAATTCGGAAAGCGGTTTCATTTCAAAAACGCCGACACGTTTCAATTTAGCGCCAAGCCGCAGCCGAGTTTCAATAAGGAATTCGAGCGAATGGTGAAGAATTTGAAGGAAAACCAGCTGCGTAATTTCACCACGATAATTACCGCCGATACCGTGCGGCAGGCCGACCGGCTGCGAACGATATTTGACGAGTTGGACAACAACGTGCAGTTCCAGCATTTGCTGATGGCGCTGCGCGAAGGCTTTATTGATGAGCAGCTTGAATTGGCCGTTTATACCGACCACCAGTTGTTTGAGCGCTATTACCGGGCGCAGGAAGCGCGGAAATTCTCGAAGAAAAAAGCGCTGACTTTGCGCGAATTAAAAACGCTGCAACCGGGTGATTACGTGACGCACCAGGATTATGGAATTGCGCGTTTCGCGGGCCTGACGCAGGTGGAAATTAACGGGCAGATTCAGGAGGCTATTCGCCTCGTTTATCGGGATGATGACTTGCTGACGGTTAGCATTCACTCGCTGCATAAGATTGCGAAATACAGCGGCGCGGAGGGCTCGCCGCCCACGATGAGCAAGCTGGGCTCGCCGGAGTGGGAGAACAAGAAGAAGTCGGTAAAGAAGAAGGTGAAGGACATTGCGGCCGACCTTATTCGGCTCTATGCCAAGCGGAAGACTGCGCCGGGCTTCGCGTTTTCGGTGGATGGATTTTTGCAGGCGGAGTTGGAATCGAGCTTCATTTACGAGGACACGCCCGACCAGGCCAAGGCCACGGAGGACGTGAAAAACGACATGCAGCAGCCCCACCCGATGGACCGGCTGATTTGCGGCGATGTGGGCTTTGGCAAGACGGAAATTGCCATTCGGGCGGCGTTCAAGGCCGTGGCCGATGGCAAGCAGGCGGCCGTGCTGGTGCCGACGACTATTCTGGCGATGCAGCACTACAAGACCTTCCGCGACCGGCTGGCCACGCTGCCGGTGACGGTGGAATACATCAACCGGTTTAAGTCGACGAAGCAGATTAAGGAGACATTAGGGCGCGTGGCGGAGGGCAAAACCGATATTCTGATTGGCACGCACCGGCTAACCAATAAGGACATTAAGTTTAAGGATTTGGGCATCCTAATTATTGACGAAGAGCAGAAATTCGGCGTCAAGACCAAGGACAAGCTCAAGGAACTGAAGGTGAACGTGGACACGCTCACGCTCTCGGCCACGCCGATTCCGCGTACGCTGCACTTCTCGCTGATGGGAGCGCGCGATTTGAGCGTGATTGCCACGCCACCGCCCAACCGGCAGCCGGTGAACACGGAGCTGCACGTGTATGACGAGATTCTGATTCGGGACGCGGTGGCGCGGGAATTGAAGCGCGGCGGGCAGGTGTTTTTCGTGCACAACCGCGTGAAGGACATTGAGGAAATGGCCGGCACGATTCTGCGACTAGTGCCGGATGCGAAAATCACCTTCGCCCACGGGCAGATGGACGGCGAGATGCTGGAAAAGCGCATGATGAAGTTCGTGGAAGGCGAGTACGATGTGCTGGTTTCAACAAACATCATCGAAAGTGGGCTCGATATCCCCAACGCCAACACCATCATTATCAACCGCGCCCACCTGGCCGGCCTTTCAGATTTGCACCAGATGCGCGGCCGCGTAGGCCGCTCCAACCGCAAGGCCTACTGCTACCTGCTGACGCCGCCAGTGGCGCAGCTGCCGGCCGATGCCCGCAAGCGCCTGAGCACGCTGGAGGAGTTTTCGGACCTCGGCGCGGGTTTCAACGTGGCCATGCGCGACCTGGATATTCGCGGCGCGGGCAATTTGCTGGGCGGTGAGCAGTCGGGCTTTATCAATGATTTGGGCTACGAGACTTACCACCAGATTTTGGACGAGGCGGTGACGGAATTGAAGGAAACTGAATTCCGCGACCTGTTTCTGGGCGATGCGAACTCGCAGCAGCGGCTGCAGCTGGCGGCCGGCGCGGGCCGCGTGCAGGAGTGCAACGTGGAAACGGACCAGCAGGTGCTCATCCCCGAAAAGTACGTGAGCAACGTCTCGGAGCGATTACAACTTTATGCCAAGCTCGACCGCGCCCAGAAGCCGGAGGAGCTACGCAAGCTGCTGGCCAGCATGGTGGACCGTTTCGGGCCGATGCCACCGGAGGTAGAGCAGCTGGCCGACATTGTGCGGCTGCGCTGGCAGGCCTGCAAGGTGGGCTTCGCCAAAATCACCCTCAAGCGCGACACGCTGAAGGGCTACCTGCCCGCCGACGACGACCACAAGGCCTACTTCCAGGGCGAGCAGTTCGGCACCATCCTCAACTACGTGCAAACGCACCCGCGCACGGCCAAGCTGAAGGAACACAAGGCCCAGCTCATTGTGACGTTTGAGGAAGTGCGGTCCATTCAGCAGGCCAAGCGCGTGCTGAGTGAGCTGGGCAGCGAGGAGGCAGTGACGGCGTAATTTGACAGCATGAAATCTCTGTTTTTCGTCTTGCTGCTGGGGCTGCTGCCACAACTCGCCGCTGCCCAAACGACGCCGCAGAATGCGCGCCTGAAGCACGAACTGGACAGCATATACGCCGTGGACCAGAAGTGGCGCAGCATGCTCTTCGACCCACACCAGCGGCACCGGCCCGACTCGCTGGCCCGTGCGCTGGGCGTGACGCGGGAAAGCCTGCCCACCTACATCCCGGGCCAGATGCTACGCACGGATTCGACCAATCTGGTGCGGGTGAAGCAGATTTTGAAACAGTACGGCTACCCCGGCAAGACGCTTGTGGGCGAGCCCACGAACGAGGCCGCGTGGTACGTCATCCAGCATTCCGACGACATCGACCACTACCTGCCGCTCATCAAAAAGGCTGCTAGCAAGGGTGAATTACCGTTTTACCTCTACGCCCAGATGCTGGACCGCCAGCTGATGCGCGACGGCAAGGCGCAGATTTATGGCACCCAGGCGTTTGGCTACAGCGTGCTGAACCCCCAAACCGGCCGGCGCGAGGCGCAGCCGCCCTTCGTGTGGCCTATTCAGGAGGCGGCCAGCGTGAACGAGCGCCGAAAAAAGGCCGGCTTCCCAACCACTGTAGAGCAGAATGCCGCTAATTTGGGGATTCAGTACCGTGTATTGACGTTGAAAGACGTTGAGAAAATGCCCAAATAGAACCCCGCTTATGACCATTCGCTGGCATTGCCTTCCCTTCGCCGCCCTTCCAAGCCTGATTCTCTACGACCTGCTGCGCCTGCGCTCCGAGGTGTTTGTGGTAGAGCAAAACTGTGCTTTTCAGGATATTGACCGGCTGGACATGGATGCCCACCACCTGCTGGGCTACAACGAAGCCGGCGAGCTGGCCGCCTACGCCCGGCTCTTCGATGCGGGCAAGAGTGGCGAGCAGGCCAGCATCGGCCGCGTGATTGTGGCGCAGCCCTTCCGGCAGTACGGCCTGGGCCGCGAACTGATGCGGCAGGCGCTGGCCTTTTCGGATTCCTTATTCGGCCCACAGGCCAATAAAATAGGGGCGCAGCAGCACCTGGAGCGGTTTTACAACGAATTCGGTTACGAGCAGTCGGGGCCGATGTATGTGGAGGACGGCATTCCGCACATTCCCATGGTGCGGCCCGCCTAGCCAAGTTGTTAAAATCTGCGTATTTCGCACTCCATTATCGCCGTCCTCACATCTGATTTATGCCCACCCTTGCTTCGGACCTGTTATCCATCTTTAGTGCCCTGCCCAGCGCCAGCCTGCTGCTTTCGCCCGAACTGCTGATTGAGGCGGTCAGCGACACGTACCTGACCGCAACCGGCATGAAGCGTTCCGATATGATTGGGCGCTACGTATTCGACGTATTTCCCGACAACCCCGATACCCCGGAAGCACACAGCGTGCGCGATGTGCGCGCCTCGATGGAGCAGGTGGTGGCTACCGGCCAGCCGCACGAGCTGCCCGTGCAACCCTACGACACGCCCGACCCGGCGCAGCCCGGCCAGTTCATTGAGCGCTACTGGCAGTCCCGCAATGCGCCGGTGCTTGATGAGCAGGGCCGCGTAACGCACCTGCTCCACACCGTGGTCGACATCACGGCCCAAACCCGCGATGCCCGGCAGCTACACGATGCGCAGGTGCGCGAGCAGGCAGCCCGCGAAGCCGCCGAATGGCAGCGCGGCGAGCTGGCCCGCATTTTTGAGCAGGCTCCAGTGGCCATTGCCACTTACCGCGGCCCCCAGTTCGTCATTGAGCTGGCCAACCCCAAGGTGTTGGAGCTATGGGACCGCACGCCGGCGCAGGCCATCGGCACGCCGCTGTTCGAGCTGCTGCCCGAGATTACCGGCCAGGGCTTCGATGACCTACTGAATGAGGTGATGGCCACCGGCAACCCGCACGTAGCCAAGGAAATGCTCTCCACCATTGTGCGCAATGGCCAGCCCGAGTCCGTGTACTGGAACTTCGTGTACCTGCCGCTGCGCGAAGACGACGGCACCATCACGGGTGCCATGGTGGTAGCCACCGAGGTGAGCGAGCAGGTGCAGGCCCGCCAGCAAATCCAGGACCTCAACGACCAGCTCGCGGCCGTGAACCGTGCCCTGCACGAAAGCAACGCCGAACTGCTTACCAATCAGGAGGAAGTATTGAAAGTGCAACAGCTGCTCGAAGGCAGCGTGGCCGAGCGCACCAAGCAGCTCGAAACCGCCCTGGCCGATGCCGAGCAGCACCGTACTTCCGCCGCCCAGCAGCAGCGCCTGCTGAGCCAGATTCTGGGGCAGGTGCCGGCCAGCATTGCCACGCTCACCGGGCCGGAGCACCGCTTTTCATTCTTCAACGAGCACTACCAGGAGCTGTCCGGCGGCCGCACCCAGCTGGGGCTCACGGTGGCCGAAGCACTGCCGGAAGTGGTGGAGCAAGGCTTCATCGGCCTGCTCGACCAAGTCTATACCACGGGCGTGCCTTTCCAGGGCCGCGAAATGCCCGTCCAACTCTACGACCCCACTACGGACCGCCCGGAGCTCCGCTATGTCGACTTCACCTATCAGCCGCTGCTCAGCGAGCAGGGCGCTACGCTGGGCATTCTGGCCTTCATCGTGGATGTGACCGACAAAGTGCTGGCCCGCCAGCAAGCCGAAGCGCTACAGGAACAGCTGCGCTCCGGGACGCAACCAATCCACTAATATTATTAAAAAAGCCTCAGCAGTGTTTGCTGAGGCTTTTTTAATGATGTTTTTTTCGCTACACTTCGCAGCCGTCGGGGCCGCAGGCGTCACCGTCGGCCACCATGGTCAGGGCGGGTTTGGTGGGCTTGAACTCATCATACACCTTCTCCAGCACTTCGGCGAATAGCTCGCTGGGTTGCGCGCCGGACACGGCGTATTTGTCCTCAAATACGAAGAAGGGCACGCCGCGCACGCCGATTTGCTGGGCCTGATATTCATCGAGGCGCACCGCATTTGCGTAGGTGCCGGCCGTGAGGGCTTCGCGGCTTTCGGTGGCATCGAGGCCGACTTCGGTGCCGAGCTTCACCAGCGTGTCGAGGTCACCGATATTCTGGCCTTCGAGGTAGTAGGCGGCCATCAGGCGCTCTTTGGTGGCATCCTGCTTGCCGTGGTGCGCGCCGAGATGGATGAGCTGGTGCGCCAGAAAGGTGTTGGCCGGAATGGTTTTATCGAATTGATAATCCAAGCCCACTTCCTTGGCGGCGGTGGTCATGTAGTCGTTCATTTTGCGGCCTTCCTCCACCGAAACGCCCTTTTTCTTGGCCAGCGACTCGTGGATGCTCTCGCCGGGAATGGGCTCGAAGTCGGGCGTGAGCTGGAAGCTGTGCCACACCACTTCCACTTCGTCGCGGTGCGCGAAGTCTTTGAGGGCATTTTCAAACTTGCGCTTGCCGATGTAGCAGAACGGGCACACCACATCGGACCAGATTTCAACTTTCATATCGTTGGGTATTTTGAAGCAATGGAAGTGGCTAAAAGAAACTGATGGGGCGAAAAGTTTCGGGTGAAGATTGAAGATGATTGGAACGTCATGCTGAGCGCAGTCGAAGCATCTCTACCGCACAACGCAATTCATTTAGTATTGCAGTAGAGATGCTTCGACTGCGCTCAGCATGACGTGCTTTTCCTTCCTCTCTTCCCTTGCTCCACAACCTTCATCCCCAAAGCCCGGTTAACACCCCCGGCCCCAACGCGGCCATTTTCCTTCAACCCGACCATCAATCCTCATGGAATATCAAAAACTAGGCTCCTCCGACGTTTCCGTTTCGCGCATCACCTTTGGCAGCTGGGCAGCCGGCGGCTGGATGTGGGGCGGCACCGAGCAAAACGACGCCGTGGGCGCCATCCACGCCAGCTACGAACTGGGCGTGACCAGCATCGACACCGCGCCGGTGTATGGCATGGGCTTCAGCGAGGAAATCGTGGGCGAAGCCATCAAAAGCCTGCCGCGCGACAAGGTGCAAATCCTTACCAAATTTGGCATGCGCTGGGATTTGGCGAAAGGCGATTTCGCCATGAAAACCAAGGACAACGACGGCCACGACCTCGACGTGTACAAGTACGCCGGCCGCGACAGCATCATCAAAGAGTGCGAGAACAGCCTGCGCCGCCTCGGCACCGACTACATCGACCTCTACCAGCAGCACTGGCCCGATGTGACCACCCCGATTGACGAAACGATGGAAGCCGTGAGTCGCCTCATCGAACAAGGTAAAGTGCGGGCCGCCGGCGTGAGCAACTACTCGGTGGCCCAGATGCAGGAAGCCGAAAAGACCCTGAATATTGTTTCAAACCAGGTGCCTTATAGCATGCTGCGCCGCGATATTGAGGCCGACGTGGTGCCGTACTGCATCGAAAACAACAAGTCTATTCTGGTCTACAGCCCCTTACAATTAGGACTGCTCACCGGCAAAATGAAGCCCGGCCAGGAGTTCGGCGAAGGCGACCTGCGCAACGGCAACCGCTTCTTCACCCCCGAAAACGTGAAGCGTGTGAACACCGTACTCAACAAAATCCGCCCGCTGGCCGAAACCAAAAACGCCACCCTCAGCCAGCTCGTGCTGCGCTGGACGCTGGCGCAGCCCGGCATATCGGTGGCGTTGGTAGGGGCGCGCAACCCCGAGCAGGCCGTGCAAAACGCCCGCGCCATGAATTTCCAGCTCACGTTTGAGGAGGTGGATTTTATCAACAAGCAGCTGCGGGAGCTGGCACCTGCCATCGCCTAGCCGCCATCCGCCCAAACCAAACAAGTTGCCCTCGGACCCAAACCAGTTGGGTTCCGGGGGCAACTTGTTTGGGTCCGACCCGAACCGGTTGTCTTCCGAACTGAACCGGTTGCTCGCTGAGCATAACTAGTTGCCTTCGGAACCGAACCAGTTGCCTTCGGAACCTAACTGGTTGTCTTCATAACCGAACTGGTTACCTTCCGAGCTGAAGCAGTTGTCTCCGGAACTGAACCGGTTGTTATCGGAAGGCAAGTGCGGGCGGGCAGAGCGGCGGGCACATCTTTGCAGGGCTATTAACGCATTGCCCATGCCCCTCCCCTATCGCCGCCTCGTCGTCAAAATCGGCTCCAACGTCCTCACCCAGGACAACGGCTTGCCCGACCTGCCCCGCATGGCCCACCTCGTGGACCAGATTGTGCAGCTCAAAGCCCAGGGGCTCGAAGTCATCGTGGTATCATCGGGCGCGGTGGCAGCGGGGCGCAGCCTCATCACCGTGCCGGCCCAAGCCGATGCCGTGCGCAGCCGCCAGCTCCTGGCCGCCGTGGGCCAGGTGAAGCTGCTGAGCACCTACGCCGAGCTGCTGGCCAAGCACGGCCTGCTCTGCGCCCAGGTGCTGGTGACCAAAGAGGATTTCCGCGACCGGCAGCACTACCTCAACATGCGCAACTGCTTCCAGGAGTTGCTCCAGCAGCAGGTCATTCCTATTGTGAATGAGAACGATGTCATTTCCGTCACGGAGCTGATGTTTACGGACAATGACGAGCTGGCCAGCCTCATCGCGGCCCAGCTCGATGCCGATGCGCTGATTATTCTCAGCAACGTGGACGGCATTTTTACCGGCGACCCGCGCCTGCCGGACTCCGAGCTGATTCGGGAAATCGCGCCGGCTGATACTGGTTTCGAGCAGTTCATCACCGCGCAGCGCTCGCAGTTTGGGCGCGGCGGCATGCTCACCAAGTGCCACATGGCGCACAAAGTGGCCAAGCTGGGTATCAGCGTGCACATTGCCAACGGCAAAACGACGGATATTCTGCCCGGCGTGCTGGCCGGCACTGCGCTCAGCACCTGGTTTCGGCCCAGCAAAACGGCCTCGGGCAAAAAGAAATGGCTGGCCCACGCGCATAGCGCCGTGAAAGCCACCGTGCGCGTGAACGCCGGGGCCCGCGCCGCCCTCAGCACGCCCGGCAAGGCCGTGAGCCTGCTGCCGGTGGGCATTCTCGGCATCGAAGGAGAATTTAAAAAAGGTGATATTGTACAGATTGCCGACGAAGCCGGCCTCTCGCTGGGCCTCGGCATTGCCGAATACGGCCTCGATAAGGCCTTGGAGCGGCTGGGGCACCAGCACCAGCGCCCGTTGGTGCATTATGATTACCTGTTTCTGAATCCTGACCTCGCCTAACGTGGACCTGAGCCCGCAATTTCAAGCCACCCGGCAGGCCAGCCGCCTGCTGGCCGCCTTCGCCCCCGCCGCCACCGATGCGCTGCTGCGCGACCTGGCCGATGCGCTGGTGGCCGAAACCAGCTTTCTGCTGGCCGAAAACACCCGCGACCTGGCCGGCATGCCCGAAACCGACCCGCGCCACGACCGCCTCCGCCTCACGCCCGAGCGCCTGGCCGGCATCGCTGCCGACCTGCGCACCGTGGCCGCCCTGCCCTCGCCGGTGGGCGCAATTCTCAGCCAGAAAACAATGCCGAATGGCTTACAGCTAAGCAAAGTGCGGGTACCGCTGGGCGTCATCGGAATTATCTACGAGGCCCGTCCCAACGTCACCATCGACAGCCTGGCGCTGTGTCTGAAAACCGGCAACGCCTGCCTGCTGAAGGGCGGCTCGGATGCCGCGTTTTCCAACGCCGCGCTGCTGGCGGTGGCCGCGCCCGTGCTGGCCCGCCACGGCCTGCCGCCCGCCGTGGCCACGCTGCTGCCGCCCGAACGCGCCGCCACCGAGGCGCTGCTGCGGGCCGTGGGATTTGTCGATGTGGTGATTCCGCGCGGCAGCCAGGTGCTCATCAACTACGTGCGGGAAAATGCGCGGGTGCCCGTCATCGAAACCGGGGCCGGCGTGGTGCACACTTTCTTCGATGAAACCGGCGACCTGACCAGCGGCGCGGCCATCATCGCCAACGCCAAAACCCGTCGCGTGAGCGTGTGCAACTCGCTGGATTGCCTGTTAATCCACGCCAGCCGACTGGCCGATTTACCGGCGCTACTGGCCCCTTTGGTTGCCGCCGAAGTGCAGCTGTTTGCCGATGCGCTGGCCTACGTCGCGCTGGCCGGTCACTATCCGGCGGCCTTGCTGGCTCCTGCAACGGCGGAGCATTTCGGCACCGAGTTTCTCTCCCTGAAAATGGCCGTAAAAACCGTGGCTTCGCTGGATGAAGCGTTGGAGCACATTGCCCAATTTGGCTCGAAACACAGCGAAGCTATTATCTCGGAGGATGCGGTGAACCTCGAAACCTTCCTCAATGCCGTGGATGCGGCGGCCGTGTATGCCAATGCCTCCACTGCTTTCACCGATGGCGGGCAGTTTGGGCTGGGGGCCGAAATCGGCATCAGCACCCAGAAACTGCACGCCCGCGGGCCGATGGGCTTGGAGGAATTGACGAGCTACAAATGGCTAGTGCGCGGCACCGGACAAATCCGAAATTCATAAAGGATGTAGAGACGCATATTTGCGTTTTGTCGGCCGCGCCATTCATATTCGTTTAACGACGAGACGCAAATATGCGTCTCTACACTCCGATGTCTTCACCCATCCATTTCCGCGCCGTGCTGGAGCCGGGCGGCCCCAGCTTCATGCCCACCCAAACTATCGTGGTGCCGGCTGAAGTGCTCGAAGTCCTCGGCGGTAAGGCCGCGAAGCGCGTCATCGTCACCATTCGAGGGCAGGCGCTGCGGCTGGGATTGCTGCCCTTGGAAGGCGGCGGGCGCTACCTCATGCTGAACAAGGATGTGTGCAAAGCCGTGGGCATTGCGCTGGGCCAGGAGCTGGAAATCAGCATAGCCCCCGACCCAAACCCCGACCACGTGGACCTGCCCGACGAGCTAGCCGAAGCCCTGGCCGCCTGGCCTGAGGCCGAAACAGCTTTCAACAATTACAGCGGAGCGCACCGCCGGGCCATGGCCCGGCTAGTAGCCGAAGCCAAACAGCCCGCCACCCGCGCCCGCCGCGCCGTAACGCTGGTGGAACGACTGGGTCGCGGGCTGCATCCATTTCGGGGCGACTAAGCGCCGGTTCTAGCGCTTCTCGATGCGCTGCACCGCGCTGCCCACCTTCAGCACGTACAGCCCGGCAGGAATGCCGGCCAGCGAAATTTCCTGGAGCTGGCCGCCCACCAGCGTGTCGTGCCGCAGCAGTTGGCCCGTCGTCAGGCTTAGCAGGCGCATTTCGCAGGGTGTGGCCGTCGCGGCGGTCAGGTCGAGAGTGAGGCGGTCGGTGGCGGGGTTGGGATAGAAGTTGAGGGATTCGTAGCTCGCCTTGCGGCCTACGGTTACGACCGGCGAGTATTCGGCGCTGCCATCCAAATCAACCTGCCGCAGGCGGTAGTAGCTCAGGCCGGCCAAGGGCGCGGCATCGGTGGTGGCGTAGTCGGTGGCGGTGGTCGAATTGCCCTGGGCCGCTACCTCGCGCACGGTGCTGAATTCCTTGCCGGTGGCGCTGCGCTCTACCACAAACCAGGCGCTGTTGCGCTCCGTGGCCGTATTCCAGCGCAGCTGCACGGTGCCTTTCACCGCTTCGGCCGTGAATGCCGTGAGCTCAACGGGCAGGGGCCGCAGCGAGCAGAAACTAGTGCTGGGACCCACGCTACCCGTTTGCGAGTCGAACCCGATAGCATTGCCGGAATCACAGAAATCGAGGCGGCCCACCATGCCAAAGGCCCCCGCATTGGAGGAATAGCCGGAAGTGGTGAAGCTGCCCCGATACGGCGCGGCCGGCCCCGTCATGCTCCCGCCGCTCATGTTGGCGAAGTTGGCGGTGGTCGAAACCACGCCGGCATTGCTCACGGTGCCGTAGTTCACAAGTTGGCCCGTTACCCGGAACGTGGCCCCGCGGCTGTTGGTCAGCAGCGAGTTGGCGCTGATGTCGCCCATGCCCTGCGTCAGGGTCATGGCTCCGCTGTTGGTGATGGTGGTGTTGCTGCCCATGCCCAGGGCGCGGTCGAGCGTAGCCGTGGCGCCCGCGTTGTTGACGAAGCTATTAGGGCCGGTACTAGGGAAGTTGAAGCCCCGCGTCCAGGTCGCGCTGTTGTTGATGGCCAGGGCCGTACCGGGGTTGAGGTTCGTCGTCCAGCTGCCGCTGAAGTGGTTGATGGTAAGACTGCCGGAGTAGTTCAGGTCGGAGGCCGTCCAGTTGCCCCGGTTGTTGATGACGGTGGTGCCGGTGGGCGTGAAATAAGCCGTCCAGGTGCCGTTGTTGTTGATGGTGCCGCTGGGCAGGCCGTTAATCTGGCTGCCCCAGTTGGCGTAGTTATTAATCACGATGCCGCTGGCGGCGAACCGATTGTCTACGTACCCGGTCCAGGTAGCATTGGTCACCGTGGCACTGCCGTTGTTGATGGTAACCGGCGCGTTCAGCGTAATATTCTGCGAGGTAACATCGCCCAGGTTGGTGATGACCGTGCCGAGCACGCCGCTTTTCACCAGCACCGTCCCGGTTATATCGCCCCCGTTGTTGACGATGGTCGCGTTATTGCCCTCTATGGTTATCGTACCCTCGTACTTCACGTTGAAGCGAATGGAGATACTTTCTCCGGCTTTCAGGTTGAAGTCGCTTTTTTTAGTCGAATTGCCCACGTCATACGTCTGAGCCTGAGCCTGCCCGGCAGTGCCGGCAATGGCCAGCAGCAGTATCCCGGCGTACCCGCAACGGCGGGCGACCTGCATGAAAGAACCTGAACGGAGGCTGAGTAAAGTTCGCATCATAAAGCCAAAATAAAAGTGTGAAAATCCAAACCGAGCTCAAACATAAGCACACTCTTAATATATAACCTCATCAAGAATTTGTTTAAAAAATTAAGTACAATCAATTAATGCAATATGTACTATATAGACCATTATTGCCACCAAAAAATCATAAAAAAAGCCACTGCATTTGCAGTGGCTTTTCAACTAAGAACATGATTGTCTTTACGTTTTAGTCTTTCAGCACGATGCTTACCACCTTGCCGGGCTCGCCTACCGTGAACTTGCATTCATCGAAACCGGGCGCGGCCACGGTGGGGCGCACGTTGTTGGAGAAAGCGTAGGGCTCGGTGGGGATGCCGAGGAAGTTTTTGTCTATTTTATCGTTGTTGTTCAGGTCCTGGGTGATGGCCACGGCCCACTCGCCCCTGGGCAAATCGACGGGCAGCGTGAATTCGCTCTTGCCCTGGGGATTTACGGATTTGGAGAAGGCCCACTTGCCGCTTTTCAGGAAGCCTTCGCGGGTGTTGTAGAAATACAGCCGGACGGCGGCGGTGGTAGATACCAGCGACGACACCACCACCGTAACGGAAGAGGTTTCGGCGGGCGGCGGGGCGGGCACGGCGGCCCCCAGCAGGCTGCCGCCAATCAACAACGAGCAAAGCGATAACACGTTCATAAGCGAATAATTGACTGGTGACGAATGGAGGACGATACGGACCCAACGCCCCTGCTTACGCAAAGGGTTCGATAACAACTGATTTCGCCCGGCTAAATCGTCGGTTCGCCGAGGTTCTGCGGCCTTGGGCGGCAATACCGGCCAACTTATTCGTTTTCCTGCTACTATTGTGCTCCCACGCTTGCTTACTCTGCTGATGACTACCCGCCGCCTTTTCCCCCTGGCTTTGTTGATGACTTTCGCGCTGGCCAGCTGCGAAAAAGACGAGGCTGCCCTGCCCACTCAACCCGCCGCGCTGCTGCAAAGCCATTGGCAGCTGACGCAGATTGACGCCTTCCCGGTGGCGGCTTCCAGCTACTCCGAAACAAGCAAATCCTACCTCGAATTTGTGGAGCTGGGCACCTGCACCGTGGGCCTGGGGCCGTGCAATAATTTCAGCGGGCGCTACAGCCTGGCGGGTGGCGGGCAGGAGCTGCACATCACGCCCCAGATTTCGACCCGCGCCACCTGCCCCGTGCAGGACCTCGAAACGCGCTACCTCGACAACCTGGCCCTAACGGCGCGCTACGAAATCAGCGGCGACGAGCTGCGGCTGTATGATGCCACCGCGCCCGCCCCGCGCCTGCTGTTTCGGCGCAAGGCGCAGTAGGGCGGGCAACCTCGGGCCGGCAAAGTAGGTAAGCAGCCCAATGGTGGGCCAGCGTCTGGCCCGCATCTTTACCGCCATGGAAGGGTTAACGAAAATTGACGACCTCGGCAAGCCGCGCGTGGTGATTGTGGGCGGCGGCTTCGGCGGCCTGGAGCTGGCCAAGGCTCTGGCCGATGCACCCGTGCAGGTGGTGCTCATTGACAAGCAGAACTACCACGCCTTTCAGCCGCTGCTGTACCAGGTGGCCACGGCCGGGCTGGATGAGGGCGACATCGTGTCGCCGTTTCGCAAAATCCTGAACGGCCAGGAAAATTTTTACTTCCGGCTGGCGGAGGTTACCTGTGTTAATCCTGCTGAGCAGGTGGTGGAAACCACCATCGGCCTCATCCGCTACGACTTTCTGGTGCTGGCCACGGGCGCGAATACCAACTACTTCGGCGATGCGGTGATGGCCAAAAACGCCATCGCCATCAAGAGCGTGGAAGATGCGCTGGAGCTGCGCAACACGGTGCTTTCCAACTTCGAGCAAGCCCTGCAACTCGGCGATTATGAGCAGCTGAACAGCATGCTGGACTTCGTGATTGTGGGCGGCGGCCCCACGGGCGTGGAGATTGCGGGGGCGCTGAGCGAACTGCGCACCCACGTTTTCCCGAAGGACTACCGCGAAATCGACTTCAAGGAAATGGACATCCACGTGGTGCAGAGCGGGCCGGTGCTGCTGAAGGGCATGTCGGCCAACGCCTCGGCCAAGTCCTTGGAATACCTCAAGAAGCTGGGCGTGCAGGTGTGGCTCGATACGCGGGTGAAATCCTACGACGGCTACACCGTGACGCTCAACAACGGCCAGCAACTCATTGCGCGCACGCTGATTTGGGCGGCAGGTGTAACGGGCGCGCCCATCGTTGGCCTCAACGCCGACTGCTTGCTGGCCGGCAACCGCTACCTGGTGGACGGCTACAACCGCGTGCACGGCTACGAGAACATCTTCGCCATCGGCGACATTGCAATGATGAAAACCGAGGCCACGCCGGAAGGCCATCCCATGGTGGCGCAGCCCGCCATTCAGCAGGGCGACTGGCTGGGCCGCAACCTGACACGCCAGCTCAACGGCCAGCTCATGGAGACTTTCGTGTACCACGATAAGGGTGCGATGGCCACCATCGGCCGCAACCACGCCGTGGCCGATATCAAGCTCTTCGGCCGTGAATACCACCTCGACGGCTTCATTGCCTGGCTGGCCTGGAGCTTCATCCACGTCATGTCGCTGGTGAGCTTCCGCAACCGCGTGGCCGTGTTCTTCTCCTGGGCCTGGAATTATTTTACCCAAGACAAGGGCCTGCGCTACATCATCGGCAAAACCAAGGCTCCGCTGGTGGAAAAGGATATGGAGGAGAAGGCCATTGTGTAGCGACTGAATTGAACGTTTAAATAAGCCCGTCATGCAGAGCGTAGCGAAGCATCTTTACCGCAGTAGTAATCCAATTGACAGGATTAGTGATGGCGGTAAAGATGCTTCGCTGCGCTCTGCATGACGTTCTATCTGCATGACGTTTTAATAATTAACACGCAACCATGCCCCTCACCGGCACGCTCAGCATCCTCACCGATATGTTTGCGCCGGCGGTGTTGGTGTCGGCCTGCGCCTCGCTTATCCTCACCACGTCACAGCGCCTGAGCCGCAGCGTGGAGCGGCAGCGCGAAGTGGCGCGGCTGCTGCACCACCACCAGCGCCACCAGCCCGCCCCGGAGCCGGCCGAACGCACCCACCTCCGGCAGCAGCTGTCGTTTGCCATTCGGCGGGCGCGGCTGCTCCAGCAGGCCATGACGGTGCTGCACCTCACGTTGGGCGTGTTCATCGCCAGCATTCTCACCATCGGGGTATTCGAACTCACCCACAGCGCCGCCACCTGGGTGGTGGCCGTGCTCAGCGTGCTGGGGGCCGGGCTGCTGCTCTACGCCAGCGTGCTGCTCATTCGCGAGTCCCGCCTCGCCCTGGCCGATGTGGCGGAAGAAACCGAGTACCTGACGCGGCTGGAGTAATGTCCGTAGTTAGTCATATGTATCATTATGATGGCCGTTAGCGGTACTCCTAACTAAACAACAACGCCCGGCCAGTACGGCCGGGCGTTGTGCATAGCGAGTGCCTAGGTTCAGGAGCCTATTTTCTCCTTCGGAAACTTGTCGAGGATGTCCTTGGCCGCCCGGGCAAACTGCTTGCCCAAGCGGGCGGGGTTGTCCACGGGGTCGGCCACCGAGCCGCGCCAGACGAGGTTGTTGGTTTTCGCATCGATGAAATCGAGCACCAGCGTGCCTTCGCGGTACTGCTCGGTGTGCGTCGTCTGGTAGTAGGCCGGCGAGTACCAGTAGCCATAGTTTACGGGCAGCAGCATACCCCGGTAGCGCACCAGGTAGGGATAGACGTAGCCCACGGGCGGCGGGTCGGTGACGGTGCGCTCGGCCTGCTCCACAAAAAGGTGGGTGGTGATGTAGAAATCGGGGTTGCTCGCTACCTCGCGGATGCCGCGCCTGGCCAGCTCGGCGGCAATGGCCTCGCGGATGCGCTCCTGCGCAATGGGGCTGCGCAGCAGCGGGTTTTGGTCGCCGGAGGTTTTCACCTCGGTATCGGCCCAGGCAAAGGAGTGGTATTGGTTGAAATTGACGCCCGGCTGTTGTTCCACAGTCACGGCCGAGGAGCAGGCGCTGAGCCAGCCAAGCAGCAGCAGCGCCCAAACGATGGAATGTTTCATAGGGATAGTGCAGAAGAATGGTGGACGAGAGATAATTAAGGATTTTACCCGCTTGGCCGGGCAAAGGTTATGGCCCAGTTTATTGCCCGACGACTTTGCCAGGGCACTTTTATCGCCTGCTGATGCCCGCCCCCCACTGCCGGCCCCACAGGGCCTGCCAACGCGCCAGCGCGTAGTTTCAGGGCCGCAATAACTGCCGCTTCCTATGTCCGACCTCACCGTTTCCTTCATCCAGACCGCGCTGCACTGGCACGATGCCGCCGCCAACCGCGCCGCCTTCGACCAATACCTGGCCCAGCAAACCATCCCCGCCGACATCATCGTGCTGCCCGAGATGTTCACCACCGGCTTCAGCATGGAAGCCGCCGCCCAAGCCGAAACCATGCAGGGCGAAACCGTGGCCTGGATGCGCCGCCGCGCCGCCGACCACGACGCCGTCATCACCGGCAGCGTCATCATCGAGGAAGACGGCCACTTCTACAACCGCCTGCTCTGGGTGCGCCCCGACGGCAGCCTGAGCTGCTACAACAAGCGCCACCTCTTCACGCTGGCCAACGAGCAGCTCACCTACACGCCCGGCCACGAGCGCCTGGTGGAGGACTGGCGCGGCTGGCGCATCTGCCCGCTGGTGTGCTACGATTTGCGCTTCCCCGTCTGGAGCCGCAACCACCCCGCCGCGCCCTACGACCTGCTGCTTTACGTGGCCAACTGGCCCGCCGTGCGCCGCCCCGCCTGGATGACCCTGCTCCGCGCCCGCGCCATCGAGAATGTGGCCTGCACCCTGGGCGTAAACCGCATCGGTGAGGACGGCAAAGGCCACGCCTATTCCGGCGACTCCGCGTTGATTGATGCCAAAGGCGAATATCTGGTGGAAGCCCACGACCAGGACGGTATTTTCACCCACACCCTGAGCCGGGCCGAGCTGGATGATTTCCGTAGCAAGTTCACCGCGTTGAATGACGGGGACGCGTTTGAACTGGTGGAATAATTTGCAATCCGCCGGCCAGCCCCGTAGGGGCGACATATCGGTAGTATAGAAACGGCATAAACGGCCAAAGCCCCAGCGGGGCGACATTCGTTGAACGAGTGCCGCCCCGCTGGGGCTTTTTCCAACCAAACAAGCTGGTTTTACTACCGATATGTCGCCCCTACGGGGCTTGCCTTTCTACCGCACCAGCAGGCGCTGCACGGCGGCCCCGTCAACTCCCTCAGCGCGCACCAGGTACACGCCGGCGGCCAGGCCGGTGAGGGTGAGTGAGTGGCGGCGCTGGGCGGCATCGGCGGCCAGCACCACGCGGCCGGTGAGGTCGAGCACAGAGACGCGGGTGGGCAGCGCGGTTTCGACGGTGGCCGTGGCGGTGGCGGGGTTGGGATAGATACTCAGGGCCAGGGCGCGGGCGGCCTCGGTGCGGGTGGCCGTGATGGTGCGGTTGCGGGTGCCATAGCTCAGCACACCGCCGGCCTCGGTGCCCACGAAGAGCTCGGGCGCGCCGTCGCCGTTGATGTCGGCAGCGGCCAGGGCGCAGTGCGAGTAGTCGCCCAGGCCCAGGCGGGTGGGCTCATAGATGGCGGTGAGGGGATTGTACTGCAAATCGGTGCGCTCGGCGAACAGGGCGGGCGACTGGTTGCGGTAGTCGGAAAACAGGCGCAGGTAGCCAGTAGCATCGGCTGTGAGCAGGTCGGGGCGGCCGTCGCCGTCGAAGTCGGCCACGGTGGGGCTCAGGTTGGCGGGCCGGTCGCCGGTGGCGGTACGGATGCGGCCGTAGTCGTTATTCACCAGCACAAAGGCGCTGTCGAGCGGGCCACGGGCGCGGTTGCGGAAATAGCGCAGGGCCATGCCCGGCTCGCGCACCTCGTTGGTGCCGATGAGCAGGTCGACGTAGCCATCATTATCCACATCGGTGAAGCAGGGCATGTCGTCCTTCGAATAGGGTATCAGGCCGGTGCCGGTGGTGGCGAACTGGGGCTTGATATCGACGGCATTGGCCGCGCTGAAGGCCACGGGCCGGCCGGCGGCGGCCGTATTCAGAATGTAGTAGATGATGTTGGTGCCCCGGTCCCAAACGGAGTAGGCCAGGTCGAGGGCCCCGTCGCGGTTCAGGTCGACGAGCACGGGCTTGATGCTTTGCAGGCTTTGGGTGGACAGGCCCAGGTAGTCGCTGTTCATGAGTTGGAACACCGGCCGGGCGCGGGTGCCCACGTTGCGGTAATAGGTGAGGTTGGCGCGGTACACGTTGCTCACGCGGTCGGCCCGGTTGCCGATGAGCATATCCGGCAGGCCGTCGCCGTCGATGTCGCCGAAGGTGGGCGCGGCGGCCTCGCTCACGTCAATCATGTCGTTTTGCAGGAAGCCAGCCGGCTGGCTGGTATAAACCGGCGCGCCGCTGGCGGCCGAGTTGGTGAACAGCTGCACGTGGTTGCGCATGCTCACCAGGTCAGCCACGTTGTTCACCATGTTGGGCGCTACCACCAAATCCAGCTTGCCATCGAAGTTGGCATCGAACGAATAGCCGGCCGGAAACACCGGCACCCGCACCGGCGTAGCCGCCGACGGGAAACTGGCGCTGACACCCGCCTGCGTTACCACCGGCACCGCTGCAGTGCCCGAGTTGATTAGGCGCGTCAGCTCGGGGCAGTTGTCGCGGCCGTCGAGCAGGTCCTGGTCGCCGTCGCCGTCCAGGTCCACCAGCAGCAGGCTATGGCCGCCGGTGTGGGTGGGCCGGGCCGCCGTGAAGCATTGCTGGCCATTGAACTTGTATTCGGCGCAACCGCCGCAGGACTGGATATCGGCCCAGTGGTCGGTGGTGAGCGTGAAGGTGAGGGCGCTGCCGCAGGTGCCCGGGCTGGTGTTGATATACTGCTCGATGAACGACGCGCTGATGAAATCATACGTCATGATGTCGAGCTTGCCGTCGCCGTTCACGTCCTGAATGGCGGGCAGGTTGTAGCCGCCCACGGTGAGGTTGGCCGTGCCCGTGAAGTTGCCGCCGAAGCGAATCTGGTTGGTAGCCAGCGAAAAGCTGGGCTGGCCGTTCACCAGCGCGTTGCGGAACACCCGGATTTCGCCGCCATTGATGAAGGTGAACAAGTCGGCGCGGCCGTCGCAGTCGTAGTCGCGCAGCAGTGCCCAGCCACGCAGGTCACTGGGAAACAGGCTTTCGTACTGGGGGGCGTACTGCCAGCGGCGGCCGTTGGGGGCCGTAGGCGCGGCCACGCTCAGGAAGGTGTAGCAGCGGCTGCTCTCGTGGTCGAAGGCGAACAGGTCCTGCTGGCCGTCATTATTCAGGTCGATGGAGCTGAACTGGGGCGTGTTGAAGCCGCCGGCCCAGGCATTGCGCAGGGTGTCGGTGCCCTGCACCACTTTGGCCGTGGCCCGGCTCTCAAACCCAAAAGCCGCACTGCCCGACTGGGCCCGGGCTACCCCGGAAAAAGCCAGCGAAGCCAGCACCAACGCGTAAAAACGATTCATCAGAAAGGAAGTAGCTAAATGGCGAAAAAGGATTCGCGGGGCGCGGAACAAAAATCACGCCCACCTTTGCAGCAAGTTACACCCGGTTAGCTTTTCCAGTTCCGCAGCATGTTGCTCTATTCCCGTTATTTGGCCGCCGGCGGCCTTGTCAGCACCGATTCGCGCCAGCCCCAGCCCGGCACCCTGTTCTTCGCCCTCAATGGCCCCAGCTTTCGCGGGGCTGACTTTGCCCCGCAGGCGCTGGCCGCCGGAGCCAGCCACGCCGTGGTCGACGATGTGCTGCTGGCCGCTTCGGACCCCATCCACTACACCTACGCCCCCGACCCGCTGGTGGCCCTGCAGCAGCTGGCGCGGCACCACCGCCGACAGTTCCGCATTCCGGTGCTGGCCATCACGGGTTCCAACGGCAAAACCACCACCAAAGAGCTGCTCACGGCCGTACTGGCGCAGAAATTCAAGGTCCTGGCCACAATTGGCAACCTCAACAACCACATCGGCGTGCCGCTCACGCTGCTGCGCCTGCGCCAGGGCGAGCACGACTTCGCCGTGATTGAGATGGGGGCCAACCACCGGGGCGAAATCGCGGCCTACTGCGAGTGGGCCGAGCCCACCCACGGCCTCATCACCAACATCGGCAAGGCCCATCTCGAAGGCTTTGGCGGGGCCGAAGGCGTGGCCCTGGGCAAGGGCGAGCTGTTCGACTACCTCACCCGCACCGGTGGCACGGCCTTCGTGAACACCCTGGACCCGCGCCTGCCCAGCCTGGCGGCGCAGGTGCCCACCATCCTCACCTATCCCCGCGTGATGGATAACTACCCCGCCACGCTGCTCTCGGCTGCCCCCGCCGTAGCCCTGCGTCTGGGCGACAATACCGAAGTGGTGGCCCAGCTCACCGGTGACTACAACTTCCCCAACCTGGCCGCCGCCGCCGCAGTGGGCCAGTATTTCGGGATTTCAACCGATAAAATCGCCGCCGCCCTGGCCCGCTACAACCCGCAGAACAACCGCTCGCAACTGGTGCGTACCCCCGCCGGCAACGAGCTGGTGCTGGATGCCTACAACGCCAACCCCAGCAGCATGGCGGCTGCCCTGCGCAGCTTCGCGGCGCGCCCGGTGGCGGCCGGCCAAACCAAGCTGGTGCTGCTCGGCGATATGTTCGAGCTGGGCGACGACAGCCCCGCCGAACACCGCAACCTCGGCCAGCTGCTGGCGGAGCTGCAGCTGCCGCAGGTGCTGCTCATCGGCCCGGAAATGGCGCGGGCGGCGGCGCTGGCTCCCACCGCACAGCACTTCGCCACCAAAGCCGAAGCGGCCGAGTGGCTCCGCGCCCACCCCGTGCGCAACCGCCAGGTGCTGGTGAAAGGCAGCCGCGGCATGGCTCTGGAGACGCTGGTGGAGCTGCTGTAGCCCTGTCATTGCGAGGCCGCAGGCCGTGGCAATCCGTCCTCTCTCTGCGTCCAGCTTTGAGATGTGACACAGCCCTTTTCAACAACAGAAAGCCCCAATACTGTGAAGTAATGGGGCTTTCTGGTAAAAGAACATTTCTGGTGTTTGACAGGACGGATTAGCTACGCTGACTTAGGTTGCCGCGTGCTGCGCTCCACTCGCAATGACAAACGGCCTGCGTTAGAACGGGCTCACGAAATCCTTGAAGGCCGGCAGCTCATTATCCTTGCCCGACACGAGCGGATGCACCTCGGTGCCCCAGTTGATGCCCAGGTCGGCATCATCCCAACGCAGGCCGCCTTCGGTGGCGGGGGCGTAGTAGTCGGAGCACTTGTAGAGGAAGATGGTGTTGTCTTCCAGGGCCATGAAACCGTGGGCGAAACCGGCCGGAATGTAGAGCATGTTGCCCCGCTCGGCCGCGAGTTCCACCATCTGGTGCTGGCCGTAGGTGGGCGAATCCTTGCGTAAATCAACCGCCACGTCGAGGGCGCGGCCCTGGCCTACGCGCACCAGCTTGGCCTGCGCGTGGGGCGGGCGCTGGAAATGCAGGCCGCGCAACACGCCTCTTTTGGAGTTCGACTGGTTGTCCTGCACCCAATGGGCGGTAGCCCCGGCCTCGGCCATAAGGCGCTCGCTAAAGGTTTCGAAGAACACGCCCCGGTCGTCGGCGAAAACGCGGGGGGTAAACTCAATCAGGCCGGCGAGGGGGAACGTCTTTACTTCCATTGGGGCAAAGGTAGAAGATTGGGGAGGATGGTTTGGTGCGGGGGAAGGGGAATTGAGCGGAAAATGAGGGATTCCCGTCTGTCATCTTGAGCGGAGCGAAGGACCTTATCACATTCGCAGCAATTGGGTTACTGCAAACTATTCTTCGGCGATAAGGTCCTTCGCTGTGCTCAGGATGACAGACTTACGCTACTTCCGCCCCACCGCCGCCACGGCCGCGATATACTTATCGAGCACCAGCCGCTCGTCGAACTTGGTTTCGGCGAGGTAGCGGCTGTTCTGGCCCATGCCCTGCAGGTCGGCGTCGGGCAGGCGCAGCACTTGTAGCATTTTGGCGGCCAGGTCTTCGCCGCTGCGCACCTGGCAGAGGTAGCCGTTGCGGCCGTCCACCACGGTTTCGCGGCAGCCGGGCACGTCGGTGGTCACGATGGGCTTGCCCACGGCCGCCGCTTCGAGCAGGGTTTTGGGAGTGCCTTCGCGGTAGCTGGGCAGCACCACGCAGTCGGCTTTGTGCAGGTGGGCGGCCACATCGTCGGACCGGCCCAGGTATTCGATGTCACCGGATTTCAGCCATTCCTCAAACGTGGCGCGGGGCACGCCCACGCCGCCGGCCTCATCGAGCCCGCCCAATAGCTGGATGCGGGTGCCGGGCACGGCCTGCCGGATAATTTTAGCCGCCTCGAAGTATTCGACCACGCCCTTTTCATAGAGCACCCGCGCCACCATCAGAAACACGAACGGGGTTTGGCGCACGAAGCCGGCGGCGGGCCGGAACTTGGTAGTATCGACGCCGGAACCGGGCAGCAGGTCGGTGATACCGCGCTTCACCAGGCGGTTATCGAGGAAAAGCTGCCGGTCGTCGCCGTTCTGGAAAAACACTTTGGCCGGGAAGCGGAACGCGAAGCGGTAGAGGCCCAGCGCGACTTTGCTCACGAAGTTTTTGATGATGAACACCGTGCCCAACCCGCTCACGTTATTGATGCTGGGTATACCCGCGATGCGGGCCGCGATGCTGCCGTAGATGTTGGGCTTGATGGTGTAGTGCAGCACCACATCGGGCTGCTCGCGCCGGTAGATGCGATAGAAGCGGCGCGTGAGGGCGGCATCCTTGATGGGATTGGTGCCCTTATTCTCCATCAAAATGGGCACGAAGCGGCAGCCCAACTCGGTTTCGAGGCGCGCCGAGTAGTCATCGGGCGGGGCGATGGCCAGCACTTCGTGGCCGGCGGCCTGCAGGGCCCGCACAAGGCTGGCGCGGAAATTCCAAATATTCCAGCTGGTATTGATGACGATGGCGACGCGCAAAACGGTGAGTAGTGAGGAGTGAAATGGTGAGTTCGGGGGCAAAGGTCGGCCTTACGGATTTTACCTCCGCTCGTTTATATCCGAGGCAGTCAGAGGCTCACTATTTCACCAACTCACCATTTCACCAAAATACGCCGGTACTTTGTGGGCTCTTTGCGTGTTGTGCCTGCTATGAACCTTCGTCTTTCGGTCTTCTTGTTTCTTTTGGCACTGCTGCCGCAACTGGTTTCGGCCGCGCCACCGGCGCTGCCCGGCCAAGCCATTTTCCAGAAAAACTGCGTGCGCTGCCACGGGGCCAACGGCAAGCGCGGCCTCAACGGCGCGCACGACCTCACCAAGAGCAACCTCAACGAATTCGGCCGCACCTACCTCGTCACCAACGGCATGGGCAAGATGCCGGCCTTCGGCAAAACGCTCACGCCAGCGCAGGTGCAGCAGGTAGTGGCGTATTCGCTTACTTTGAAGTAAGGCCCAAATTTGTCATGCTGAGCGCAGTCGAAGCATCCCTACCGCATAACTAATTCAATTGCTGCAACGAAGCGGCAGAGATGCTTCGACTTCGCTCAGCATGACGTTCTTTTTGGTTGGATTTGCGTTTATAGCCGAATCCAGCCCATCCAATACTGACAACAACATTCCCATGGCAAATACCCAATCCGGCGGCCGCAAGCCCGGCAACAGCACCCGCCACGTCGGCGCCGTCGACGGCGTGAAAGGCCGGGCGGGCCGCATCCTGCTGAAGGCGGCCGACAACGGCACCTACGAAACCGCCAAAGAGCACGAAACCGCCGTGCTCATCTCCGTGCCCCCGCGCCGGCAGTCCGAAGCCCAGACCACTGAATACCTTGATGAGCTGGCATTTCTGATTGAAACGGCCGGCGCTACTGCCACCAAACGCTTCGTGCAGCGGCTCGAAAAGCCCGATATCCGCACCTACGTGGGCGAGGGCAAGCTGGCAGAAATCAAGGCCTACGTGCAGCACGAAGGCACCAGCATGGTCGTGTTCGATGATGACCTCTCTCCTTCCCAGCTCCGCAACCTGGAGGCCGAGCTGCTGGTAAAAATCGTGGACCGCTCGCTGCTCATTCTCGATATTTTCGCGTTGCGGGCCAAGTCGGCCACTTCGCGCACGCAGGTCGAGCTGGCGCAGTATCAGTACCTCCTCCCCCGCCTCACCGGCCTCTGGACTCACCTGGACAAGCAGCGTGGTGGCGTGGGCATGAAAGGACCCGGTGAAACGGAGATTGAAACTGACCGTCGCATTGTGCGCGACCGGATTGCCTTCCTCAAGGAGAAGCTCGAAGACCTAGACAAGCAGAGCCACACCCAGCGCAAGTCGCGCGGCGGCAACATCCGGGTAGCGCTGGTGGGCTACACCAACGTGGGCAAAAGCACCCTGATGAACGTGCTGGGCAAGGCCGATGTATTCGCCGAAAACAAGCTGTTCGCCACCGTGGACGCCACCACGCGCAAAGTGGTGCTCGAAAACACGCCGTTTCTGCTCTCTGATACGGTTGGGTTTATCCGCAAGCTGCCCACCAAGCTCATCGAGAGCTTCAAGAGCACGCTGGACGAAATCCGCGAAGCCGATTTGCTGCTGCACGTCGTGGACATTTCGCACCCCAATTTTGAGGAGCAGATTCAGGTGGTGAACGATACGCTGGTCGACATCGGCGCGGCCGACAAGCCCACACTGCTGGTGTTCAACAAAATAGACCAGTACAAGCACGACGACGTGGAGCACGACCCCTTCGGCGAAGTGCTGGATGCCGAGGACGACGGCACTGCTCCGCGCCCGCCGCTGGAGCAGCTGCAAGCTACTTATATGGCCAAGCTGCACGACCCGGTGGTCTTCATTTCGGCCCAGGACCGCACCAACTTGGACGAGCTGCGTGAGCTGCTGGGCAAGCGCGTGGCGGCCCTGCACCAGCAGCGCTACCCCTACCAGGCCAACACTTGGGCCAGCGAATAGCCCCATCGGTTCGGCAGCATTATCAAATTGTTGCCGGGCCGATTGGGCATGAACGTTACGTGAATATTATCGTAAGGGCGAAGGCCGGGCTACATCAGGCCCGGCCTTTTCTGTCATGAATCAGGTACGCTTTCTTCGTTTGGGTGCTCTACTGCTGCTGGGTTTGGGCCGAGCCGCCGCGCAGGATATCCCCGTGTACCCGCCGCCCGCGCCGCTCGATACGGCCGGGGCCGGCCGCTCCGATGCCCAGACCTTTGCCAACTCGCAGGTGGTGGGCATGGGGCCGAGCAAGGGTCTGATTGTGAAGTACGAGCGGATTCCGGGCAATTTCAGCCTGAAAAGTACGGCCGTGGGCGGGGGTTCTGACTACAATACCCAGGTTAGCAAAAACGCCAACCTTGTCATCAAGGCCTACGCGCCGCTGCTCAACCACCCGCACCTCAAGCTCATTCTAGGCCTGAACTACGACCGCCAGGAATTCCAGTTCAGTACGCCGGCCACTACCGACCAGTACGGCCTCTACAGCAACATCGAAAACAAGGGGTTGAGCGTGATTGGCGCGCAGCTGGCCGTGATTCGGCCGGTGGATGCGGTGCACTGGTACCTTTTCCGCACCAAAACCGAGCTTAACGGCGACTATAATTCCGACGAGCTCAGCGTGAGCGACTACCTCAAAGTCACTTCCGAATTCATCTACGGCTGGAAGCGCAGCCCCACGTTTGCCTGGGGCCTGGGCGTGCAGCTGGGCTACAACCTGGGCCGCCAGAGCATCTACCCCGTGCTGGTGTACAACCGCTCCTTCAACCCGCGCTGGGGCGTGGAGGCGCTGTTTCCGGCCCGGGTGCTGGTGCGGCGCAACCTGTCGTCCAATTCACTGCTGTTTGCCGGCTACGAGGTGGCCAGCAACAACTACAACCTGAAGCTGCGCACGCCCTTCGCCGCGCCCAACAACCCCAAAGTCACCTCGCTGGAGCTGCGCCAGATTGACTTGAAATTCCGCCTGCGCTACGAGCACGAACTCCTGTCCTTCCTCTGGACGGGCATCGAAGCCGGCTACCGCTACAACTACCAGTTCAACGCCTTCGACCGCACCAACAGCACCCGCGACCGCCTCATCAACAGCCAGCTCGGCGGCACGCCCTACGCCAGCCTGGACCTGTTCATCGTGCCGCCCCGGAAGCTGCTGCAAAAGGCTGAACGCAGCCGGAAGTAGAAATAAAAGCAGTAGGATGCGGGGCTTGCCCCCGCCCGGCATTGAACGATGATACCGTTCAACGCCGGGCGGGGGCAAGCCCCGCACCCTACTGCTTTTTACTACCTAAATCCCGAAGTTATACACCGCCTTCAGGTACAGGAAAGCTCCGTTGAAGCCCATTTGCACCGGAGCATATGGGTACACGTCGTGGTTGGCGGGGAAGGGCGACGGCACACCGTAGCGGTTCTGGAAATACCGCTCGAAATCGCCTCGGCTGGCGAAACCGCCGGGTGCCACGCCGTTGGAAGCCGCCTCGTTGAGGGTATTGGGCTTCACGTTGAAGAGGTTTTGCGCGCCCAAGGTCAGCGTCAGCGCCTTGGCGGGCTGGTAGCTGATGAGCAAATCGGTCACGGTGCGGGGCTTGAACACCAGCAGGTAGCTGCCGAAATCGTACCGGGCCGGGTCGGGGGCCACGTCGTAGTATTTTACTTCGCCGAAGTACGTATTGCGCAGGCCGATGCCGAATTTACCCAGGCTGTAGTTCACGCCGAGCAGGATTTTGCTGGCCGGGTTGCCGGTTTCGATGAGCGAAAGCTGGCGCGGGTCGATGTAGTTGGTGGTCGGGTTGTCGTCGGTTTGCAGGCTGCTGAAGTTGGCCGGGATGTTCTGGGCGCGGGTGCGGGTCTGGTTGAAGTTGGCCGCCGCCGTCACCGTGAGCTGGCCCTTGCCGAGGGCATGGCGGTAGCTGCCCACCACGTCGATGCCCTGCGTGCGGGTGTCCAGGTCATTGGTGAAGAACTGGGCCTGGCTCACGCGGTTGTTGGCCAGCAGCTGGGTAAACTCCGGGCTGATGCCCGAACCCGGCCGCAGCAAGCCCGACAGCGTGATGCGGTTGTCGATGTCAATCAAATACGCATCGGCCGTGAGTGAGAACGACGGCGTGGGCGTGAGCACCAGACCGGCGCTGTAGCTCCGCGATTTTTCGGGCGTCAGGGTGGGTACCTGGGCTTTCTGGGTCAGTTCGTCTTGGTTGTTGAAAATGCCGGAGTACACCACCCCGCTCACGCCGGGGCGCTGCGTAATCTGGCGGTAGAGCACCTGCTGGAGCGACGGCGCCCGGAAGCCCGTGTTGAACGCGCCGCGCACGGCCAGGAAATCCGCCACCTTCACCCGCGTCGTGGCCTTGTAAATAAAGGCCGAGCCGAAGGTGGAATAGTTCTCGTAGCGCAGCGCGCCGCTCACGCTCCAGCGCTTGGTTACGTCGGCTTCCACGTCGAGGAAAGCGCCCACGTTGGTACGGCTGCCCACTACCGCCGAGGCCTGGCCAAAGCCGCTGAAGCCCTGCGCGCCCTGCTGGGCCAGCGAGTTATTGTCGTACTCCGCCTCGGCGCGCTCATCGCCGCGCATGATTTCGTAGCGGTCGGCCCGGAACTCGCCGCCGAAAGCCACGTTGGTGCCGGCCAGCACTTTATCAAAAAAGCGGTTGGCCGTGGCGTTGGTCACGTTTTGCAGAAACTGGAAGCCGCCGGCATTGGCAAACACCGTGGGCGACTCCGAGCCCAGCGACGCATTCAGCGTGTTGGCCAGGTCGTAGTTCATGCGGTTGTAGCCAGTGGTGTTGCTCAGGTCCAGGGTCCAATGGTTGGGGCCGCTGCGGCCCAGCACCACGCCCACCGTGCCCGCGCCGTCATGGATGCGCGTGTTCACCTCGGGCTGGTAGCCGTACGGAAACAGCTCCTTCACCACTTCGTTGGGCTGGGTGGCGGGCAGTACCCACGGCGTATTGGCCTGCCCCCGGCGGAAGTTGTAGCTGCCGAAACCGTAAAACGCCAGGGCTTCCGATACCTCCACCCGGGCATTGAACAAGCCGCGCACGTTGCGCACGCGGGCATCGCCGTTGTGCTGCTCAAAGTCTTTGTAGGTCTTGCCGGCGGCCGCCAGCGCGGCCTGCTCAGCGGCCGGGTTGTTGGCCACGAATACGGGGCTCACCAGCGGGTCGCGGGCGTAACCGCGGGTGGTGCGGCCGCGGTAGTCAGCGTCGGCGGTCAGGTTCAAAAACCCTTTTTCTCCCAAGCGGAAGCCTTTATTCACGCCCAGCAGCGTGGCCAGGCCGTCGCCCTCCGAAGTCACGCCCGAGCTCAGCAGCACGCTGCCGCCGTGGTTGTCACTCTTCAGGTTGATGTTCATTACGCCGGCAATGGCGTCGGAGCCGTACTGGGCCGCGGCACCATCGCGCAGCACTTCCACACGCTCCACGCCCAAGCTAGACAAGGTGTTGAGGTCGGTGCCCACGCTGCCCAGGCCGCGGTTGCTCAGCAGGTTTACCAGGGCGGTGGTGTGGCGGCGCTTGCCGTTCACGAGCACCAGCATCTGGTCGGTACCCAGGCCGCGCAGGCTGGCCGGGTCCACGTGGTCGGAGCCGCCGGCCCCCGTCTGGCGCGTCGAGTTGAAGGCCGCCACCGTGTATTGCAGCAGCTGCGTGAGGTCGGTCTGGGGCACGGTGCGCACCAGTTCGCTCATTTCCACCACATCTACCGGCACCGCCGATTCCAGGGCGGTACGGTCGCTACGACGGGTACCTACGGCTACGGTTTCGGGGTTCAGCGTCACGGTGAGCACAGTGGCTTCACCGGCCTTCAGAAACACGTTGGTGATGTTCTGCACCCGGAAGCCGGGCTGCTGCACCTGCACCACGTAGGGCCCGCCAGATACCAGCCCGCCAATGGTGAACGTGCCCGTCTGGCTGGCCTGCACGGTGCGGCGCTGGCTGGTAGCCAGCGAGATGATTGACACCGAGGTATTAGGCTGCACCTGTCCCTGGGCAGAGGTGACCTGGCCGGTCAGGGTCGACGAGCTGCCGGCGGTGGTGGCCCCGGCACCCTCGCCTGGGGTAATGGGAGTTTGCGCCTGGGCGGTGGCCGGTAGCAATGCCGGACTCAACGAAACACCCAATAGGAAACAACGCAGGGTAAAATTATTCATGCGAAAACGGGAGGAGAAAAAAATTATAAAAAGACTAAATGTTGAACCCAGCGCAGAAAAAAGAGTCGTAAACGAAACACTTTTAACGCAACAGCAAGCCGGAATAATCTTATTCTGCTTTTATAAACAGCCAGTTGCAGACTTATTACTGTCCAGGTAAAATCTTGTTTTAGAGACCGAAAAGGGAAAACTGTTATTTGTCCCAAATTGGGAAAAAACAGGGTCAAAGCGCAATAGAGTGTAACTGCACGTCCCCATTATGGAATAATACCCTAAACCTTTTCCTTTTGTTTAAGTTATAGTCACAATAACTTAAACTTTTTTCAAAGCCCAATTAGACACCAACTCAATTTCAAAAAATGAAAAAGTCCTACATTATCTTCGCAGCATCCGCATTGAGCCTCTTTACTGCCTGCAGCAAAAAAGACGACGCCACGCCCGCAGCTAGCACCACCACCAATCTAACGGCTGCCATCAATGGGACGCAGCAGGTGCCGGCCAACAGCACCACTGCCGCCGGGACCTTTGCAGGTGTATACACCAGCAGCAATAAGCAGCTCACGTACACCGTTACGTTTTCTGGTTTTACGCCTTCGGCGGCTCACATCCACTCGGGCGCCCCGGGCGTCAACGGAGCAGTGGCCATTCCATTCTCTTCGCTGACGTCGCCCATCACGGGCACGGTAACGCTCACGGACGACCAGGCTACCCAGCTGCTCAACAATGGCATGTATGTGAACATGCACTCGACGGCTTTCCCGAACGGCGAGATTCGCGGCGACATCAAAAAGAAGTAATCAGCCGGGTCAGCTATCGGCTCATTATTGCCGGTGGGACAGCCCAAGTTGAGTCCGCAAAAAAGGCCCGCTATGCTGATAGCGGGCCTTTTCTTATTAACAGCGGCCGAAGCTGCGCTATTTGCGCTGGCGGCGCTTCTGGCCTTTCAGCCAGGCATAGGTGGCCTCCTGAGCGCGCAGGGGCTTTTCGCCCTCTACGGCCGGGATGAACGCATTCTCGAAATCGCGGGCCTTCACGTTGTCGTTGCGCTGGAAATCGAGCAGGTGGCGTACCTCGGCACGCAGGCTTTCGTCGAGGATGGGGAAGGCGACTTCCACGCGGCGGTCGAGGTTGCGGGTCATCCAGTCGGCGGAAGACACGTAGACTTTTTCCTCGCCGCCGTGGCCGAACACGTACACCCGGCTGTGCTCCAGAAAACGGTCGACGAGGCCGCGCTGGCTGATATTTTCACTGAAGCCGGGCTGGCCCGGCACCAGCCGGCCAATGCCGCGCACGATGAGCTCGACGCGCACGCCGGCGTGGCTGGCCTCGTAGAGCTTGGCAATCATGCCCTCGTCCTCCACGGCATTCACTTTGAGGATGATGTAGGCCTCGTGGCCTTTTTTGGCCTGTTTGATTTCGTAGTCAATCAGGGCACAAAGGCCGGAGCGCAGGCCGAAAGGGGCCACCAGCAGCTGGTGTAGCTCGGGCACGGTGGCTTGGTCGCGCAGGTACTCAAACACGGCGGCTGATTCCCGGGTCAGCCGCTCATCGGCCGTGAACAGGCCGTGGTCAGTGTAAAGCTCGCTGGTGCTTTCGTTGAAGTTGCCGGTGCTGAAATAGCCGTAGCGGCGCGTGGTTTCGTCGTCCTCGCGGCGAGTGATGAGCAGGAGCTTGCTGTGCACTTTGAGCTCGGGCGGGGTGAAGACGACGTGCGCGCCGGCCCGCTTCAGCTTATCGGCCCAGAAGAGGTTGGATTCCTCATCGAACCGCGCTTTCAGCTCGACTACCACGGTGACCTGCTTGCCGTTTTTAGCGGCTTTGAGCAGGGCTTTTACTACGGCACTTTTGCTGGCCACGCGGTAGAGCGTGATGCTGATGCCGGACACGCGCGGGTCGGCGGCGGCTTCGCGCAGCAGGCGCGTCACGTAGTCGAAGGACTGGTAGGGAGGGTGCAGCAGGTGGTCGCGCTGGCCGATGGCCGCCAGCAGGCTGCCCGTGCGCGGCAGCGTGGGGTGCGGCAGCGCCGGCCGGGGCGGGTAGTGAAAGTCGGCCTCGCCAAAATTGGGGAAGCCGAAGAAGTCGCGAAAATTGTGGTAGCGGCTGCCCTCCACCAATTCTTCGTCGGTGATGCCGGTTTTCTGCTTGATGGCGCGCAGGACTTCCTTCGGCATCTGGGGGTCGAAGAGCATGCGGGCCGGGAATCCGGTGGTGCGCTTGGCCAGGCTGCTGCGGATTTTCTCCATCAAATCGCCCGAAACCTCTTCTTCGATGTCCAGCTCGGCATCGCGTGAGAGTTTCACTGCATTGACTTCCACCTGCTGATAAGCAGGGAACAGTCCGGCCGCCCCTACGCGGATTACGTCGTCCAGAAACAGGACGTAACGCTCCTCGCCCTCATCGGGCAGGCGCACGAAGCGGCCGCCGTGGCGCTTGGTGGGCAGCTCCATTATCAGCACCCGCTCGTCGGCGTGCTTGTTCTTGGCTTTGCTGGTGGCAGCGTTGGGCTGGCTCAGGAAGAAAGTGAGGTAGACGGCCTGGTCCTTCAGGAAAAGGTGGTGCAGGGTATCATCGAGGGCCACGGGCGAGAGCAGGTCGCGCACGTTTTTCTCAAAGTAGCGGGCCGTCCACTCGCGCTGCTTATCGGTGAGCTCGGCCTCCGTGAGCAGGTGGATGTGGTGGCGGTTGAGCTCGGGCAGCAGCTGCCCGCGGAACGTGGCCCCGAATTCCTCCTGCTGCCGTGCCACCTCGGCCAGCACCTCTTTGAGCTGCCGCTTGGGGCTTTCGCCGAGCTTGGCGCGGGTTTTCTTTTTGAGCTTAGTCAGCCGTCGTAGCGTGGCCACCCGCACCTTGAAAAACTCGTCGAGGTTGCTGCTGAAAATGGCCAGGAACTTGAGGCGCTCCAGCAGCGGCACGGTATCCGTCTGGGCTTCTTGCAGCACGCGGGCGTTGAAACGCAGCCAGCTCAGGTCGCGGGAAAGGGTTTTCAATTCTTGGAAGTCGATTAAGAATGAGCAGAACGTCCTGCTGAGCTTGTCGAAGCATCTCTACCGCTTCGTTGCAAGAGCATTGATTACTTCTACGGTAGAGATGCTTCGACAAGCTCAGCATGACGTTCTTTTTTTGTTACCCCGGCCTGATTAGTGCTCCGTTTCTACTCCGCGTTGCGCGGGTAGTCGTAGAAATAAAACTCGGCGTTTACCTTGCTCACTTCGGCCCACTGCTCGCACTCGAAGCGCAGGCAGACCACGGCGGCGGTGGGCATCTCATTGATGCTGGAGGGAGAGAGGGTGTTGGCCGTTTCGGTGATGGTGGGGTTGTGGCCCACCACCAGGGCCGAGGCGGCCGAATCGGGCAAATCCTTAAGAATGGCCAGAAAATCGTCCACGTCGGCCCCGTAGATGCCGGACTCGACCACGATTTTATCGTGCGGGTACTGCATTTCGCGGGCCACCAGCACGGCCGTGCTCATGGCGCGCACGGCGGGCGAACTCACAATCACATCGGGGCAGATGCGGCGCTTGGCCAGCGCCTGGCCCATCAGGGGGGCATCGTCGCGGCCACGGTCGTTGAGCGGGCGTTCCTGGTCGCTGAGCTCATCGAAGCTCCAGCTGGATTTGGCGTGGCGAAGGAGATAGAGGGTTTTCATACGGGCGAAGCTAACGGGCTTTTGCTTACCCCGGGCATTAGGAAAAGGTTATGAGGGGCGGAGAAGTCTGCTTGAGAAGTCTTAACAGCTGAACGGTCGTGTTAATTGAACAGTCATGCTGAGCGGAGCCGAAGCATGACCGTTCAATATAGAAGCCGCAACAAAAAAGCCCCGCCGCCAACCTGGCGACGGGGCTTTTCCCAGCTTTCCGATTATTCCACAATCAGCTTTTTCACCACCACTCCCACTTCCGTAGTCAGGCGCAGGGAGTAGACGCCGGGCGCCACGTTAGGCAAGGCCAGCGCGTGGGCAACCGCACCAGCGGGCAGCACCTGCTGGCGCACCACCCGGCCCAGGGCATCAACCAAAGCGGCCGTTACCGGCTGGCGGTTTAGGCTGAGCGGGAACTCAATGGTCACTTGATTTTTGGCCGGGTTGGGGTATAATGCTACTTGCTGAGATAAAGCCGCCGACGCTACTGCCAGGGCCGACCGCGCCGCAAATACCAGCTCGAAGCGTGTGGTGTTGAGCGCGGCGGCATTGGTCACCGTGAACTGGTACGTGGGCTGCTGCGTGAGGTCGGTGAGGGTGCCGAGCTGCACGTCGCGCAGGTACACGGCGGTGGTGTTCAGGTTTAGCAGTTGGTTGGCTGTGAGGGTGTAGGTGCCCGCCTGCGGCACGCCCACGGCCAACGGCACCACGCGCTGAGCGGTGCCGAGGCCGGGCTGGCCGTCGATGCTGAGCTGGTGGCCAGCCAGGCTGGTTGATAAGTTAAGACCGGAAGGGTTGGGCAGCTTCTCGGCGTCGTAAGCAGCATCGAAGCCGCTGGTAGCCCCGTTTTCGAAGTAAACCGTGGCCTCGTCCACCAGCGGGCGGCCGACGCCTTGCAATGTGAGCTGCACCAGAGGCCGGGTTTCGGCGGTGGTGCGCTGGAAGGTGGTGGCGCTGGGCGCGGTCAGACGCTGGCTGTTGCGGAAGGTGAGGCTGGCCGAGGATTGGCCGGCCGCCACGCGGGCGAAAAACGCCTGCCCCACCGGCAGCACCGGGTTGCCGATGCCATTAATGTAGCTGCGGTACTGCCCCGCGTACTGGGCGCTGCTGCCGAATACATACATGGCGGCCTCCAGGCCCGGGCGGTCGGCGGGCGCTACCAGGGAGTAGTCGAGCGGGGCGGGGTACGGGTTGCCCAGCAGCTGCCAGCCGCCGTCGGGGTAGCTGGCGCGGTTGCTGGGCAGGGCCAGCGCCTGGTCGCCGCTGGTGAGGGTGCCCTGGAAATCGACCAGCTCGCCGGCTCCGATATTCACGGTGTAGCCCCGGCCCACGGCCAGCGCATCGGTCAGCGCATCCGGCGAGAACCAGCCTTTATCGAAGCTACTCATGGTATTGGTGAGGGTCAGGCGGCTGTCGTCGTAGCCGTACACGGTCGGGAACGGCCGCACGCTGCCCGGAGCGGCGGCCGAGTTGTAGGCGGGGTTTACCACGGGAGTGAAGCCGCTGGTAGCCAGGTCGGCCACGGTGGTATTACTCACCGGCGCCGCGTACTGGCGGTAGCCCAGCCCGGCGTTGCCGCTCGGGTCGATGGCGCGCTGCACGGTGGCCGTGCCCAGTACCCGGCCGCCGCTGTTCACCACCAGCGCGTCGGTGGCCACGCCACCGCTCACACTGGAGAGCAGCGTCAGGACTTTGCTGTTGGTGGCCAGGTTGCCCACCAACGTGAGCACGCCCCGGATGCTGGTTGTGGTGCCGAGGGCGGCGCCACCGGCCCCAATGGTCAGGTTTTTATAGGTGCTGGCGCTGCTGCCGCCCAACAGCTGGTTGACGGTGCCGCTGGTAGCCAGCGTGCCCTCGGTGGCGGCGAAGGTGCCGTTGTTGGTCAGGTTGCCGGTAAGGCTGAGCGTGCCGCCGCCTTGGTTGAGCATTGCCCCAACGCTGATGGTCAGGTTTTGGGCCGTGGCAGTGCCTGCGGCGATGGCCGGGTAGCGGGTTGCGGCCGGAATAAGGGCATCGAGGGTGGCCGTGGGCACGCCGCCGGTCCAGTTGGCGGCGTCAAACCAATCGGTGCTCACCGCGCCGGTCCAGATGGTGGGGTTGGCCGTTTCGTAGGCCCCCAGGTCGGGCGCGGTGCCGCTGTAGGGAAAGCCCACGTCGACGCCGGCGTCAATCAGGTCGCTGCCGGGGGCCAGGCGGAGCAGGCTGGTCACGGGCAGGCTGCCGTCGGCCTGGCGCGGGGCCCGCAACAGGGTGGTGTCCAGGCTCACGAAGTCGCTGGGGTCCACCGTCACGGCGGGGTTCAGGAAGGTGTTGTGGTCGGTGGTGTTGGCCCCGGGCGTTGCGTCGTAGTTGTTCAGGTCGCGGGTGGCGGCGTTGGTGGAGCGGGGCAGCAGGCTGATGTTGTTGCGCAGCGTGTGGTGGTAGCCGGGCACATCGGTGAGGTAATCGGTAGAATTACGGGCCTTGCGGTTCAGCATGTCGAAGTTCACGGCGTTGTTATAGGCCGTGTTGTTGAGCCAGGTGCTGCCCTCCAGGTGGTGGTTGGAGTAGAAGCCGTTCGACCGGTTGCGCACCGACACGCAAAACCGGACGGTGTTGCTGGGCACCGGCGACGGGATGCCGGTCAGGGCCGTCGAGCCGTAGCCGCCCGCCTTGAAGCCGTTGCCGTCGCCCCGGGTCGCGAAGTTCTGGGTGTAGCCGTTGTAAAAGGCCCAGCAGTTCTCAAACGTGGTGGCGGTGTAGGCCGAGATGCAGTCGTAGCCGTCGTCGCTGTTTTGCCAGGCGCGGCAGCCGCGAAACACGTTGCCCGTGTAGTCTATCCGGTTGGGGTGGCAGCCGAAGCCGTCCACGTTGCCGCCGTTGGCGGTGCCGGTGGAGTTGGGCGCGTTGATATTGTCGTTGTTGCGGTAAGCGTCGCAGTTCAGGATGAGGTTGTTCGGGCCCCGGGTCAGGTAAAAGCCGATGGCCTGCCCGTCGTGCATACTCAGCCGCTCGTAGATGTTGTTGCCGAATTGCCCGCTCTGCGAAAAGCAGATGGACAGCGTGTTGGTGGTGCTGTTAACGGACGGCACCCGCACGCCCACCACTTCCAGCCCCCGAATGTGGATGTACGAACCCGTCACCTCAAACGCGCTGAGGCGGTAAGGGCCGACGAAAGGAGCGCCGGCATTGGTGACGTTGGGGTTAACGTTGGCGTAGTTGAATACCGGCCGCTCGCCCGGGTAGGCCCAGTAGTTGATGCGGCCGGCCGTGGCCGAGCCGCTTTTATTCAACAGCGTGACGTAGGCATACGGGGCACCGTATCCCGCTATCTGCGAATTCTGCATCATGTAAACACCGCCGCGCACCCACACCGTATCGCCGGCCGACACCGCCGTCTGGGCCTGCTGAATGGAGAGGAAGGGTTGTTGAATGGTGCCGCTGTTGGTGTCGCTGCCCGTGGGGGCCACGTAAAATTTAGCGGAAAACGCCGGACCACAGCTCAGCGCCAGCAGTAGGGCAAGAAAGTAGTGTTTGAACATAGGATTAGGATGGGAAGTGATGATGGGTTGAACTTACCAGCGTCCTTTGCCCCTACTCTCCTGCACTGTTCTGACTGCCCATCAATCACTTCGTCCGCGGAGCCCGCCACAGATGCAAGCGACGCCCGGCGTACCTTTTCCCGATTCCTTTTCCAGCTCGCCCGCGCCTTCCCGGCTGGCTCCGGCCCGGCCGGGACCACTGCCCGGGGCCCGGCCCCCTGCCCTCTCCTGCCCTCTCATGCTCTCTACCTACCTCCGCCGCTTCCAGCACCTGCGCGTGGCCACCAGCCGCCAGCACGGCGAAGCCCCCTACAAGCCCGCCCTGCTGCTGGCTGTACTCGAAGGCGTCGCCGACGGCTCCATCACCGGCAACCGCATCGGCATCACGCCCGAGCTCATCGCGGCCTTCAAAGCCATCTGCACCGATTTGGGCACCTCGGCGCTGTTCACGGCCGCCAACTTCGCCCTGCCCTTCTACCACCTGCGCTCCGACGGCTTCTGGCACCTGCACACCTGGCCCGGCCTCGACATCCTGCTCACCCGCTCGGGCTCCATCCGCAGCTTCCGCCACCTGCGCGACGTGGTGGCCTACGCCGCCCTCGATGCCGACCTCTGGCTGCTGCTGCAAGCGCCCGCCCACCGGGCGGCCCTCACGCAAGCCCTGCTCACGCGCTACTTCCCCCAAACGCAGGGCCGCTACCGCGCCCGCGCCGGCCAGGAGGCGCTGGCCGGCATCCGCCGCCAGATGCTGGAAGAGCCCGCCGCCCTCTACCGCACCCACGTAGCGCCCGCCGATGAGCTCGACCTCACGGTGCGCAGCGGCGTGTTCAAGCGCGTGGTGCTCGAAGCCTACGACTACACCTGCGCCGTCTCGGGCCTGAAGCTACTCAGCACCCGCAGCAGCCCCGTGCCGCTGCTCGATGCCTGCCACATCGTGCCCTGGGCCGTGAGCCACGACGACACCCTGCCCAACGGCGTGGCCCTCTGCCCCAACCTGCACCGCGCCTTCGACCGCCACCTGTTCTGGATTGATGCCGACTACCGTGTGCGCCTGGCCGAGGATTTCGGCGAGCTCAGCGGCGGCGACTACGGCGTGCGCCGCTTCGAGGGGCAGGAGCTGCGGCTGCCCCACCGGCCGGAGTGGTGGCCGGGGCGGGGGAATCTGGCGGCGCAGGCGGGACACTGACTTGCCGTTTGTTATTTTGACCGTTTTCCTGAACACTGGTCTTTACTATCGGGACCATTCAGACACTTCGTTCCCGTTTCCGGGTGATGTAAAAAAGCACCCACAAGAGGGCGGTGCTCGGAAAGGGTAACAGGAAACGCACATCCATTGAGTAAAAGGCAAAGTATTGCTGCGCTATCAATACAAAGAAGATATAGCTCTTGAGCAGCGTGTCGACCACCAGCAGCAGGAATGCCCCCGTTCTAATGCGCCGTTTAGCAGGGAAGAGCGCACTGCTATACAGTAGTAGTGCCGCGGCCGCCGGCAGGAAAAACAGGGCGGACTCAACCAGGAGCCCTATCCGGCTTCCCTCATGATATATATAGCGGAGGGCTTCATATAAGCTTCTATGAGAAGGTACACAAAGTGCCCAATACCACCCGAACAGCAACATCCCACTAAGCAGGAGCAATACGCCTTTGTGCTTTACAGGGAGTGCATACTTCATACGGATGAGGGGTAGTCCCACGGATATATTGTTGTCGTAACGTTGCCGCAGGCACAGATATGTTAAACATACCCTCCTTCAACTGAACAGAGCTCGTTCAAGGCACGACGGTATCGATTACAGTGAGTCAGCAGCAGAGTGATTGGGACAAAACGAGAAAAGGGTTTTAAAACCTCGTTTCGGGGCTGCTGGTGAGGCTTAAGCCACAGCCATGACGCTGCTGCTGGTGCTGCGGGCCGGGGCGTTGATGAGAGCCAGGGCTTTCTCGTGCTTCCACTTCTTACCCTCGTGCTCCCGGTCCTTTTCGCGTTCCTGGGCTTCGTGCTGCCATTTCTTGGCTTCGTGATGCCGGTCCTTTTCACGTTCCACCGCGCTGCGGTCATCTTTCAGCCGTTCAGTTCGCCGGTCAAGCAACTTCGTGAGCAGCGTATTGAGCAGGGACTTGAGCCCCAAACCAGCGGCACCAGCAGCCACGCCCTTAAGCGGGATATTGGCCAGGAAAGCAAGGAAAGCGGTTAACGACATGAGCAAGTGTGGGGGCAGTGCAGCGCAAACGTCCCCCCAAGCCCCGGCGAGCCGGAAACCAGCAGCATCAAAACAGGCAGGAAGGAGGGGTTTTTCATCGTAATACACTCATTATTAGATATAAAATTTTCGTGTATCTGGCCGGTTACGGCGTATGGTATGATATCGCGTTCTGCATTCTGAATTGGTACTCCGAAATTCGGCATTAAAGCGCAGCGGTTTATCTGATAGAGGGAGAAAGCATTAGGAATCGGTGCAACACACCGTTTATTTGAACCATGAGTATGCCTTCGCGCTGCGGTGCCTTCTTTTTCCTCATGGCCGGGCCACTGTTCATGCGCTGCGGGGCGCCGTCCGGCGCCGGGCACGACATCCAGGTACTGGAACTGCTGCATTTTAACGGCCAGAACGAAACGTGGGCCTACCGGATGGATTCGGTTGGCCGGGTACAAGCGCTGCACCTCAACGTGGACGCGCCCGACTCCGCCGTCCATTGTTTTGCCCTGTCAGAACCCCAACGACGGCAAGTGCTGACCTTAACTCAAGAGGTGGTGCGCTTGGATTCAATCGGGACGGGCGGCATTCGAATTGAGCCAACGGACGGGGCAATTGTCAAGGTGCTGGTCTACCGCAAAGGCCAACGCCTTTTCTCGTACTGCAATGCCCCCGTTGCGGCCTACGCGGATCCCCAGGCAATCGTCTTTCACTTGGCACAGGCGCTGCGCGAGGCGGGCGCGTCGTCCGGGAAGCCATCGCCGTGCGCCGGGGCCTTCTCCGCGCCGGTTCTCGCCCAAGGCCTGGAGGACCTCTTTCATTTTCCGCTCCCCGACACGCTGCCCGAAGGCGCCGTGCAGGAGTGACCAGTCAGGCTTGTGACTGGTTAACACCTTCCACAAAGGCTCCAATTTCTGAACGAAGCACGTTCAACGTAGTACCGTTTAAGTAAACTTGGAATACTGGAGCCATCAGCGGTGTTTACAGGCTGGAACCTGGCGTAGTACCAGTGGCGCTGTCGCTCGCGTGTAGGAGGAAGTAACTGTAGTCCTCCGCGGGCATCTGCCCCGCGGCGGGGTGGGCCCGTCCCGCGGGCTCCTTGCTCCGCCTGTTGAACGGACGCCATCGCCCCAGAAGGGAAGCAGCATATTGCCTTCCCCTCCTTCGTTGACTTATATTTCGAGGCCGTGTCTGCACATCGGCTAATCGGTCTGCCGATGATAAGAAAAGAACATGAACCTTGCGTTGCCCCCTGCTATCTTTTTTTGCGGCCTGCTAACCGTGGCCTGCTTCGTGGCTTCGTGTGGCAATGACCCAAAAACCACAGGAAGTGCCGCGGTCTCCACCGGCGAATTGTCGACGGCGAACGATTCGCTTGCTCGCACCAACGGAGTTGAGGTGTCCATTGCTCCAGCAGAACCTATTCCCCGTAAAAAGCAGCCAGTGCCCGCCGGACGGCAGGACACCCGGATAATAAGCGATTTTGTTCTCGATCCTTTCTGTCGCGAGCTGCACGAGCAAGATATCGCAGGTGTAATGTCTCGAAGCGCCAGCATCGTGAAATCCACCATGCAAAATCATTACGATGACAACGCCACGGATACGTTGATTACGGTGACGAAAAATCAATCCAAGATTGTGTTTCGTAAAAGCCCCTACAACTTCTTATTGGACGAACTTTTCATTAGTGACAAGCGCTTGGCCCGGATGTGCCACGGAATTGACATTGGCATGCCCAAAGCAAAATTTATAAAAGCCATCTGCGAAGACTGCACACTTAACGGGTATCCAGACACCATTCGCGTAAGCAATGAAGAAGTAGACCGTGACTGTCGGGTCATTTTTCGAAACGATGTCCTTGTGTCCGTGCGCCTCTACCCATACTAAAAAGGAGCAAGGGTTAGCCCGGCAATGCCCGGCAGGCCCTTCGGGACAACAGGGCCGGTGCTTAGAAGTGATTTTAGTCTCACGAAGCCAGAAATCACGGTCCGTAAACGCCACCGTTTGGCTGAACGTCTGTCAACTATTGCCGGTGCATCCTAGTCGACCGGGGATATTCCGGCGAAGGCAGGGTAACGAGGTAAGTGGGGGTGAGCAGCAAGCGGGTGGGCATTCCCCGCAGCGGGCCCTCCTGGTACGTGAGGCGGATGGTATCTCCCTGCAGGGTGTAGCGCCCTTCGTGGTAACCCAGGCCCATTTCCACTGCACACTCCCCGTTGGTGAACAGGCGAACGGTATACGAGCCCACCACTAAGTCTTCAAAGGCCGAATACCGGAGGGCTCTGCTTTCGCAGCCGGTGACCCCGGACAGGACCAGCGTGGAAACTCTCATTCACCAAAGCTAGACGCTCCTATTTTTGAACGGAGCGCGTTTAAGCCACGACCCTTGAAGCGGTAGGGCGCTCAATTGTAGGTGATGGTGATGCCGCTGCTGGCGCTCTTCTCGTCATAATCCGCGGTGACGGTTCCCCAGGAAAAGCGCCCTTCGCGTCCTAGCTCTTCGCGCACCCAGTGTTTCAATGCCCCTAAGCGTTCCCTTTCAGCGCGTTCCGACCAGTTTTCCCAACTCCCAAGTAGTGCCGTTCGCTCGGGCGAAATGCCCACCGAAATCATCTGCAAGCAATTCTGGCAAAAACAGAAGTGGAAGTGAACGTAGTTCGGCCCTACCGGGACGTTGTGCGTCGATAACCACTTCCAGCCGTTGTGCAAGTCGCGCACCTCCGTCGATTCGCCCACGACGAGAGCAGCGACCGTTTCCAACGAATCGCCGGCGCAGATGCACACCGAAGGGGCTAAAGTCAAGTGGCCGGTCTGTTGGTCAATCATGCGCTCGATTCATCACACCAAAGAAACGCTCCATTTGCTCGTTCGACCGTAAAAGTGAACAGAGAATCAGATGGTGGCTTTTCTAGTACTATTGCAGCCCCCTTGCTTCTTATGCGTGGGATGCTTCCATGAGCTTGTTTGAGCGCCTCCGGCATTTTTTTCGTTCCCCGCCCCCCGCTGCTGCGCCACGCGCCACGCCCGAGGACCCGGCTACCCCTGCGCTGCTGGAAGCGCTTCGCCAGGGCCTGCGGTCCGCCATCGAGTCCGCCGCGCCCGACCTGCGCGTCGTCAGCCGCGGCGACGCATGGGAGCTGGCCCCACTGGGCCTGCCCCTTACCTCGACGGTGTTCCGCGTGGACCGCCACCCGGGGGCGGTGCTCTGCACCCTGGGCGTGCGCGTGCACCACCCCGAGTACTTCCCGACGGCCATCGACGACTGCCTGGTGGGCTACGGCACGGACCCCGCCGAAGCGGTCGCCAATGGGGCCCGGATTTACGTGGACGGGGTCCTGGCGGCGGTGCTGCAGGCCTTAGACGGCCGGCACGACCCGGTCTTGGACTGGGTCGCCCTCCCGGAAGGCACGCGCTGGCACCCGGTCGCGGGACCGCTGCAGGTGCAAGGGGCGT